>NZ_JARFVC010000049.1 GCF_029193815.1 Cytobacillus sp. S13-E01
GGTTCATCGCAGTTTAGTATGGAATTAATCTGTCAACAATGATACTACCAATATAATTGATAAGGCGGTAGTTTAAAAATGACAGAAAATGAGTTATTACAAATGGCACTAAATTTAGGCCCTGGATGGAAAGTAGATCATGTAGAATTCAATCCCGATGATAAAGAATTACACATATATGCTTCAACGGTAAAAGGCAGCAAATTTGAGTGTTCTACTTGTGGCAGTCCCGCCCGTATTTATGACCATGGACGTGAACGAACATGGAGACACTTAAATTTCTTTCAGTACCAAGCCTATCTTCATGCAAGACTACCACGTACAGATTGTCCAGAATGTGACGGATCTGCTAAAACAATAAAACCAAATTGGGCCCGTGAACGGTCTGGTTTCTCTGTGTACTTTGAAGCGTTCGTCATCCTTCTAATGAAAGCTATGCCCGTTAAAAAGGTGGCAAATCTTGTTGGTGAACATGATACAACTCTTTGGCCAATCCTTCATCATTATGTAAATGAAGCACGCGAAAGAGAAGACTATTCCTCTGTAAAGCAGGTAGGATTTGATGAAACATCCAGAAAAAGAGGGCACGAATATGTCTCTATCTTCATGGATCTTGAAGAGCGTAAGGTTATTTCTGTTACAGAGGGCAAAGATCAACATACATTAAAGGGATTTAAACATGATTTAATGGTTCATGGCGGCCACCCCGATAATATTAAAGAATTCAGTATTGACATGTCTCCAGCCTTTATCAAGGGGGCTGAAGAACAGTTCCCAAAAGCCTCCCTTACCTTCGATAAATTTCATGTCATGAAGATGATTAATGAGGCGGTGGATGAAACACGTCGTAAAGAGCAAAAAGATCATCCCGAGTTAAAAAATAGCCGGTATGCATGGATAAAAAATGAAGACAATTTAAACACGAAACAAAAAGAAACATTGCTTAAATTAAAGGATCAAGACCTAAAGACGGCGAAAGCCTATCAACTGAAAGTAGCATTTCAACGGTTCTGGCAAAAGGATGTCTCCGAAGCAGAAGCCTATTTGGATGAATGGCTTTCTTGGGCAAGACGATCCCAGATTCCTGATATGGTGAAGGTGGCCAAAAGTGTACACAAGCATCGTGGTGGTATCCTTCAATGGTTTAAGAGTCGTATCAATAATGGCATACTTGAGGCAACAAACGGATTAATCCAAGCAGCCAAACGACAAGCAAGAGGATACCGTTCAACTAAAAACTTAATAACAATGATCTATCTTATTGCCGGTGGGTTGAACCTAAGGGTAACAGAGTTATCAGAGTAACTCCTTCATTTAACTTACAGACCATTTAGTAGTTTCAATTGGGCTTGTCAAGTGCTTTCCTTGACAAGCCCAATTGAAACTACTACCCTTGTAAGTTGTTAAATGAAGGTGTTTTCCACTCAAAATTGCGAATAGCCAGAAATCATTTATTAGAAATGAACTACCTTTTAGCTTAGGCCCATTTTTACCTGGTTCCATGTGGATACTAAAATTTACGTATGGTAATTTAAAAAGATTTCTATTGCTCAATGCAATTGTAGATAGTTTTTTTGCTTTTATCTTAACCAAATTTCTAGAAAAAGCAACAATAGCTAGACTTGGGAGATTAAATGAGTTTCAGTTTTTTTTATATTTATTTTATAAAGTATTTTTATTATACGGCGCACAATCCCTTTTGGAAAAAAAGCAAATTTTTCTGAGAAAGACCCTGAAATAAAATACAATGATAAAGCATTAGAAGAAGCGCCTCTTTTATAATGAGGTGTTTTTTCTTAAGATATGAAAGTATAAAATTTTGTACCTATATCTCCAAGCTAATTTCCCAAGTATTTCACTGGATAAGACTCGTTACAAAACAATAAAATAAAGAAATCATATTTCTTAGTTCGGACATCCTATAATCAGGAGGGATGTTTGATGGGATTTAGGATCTTTTTTATTTTATTCATAAGCTGTTTCTCTTTTTCACAGCTTACTACGGCGGAGGTGCCACTTAAAGCTGCTTTTATACGAGATAATCAGCTTTGGATGGTAGAAGGAGAGAAAGAACAACAACTTACAACAGGTCGGCATGTATATTCTCCAAAATGGTCACAGGATGGTCGTTTCATTGCCTACTTAGATGGTGACAAAAACGGTGAAACAACCTATTTGTATGTATATGATACAAAGCAAAAAAGAAGCTACCAGCCATATGAAACAATTAAAACAAGAAATTTTCAATGGTCTCCTGTTTCAAATCAAATCGCATATAATGCTGGCGGGGTACTTAATGTTACAAAAATAGTAAATGGACGCCCGAAAGGTTTTGTGAATGTTTCACTTGGTGTCAGTGATTTTGTTTGGTTTCCAAATGGAAAGGAATTCATCGTGTCAGCACAATCCAATTTATTACCTACTGGATGGGAACCTGTTCATCTTTTTAAAGTTCCAATAAATGCTAATCTGAACGAAAAGAAAATAAAGCCATTTTATACGATCAAGACCAATACTAATGACTTATTTGCAATCAATGCAAGTTATTTTAAGTGGAGCGCAGATCATAACTGGGTGAGTTTTCTAGCAATCCCTACAGCGTCATGGTCAAACGATAGTAATACACTTTGTGTACTTTCATCAAAAGGAAACCAGTTTCAATCTGTCGGAAAGATGCTATGGTATGAGGATTGGATGAAATGGGCTCCAAGAGAAAATAAACTAGCCTACATATCTGGTGAGGGTAGATTTCTAGTACAGGATAAAAAAACAAAAGTTGCGGACATACCGATCTTAAATCAACAAAAGGAATATACACCTAAAGGATATGTTGATCTTGATCTAGATTGGCTAGCCCAGGAAGAGGTTATCGTTGCTCGTGCAAAGGAAAAAAAAGAGTGGGAAGAGGGACCAGTTCCAACCATGTATACCAGTCTATTTGTCATTAATATACTATCAGGTGAACAAAAGCAAATTACCTTCCCTAAAAGCGGTGAATTAGATAGTAATCCTCAGGTTGTAGGATCGTATATTACTTGGTATCGAAAAGGAAATCAAGGAGATATATGGATTAAAAAAGGAATAGATGGACATGACGATCTTTGGCTAAAAGATGTAGATATAACTCCTGTATTTTATACAAGTAAAAAATAAAAAGAAAGTACGGGTAATACGTATTGTTAATTGTTTATTTATTTATGATTTTCAGGCAATAGTAGCGCTATTACCTAAAGATTCGCTATTATAGTAATTTTTGTAGGTAAGGCTTTAGATGACAGAGTAGGTGATGAATAATATAGCAATAAGACGTGAACTTAACTGTTTATATATCGAATCTTCAAGTTCGCTTTAACAATTTCTGTGCATTAGTATAAAGAAACTAAAATTATTGTATTCGTTTTCAGCTTCATCTATAATAAATGCAACAAAGTTAATAATTGCATTGAGATGAGGAGAGGCACGTTTAGATCACTATTTTTTTAGTGAGGATTAAATGTGCCTTTTTGTATCTCTTTTTTCTTCAAAAAAAGAAAATTAGGAAGAAATTTGAAAACTAAAAACGTATTAGGAATTGAACCGGATAGAAAGTGATAGAAATAAATAAGGGAGAGGTTTAATATGGAAAAGTTTGTTTTATCTCTGGACCAGGGAACAACTAGTTCACGGGCGATTCTATATAATCAAAGAGGGGAAACGGTTCATTTTGCTCAAAAGGAATTTAGCCAATTTTTCCCTCAATCTGGTTGGGTCGAGCATGATGCTAATGAAATTTGGGGTTCTATTTTAGCTGTTATTGCTTCTTGTTTATCAGAAGCAGGTGTTAAAGCAGAACAGATTGCAGCGATTGGGATAACTAATCAGCGTGAAACAACAGTTGTTTGGGATAAGGAAACTGGAATGCCGATTTACCGTGCGATTGTTTGGCAATCACGTCAATCTTCGTCCATATGCGATGACTTAAAAGCCAAAGGTTTGAATGACACATTCCGTGAAAAAACCGGTTTACTTATTGACCCTTATTTTTCAGGAACCAAAGTCAAATGGATCTTAGATCATGTTGATGGAGCCAGTGCAAAAGCAGAAAGAGGTGATTTACTATTTGGTACGATTGACACTTGGTTAATCTGGAGATTGACTTGCGGGAAAACCCATATTACTGATTATTCGAATGCATCCCGAACGCTTATGTATAATATTCATGAATTAAAATGGGACGAAGAATTATTAGACGTGTTACAAATTCCCTCATCAATGCTACCTGAGGTACGTTCATCCTCTGAAATTTATGCAACAACTGATAAAAATCATTTCTTTGGTCATGAAATACCTATTGCAGGGGTGGCTGGCGATCAGCAAGCGGCACTCTTTGGGCAAGCTTGTCTTGAAAAAGGGATGGCGAAAAACACATATGGCACGGGGTGTTTTATGCTTATGAATACAGGCGAACAAGCCGTGCACTCTAAGTCCGGTTTACTTACAACCATTGCGTGGGGAATCGATGGCAAAGTTCAGTATGCGTTAGAAGGAAGTATTTTTGTGGCAGGATCTGCCATCCAGTGGCTTCGTGATGGCCTAAGAATGATTAAAGATGCAAAGGAAACGGAGAGGTACGCATTGAAACTGCCATCTTCAGAAGGTGTCTATGTTGTTCCTGCTTTTGTGGGGCTTGGCACACCTTATTGGGAAAGTGATGTCAGGGGTGCTGTCTTTGGTTTGACTCGTGGTACAACAAAAGAACATTTTATTCGCGCAACCTTAGAATCATTAGCTTATCAAACAAAGGATGTTCTTACAGCGATGGAAGCTGACTCGGGCATCTCTTTAACAACACTGCGTGTGGACGGAGGAGCCGTACAAAATAATTTCTTAATGCAATTTCAATCTGATATGTTAAGAGTGCCTGTTGAGCGGCCAGAAGTTAGTGAAACAACTGCATTTGGAGCTGCATGTCTTGCTGGATTGGCTGTTGGGTTCTGGAGTAACTTAGAAGAGATTGCTAGTCAATGGAAGATGGCTCGTAGGTTTGAACCGATTTTAGATGAGGATACTAGTAACAATCTCTATAGCGGATGGAAAAAAGCAGTACATGCAGCGATAGCCTATAAATAAAATTGATACAGACACTTATGTATGCTAGAATAGTATTATGTTAATATACTGGTTCGGAGAAACGGAGAGACCACAATACACTTTAGGAAAATTGACCCCCCTAGTGTCATTGTGGTCTCTTTTTTTCAATAGGTAAGATAGTATAAAAATAAAATGACTGAAAGTCTCAGGTCCGCGGAAATTAAGTTTGACTTTATGTGCACATTATAATATGTTTTAATCGTTGAGATTTTGGTGGAGGGAGAATGTTTGTATGAAAAACAACTTTGTACGTCATACGATTGCTGGAGTATTGGCCGCGGCTTTTTTATGGATATTTTGGACAAGCCGTCCAGATTGGTCATGGGACATGCGTCTTTGGAAAGCTTTTGGAGATGCTGCATTTATGTTATTGTTTATAACACTCGTGATGGGTCCATTGGCTCGTCTTTGGCCGTTATCGGCAAAGTTATTACCTTGGCGAAAGTATACAGGTATCTGGTTTGGGGTAATGGCCATTATTCATGGCTTTCTAGTTTGGAATGGATGGGCGCGTTGGGATATTTCTCGCTTTTTCGGGTATGAATACATGCCTGAACTTGGTCGTATGGTTCGGTTAGAGCCTGGGTTTGGACTGGCAAATTTAATAGGTGTCGTTGCACTCCTTGTGACCATTGTCTTAATGGCAACTTCAACAGAGTGGGCACTCAAATACTTAGGAAGGTCTTGGAAATGGTTACATTATAGTGCAAACACAATCTTTTATTTAAGTGCCATACATACAGCTTATTTCCTATATATCCACTATACATTATCATTTCATAAAAATGTCCCACCCCCAGATTGGTTTAGAATACCATTCCTGCTGCTCGTTGCGATTGTATTCCTCTTGCAAATAGTAGCGTTCATAAAGACGGTGAAGAAGCAAGGTAATAAATAGATGTTGTTGATAATGTAGGGACATAGGGCAGTTTTTTTGTCCAAGCCTATTGTTTTTCTTGAATTAGAAGAAAAGAGAAACTTAGACCGTGTCTAAGCTTCTCTTTTTTTAAAAGATAGGAAAGTATAAAATTTTGTACCTTTTTTAACAAAACACTTTAATCATTGTACTAGTCATCAATATTTGAAGGTTAAGACAATCGGGACAATGAACCTGACCCTATGTCCGGTTAACTATGACTCGCTTGTTTTGCAAATAAGAATTTGATCGTTTTCTCATCTGTTTCTGTTGGTAACGCAAAATGCTCCATATAGGTTTCAGGACCTTTTCCGGTCACAACAATATAATCTTCATCGCTCGCGTTTTCCCAAGCATATTCAATTGCTTTAGTACGGTCTACAATGATACGTGTTTTTCCCTTCCCCCAACGGTTAGAGAGTTCATACAATTCGGATACCATATTTTCTTTTTCAACTCCGTTTAGATCATCAATTGTGAGAATAACTTCATCACTATAAAATACAGAGGTTTGTAACATAAACTTTCTCTTGGAAAGGTCCTTTTTCCCTCTAAAACCAAAAATGTGAATAAGCTTTTTATCGTGATTGGTACGAACTGTTTTTAAAAAATTTTCCAGCCCATCAGGCGTATGTGCATAATCGACAATGAATGTAACCCCTGAAGAATGCTTATAGACCTCAAACCTTCCAGGGACACCGGTAAATGTCTCGAACGAGTTTTTAATCGATTGGAAGTTTATTCCAATTCGTAATGCTACTAAAATAGCCGCCAGTGCATTTTGGACATTATAAATTCCAGGCATATTTAGTTTTAAATCCAATCTTTCCCCTTGCCAGCTTACATTTATGATAGAATTTCCATCATAGGAGTGGAGTTGCAGCGTATCATTAGGGGATTTCCCAAATGTAAAGACAGGAATGCCATCAGATCTAAGCTTCTCAATCAGTTTTGTTCCCCAAGGCGAACTTGAGTTCACAATTGCTTCACCTTGTGGCTTTAATCTATAAAATAACTCCGATTTTATCTTGAAATATTGATCGAGGTCATGATGATAATCTAAATGTTCATGGGAGAGATTTGTAAAAATCCCAAAATCAAAATGAATCCCCTCTACACGTTTTTGGTCGAGTCCATGCGAGGATACTTCCATTACAGCAAATTCGTCACTACTTAAGCTTAAGATCCTTTGCAATTCTAATGCATCAGGTGTTGTAGCAGTTGCGATCAATTCCATTCCATTAATATAATTTGTAACTGTACTAATAAGAGAACAGGATTTTTGGGAGGATTGTAATAGGTGACGAACCATATAAGCGGTCGTGGTCTTGCCATTTGTCCCTGTAATTCCAATCATGTTATGTACAGAAGAGGGATGATTATAATAAATAGCAGCTATTTGGCCTAATGCCTCTCTTGAATCTTTGACCTGAAAATAAGGTACAGAGAGTGACTTAATGTCTTTTTCCCCAATAACCGCAACAGCCCCATTTAATATGGAATCTTTAATATAATTATGCCCATCCTCGTTGTATCCTTTAATTGCAATAAACACATCTCCTTTTCGAACTAAGGTTGACTTAAATTGAATACTGTTAATATCAATTTCAGGTATTTTTCTATGGGTGAAAAGATGAGATATAAGTTTACTAAGCTTCATTTAAAATAATTTCCTTCCCGTGTCAATATCATTATTTAACGTGAACATCTATTGATAATTTAAGAAACAATTGGCTATTTTTGGTAAAATTTAACGTTAACTAAAATCCTATACGTAGTATTGATATTTTATCAGTATATTATTAAAAAACTGTTACCAAACTGTTACAAGATAAAAACATTGCTACAATTGGGGGGATTTAAGAATAGGTTTCTTAAAAAAGAGAGTCAGCAAACGAAGACAAGAAACCAGAATACATATTATACCTTACTAATTATACCTTTTCCAGGGTCTATATCAAATACAACGGTACGCTAAGATATAAAGAGCTATTAGTCATAATTATTCCCACAATATTTTGGACATATAAGGGTTAGAGTTT
This sequence comes from Cytobacillus sp. S13-E01, assembly GCF_029193815.1. Classification (GTDB taxonomy): domain Bacteria; phylum Bacillota; class Bacilli; order Bacillales; family Bacillaceae_L; genus Bacillus_BV. The sequence continues at coordinate 8,089 of NZ_JARFVC010000049.1, forward strand.
GTGGATTCTACTTTATTACCAAACCCATTTATGTTCGAATACGAATCGTATAAGCAAATACGTAAGATCCTATATGTATCAAGCGGGTCAGATTTGCCTATCAAAGGGATTAATCAGGGTTTATTTGAAGTATCGAAGATGGCAAGTGGTAATATTAAATTAATAATGATAAAAAAGTGGAACTGTTTATTTTTAAAATGAAACTAGTGAAACAATAAGGGTGATAGATCGAAAAATCTAACAGAAATTGGAAAATAAGAAATAACGCCAAAAAGGCGCTATTTCTTATTTTCATTATCAACACCAATGTTACCTACTGCTTTTGCAATGGCATTTGACACTTGATCAACACTTTCCATCGTGCCACCATGTAATTGTTTATCAATTCCTCTATTATTTCGTTTGTTTGGATCAACTGGGTTGAAAAATCGGACCAAAATATCACCTCCTAATTTTAGGGATACTTATTATTGATATCAAATAACCTCGCAAAATCTCTCAATAATCATCTAATTTTATTTTATTCTTCTGATAAAGGTGATTGAGTTTGGAGTTGCGATTGTACTTGACTAATCAATGTTTGTATTTGTGCAACTTCATTTGACGCTTGCTTTAATGCCTCTGAAGCTAGTGTGGTGTTAGCAGCAGATTGTTCAATTGCTGAAGTTATCATATCTTTTGCAATGGAAGAAGCTGCCTCTGCTTGTTTCAATTTATTAGTGTCGATTTGACTAGCCATGTTTTTTTCCTCCTATTTGTGGTTTGTACAAAATATAGAATGCTTCCAAAAAAAAGTTTTATTCTAATTTAGTCATGAGAAATATTTTTTACCATAATCCTGCTTAAATGCAAAATTATAAATAGTAGGTTATATTAAATAGCAGGGACTGGTACGGTAAGGTTGTTTGCACCACGCCAGTAGAATAGAGGAGGTGCTAATATGGTAATACAATCTAATATGTCGCCAAAAGCGATAGTTGATGTCTGGGGAATTACAGCTCCCATTTTTGAAAAATATAAAGTCCCACTTACTACAAAAGCAATGGAAACTTTTATTGAGGCTGACGTTCTCGTGAACCTTCAAATGGAGTTAAATCATATCGTTGACAGTTCAACCGCAACTTGTATAGAAGGTGGCTGACAATTACCATCTAAAATGGAGTAGGTTACTCCTTATAAGATTACAAGTAAACAGTGCTCTAATGAAAAAGGATAATAAAATTTAAAGCTTTACGACAATTAATAATGATATCAATAATTCTAAAAGGACCGATAATTCTTCCAATAATAACAAAAAGACGTGTGCCGATTCACACACGTCTTTTTATGGTCTCATTAACTAGTGTTTACCAACAGTGTTTGCCGGTTAGTGTATCCACCCTTGTTATTAAATATTTAGGGCATTAATTTGGCTGATTGTTCACTTCTAAAATTGAATGTTATAGTCCTGCATTCTTAAGGAAGATTGGGTTAAGAAATGTGCATTTATTATTAGCTTTCATTTGTTGTTCCCGGGATAATGCAACCTTCCGGACCACATTCCATACCGTCTTTAAGTAATGCTTCATTTTCTCTTTCTTTAGCTAATTGTTTTTGTTGCCATTCAATATCGATCTTCGGAGAAAACTTTTCAGGATTACGGATGTACCATCTTTGTTTTCTTATTAGAAAATTATCAGTATCAAGAAGAAGCGCTTGATCTAGCTCTTTTAGTGCCTCATCAGTTTTACCATTTTTGGCATATTCCATTCCAAGCTTAAACTTCGTTTCAGATAGTTGTTTTTCAATCGATGTCGTCTTGTTCGAAGGACTATAATATTCATCATCTAATACAACTTGATCTACTGTTCCATGTATTAGCTTTTCAACCGCATCAATATGCTCCTTATTTGTAACGCTGAACCCCTGTTTAATTAAGCGGATCGTCCCACTTTTATCTACAAAAATTCCATTTGGAACAATCTTAAAGCCAAAATAATTGGCTAATTGATTTTCTGAATCTATCACAGTTGTGAATGATTTATCTTCTGCATACGGTTTCGCTACTTCTGCACCTTGAATATCAACCGAAACTGATAGTATTTCAAAATCTTGGTCCCTATATTTTTCATAAAAATCCTGCCAACCTGGCAGTTGTTCACGACATCTTCACCAAGATGCCCACATGAACAGTAGCGTATTTTTACCTTTAAAGTCACTGATGGATACTGCCTTTCCATTTAAGTCTGGCAGCGTTACATCTTTTATCTTAGTTAATAACATTAAAATCCCTCCTTTACTATTAGTTTACTAGAGAGTAGCTCAACAACTCAATTAAATTGTTTGTGTTGTGTTCGGATACCTCGCAAAAGAAAATCCACATTTTCCACAGCAGGAAAGGAAACCATTAAAAGGTCTAATTAAAAATGATAACGAAATATGGTTCAAAATTAAATTTTAAGGTCAACACTCAAACAATCGTTTGACTATTTGGAATAAAGTACATATACTAATATTCAAATAGATGTTTGAATAAGGGGTGATATCAAATGACGCATAACGATGTTTGTGAAATTACTTGTTTTGATGAAGAAAAAGTTAATCGAGTTAAGGAGTCTATCTCTAGACGAAATACTCTGACTGTCTCTAAGATGTTTAAAGCCTTAGCAGACGATACAAGAGTTAAAATTGCATTTGCATTACATGAAGAAGATGAGTTGTGTGTATGTGATGTAGCTAATATAGTTGGGTGTACAACATCATCTGCTTCTCATCATTTACGATTACTTCGAAATTTAGGGTTAGCAAAATATCGAAAAGAAGGCAAATTAGTATTCTATTCATTAGATGATGAACATGTAAAACAACTAATACAATTGGCCTTTACTCATGAGAAAGAGGGGAAAATACTTGGATAAAGCGTTAGAGCAAACAACAGAAAAAAACATTTATCGAATACAAGGACTAACCTGAGCAGGCTGTGCAACTACGTTTGAAAAGAACGTAAAACACCTGGATGGTGTTTCAGATGCAATTGTTAATTTTGGTGCTGCGAAGGTGACTGTTAATGGTAAGGTAACGATAGAAGAACTTGAAAAAGCTGGAGCTTTTGAAAATTTAAAAATAATTCATGAAAAGCACCGTTTTGAAGAGGAGAAAGAACCTTTTTTGAAAAAGCATTCTACGGTAATCGCCGCATTTATTTTCTTATTAATGGGTTGGTTATCTGGACAATTATATGGTGACGAGAATATCGCCTCGGTAGTAGCTTATGCGGCTTCCATTCTAATCGGTGGCTTTCGGTTATTTAACACAGGATTAAAGAATATATTCCGTTTTGAATTTGATATGAAAACATTGATGACAATCGCTGTCATAGGTGCCGCTATTATTGGTGAATGGGGAGAAGCAGCAGCAGTCGTTATCTTATTTGCAATAAGTGAAGCTCTTGAGACTTACTCAATAGATAAAGCTCGGCAGTCGATTCGTTCTTTAATGGATATTGCCCCAAAAGAAGCTTTAATCCGAAGAGGAAATCAAGAAATGATGGTTGCGGTCGATGACATTAAAATCGGAGACATCATGATCATTAAGCCTGGACAAAAGATTGCGATGGATGGAATAGTTGTTAAAGGAAATTCAGCTATAAATCAAGCGGCGATTACTGGAGAGTCGGTACCTGTTTCAAAAACAACCAATGATGAAGTGTTTGCTGGAACTTTAAATGCAGAAGGTCTCCTTGAAGTTAAGGTTACCAAACATGTGGATGATACGACAATTGCAAAGATTATTCATTTAGTTGAGGAAGCCCAGGCCGAGCGTGCTCCTTCTCAAGCTTTTGTGGATCGATTTGCGAAGTATTATACACCTGTCATCATCTTGGTTGCACTAGGTGTTGCAGTAATCCCTCCTTTATTTGGTGGAGATTGGAATACATGGATATATCAAGGGTTAGCTGTATTAGTAGTAGGGTGTCCTTGTGCATTAGTTATTTCAACTCCTGTATCAATTGTTACAGCAATTGGTAACGCTGCTAGGAATGGTGTCCTTATTAAAGGTGGAATCCATTTAGAAGAGATGGGAGCAATAAAAGCTATTGCCTTTGACAAGACAGGAACCTTAACAAAAGGAATCCCGGTAGTAACTGATTTTGTACCACAACTAGAAACAGATTCAGATGAAATGCTTACAATTATTGCAGCTTTAGAAAATCGATCTCAACATCCATTGGCTGCAGCTATCATGAAAAAAGCAAAGCAGAAAAATTTGGCTTATCAAACCGTTGCAATAGAAGACTTTTCTTCCATTACAGGTAAAGGAATAAAAGGAAAAATTAAAGATGAAACGTATTATGTTGGAAGCCCGAACCTATTTGCTGAAATTCTATCAGACGGAATTCCGACGAAATTAAAGAAAAGTATATCGGAATTACAAAACCAAGGAAAAACGGTGATGGTAGCTGGAACATCAACAGAGATAGTAGCATTGCTAGCTGTTGCTGATGAGGTAAGAGAAAACAGTCGCGAAGTGATTCAAAGACTTCATTCGTTAGGTATAGAAAAAACAATTATGCTTACAGGAGATAATATAGGGACTGCAAACGCGATTGGAAAGCAAGTAGGAGTTTCTGATATAAAAGCAGAGCTTCTACCACAAGATAAACTAACATTTATTAAAGACCTAAGAAAAGACCATGACCGTGTTTCAATGGTTGGGGATGGGGTAAACGATGCACCAGCCCTTGCCGCATCCACTGTTGGCGTTGCAATGGGCGGTGCGGGTACAGATACAGCATTAGAAACAGCTGATATTGCTTTGATGGCGGATGACTTAGGAAAACTACCATTTACGGTAAAGTTAAGTAGAAAGGCATTGGCGATTATTAAGCAAAACATCACTTTTTCATTAGGAATTAAACTTGTAGCATTGCTATTAGTGATACCTGGATGGCTTACCCTTTGGATAGCCATATTTGCAGATATGGGAGCAACATTACTTGTAACGTTAAATAGTTTACGGCTTCTTAGAGTAAAGGATAAATAACAAATGGCTGCCCAGCAATGGGAAGCCTCTTTCTAAGGGCATAAAAAAATGAATAATGTTTGAAATCTAATAATTTATACACTAAATTGTAGGTAGGTACAGATATAGGTGTAGATTTTTATAAACTCTAGTCGAAAGCAAAAGTATAATGAAAGATGATAAAACCATAATGATGAATGCATAGGTAGAGCTGCAACAACAGTACCGATGACGTATATCAAAAGAAGATAAAACCATAATGACGAAAGGGCTGGATCGAAAAAAAATAGGGATCAAGAGTGAGATCAGAATTTGAAAAAATAGTCTTTATAAAGGTAGTGGTTTTCATTTTATATGTAATTGTTTTGTTTATACTTGCAGGATTAGCAGAAATAGGCGGAGGCTACCTTATTTGGTTATGGTTAAGAGAGGGTAAGCCAGTTTACTGGGGTATATTTGGAGGGATAGCTTTAGCTTTGTATGGTGTTATTGCTACATTTCAAACTTTTCCAACATTCGGGAGAGTGTATGCAGCCTATGGTGGAGTGTTTATCGTCCTTTCAGTCTTATGGGGGTGGGGAATTGATAAGAAAACACCCGATTTCTATGATTGGATAGGTGCGAGTATCTGTCTAATTGGTGTTTCGGTAATGTTGTTTGCACCACGCCCCTAAGTGAATTTAAGGGATTAGTACAACAATGTCATCCTCCAAAATTCCGGTTTAGATATGCCGAGGGAAAAGCTGTTTAATATTATAAAGATAAACACAGTAATGTAGCTATTAAATTTTTAATAAAAGTATGACACCTATTTGAATGACGAGCATAGTATAGTTCTTGTGTGAGTCTAGTTGAAAGGATGAGCAGGAAATGAACGGAAATCAAATAAACACAATATTAAATAACAAAAACAACAATGGATATGGCTATAAAGTTGTTGAAATTAACGTAAAAGATACAACAGAAAGTCTGTATGCAGTCGTAACACCGGTTAAAATGAAAGATTGATGAAATTTACGGACTTTTGAGAATGAATTATCTATTATAACAAAAACCATTCCTTTGTATGATTACATAGACGGAATGGTTTTTTTCTAGAGAAGGTAAAAAAGTATAAAAGTTTTTACCTAGTTTTTATATCTAGCTCCGGGGTGCCCTGTGCTTTTCTCATTGTTTAGGAAATTATAAAATTGTAAGGTTGTGTATAACTTAGAGTTTTTATGCTTGTCGCCGATAAGCGGGCGCCTTGCGCTTTTGTTCTTTTTTTGTTTTAGAAACAGCATAATAGATCAACAATCTGGGGATCAGTTACTAAAGTACCTTGGAATCATGGAGTCAGAGATCAAAAACAAAATATAACTCCCAAAAAATAGGAAAACGGTAATAAATAGACCAATCTGATGCCCGAAAACGCGGAAAAAATTAAAAACGGTAACCAAAACAGCAATCTGATGCCCGAAAACGCGAAAAAAATAAAAAACGGTAACCAAAACACCAATCTGATGCCCGAAATCGTGCAAAAAAATAAAAAACGGTAACCAAAAGGGCAATCTGATGCCCGAAAACGCGGAAAAAATAAAAAACGGTAACCAAAACACCAATCTGATGCCCGAAAACGCGGAAAAAATTGAAAACGGTAACCAAAAGGGCAATCTGATGCCCGAAATCGCGAAAAAAATAAAAAACGGTAACCAAAAGGGCGATCTGATGCCCGAAAACGCGAAAAAAATAAAAAACGGTAACCAAAACAGCAATCTGATGCCCGAAAACGCGGAAAAAATAAAAAACGGTAATCAAAACAGCAATCTGATGCCCGAAAACGCAGAAAAAATAAAAAACGGTAATCAAAACAGCAATCTGATGCCCGAAAACGCGAAAAAAATTAAAAACGGTAACCAAAACACCAATCTGATGCCCGAAAACGCGGAAAAAATTAAAAACGGTAACCAAAACACCAATCTGATGCCCGAAATCGTGCAAAAAATAAAAAACGGGAACCAAAACACCAATCTGATGCCCGAAAACGCGGAAAAAATTAAAAACGGTAACCAAAACACCAATCTAATGCCCGAAATCGTGCAAAAAATAAAAAACGGTAACCAAAACACCAATCTGATGCCCGAAAACGCGGAAAAAATTAAAAACGGTAACCAAAACACCAATCTAATGCCCGAAATCGTGCAAAAAATAAAAAACGGGAACCAAAACAGCAATCTGATGCCCGAAATCGCGAAAAAAATAAAAAACGGTAACCAAAAGGGCAATCTGATGCCCGAAAACGCGGAAAAAATAAAAAACGGTAACCAAAACACCAATCTGATGCCCGAAAACGCGAAAAAAATAAAAAACGGTAATCAAAACAGCAATCTGATGCCCGAAAACGCGGAAAAAATAAAAAACGGGAATCAAAACAGCAATCTGATGCCCGAAAACGCGGAAAAAATTAAAAACGGTAACCAAAACAGCAATCTGATGCCCGAAAACGCGGAAAAAATAAAAAACGGTAATCAAAACAGCAATCTGATGCCCGAAAACGCGGAAAAAATTAATAACGGTAACCAAAACACCAATCTAATGCCCGAAATCGCGAAAAAAATAAAAAACGGTAACCAAAAGGGCAATCTGATGCCCGAAAACGCGGAAAAAATAAAAAACGGTAATCAAAACAGCAATCTGATGCCCGAAAACGCGAAAAAAATAAAAAACGGTAACCAAAAGGGCAATCTGATGCCCGAAAACGCGGAAAAAATTAAAAACGGTAACCAAAACAGCAATCTGATGCCCGAAAACGCGAAAAAAATAAAAAACGGTAACCAAAACAGCAATCTGATGCCCGAAAACGCGGAAAAAATTGAAAACGGTAACCAAAACACCAATCTGATGCCCGAAAACGCGGAAAAAATTAAAAACGGTAACCAAAACACCAATCTAATGCCCGAAATCGTGCAAAAAATAAAAAACGGGAACCAAAGGTAGAAGGTTTTTGGCTTATATGCCCTTTTCTGAACATTAACTTTGCCTTAAATTGGTGGCATTTATTTACTTCGTTCATTTAACTCACTCCGTTTAAATATCCAAACATAAAGTAACCCCGCAAAGAATAGCAAGCCACCATACCCTACAGCAGGATATAAATATTTCACCATGGCTGAAAAACCTATCTGACTTACTAAAAAAGCAGCTATAGTTGAGCCCACTATTACCCAAATATGAAAACGGTCAGGTATGAAGTTCATTCTTGAAACAAAGCCATATAAATTTCCGACAGCGGTTGTATAGACCTCTGCAAATAGCACAACTGCAAAAATAATCTGTATATAGGTGGCAATTGTAGAAGCAATCATGATCATTGGAACTTCAACATTAACAACAATATCTAAATTTGTTAATATGCTAAGGAAAATAGCAACTACCCCTACACCAAGCCCTAGTCCCCCTAAAAGCGCACCCCAGAAAAGCGTTTTTCGCGATTTTGCTTTTGCCCCCATTGGAGCAAGTACGGCCACCGCAATTACGAGGTTATAGGAAGTATAGTTAAGTGCTGATATGACCCAATTTGGGGCAGCACCTTCCAATGTATTTGCAATCTGTAAATCAGCAGATGTAATAGGATTAATAGATAAGCTGTAAATTGCAATAAAAAAAACGGATACTAATAAGACAGGTACAACATAACTAATCGCATTAATTACACCTTTAATACCAGTTATAACGGTAAGGAGAGAGATAATTGCCATTAACAATGTTCCCCATAATGGTGATATGTTAAATTGCTCGTCAAAGATTGCTCCAGCTCCAGCAATCATTGCTGCCAATGCACCAAATAGGAAAATTGTGATGATTATATCAATAATAGTCCCTAGAAACTTACCATTTGAAAACCGTACAACTTCAACATAAGAGTTCACCTTTAGAGCTTGTCCTATGATTAAAATGGTATATCCAAAGAAGAAGAATAGGAAAGTAGAAATAATAATTCCCAAGATCCCATTCATACCATATGCACTAAAGAATTGTAAAACCTCTTGTCCAGAAGCAAACCCAGCTCCAACAACTGTACCAATATAAGTAGCTGCTACTTTAAAAACATTTATTTCAGTTGCAGTAGTCTTATTCACAACATTACACACCACCATTTTTTTATTCGTTTAACTATTATCATTAACAGAGTAAGTGATACTTATGAAAAATAGTGATCTAATCCCCCGATGATTTCATAATCTATCAACAATCTGCGGGAAAACCAAGGGACTGGCTGCATAGAAACGAGTGGGTTAAAAGGTGGCATGGAAATATGAAAGATTGTGACAATTTTGTGAAAGTGTTTTAGAATGATAATTAATAGTATCTAATGATTTTTAAGGCATTACAAAAAAAGGGAAGTGTTTATATGAAAACAGTGATTATAAAAGTAGAAGCTATTTTAAAAGCATCAAACACAGAAACGTTTGTCACAAACCGTGTTTCACACGTTAATGTTGAATTTGGAGGAATCCCTGGGGATCGCCATTTTGGGATAACTGATAAAGCTGGTGTAAGGCAGCCTATGTATGAAAGAGGGACAGAGATATTTAATCGAAGACAGATAAGTATTGTATCAGTTGAAGACTGCGGGTTGATTGCGAAGGAACTGGGTGTAAGTGAAATAAAGCCTGAATGGTTGGGGGCAAATATTCTTGTTAGTGGAATTTCTCATTTTACTACCTTAACGATGGGATCTCGTTTCTTATTTCCAGACGGAACAGGACTGATTAATAATGGAGAGAACCTTCCATGTAAGTTTCCTGGTCAAGAGATACAAAAGGCATATAGTGACATGCCTGACCTTGCCAAAAAGTTTATCATTGCGGGGAAAAAACGAAGAGGAATTGTGTGCTCTGTTGAAAGACCTGGAAAAATATCAGTTAACGATGAAATTAAACTTCTAATTAATGATTATGAAAAGCCGATGCAATAATACATAGTTGATAGCTACGGGGAAAGATGCTCCTACAATTTTGTATGTTACCCATCCAATTTCCTCGCTTGTATGATCGCACATGTCATCACTTCCTAACCTATATATAGACTACGTATGTTCATCGAAATAATAAGAGGGTAATGTTTCACTAATGAAGGTGAAAAACAACGCACATTATAGACAAACATGATCTAACATGTGCGTTCCTTTTTAATATGACCTAAATTTAATTGCAATCGTCTTTTTAAAACATAAATGGTAGTTTTCTTTGAATGCTACTATTACGCTTAGAGAAAGAAAAGCCAATTTCACTTACCTTTTTTTCTTTTTTGAATTATCTACAATAAGTTTATTTTTATTAACGTTTTCTAAGATAACTTGTACATGAATTTTTCTCTCATCAATACTACTAACACTTGAAACTTTTCCTTTACGACCTTTAATGGTTAAATCTTCACCGACGGTTGGGACATGTTTAAGCAGCTGAGTTAATAAAAGATTTTTGTTATCGAAAAAATAAACAACAAACATTTTGGTCTCACCTTTTTCATATGGTATGGGTTACAAAAAATGCTCATCTTGTATCCTTCATATAAAATATAGGATAATCGTTAGATTTAGACCAAAATCCTAATAAAACCTAAAAAAAACTTTAGGTCCGGTGAAGAAGGGATATTACTCGCCTCCAGCGCCAGAAAGGGTACCAACTAGGTCAGCCACCAGCGGCTGCGATAATATGTTTCTTTTGAGCAATAAACGCTACCATAGGTGAGACGATTTTCTTACTAGCCGAGCAACTATCGGATATACTTAAGTTAGTAGGTAGAGAACAATGTATGGAGTAGCTATATAGGGTATCTTTTAAAAAAATTCAAGTCGATAAAATAGAAAATATATTATTAAACAAAGAGTAAAAGGATAAAGGTGAAAATATGTCTAGAAAATTTAAAATTGATCAGCCAAAAATACCAGCGAATTTAGCTTCTGCAAACTTTCAAGATATCTATTATAAGGACGAGCCCTATCTTAACGATTGTCTTATTGCTAATTGTTCCATCACTAGGGAAACGATGGACAAAATTGAACTTTCGCGGGTTGTATTCAGGAATGTCACATTTAGTGATGTGGCTTTTACTAATATTGAGCTAATCGATGTTGTTTTTGAAGATTGCAACCTATCAAACGCGGATTTTATGGGGGGTATTATGCAAAGGGTTCATTTTAAAGATTCTAAAATACTAGGTATCAATCTAGCAGAAGGCAGTTTGGGAAATGTCTTGTTTGAGAATTGTAACTTGAATTTAAGTACATTTGGTTATGCTAGTTTAAAGCAAGTAAAGTTTGATCATTGTTCACTGCGAAGTGCGGATTACTACGAGTGTAAGTTTACTAACGTAAAATTCCAGCAATGTGATATAAATGAAGTCAATTTCACCAGAACACCCCTTAAAGGTGTGGATATCAGTAGTTCGACATTTCAAGAACTTATTGTTTCCCTAGAAGATTTAAAGGGATGTGAAGTGTCCCCTGAACAAGCAATCGGGTTTGCTCAAATGCTGGGAATTAAAATTATAGAGTAATATTGATATACTTAAAGATGCGTTATCAGGTTTAAAACGACAACGGACTGTCCTATTCTTATTGTGGCAGTCCGTTGGCAGTTTAGTATGATTATCGATTTATTTATTAATGATATTTTTAATTTCTATTGTTTTTCAAACGCCAATTTTAGACCGAAACCTATTAGGATAATCCCTGTCACTTTATCCATGGCTCGTTGAACCTTAAGCGACATCAACCAATCACGTAAATAGTTAATGAAAAAGACATAGACAAAAAACCATGTGATTGAAAGAATCGTGTAAATAACGCCCATAGATACAAGTTGAATGGTTGTGTCCGTTCCTGCTATTACAAATTGCGGTAAAAATGTAAGGAAAAACATGGCAACCTTTGGATTAAGCACATTTGAGAATAATCCCTGTTTGAAGGCTGATTTTTTGTTATCAAATTCCCTCTCATTTGTTAGACTGTCATCTTTTATCTCTTTACGTGCAAAAATAGAAGATGCACCGAGGTAAATCAAGTATATGGCACCAACATATTTCTTGGCATGATAAATCAGTAATCATCGAGGCATTAGAAGGTGCTGAACTTCTGATCAATTTTGCGGGGAAATCAGTGAATTGTCGTTATAATGAAGCGTATAAGCAGGAAATCATTAATTCAAGAACAGAAACTACTACAATACTTGGAGAATCTATACTGGCATGCAACAACCCTCCTAAAGGTTGGTTGAATTCTAGTACAGCAACAATCTATCGTCATGCAGAAGATCGCCCGATGACAGAAGAAAACGGGGAGATCGGTTCGGGTTCTCAGTTGATGTAGCAAAAACCTGGGAGCAAACCTTTTTTTCGTTCAACTTGCCAAAAACAAGGCAAATCGCCTTACGGATAGCGATTGTTTTAGGAAAGAACGGGGGTGTAATGACTCCTTACCGAAATTTAGTTAAGTTTGGGCTTGGAGTAAAGAGCGAACCCTCAAGGACCAAGAGATTAGGGAATCAGCATGGTTTAATAAATAAGCGGAGAAATTTCTCTTAATTACGAAATAGCACTTAAAATAGCTTAAATAGACGGAAGAATTCCGACTATTTACACAAAAAACGTCAAAATAGATCATTTTGCATTGCTTAAGCGGAAAACCTCCGCTTATATACCCCGAACCAAGCCTTATTACGCAGTTTAACCGGAAAATCTCCTCTTATTTTAACGATCATGGTTACTAAATTTAGGAGATGACTTCTGATGTATATGGAAATGTGTAAGAATTGTCATCCCAATTGACATTTAATTTTGAGTGTCCAAAAAGCATTGTCCTTTAAATTTATTTTGTCATTAGTGGTTTTATTTTACTATAAGAGGTATTATCAATCCCTATATAAAAGGAAAATGGCATACGTCGATTCGTATGCCATTTCTAATGTCAATTTACCGTTATGTACCTCAAAACGGAACGGTTTATTGTTAAAACCACTGCGTTTTCTATGCGTTTTGAGTTGGCAAAAATTGTGTAAATTGGCTGGTTATTTAACTTGTTGAATTGAGTTTTCTACTTAATAACCGAACTACTTAGTTTTCAGGCATGCTCTTTTTTAAAAGAAAGTATAAAAGGTTTTAGTGTCTAGCTCCGGGCGCCATCGGCTCGAGGGCATAAGACGGTTCCATTAAGAAAGAAAAACCACCTTCTTAATGGAACCGTCTTATGATTGTCGCCGAAAGGCGGGCGCCCTGCGCTTTTCTTATTTTAACCGTTGTAAAATTGCTTAGTAAGAAACTGACCTACCAAAAGAAAAGTGGAAGTAAAGCTAATGCGGCGATAGAACCAAGTGCTAGCCCAAAGCCCCATCCACCATATCCGCCATATCCACCATAACCATAACCAAAACCGCCTAAGTTTCTTTGGTTTCCAAGTGGTTTTAAATATACTCTGTTGTTGCTTACATGTTGAATGATACCTCTGTGGGTTCTTCCATCATGGGTTCTAACTTCAACAGCTCTACCTCTGTATCTTTGACAAAGTTCATGAAAATGACTAACTGACATTCTTTCACCTCCATATCCTAATGAACCATATGACATTATATGAATCGACATAGAGTATTGAAATGGACAAATACACTAGGTTAATGGCGGAATTTAAGGAAGTGCAAACATTTTGCTAAAGTAAACTGAAGTAACTATCTATGAAAAAGCATGCAATGTCTTATTCTAATAACAGGTAGAAAAAGTAATGAGGATAAACAACTGACAATTAATGAATAAAATTAGACAATTGTAGAAAAGATAACTCAGATAAAATTATATTGGAGGTTAAACAAATGGGTATATTGTCAACATCCCCAACAAACATGGATTTTTGTATTGAAGCTTGTGTAAGATGTGCAAGAGCTTGCGAAGAATGTTCAACAGCTTGCTTTCAAGAACCAGATGTACAAACTAGAATAGAATGCATTCAAATCCTTAATGATTGTGCAGAAATCTGTTTACAGTCAGTAGCTTACATGGCTCGAAACAGTACATTTTCAGCACAGCACTGTCAGCTTTGTGCTGTTATTTGTGAGGCTTGTGCAGCCCATTGTGAAAAATTTAAAGATGACCATTGTCAAGAATGTGCTAAAATCTGCCGTGAGTGTGCAGAAGCATGTAGAAAAATGGCTTAAATAACATCGGCTTCTATGTACATTCAAGAAGGGGACTAGCTTATTTAGTCCCCTTTTTAAAAGATAATAAAGGATAACCTTAATTGTTAATATCCATATCCAACATATGCTGCTCCTATAATGATAAGTAGGATAAATAAAACCACAAGTAAGGCAAATCCTCCACCAGCACCTGCAACTGCACCACTCATTTAAACACCTCCATTTACCTTAGTAATACATGATATGTCGTATTCTCTTTGTTGTATGGGTAAATGTCCTAATTCTTTTGATTTTTGATAAAACAAGGGTTGAACAGAAGAACAATCAATTATTGCAAGAGGATACTCATCCAGACTAGTGCTACTTTAAAGTTTCACTTTGATATTGTTGCTTATTGTAAATACGTCATGATTTAAATAAAAATCATCTAGAAGGGCAAGTTAGAAAGGAACTAAACAAGGAGGGTCTTCCCATGTTAAAAACTATAGATGTAGGACTAATGGCAAAACACTTGCCAACGGATAAAGGCATTGTAAGTCATGCAACAGAACAACAGGTGAAATGAGATGGGAATAAAAGAGATCTTGAAGCTTGAACGTCCTCTGTTGATTCTACTTATTGGGGTTTTGTTATCCCATTTAGGTACATATATGGTCATGCCCATGTTACCGATTATTTTGAAAGTGGACGCTGGTTTGACCCTGGTGCAAATTGGCACTATTCTAGCTAGTATCGCGATTGCTTTTCAATTTGGGAGTATCCTTGGTGGAGTATTGGCAGACAGGATAGGGCGAAGATTTATTATTGGACTAGGAGCTTTAATAAGTGCTGTTGGTTCAATAGGATTTGGCTTTTTTTCAAGTTATGTGCTGTTCTTATCTATGGCAGTCACAATGGGATTGGGAACAGGATTAAATGCTCCCTCGACAAAGGCCGCAATTGCAGCACTTGCTTCTAGTGAAACACAAACTACAGCATTTTCAATGAGAGGAGTAGCAGCTAATATAGGAACAGGAATAGCGGGGTTAATTATTTTTTTTCTAATAGCAGGTTCCAGTAAAATGATCTTTTATATTGCTGGTGTAATTTATTTGGTACTAGCTGTAAAAAGCTGGGTTTTACTACCTAAAAATTGTGGCAGTGCTTCGTGTCCTATTATTCCCTCAGGTGCTTATAGGGAAGCGCTTAAAAATAAACCATTTTTAGTATTTAGTTTAGTAAGTATTTTCATTTGGGCATTATATGCACAACTATCCCTAGCCCTACCCCTTATAGCAACGGTTATTCTTCCAGAACCTAAAAACGTTGCATTAATTTGGACAATAAATAGTTTAATTGTGATTTCGTCACAGGGAATGATTACTAAAAAAGTCATTGATCGCATTCAACCATTGTCAGCACTTGGTGTGGGAGTATTATTTATAACGGTTGGAATTACATCATTGTATTTTTCAAGTGCGTTTTTCCATCTAGTTATTAGCGGTGCTATTTTTGTCATCGGTGAAATGCTCATTTTACCGACAATTGATAGTACCATTTCTCAATTATCAAAAGCAGAAATGATCGGTCTATTCTTTGCTTTAGCGAATGTGGTTTCTGGATTAGGTGAAGCTGGTGGAAAATCAATCGGTGGAAGACTGCTTGGTGTAGGAGAAGAAGCAAGTCCTCTTCCATGGATTGTCTTTGGGGTAACAGGCGTTTCCTTATTTTTGATTGTTATGTACCTTAAAAGTTGGGAACCGATTAGAAAATCCTTAGAGAATGCAGCAAAGAAAGATAATAAGCCAAAACATGCTCCACGGGTATCAATCGAACCGGCCCAGTTCAGATCTCATCCATTTAACAGTTGGGAACCGGAAGTTTTTTTCCGTAAAAAAACAAGGACCGAATAAAAAGGAGAGATAATAATGGACCAACACCATGAGCATTCCAATGAACACGATCACCATTTAACAAATGTTGTAAAAAGTGAAGTGAATGTGTCTATATCGTACGAGAATGAAAAGTTAAGTATACAAGTTGCAGATAATAACGGAAACGCACCTTCATTAGGTTTAACACATGAAAAAGAAATGCATTTAATTGTCGTAAGTAATGATTTAATTGAATTTTATCATCTACATCCAAAAAAAGTAAATAACGGTGATTACGAGATGAATATCTCATTATCTAACTCTTCATATACGGCATTTGTAGATATAAACCCTAAAGGAAAGGAGTATCATATTAAGCCAATCCGAATTAAAGTGACCTCCGATTCGCAAATTCTCCCGCTAGGTTCTGCTAATTTAAAAAAAGATCAATTTTATAAAAAAGAAATGGATGGGAATGTTGTTGAATTAATAACTAATCCCTTAAAAGTTGGGGAGGAAATTACCCTCTCTTTTAATATTGTAAATGCAATTCCAGAACCATATTTAGGTGCACTTGGTCATGTTGTCGTCATAGATCAAGATGTGGAGCAATTTATTCATGTTCACCCAGTATCTGAACATGAGACAGTGTTTAAAACCCAGTTTGACAAATCAGGATTATACAAATTGTGGGCGGAATTCAAATTTAGGGATAATGTTTTCCCTTTCCCATTCATTATTGAAGTTAAATAAAAACAAGAGGGGCAGGAATATTGTCCTGCTAGTTTGAAAACCATTTCCTTTAAGAAGGAAAAACCACCTTCTTAAAGGGATCGTCATATGCTTGACTTGTACAGGGTGTGCTGATGTCGATGTTCGATACAGGATGCGGCGGGTATTAATCGACGCGCCGATAGCCGGGCACCCTACGCATTTCAAACCAGCAATCTGATGCCCGAAACTTCGCAAAAAATAGAAAACGGTAACCAAAAGAGCAATCTGATGCCCGAAACTTCGAAAAAAATAAAAAACGGTAACCAAACCAGCAATCTGATGCCCGAAACTCCGCAGAAAATAAAAAACGGTAACCAAACCAGCAATCTGATGCCCGAAACTCCGCAAAAAATAGAAAACGGTAACCAAAAGAGCAATCTGATGCCCGAAACTTCGAAAAAAATAGAAAACGGTAACCAAAAGAGCAATCTGATGCCCGAAACTCCGCAGAAAATAAAAAACGGTAACAAAACCAGCAATCTAATGCATAATTTTGATGTCTAGCTCAAGGCCCCATTTAAGTGCAACTACGCCACTGTCTACACTTTTGGATTGCAACATAGCAAGTTTTCTCTAGGAAAATATCTCTTAAAAATTGTTTTATGGTATTCTTTTCGATAGGATCACTTCTTATTAGGACTTGAACAGGAGTAAGTGCCTTCCATCTAATTATAATTGGATTGGTGTGAGGGGAAATCAGGAAATAACTTGGATATTTAAGGTTCATCGCAGTTTAGTATGGAATTAATCTGTCAACAATGATACTACCAATATAATTGATAAGGCGGTAGTTTAAAAATGACAGAAAATGAGT
>NZ_JARFVC010000005.1 GCF_029193815.1 Cytobacillus sp. S13-E01
AATGAACCATCCGACTTTACTAAATCATTAAAAAAAATCCGCGAACATCATACCCCTTTACATACAATAGAAGTGGAAATCGAAGCAACTAAACTTCAGTCATGGAAATTACTTCGCATCAGTGAGCATTTACGATTAATAAGAAATACAGTTCTAGGTCAGGTGTATAAAAACTATCAACAGATGATAAGGACAAAAGAATATAGAATGGCACTAAGAACTTATAAAAAAGTTTCGGAAGAATTGGTCAAAGTTGCATGTCAAAAAGAAATCAAAAAACTTGAATCCTTAAAGAATGAAGCAAAAAAAGGGTTCGATGAACTTCGTTCTAAATATCAGGTTACTTTTGACTTTGTAAGGAATTATGGGACCTATTTACGAGATACTAAATATCATTTGCCAGATGCGGTAACAGTATGGAGTGTCTGTGAAATGGTTTGGAGTTCGATTGAACGTATTATGTATGGCGAAGCTGGAAAACCTCGGTTTTATAAAAAAAGAGATTTTGTAACTTTACAAGGGAAGCAAGCAGAACGCTGCATTATCCTTAAACACGATTCAAAGAAGGAGACATTCCATATCTCACATAATGGCATGAAGTTACCATTGATAATAAAGAAGAGGGATTTGTTCATTCAAGAAACGTTGAGTCATGTCGTCAATTATATGAATGTTGGTTCTCAAATCGATAAAGAAAATGTAGAACGCCATGAGATGGGGAAAGCCATTAACTCCACTTATCGAATTCGCAACAACAGGATTGTGATAAAAGAGATTCATGGGAAACTGCGTTTTTATGTTCAAATTGTCTTAGAGGGCACACCTGTTGTTAAAAGAAAAAAGGACGGCTCTTTTCGTCACACCTACGGTGTGGGGCGACTTGGTGTAGATATTGGCACGCAATCCATCGCAATTGTCAGTTTACACGAAGTGAAATTGAAAAATCTAGCAGAACGGTCTCATAAGGTGTTTAATATAGAAAGAAATGTTGGATTAGAGAATAGATATTTAAGTCGTTCAAGGAGAGCGACCAATCCGAAAAATTATAATAAAGATGGGACAATAAAGAAGGGCAAAAAAAAATGGGTAAAATCTAAACGATACGACAAAAGGCAAAAGAAATTAAAAGAACTACAGAGAAGAACTGCATTGAGTAGAAAATACGCTCACAATGAAGAAGTAAATACGCTTCGTTCATTAGGGGATGAGCTTTTCATTGAAACGATGAATATAAAAGGATTGCAAAAGAAAGCAAAATCAGTCACAAAGAATGAAAAGACTGGCAAGTTTAACAAGAGAAAAAGATTTGGAAAAAGCATAGGAAAAAGAAGCCCTGGTTACTTCATTAAACAAGCAAAATATCGTTTTTTAATTACAGAGGGAAGTGTACATGAGGTAAATACGTGGAAATATAAGGCTTCTCAATATGACCATATTATAAACGATATAAATAAAAAACAGCTATCTAAAAGGTGGCATGAATTACCGAATGGCTTAAAAATCCAAAGAGATCTTTACTCAGCGTTTCTGCTTTATTGTTCTGAAGATACCTTAGAAAAACCAAATAGAAATAAATGTCTACAAGAATTTAATTCTTTTTACGATAAACATCAACACTGTATTGAACAAATAAGAAACAACCATGTAGTTGTTTTAAATAGTGGAATTAAAATAAACAAAGTCGTATCTTAATTTTAAAAACAGGGGTTTGACTTCGCCTCTGTCTTCACATGAAGAGAAAACAGACGCCAATGTGGTCGGTGGATCGCTTGTCTGTTGGTTTTCACCCCTGTAGTTAGTGCGTAACGCCGATGGGAGTTCGACTCCATGTACGCTTGCGAGAATCTATATGTGAGAACCCACGTGGGCTTGCCCCGTGGAGTGAGTCAGAAATGAAGTATTGCTAGAAAAAGAAGGAGTTGATACTATGAATGAAGTTATCGAAACAATCTTAAATCATAGGTCGATACGAAAGTTTGAAGAAAGACAGTTATCTTCTGACCAAATAAAACTTATTGTAAAAAGTGCGCAAGCTGCATCGACATCAAGTTTCATTCAGGCATACTCCATTATTGGGGTCAAAAACCCGGATACTAAACGTCGCTTAGCGGAGCTTGCTGGGAACCAACCCTATGTAGCGGAAAACGGACACTTTTTTGTTTTCTGTGCAGACCTCAACCGTCATGATTTTATCGGAAAGTTTGAAAATAAAAGCCTAAATCTATCTCTAGAAAGTACCGAAAAGTTTATGGTATCGTTAATTGATGCAGCATTAGCCGCACAAAACGCTGTGCTTGCTGCGGAGTCGATGGGGCTGGGAGCTTGTTATATTGGAGGACTTAGAAATAAACTTGATGAGGTAAGTACCTTGCTGAAAATTCCAAATCATGTAATTCCGCTATTCGGTATCGCTGTAGGCTTTCCTTTGCAAATTTTAGATAAGAAACCAAGACTTCCAATTGAGCACATTTATCATGAAGAAGAATATGAACAAAATATTGACCAATTTGAGCAACAATTGATGGAATATAACAATATAATCTCGTCCTATTATAGTGGGCGGACAAATGGTAAACGTAATGATACATGGACTGGTCAGATGGCAAAAATGCTCGGTAATCCAACGCGGACGTACATGAAGGAATTTGTACAAAGTAAAGGTTTTTTAAAGGACTAAAAACGCAAAACGCCCCTGTGATTAGGGGCATTTACCGTTTAGCTAACTCAGAATGTATATCCTATAAATTTGGAATGTATAACTTTTAGTTTTTAAAACAGCTTTCATTAAAAAAGATAATTAAATTAGGTTTCTTCGGTTTGCGGGTGCTTATAGACGTTAAACTTGGGTTGCCAAAGCATAAAGAAAACGCATGGTATTCCATGCGTTTGGTCTTTTCTTACCAGCCTCTATCATATTGCTTTACACTCTTTATTTCTACTCCTAGTTGTTTCGCTGCTGATCTAGGCCAATATGGATCACGTAATAATTCCCGTGCAAGAAAAATGAGGTCAGAACGATCATTTCTTAGAATTTCCTCTGCTTGAATTCCAGTTGTTATTAAGCCGACCGCCCCTGTAGCAATGTTTGCACCATGCTTAATTTTCTCGGCAAAGCCTACTTGATATCCAGGGAAAACAGGGATGTGTGCTGGTACTACTGCTCCTGAGCTAACATCAATAAGATCTACACCTTGGTCTTTCATTTTTTTAGCATATTCAACATATACCTCTGGAGTTAATCCATTTGGATCATAATCATTTGCAGATACACGGACGAATAAAGGACCATCCCATACCTCTTTTACAGCTTCAATAATCTCTCCAAGAAAACGGTATCGATTTTCAAAGCTTCCACCATATTCATCTTCACGTTTGTTAGTGAGAGGAGAAAGAAATTCATTTATCAAATATCCGTGTGCACCGTGTAATTCAATGATGTCAAATCCAGCTTCTTTTGCGCGTTTTGCACCAGCTTGAAACGCCGTGATTATTTCCTTTACTTCGCTTAGTGACAATTCTTTAGGTGTTTTCATTCTGTCATTAAAGGCAATTGCAGATGGAGCAACAATTTCCCCGTCTACTGTAGCTTTACGGCCAGCATGTGCTATTTGTATGGCTGTTTTTGCGCCATATTCTTTAATCATAGTTACTAAGTTCTTTAACCCAGGGATATGATCGTCGCTCCAAATACCTAAATCCTGAGAAGAAATTCTACCTTGCGCAGTTACGGCAGTTGCCTCAACCATGATTAGACCAACCTGACCAACTGCACGACTTACATAATGCGTTAGATGCCAGTTCTCAACTTTTCCGTCTTGATTATGTGAAGAATACATACACATTGGTGACATTACAATGCGATTTTTCATCGTTACATTTTTAATTGTAAATGGTGAAAATAAAGCTGTTTCCATTGGTGAACCTCCTATGTACTATTTCGATTTCCTAAATAAGTATATCACCTAGGTACCGTTTCGTCATACGTAACGCTTACCGTTTTCGTAGCTCTTTGAGACTGTATTTCGTACCTCGCCACACAATGCCGCCGCGTTTAAAGGTTAAAAAGCTCGCTCTTCCAATTGAATAAATAAATAGAAGCGCAGTAAAAGGGAAGGCGATAAAATTAAATGGAGAAAATGATGTCATTCTCCTCGTTACCAGTATATAAAGAGAAAATATCAATAGAATTGTTATGATACTTAAAAATAGGTGCAGTTTTCTTGCGCTAAATAATGTTATAAATGGCAGTACATGTGACAGAAATGTACCTGCCATTGCAATAAACACCATCGAAAGCCTATAGTGAAGTCCTGCAAACGTATTTTTTTCGAGCCCAATTAAAGCAGCTTTTAGACTGTCATACCACTTCACTTTCAGCAAGGTAATCCCAGTAACGATACGTTGTCGTAATCCTAATTTTTTTATTTTATAGCCTAGTTGTAAATCATCATCCGGTCTCATCGCAATGGCTTTATGTGTCCCTATTTTGTCGTATGCATCACGGGTTATAAGGTTAAAAGCGCCAATCCCCATCCCGATTTTTGAAGAATCAACATTTGCCAGCCAGGGTCTTTTAAAAAAAGAGAAACCAAATAGGAAGAAGGCAACAAAAGCACGGAGCCAAAAGCCTGTTGCATCCAAGTTTGGAGATATAGTTAGATGATCAATTTTTTGTTGATCTAAAAAGGTTACGGCCTTACCAATTGTATCAGGATGATACATGACGTCTGCATCTGTAAAGACTAGGTAATCACCATTAGAATGCTGATAGCCTTGATAAAGCGCATAGTTTTTACCAAGCCAGCCTTCTGGTAGCTCCTTAATCTGAACTGCTTTTAGGTTCTCGTTTTCTCTTTGGAGACAGTCTAGTATTTCACCAGTCGTATCAGTGGAGCGGTCATTGATTGCTATCCATTCAATGTTTTTATAATGTTGTTGGAATTGAGACTGTATACTTCGCTTAATTGCTATTTCTTCATTACGAGCCGCAATAATAACCGAAACAAGTGGCTCATATTGACTGTTAGCGGTCATATCCTCGAGCCGGTAGATTGTTCGATAGCCAATGACAGCTTCTATCAATGCAATTGACCAAAAGATGACATTTAACACAAGTAAAGCTGTTATCATAAGACACTCCTTAAAACATTTCTAAGCCATATTTTAACCTTAAACTAACAAGGCTATCACTTTGTTGATTCAAGGTCGGAATTTATTGTAGAAGTCCGGATTTCTTTATACTTCTTTTCCTTTTGTGGTGATATTTTAATAATGTGTAAATGAAAAGGGAGCAAAACAATCTTTTCACTACTAATTATTTTTTAGGTGGATCCAAGCTCAGACGACCTTTCAGTTGCACGTTTGATGCATGAAACCATGGCATCCTGGTACTTGTATTGTTCTAGTACCTTTATTCCAGCTTCAGTTGTCCCACCAGGGCTTGTTACCTCTTTTCTTAGTAGAGAAGGCTGCTTTGGCGATGTTTTTAACATTTCTGCAGCGCCGATGATCGTCTGTAATATTAATTCTTTAGCCACATCTTGATCTAAGCCAACTTCACTTGCAGCTTTTTCCATCGCTTCTACTAAGTAATAAACATATGCAGGGCCACTTCCAGATAACCCAGTTACTGCATGCAAATCATGTTCTTCAACTGTTGTGACAATACCGACAGTTTCAAACAGTGTTTTTGCAATTTGGAGATGTTTACCATTAGCAAACTCACCCAATGATAGAGCAGTTGCAGATTTTCCAATCGTTGCTGAAGTATTCGGCATAGCACGAATGACTGCCACATCTTTTCCGACTAACTTGGTGATCGTATTCGTTGAAACGCCTGCTAGAACAGAAAGAATTAATTGATTTTCCCTTACGTATGGTGCTATTTTCATGACTCCCTGAGCAACATCTTTTGGCTTCATCGCAAGGATAATTATATCCGCTTCTTCAATTAGCGGTTTTGTATCATACGTAACGTTTATTTTATATTTTTTCTCAAAGTATGAAAGTCTTTCTTGATCGGAGCGATTTGTAACAGTGATTTGACTGGGTGTAAATAGCTCCTTTTGTAACATACCCGAGATAATTGCTTCTGTCATCGAGCCCGCACCTACAAACGAAATAGTTTGTTTGTAATTCACTCTTTATCCCTCCATTTTTATAAAAAATAAAAAGACCCATCCATGTCCTCTAAAAGGACGGAACAGGTCTTGTTTTTCCGCGGTACCACCTTTGTTGACATCTAGTCTAAAAAACACTAAATGTCCACTCTAACCCGTATCGTGGGTGACGGCTAGGTTTTGCCTAACAGCTCCTAGGTAGGTTCAATTATGTAGAGGATGATGAAATCTTTCAGCCGGTGGATTTCACTCTCTTTTCACCATACATCATTTACTAGTCCTAATCTTCGCGCAATATATTAATTTGAAGTCATTATGCTACGGATGAAACTAATTGTCAAGTGACATTTTAAAACAAATTATTAGATTACAGTGGTTTTAAAAAATTAATTATTTGAATATAATGACAAATGAGGAGGGAAACGGTAAAATAAAATCATCGTAATTATTTTAAATAGGTCAGAGTTATACTTTGTTTGTATTTAGCGATAATGCTGGGCGATGTTATTTTTATCCCACGCTTAAGGGGCAGTAAGTCCACCACCTCAATACTTAGAGAACTCGAAGAAGTTTAGGTGGGGGACTACTGCCCCTAAAGGTCCGATAAGTTCATCTAACAATCAGTGTGGGACGAAGTAAACCCCCACTGATTGAAGTTGAACTTTATATAAATATAATGTGAAGGAGATATACATGAGTGAACTTACGGTTACACAAGACATTTTTAAAATAACGGTTCCTACTCCGTTTCCAGTCGGTGATGTTAATATCTATCTTATTCAAGGTGATGTTCTAACGTTAGTCGATGCAGGAGTGAAAACAGATGAGGCATGGGGTATTTTTAAACAACAATTAAGTGAACTTGGTTATCGACCTTCCGACATTGAACAAGTTGTTCTTACACATCATCATCCTGACCATGTTGGACTACTTGATTATTTACCTCAAGAAGTACCTGTTATTGGTCATCCTTTAAATGAACCTTGGATTAGTAGAGATCCTCAATTTTTTGAGAGGCATACGAATTTTTTTATGGAATTATTCGTTCAATCGGGTATTGATCCAGTTTTCTTGAAGGCTTTTGAAAAAGTGGAGAACCCTCTACGTTTCTCATGTCATCGTTCACTTACTTCTACGGTGGTAGAGGGTGGCAAGATTCATGGATTACCAGAGTGGAGCATTATTGAAACCCCAGGCCACGCTCAAAGTCATATCATTTTATACCGGAAAAGGGACGGTCTAGCAATTGGAGGAGACCATCTTCTTGAAAAAATTTCACCTAATCCACTACTCGAGCCATCTCCTAACGAAGGTAGTGCGAGACCTAAGCCACAAGTTCAATATAATCACTCATTAAAAAAACTTTTCGCACTTGATATTTCTCGTGTTGTTACGGGACATGGAGAGGATGTACTAGATGCTCATAATTTAATTAACAAGCGTTTACGTAGGCAAGAGGAGCGTGCGTTTAGTGTGCTTGAAATGCTACGTAACAATCCAATGACAGCATTTGAAACCTGCAAGCAGCTGTTCCCATCCGTTTATCAAAAAGAGCTTGTCCTGACAATGTCTGAAACAATCGGACAGCTTGACTTCCTTGAAGAATTAGGTGAAATTAAGATAGACACAACGAACGAGAAATTTGTTTATTATGTCAAGTAACCATTCCGAGGTGATATAAAATGGGTAGATTAAATGGAAAAACAGTTGTTATTACGGGTGCTTCAAGTGGTATTGGAGAAAAAGTTGCATATTACGCTGCTGAACAAGGTGCAACACCGGTTCTTGTTGCTAGAAGCTATAATAACCTAGTGAAAATTGCAGATACCATTAAGGAGCGATACAATATCACCTGTTTCACTTAC
This sequence comes from Cytobacillus sp. S13-E01, assembly GCF_029193815.1. Taxonomy (GTDB): domain Bacteria; phylum Bacillota; class Bacilli; order Bacillales; family Bacillaceae_L; genus Bacillus_BV. The sequence goes on from NZ_JARFVC010000005.1 coordinate 7,985, forward strand.
CAATTAGATGTGAGTAATGTTCCTGCAGTAAAAGAAGTGTTTAGTCAAATTTACTCAGAATGTAAAGTGGTAGATGTTCTTGTTAATAATGCAGGATTTGGCGTTTTTGATAATGTGGTCGATGCCGACCTCGGCAAAATGAAGACAATGTTTGAAGTCAATGTATTTGGTCTTGTAGCCTGTACAAAGATGGTGTTACCACAGATGATTGAAAATGGTGCAGGACATATTATCAACATTGCTTCACAAGCAGGGAAGATCGCTACACCGAAATCAAGTGTATATTCAGCAACAAAACATGCAGTTTTAGGGTTTACAAACAGTCTTCGGCTTGAGCTTTCAGACTCTGATGTTTTTGTTACTTCGGTTAATCCAGGTCCAATTAGAACAAGATTTTTTGATATCGCAGATGAATCTGGTAGCTATGTCAAAAACGTTGAAAAGTTCATGCTCGATCCTGATTATGTTGCTCGTAGAATCGTTAACACCATGCTTGTTCGCAAACGTGAAATTAATCTTCCAGGCTGGATGAATATGGGCAGTGTTTTTTATCAGCTTTTTCCCACACTTGTAGAAAAAGTTGGCGGCAAGGCTATCTTTAAAAAATGAGTGCAGTCACCTAAGGGTGGCTATTTTTTTAGAAATTTCGACCCCCTCATTCGACATCTTCATAGAAGATGTCGAATGAGGGGGTACGTGTAATTAGTTTTGGTAATGAATAAAAATGATTATTATTATCAATACTAATTTTAGGCAGATGAATATAAGAAGGACAACCGTGCGACCGGTTGTCCTACCTAATTACAAATCTTCAGGTTTGAATGTTTTACAATCTGTTTCTCTTGAATCAGATGCAGTTTTACCAGTGTGACTTACTACATATATTGCATCTGCCCCACACTTGTTCCCTTTGTTCCAGTAATGACAATTGTTTACTTCACATAATACGTCTTGTGCCATGGTACTCCACCTCTTTCATTTTTAGTTGTCTTACTTTTTTAAGTTTCCCTTACCTTCCAAAGAACATACTTCCTATAAATATTAAATATCACTTTAATAGCCTTTTTTCATTCACTTAAATATTCATAAACCACATCGTTTATTACATCATTCAAATCTATGTCTTCATCCATTTCAATTGTTTTCATAACTGTTTCATAAAGCTGATCGTATTCCTTCGTTGATAAAGGAACAGAACCTAAGTCATGATTATACTGGTAAAAACAATTTCGAATCATTTTATGTATAAGCTTTTTATCCATGTGTACACCTCGTATTAGTCCTCTCGTTATCTGTACTCTATCCTGCATTAACAGGCAGTAAAGCGCCCATTGATGGAGTTTCCTTTATAGTAACATATCCTAGCCTCTAAGGTGTCTTAAATTTCCATTTGAATTCGAACGTATATTCGCTTATTATGGAGAGTATAATACGAACATAGATTCTCTTTTTGGAGGGGGATAATGATGGTCGATTACAGTCAACTACCTACAAATAAAATTTTATGTATTGATATGAAAAGCTTTTATGCGAGCTGTGCTGCTGTATTATTGGGACTTGATCCACTCGATTGCTATTTAGCTGTTGTCGGTGATATGGAGCGGCAAGGGAGTATTGTTTTAGCAGCATCCCCACGTATGAAACAAGAATATGGAATAAAAACAGGCTCTAGGCTTTTTGAAATTCCAAAAGACCCTAAAATCCACATTGTAAATCCTAAAATGGCTACATACCTAAGGATTTCAACGGAGATTACAAGGGTATTCAATCGCTATGTACCAAAGGAAGCAATTCATACGTACAGTGTTGACGAAAGCTTTTTAAAGGTTGATGGAGTCGAGAATTTATGGGGAAATGCAGCAACGATTGCAGAGAAAATTAAACGAGATATTGAACTTGAATTTCAACTGCCATGTGCGGTGGGGATTGGCCCCAACATGTTAATGGCGAAGCTGTGTCTGGATTTAGAGGCAAAGAAAAAAGGTGTCGCAGAATGGAAATATGAGGATGTTAAGGAAAAACTTTGGACACTTTCACCGTTAAGTAAAATGTGGGGAATTGGCAGTAAGGTGGAGCGAACATTGAATCGAATGGGAATTTTCACAGTTGGTCAGCTTGCTAATTATCCATTAGAACTACTTGAAAAAAAGTTTGGGGTAATGGGGAATCAGCTCTATTACCATGCCTGGGGTGTGGATCTCTCAGAATTAGGAGCACCAATTGTGAAAGGGCAAATTAGCTTTGGAAAAAGCCAAATATTATTAAGAGATTACCCCGATCCAAAAGAGGTGAAGCATGTCTTGTTGGAAATATGTGAGGAAGTAGCAAGACGGGCTCGAAATCATAAAAAGATAGGAAGAACAATTAGTCTTGGAATTGGGTATAGCAAGGACGAGTTTGGTGGTGGCTTTCATCGTTCGAAAACAATTGATACGGCCACAAATCTTACGATGGAAATTTACAATGTGTGTTTAGAGCTTTTTGATAAGCACTATACACAAAAAACGGTACGACAAATCTCGGTTGCCATTTCAAATCTAGACGATGATAACGAAATGCAGCTTGATTTATTTTATACAAACCGCATAAAGCAAAGAAAAATTGGTTATGTAATGGACTCAATTAGGAATAAATACGGTTCAGATGCGATTTTACGAGCCGTTTCATATACAAATGCAGGAACAGCAAGACATCGAAGTAAGCTTGTTGGTGGACATAAAGCTAATTAATAAGAAAAGCGCAGGGCGCCCGCTTATCGGCTACAAGCATAAGACGAGACCTGACTGAAGGCGCTTTTTGCCTTCGGAAGGGATTGGCTTATGATCTCAGGTCCGATGGCGCCCGGAGCTAGACACCAAAACTATGTTCAAATACAAAAAAGCTAGATTTTATCGAATAACCTCTAGAAGGGAATGAACTAAAATGATTCGAGATCGCGGTACGATTAAATGGACGGCGATGATGCTACCAGAGCATGTAAAGATGCTAAGGGATTGGACTGAAGAGGACACGCATATGGTGAAGCCTGAGCTAGATGAACAACAGCTAGAGGCAATGAATGATGTTCTTTACACCGCCCTCGAGGATGGGAGTGAGCTCGTCATCACTCATTATGAGTGTAAACAACATAATCTGCTAATCGGCAATATTCATCACTATGACCAGTTAACGAGGAAGCTTCATATTGTCGATAAATTTGGAGATGCGCATTATCTGGCAATTGAAGAAATTATTGATGTAAGGCGACAGTAAGACAAAAATCATCCAACCTCAGTGGATGATTTTTTATTTTAAAGTTACAGCTTACTCCGCACGAACAACGGATTCAAATTGCCCTTTATGTGTGCCATCACAGAATGGCTTCCTTGAAGACAGACCACAGCGGCATAATGAAAAAGTTGGCTTCGTTTCAAACTTGTTACCTTCAGCATCAAGTAATTCTACTTCTCCAGTAACGCGTAATGATCCATTATCGTTTACTTTAATTTGTACTTTAGTCATAAAAATTCCCTCCTTCACAATTTCGTCACATACATTGATAGTATCACTCTTTTAAGAAAATTCAAATAAGAGCAGTACAAGCCCACAAAATGTCCAATTAATCATACATTATGTATAAATTTTAGAAATATGCTAAAATGAAATGTATCCGTACATTAACAAAGGAGCATGCTGCGTGAAGCTAACATTTACAGATAGTGCAATTGAAAAGCTAAAAAATAAAAAAATGAATCCTAATAAATTATTAAAATTAAAATATGATACAGAAGGTTGTGGCTGTGTAGTGAGTGGAGTTGCTGCACTATGGCTTGTGAATCAGCAAGGTTCAGACGACATAGTGATTGAAACGAACTACCGATCAGTTTTAGTTGAAAAGTCAAAGCTTGTCTTTTTTGATGACGACATGAAAATTGATACGGTGGAAACAGCCAATTGTTTTATGCTAAAAAGTCCTAACCAAATTTTTAATCCGCGTATGACGTTTGTTGAAAAGAGTGATGATGAGTATGAACAACAAGCTTAATACGATTAAGAATATAGCAGAAAATAAAACCTGGGTTTCTTTCCTAAACGAAAATCATCCATATAGCTTACTGCATTGGTCTGTTGCAGGAGTAAATCAAGAACAAAAAAATGTCTGGCTACTGCAAGATGAGGTTACGTTCGAAGTTCAGGAATTTGAAACAATCGGCTTTGCATTAACGTGGATTGAGGAAAATATGAAGGAAATTACCGATGTGTTAGGATAAAGAAAAGCGCAAGGCGCCCGCCTATCGGCGACAAGCATAAGACGAGCTGGCTGGAAGATTGTTCTTTAACCTTCTGGACAGATTGGCTTATGACCTCGAGTCGATGGCGCCTGGAGCTAGACACCAAAACTAGGTACAAAATTTTATACTTTCTTACCTTTATAAAAAAGGATGCGATTTTAGCATCCTTTTTACTATTGAATTTCCTTGAAGAATTCATCAATTGCTCGTTCGTATTGCTCTTGGTTATGTCCGAAAGAATAGGCATGGCCACCTTTTTCAGCAATAAACAGCTTCTTACTTCCTTCTTTCAATTCATATAATTGTTTAGACATTTCAGGTAGGATATAGTCATCTTTCGCACTATGGATAAATAGTACAGGATTTTTAATGTTTTTAATAACCGATATAGGAGATACATCTTTCAAGTTATAACCATCCCGTAGCTTTAAAAATTGGTTGGCAATTGGCATGACAGCGATAGCGGGAATGTTATATTCGACTTTAAGTCGGTAGCGAAGCTGGGCTTCAAAATCAGAAAAAGGGCAGTCGGCTATATAAAAATCAGCTCCGTCCTCAACCATACCAGCATATAATAACGTTGTAACCGCACCCATTGACTCACCATGGATGCCGAGGGTTATATCATCTCCATAGCAATTTTTAACCCAATCAACAACAGCTTTAAGGTCGAATTTCTCATAATGACCATAGCTCGTTGTCTTTCCACCAGTTTCTCCATGCCTGCGATGGTCGTAGAGTACAACATTCCAGCCACGTTTACGGAAGATTTTCATATATTTAAGGGAGTTCACTTTGTTCATCGTAACACCATGGCAAATAATCATGAACTTCTTCTCACTCGTACCCTTCATTAACCATCCCGTAATCGAGTAACCATAAGGCGAGGGAATGGTGATGACCTCTTTATCTAATTGTTTAAACTCATCCCCAGTAAACCTTCCTTCAGTGAGCTCACGTTTGTAAATCTCGTCATCTGTTTTCTTCTTAATAAACATCACCATGTTGGTGAAAAAAACACCAACGGCAATTATGTATGCAACAAAAATTCCGAGCGTAATAAATAACTTCTTCATCAAACAATCCTCCAAGGGAAATAATACATAAACATTCTATCATTAAGTTAAGGTTACAATACCTTATTACAAGAAAAAAATTAACGCTGACTTATCTAATTATTAATACGGGACAAGTGTAATTAAAAAACCGTAACCAGAAATTAGGTTACGGGGGCACATCATTAACAGGATAAGTATAAAAGTTTGAACTTAGTTTTAGTGTCTAGCTCCAGGTGCCCAGCAACTAGTGGACTTCCCTCTCCTCCTTACGATAAGTCAACATCGGCTCGCTACCGCTTACCGTGTTTCCTTTATCTCATGCGGATCAGTCCAGTCCATACGTCGCTAAAAGGGACGCCCTGCGCTTTTCTTATTACTGTTTTGAGTTTTGTCTGTTGGTTGGATGGATCGCTTTTTCCATCTCTTTGGCAGCCATAACATTATTCGTAGTATCTGAGTTTGGTTTTCCTTTTTGAGCTTTATTCTTTTTTGCCAAAATTAACACTCCATTCTTAAAAATGATGAAGTTAGTTTATGGAGTTAGGGTAGGTACTATTCAAAAAAATTATTTGTTTGCGTTCAGCTTAAAATACTTACTCTCAATCGGACGAGACAAATGTGGTTCGATGATTGAAATAGCGTCAACGATTTTTTCTAAATTTACTCCTGTTTCAATTCCCATTTGTTGAAGCATATAGACAACATCCTCCGTTGCTACATTTCCAGTTGCACCAGGTGAAAATGGGCAGCCACCTAGACCACCTGCAGATGTATCAAAACGAGTAATACCAGCTTGTAGAGCTGCTAAAACATTGGCAATTGCCATTCCACGTGTATCGTGAAAATGAGCAGTAAGCAGTGTTGTAGGTAATGCTACTTTAAGTTTGGAAAATAAAGAGTGGACCTCTTTAGGATTTGCCATTCCATTTGTATCAGCAACACTTAATTCATCAACATCTAGCTTTGCAAATTGTTCACAGAGGCTAATAACATTATCTTCATTTATTTTGCCTTCGTACGGACAATAAAAGGAAGTAGAGATACAAGTACGTACAAAATATCCCTTTTGTTTTAGTTCACCAATGATAGGGGCAAACTCAGCCATACTTTCTGAGGTTGTTTTATTAATATTCTTTTTGTTAAAGGTTTCGCTTACACCAACAAAAAGGGCAACTGCTTTACAATCTGTTTCATACAGACGATCAATCCCTTTACGATTAGGAGCTAATACGAGGTTCCGAGTCTGATCAAGGCATGCTGTGATAACTTCGCTAGCATCGCCCATTTGGGGTACCCACTTAGGAGAAACAAAGGAAGTTAACTCCATTTCCTGAATACCAGACTCTTTTAGCTTATGTATAAACTTTACCTTGTCTTCAGTAGAGATAAGTTTTTTTTCATTTTGTAGGCCGTCTCTCGGACCCACTTCAATAATGGTAACGTCGTTTGGTAAGTTCATGTATCCCCCTCCAATTTTGATGTTTTTACTTAAAGACTATTTTAGTTGAAAACTTTTAAAAAATGCAAGAATAATAGAAATGTTGACAAAATAAGAGGGATTTTGTAAAACATCTAGAAATATATATATGTATATTGCGTCAATATCATTAGTAGATTCAGGGCAAATAGAAATAGACTAGGGGATGATATTTTGAGTACAAACGAAGTGGTTATTGTAAGCGCTGTCCGTACTGCTATAGGTAGCTTTGGAGGTGCATTACAAAATGTTTCTGCGACAGAATTAGGTGCAATAGTGATTAAGGGAGCACTTGAAAAGGTAGGTCTTGAAGCAAGTCAAATAGATGAAGTCATTATGGGGAATGTGTTACAAGCAGGTTTAGGCCAAAATCCTGCAAGGCAAGCTTCAATCAAAGCAGGGCTATTACAAGAAACACCTTCTTTAACTATTAATAAAGTGTGCGGATCGGGGTTAAAGGCTGTACACTTAGCAACGCAAGCGATAATAGCCGGAGATGCTGATGTAGTGGTTGCGGGTGGAATGGAAAATATGAGCCAAGCTCCCTATCTATTAAAAAATGCTAGAACTGGCTACAAAATGGGTGACCAAAAGGTAGTAGATAGCATGATTTCAGATGGCTTATGGTGTGCCTTTAATGATTATCATATGGGTATAACAGCAGAAAATTTATGTGATAAATACGGGTTAACAAGAGAAGAACAGGATGAATTTGCAGCGAATAGTCAACAAAAAGCAATAGACGCAATTGAGGCAGGGAAATTTAAGGATGAGATCGTTCCTGTAGAAATACCACAAAGGAAAAAAGAAAGTATTTTCTTTGATACTGATGAATTTCCGCGCGCAGGTACAACAGCCGAAAAACTAGGTTTGCTTCGTCCAGCATTTAAAAAGGATGGCTCAGTTACTGCTGGTAACGCGTCTGGAATTAATGATGGTGCAGCAGCTCTAATTGTCATGAGCAAAAAGAAAGCCGAAGAACTTGGAATCAAACCATTAGTAACGATAAAGGCAAATGGAAATGCTGGAGTTGATCCAAGTGTAATGGGAATTGGACCGGTCACAGCAGTTAAAAAAGCGCTTGAAAAGGCAAACATACAATTAAGTGATATTAACTTAGTTGAGGCAAACGAAGCATTTGCAGCCCAATCACTAGCTGTTGATCGTGAACTTCAGTTTAACAAAGAGAACTTAAATGTAAACGGTGGCGCAATAGCATTAGGACATCCAATTGGAGCAAGTGGAGCAAGAATTTTAGTAACATTAATTCATGAAATGAAGCGTAGAAATGATAAGTATGGTTTAGCGACATTGTGTATTGGCGGAGGCCAAGGTGTAGCAACTATCGTCGAAAATGTAGAGTAATTAAATTCGCCACAGAAGACTAGTAAGTTAGTTGTACCTACTAGTTCTCACTGTGAGAAAGAAACGTGAATATCTTGTGCCAAAAGTAAGCTTATCCTGTGCAAGTACGATTTTAACAATAAGTAAATGAGGTGTACAAATGAAGCCGATTTATTCTTCTTTTAGTGAAGCAGTAAAAGACATAAAAGATGGTTCAACGATTATGGTAGGTGGATTTGGTCTATGTGGAATTCCTGAAAACCTGTTGGTAGCACTTGTTGAAAAGGGTGTAAAAGACTTAACAGTCATTTCCAATAACTGTGGTGTTGATGACTGGGGATTAGGGTTACTTTTACGAAATAAGCAGATTAAGAAAATGATAGGATCTTATGTTGGTGAAAATAAAGAATTTGAACGCCAGGTTCTATCAGGTGAAATAGAGGTTGAACTAGTCCCACAAGGTACATTAGCTGAAAAAATACGTGCAGGTGGAGCGGGAATCCCAGCATTTTTTACTCCAGCAGGAGTGGGTACTCCAATTGCTGAAGGAAAAGAAATAAGAGTATTCAACGGGAAAGAATATTTGTTAGAAGAAGCATATCAAGCTGATTTTAGTTTAGTTCGTGCCCAAAAAGCAGATAAAATGGGAAATTTAATATATAACAAAACGGCGAGAAACTTTAATCCAATAATTGCAGCAGCTGGAACGGTGACGATTGCTGAAGTGGAAGAACTATTTGAAATTGGAGAATTAGATCCTAATATGGTTCATACCCCAAGTATTTATGTGCAAGGGTTAATTGTGGGAGAGCAACAAAAGCGGATAGAGAGATTAACGGTAAAAAAATAATAAGAAAGGAGAGAAGTAGAATGACAAACGAAAAAATTTCAACTCGTGAAAAAATTGCGATTCGTGCTGAAAAGGAAATAGAAAATGGCTTCTATGTGAATCTTGGTATCGGAATGCCAACGCTAGTTGCTAATTACATAACTGAAAATAAGCAGGTGGTCCTTCAGTCTGAAAACGGGCTTTTAGGAATTGGGCCTTATCCAACTGAAGACAGTGTCGATCCAGATTTAATTAATGCTGGTAAGGAAACAGTTACAGCGATACCAGGTGCTGCTTATTTTGATAGTGCTGAGTCATTTGGAATGATACGCGGTGGCCATGTTAATATTGCAATTTTAGGTGGTATGGAAGTTTCAGAGACTGGTGATCTCGCAAACTGGATGATCCCAGGGAAGATGATAAAAGGAATGGGTGGGGCCATGGATCTTGTCCATGGTGCTAGACGAATTATCGTTATCATGGATCACGTCAATAAAAACGGTGAATCGAAAATTCTAAAAGAATGTACACTTCCTTTAACAGGTAAAGGTGTTGTCGATCGTATCATTACAGACCGAGCAGTACTTGATGTAACGGAAAATGGACTTAAACTTGTTGAGGTTGCAAAAGGTTACTCAGTAGAGAACATAGTTGCTTCAACGGAGGCTAATCTGATTGTTGATGACAGCGTGAAATTAGAGGCGTTCTAAGAATGGAAAAAAGCGGGTAACCATTGTGGTTGCTCGCTTTTTATATGACCAGAAGGTAGGACTGCCATCATAGAAGATTTTTACGTGAAAGCTGCAAATATGCTATAATGCTTATACATAATGGGCAAGTGGAGGATTTAATATGGCAAAGAAAAAACAACGACAAGCAGCTCCTAAAAAAACAGATGACAAATTAAGTTTGGGAGATTTACTAAATAAAGATATCGTCGCAAAATTAAAGGAAACGCAAAAAGAGTTAAAAGAGGACGAAATTCGTAAAGAAGAGAAAGAATTTGAGAGACAAAGAGAAGAGCGTCGTCTACGAGAGAAAAATAAATCGTTTGAAGACCTACTAAACGAGAGTAATTTAAAATGGAACGACTATAAATAAGGTGGACTGGAAAGCCTATGCGAAAAGTTGAAATTAAAAAATATGACCCAGAATGGGTACAGAAGTTTGAAGTAGAACGAAACAAGTTGGGTAATCTATTTCAAACGATTCTAGTAAACATTCATCATATCGGAAGTACTTCAGTTCCTGGACTGAGTGCTAAACCCATTATTGATCTACTAATTGAAGTTACAGATATTGAAAAAGTTAATGCTTTCAACAACCAAATGACGGAATTGGGCTATGAAGCAAAGGAAGAAAACGGGATTCCTTTGCGCCGATATTTCCAAAAGGGTGGAGATGAAAGAACACACCATGTTCATATCTACGAAACGGGAAATTCTGAAATTAATCGCCACTTGACTTTTCGTATTTATTAAATCACCCAGAAGAAGCAAAGCGCTACGGAAAGCTAAAAGAACAATTAGCTCAGCACTTTCCTTATGATATAGAAAGCTATATCAAAGGAAAAGATAATTTTGTTAAAGAACTTGATAGAAAAGCAAAAAAATGGAGTCAGACACGGGCCTGACGCCATTTTTTGTTTGATCAAAACCACGAAATAATTGTAGAAAAACGTAAATGCTTGTTGCAAACCAAGAAAAACATGTCAGCAAATCCCAAAAAGCGTATCACAAACCAGAAAAAACTTGTAGCCAACCCAAATACTCGTCGAAAATCACGAAATACTCGTCAGTTCATCGAAAATACTCGTCTAAGCTAACGAAATACTCGTCGGTAAACCCAGAATACTCGTCTAATTCCACAAAATACTCGCCTGAGAACAATACCTTCTTATGCAAGAACAAAAAACCTCATCTTCTCCATGATTAAACTTGTATCCACGCAAACCTTCACTCGTATGATCATAATCAACCTCTGTTCTTAGCGATGGTCCTAATAAACAGAGGCTTTTGATACCTCACGAATCATCTTCATTTGTTCCTCTGTTAGTGATTCAGAAGAAGCCGCATGAATATTCTCCATTAATTGCTCAGCTTTACTGGCCCCAGTTACGACTGAAGCCACAACCGAGTCATTTAAACAATAGTGCAACGCGATTTCTGTCAGCGAACGATTAGGAGCTATCTCAGCTTTAATTAACTTAACTATCTTTGTAATTTCATCAAATGAGTAATCAAGATAGCCATTCTCTTTTATTTTAATGGAAGTATCCTCAAGTGGTTTCTCCGTTAATAACCCCTTAGCAACTGGCCCTCGACATAACACACTAATATTATGCTCCTTCAATAACGGAAAAACCTCTTCTGGTCGTCTGTCCAAAATGCTATATTGCATCATCACACTTACAATAGAGGAATGTTTAACATACTCTCGAATTACATTTGGGCGAATGGAAGATATTCCATAAAAACGAATTAATCCTTCACTTTTTAATTCCTCGAATGCTTCAATCGTTTCGTCAATATTATCCTCAATTGTACCGCCATGAAGCTGATACAAATCAATATAATCCGTTTGCAGTCGCAAAAGAGAATCTTTTACACCATTTATTATATGCTTTTTAGAAGGGTCCCAAGTCCAACCATCTTTACCCTCCTGCCAACGATTACCTACTTTTGTTGCAAAAACTATATCTTTCCGCTTATTCTTAATCGCTTTGCCAACAAGCTCCTCATTTAACCCAAAATCATAAAGGTCAGCGGTATCCAAATAATTAATCCCACTATCAATCGCTTTATCTATTATTTCAGTTGCCTGCTTTTCGTGTGTTCCAAGGGACATACAACCTAACCCAATTTCACTAACGATTAAGTCTGAATTGCCAATTTGTCTCATTCGCATCTTGATCACTCCTTCATCATATTGTATCGTGAGAGAGATCAATATCTCAAATATATTGAAAGAAAAATTTAGTACATGCTATTCTATATATAACCAGTTCAAAAACTATCCTATGAATATCAAAATTTTTGAACGTTGTTACTTTGAGGAGGAGAACAAATGAGTCGTGAAGCACTTTTAATCATTGATATGAGTAATGATTTTGTTTCGGATGAAGGTAACTTAACAGTGGGAGCACCTGCACAGGTAATTGTTCCGAACATTATCAAGGCTGCTAATGAATTCATAAAAAATGATCAGGTTGTGGCAATTTGTATGGATAATCATGAAGAAGATGACCCACACTTTGAATTGTGGCCAAGCCATAATGTAAAAGGAACATGGGGACAAAAATTATATAATGAGTTACAGGAATGGTATGATGAGCATCAAGATAATCCTAATGTAATATACATCGGAAAGCCTGAGTACGATGCTTTTTATAATACTCAATTAGATGATGAACTGAAAAGTAGAGACGTGGAAAAGGTGCACTTAACAGGAGTTTGTACAGATATCTGTAATTTTTTAACAGCCTATGGAGCGTATGCAAGAGGATACAAAACTGCAGCCCATCAAGATAAGATGGCAACGTTCACAGATCAACATGATACCTTTGTAAGGCATATGGCGACCGTATTTAAAACCGATATTATTTAATAACAGCATAAGACCTCTTAGACCGAAAAATTGATCAAAGAGGTTTTTTACTTGTGTTTTCAATCTCAATGCATCTATGTTTAATAAGGTTAGAGTTTACTCCATTCACCCATTGCTCGACTGTTTCAAATTCTTTAGCATATTCCCTTAATTTTGCACGAACCTCCCAGGCTTTTCCTACTAAAGTTACTCGATTCTGGAAAATATATATTTTCAACGTGGATCCATCCCCCAACATCACTAAAAAATTAAATAGGTATGATAGAATGTATGTGGAGTAGATAATATATAGAACGAGGAGCTGTCTACATGGATCACTTAACTGAGAAAACACTATCAACCAAAACAATATTTGAAGGGAAAGTTATAAATCTGCAGATCGAGGATGTCGAGTTGCCTAATGGGAAAACAAGTAAGCGGGAAATCATTAAACATCCTGGTGCTGTAGCTATATTAGCAATAACAGAGGAAAATAAGATTGTTATGGTTCGGCAATATCGAAAAGCGCTAGAACAAGTAATTGTAGAAATACCTGCTGGAAAATTAGAGGCAGGGGAACAACCAGAAGTAACGGCGGTAAGAGAACTCGAAGAGGAGACAGGCTATGAATGTGATAAACTTACGCATTTAATATCCTTTTACACATCACCTGGCTTTGCAGATGAGTTAGTCAACTTGTATATTGCTAAGCAGTTAAAGAAAAAACAAAAACCTGCTGATTTAGACGAGGATGAATTTTTAGATGTACTAGAAGTAACCCTTGAAGAGGCTGAAGTTATGTTAGAAAAAAAGCAAATATATGATGCGAAAACTGCGTATGCAATACAATTTTTACAATTGAAAAAAGCACTAGGAGAGTAAAATGGAAAACTACTACGTTGATTTACATATTCATATCGGTAGAACGGGAACAGGGAAACCAGTTAAAATAACTGGTGCCAAATCATTAACGATTGAAAATATATTAATAGAAGCAACTGAAGTAAAAGGAATGGATATGATTGGTGTAATTGACTGCCATGTACCTGAGGTGTTAAGTGAACTTGAAAAGCTGATAGAACAAGGTGAGGTATATCAATTTGATGATGGAGGCTTACGGTTCAAAGAAGTAACCTTAATTTTAGGAGCAGAGATAGAGATTTATGATGAAAATTGCAAGGGGCCAATACATGTCCTGGCATTTATTCCAACCCTAGAAAAAATGCATGAGTTCTCACTCTGGTTAGCGAAACGACAAAAGAATATTACATTAAGCTCACAGAGAATTTATGAGTCGGGACAAGAGCTACAACGAAAGGTTAAGGAACTATCAGGATTATTTATACCAGCACATGTATTTACTCCCCACAAAAGCTTATATGGAAAAGGAGTAGAGACCACCTTAACAGAGGTATTCGATCCTGAGTTGATTGATGGAATAGAGTTGGGTTTATCCTCAAATACTGCAATGGCTGACCAAATATCAGAATTACATCAGTATCCTTACATTTCGAACTCAGATGCCCATTCACTACCTAAAATCGCACGAGAGTATCAAATAATAGCAATGGAAAATCCGACTTTTTCTGAATTCGCTAAAGCTTTAAAGCAAGAGCAAGGTCGGAAAATTGTTGCAAATTATGGACTTGATCCCTTACTAGGGAAATACCATAAAACTACCTGTGAAAAATGTTTTCATTTACTTGAAGACCATTTAATCAAGGTGTGTCCAAAATGTGGGAAAAAGGGCATTGTTAAAGGTGTTTTTGACCGTCTGCAAGAATTAAAAGATACTGATAACGTAAATCTAGATAGACCACCTTATTTACATCAAGTTCCTTTAGAGTTCATACCAGGCTTAGGGCCGAAAACATTACAGAAATTAAGGGACTATTTTAAAACAGAAATGGCTATTTTACATGAAGTTCCTGAAGAAGCACTCCTTACAGTAGTTAAAAAACCGATAGCTGATGTCATAATGAAGGCAAGGCGTGGACAACTTTCATTCCATGCAGGTGGTGGTGGAAAATACGGGAAAATAAGCCCCTCGAACGACTAGTTCAAGGGGCATTACCTTTAAGTTGTTCTTGCAAAAATACATGTATCCCTTAACGTTTTATTATCAACTGCTAAATCATCATTTATGAGAATACCTTCCAAAGAATAACCTAATCTCACAGCAACTCTTTTACTATTCGTATTAAGAGCATCACAACGAATTTCTACTCTCTTAGCGTTAAGTTCACGAAAAGCAAAGTTTGTTAACCCTTCAATTGCTTCCGTTATGTATCCCTGTTTTGCGTGACGTGAATCAACCCAATACCCAATTTCAAACTTAGGAATCTCCCAATTTATCCGATGCAAGCCAGTTGAACCGATAAAATGACCGTCTTTTTTATGGAAAATAAGAAATCGTAAATCCTCTCTAAGTATGAACTTGGCATGTGCCTCTCGGATATTTTCTTCTGTTTCCTCTACTGATTGATCTTTTTGAGCAAAGGGCATCCATGGCCTCAATTCCTGAATAGATGCCGTTATAGCCGCATGTACTGCTTTTCCATCACCTGGTAGTGGAAGTCGAATCAATAAACGATCCGTAGTAAATTCAGTAGGGAAATCTAGTAAAATAGCACTCATACATATCACCAACCTATAAAGTTTTACGAATTATATCATGAATTTAATTACCTTGAAAGAACTTCCTAACATCATAAAAGAGATTTTATTTTCTTATGTCATAGTTTTAATTGGATTTTCATAGAATCTAGTAAGAGAATGATAGGGGGAAGTGTAATGAAGAAGCAGCAACCATTTAAGACGGCTATTTTAGCACATGTACGAGAGCATTCCTCGATATATATTTTCATTACGGTTTTATTTTTAATGGGGGTTATTTTTGGTGCAATTGTTGTAAACAGTTTAAACTTTAGTCAAAAACAAGATTTGTATTACTACCTAAGTCGATTTTTTGGACAAGTATCTGAAGGCGAATTTGCGAGTGGAGCAGAAATGTTTAAACAGAGCTTCCTTCATAATATAAAATATGTAGGTTTAATGTGGATTCTTGGTATTTCGATAATTGGATTACCGATTATATTAATTCTTTTATTTTTAAAAGGCGTGGTTGTTGGTTTTACTGTAGGTTTTTTAGTTAACCAAATGGAGATGAAAGGTTTTATATTATCATTTGTAGCTGTCTTGCCACAAAATCTATTGATTATTCCAGCATTTATTGTTGTTGGGACTGTAGCTGTTGCATTTTCATTAAAGATGATTCGTCAGCAATTTATGAAACGGGCTAATGAACAGATATTTCAATCGCTCACTCGTTATGCTATTTTAATGGTAGGAGTAAGTTTGGTATTGATGACAGCATCTGCGTTCGAAGCATTTGCGTCACCTACTTTAATGAAGGGAATTATTGAAGTTATCAGTAACCAATAATTATTATTTTAAAGGAGATATTATCTCTACTAAATTGTAATTATTTTATTTGGACAGTTTCTTTTCTTCTGTTATAATAAGGTAGTGAACGGCGAGGGAGGGAATTGTTACATGGAACAAAGAATTGAAAGAATAAAAAAGCAGTTGCACTCTTCTAGTTATAAGCTTACGCCACAACGTGAGGCGACTGTTCGAGTACTTCTTGAACATGAAGAGGATCATTTGAGCGCAGAAGATGTCTACCTCCTCGTTAAGGAAAAGTCGCCTGAAATTGGTTTAGCGACTGTTTATCGAACGCTAGAATTACTAACTGAATTAAAAATTGTTGATAAAATAAATTTTGGTGATGGAGTATCGCGCTATGACCTAAGGCAAGAGGGTGCAGCCCATTTTCACCATCATCTTGTTTGTATTGAATGCGGCGCAGTTGATGAAATTCAAGATGATTTACTAGAAGATGTTGAGGCGATTGTTGAGCGTGATTGGAATTTCATTATCAAAGACCATCGTTTAACTTTCCATGGTATCTGTCATCGTTGCCATGATAAAAAAGATGAAGAAGAAAAGCAAGAAGAATAAATCAAACCTTTTCCCATTGGAAGAGGTTTTTTCACTTATTAAACTGTTTGTGCCGGTGCGGGCGTCCTGCGTTTTAATTTTATGATAAACAGTGTATAAAACTTGTCTGTTTTGGCATATCTTCTAGTATAGACAAATTTAGCCTAATAATAGAAAGCTATATATCTGGCTAGAGTTTTTGGAGGCAGACAATGAGAAAAACGTTACGAATGATGTTTGATACACTTAAGGTGTTTATATTATTTACTGGATGCACGATTTTGTTTTATTATGGTATCATGTGGGTTAATGAAGAATATGCAAATTATCACCGTTATGATGAGCCGCAGGGCTCAGCGGTAAAGGTGACATCTATGGTAAAAAACGAGGAAAGTAATTGGGTTGATCGATTACTATTTTTTTATCACTATGGGGAGTAGAATAATTTGAAGGATCAAATAAATGACTTTATACATTACTTAGTAGTGGAAAGAAGGCTTGCTGACAATACTGTTGTTTCATACAAAAGAGATTTAAATAAATATCTTCAATATTTAACAATAGTAGAAAATATCCATTCATTTAATGACGTAACTAGAATTCATATTATCCATTTCTTAGAGCATTTGAAGGATACCGGTAATTCTTCAAAAACATTAGCTAGAAATATTGCATCGATCCGATCATTTCACCAATTTTCACTACGAGAAAAGGCAGTTGATCAGGATCCTACAATACATATCGAAACACCAAGATCAGAAAGGAAATTACCAAAGGTATTAAGTTTACCTGAAGTTGAAGCGCTATTAGATGCCCCACAAATAAGTACAGTCTTTGGCGTTCGGGACAAGGCAATGTTAGAGCTTCTTTATGCAACAGGGATACGTGTTAGTGAGCTTATAAACTTAAACATAGTCGATGTACACTTAACAATGGGATTTATAAGATGTATTGGAAAAGGTAACAAGGAACGAATTGTTCCATTAGGAAGGGTTGCAACAGAAGCAATTCAGAAATATGTTGAAACCGGAAGGCCTGAATTACTTAAGAGAAAAAAATCAGATGCTCTGTTTTTAAATCATCATGGAAATCGAATCTCACGCCAAGGCTTTTGGAAAAACCTAAAAAAAATAACTGCAGATGCAAAAATACAAAAACAACTTACTCCGCATACGCTTAGACATTCGTTCGCAACTCATCTACTAGAAAACGGGGCGGATTTAAGAGCAGTTCAAGAAATGTTAGGACATGCTGATATATCAACAACGCAAATTTATACACATGTAACGAAAGCAAGGTTAAAAGATGTGTATAAACAATACCATCCAAGAGCGTAAGAGATTACTAGATAGAATGTTGGGATTTTTTTACAAATCCGTCATTTTTTCCCACTCTTACTGCCCCTAAAGGTCCAACGGAGCACATTATGTGCAAATAAGGACATACACGCTCCAAGCGTTATAAGTTAACTGACAATCAGTGTGGGATGAAGAACCGCCACTGATTGAAGTTTCACTTAATGAAGGGAATTGCTTCAAAGAATATTCACTTTCTAAGATATTTTTTACATAATAGGTGGATAATTCTTGCTATAGACCATGTTATCATTTTATACTCAAGATGTCAGACTTCTGACGAGTTAAATCTGATACATTTGGTTAAGTTATTCCTTTAAGGGGAATATATAACTAACAAAAGTTCATATAGGGGGTTAATTATGTCTTCTTATACATATAAACGTGTTTTTTTAATAGTATTGGATTCTGTTGGTATTGGAGAATCTCCTGATGCTGCAAAATTTGGAGATGTTGGTTCGGATACTCTTGGTCATATTGCTGAGCATATGAATGGATTGAAAATGCCTAATATGGCAAAGCTCGGTCTTGGCAATATTCGTGAGGTGAAGGGAATTGAAAAGGTAGAAAAACCACAAGCTTATTTCACAAAAATGCAGGAAGCATCAAACGGAAAAGATACAATGACTGGACACTGGGAAATTATGGGTCTTTATATAGAAAATCCTTTTCGAGTATTTCCAGAGGGGTTTCCTAAAGTATTACTAGATGAAATTGAAAAAAGAACAGGTCGTAAAATAATTGGTAATAAACCTGCATCTGGTACAGAAGTTCTTGATGAACTAGGGAAGGAACATATGGATACAGGTGCTTTAATTGTCTATACATCTGCCGATTCAGTACTGCAAATTGCAGCACATGAGGAAATTGTGCCACTTGAAGAACTATATAAAATCTGTGAGATTGCACGTGAACTTACCCTTGATGAAAAATTCATGGTAGGCCGGGTAATAGCACGTCCATTCTTAGGTACACCTGGAAATTTCACAAGAACGGCTAACCGTCATGATTACGCATTAAAACCGTTTGATAGAACGGCAATGAATGAGCTTAAGGATTCAGGCTTTGATGTCATTTCAATTGGAAAAATAGCTGATATCTATGATGGTGAGGGCATTACTAAGTCATTACGAACAAAATCCAATATGGATGGTATGGATAAATTAATTGAAACATTAAATATGGACTTTACGGGGTTGAGTTTTCTAAACCTAGTTGATTTTGATGCGCTATTTGGACACCGAAGAGATCCGAAAGGCTATGGTGAAGCACTTGAGGAGTTTGATGCAAGACTACCAGAAGTGTTTGAGAAATTGAAAGAAGATGATTTGTTAATTTTAACGGCTGACCACGGGAATGATCCGACGTATCCAGGAACAGATCATACACGTGAGTATGTTCCATTACTGGTATATAGCCCAAGTATGGAAGGTGGAAAAGAACTTCCTTTACGAAATACATTTTCAGATATAGGTGCAACTGTTGCAGATAATTTTAATGTAAGATCACCAAAACATGGTGAAAGCTTTTTGACACAACTGAATCGGGGGTAAATGATAATGGATAAAGGAACAATCGAAGCATCGGTGCAATTTTTAAAAACAAAATTTGAACAATCACCACAAATTGGTTTGATCTTAGGCTCAGGTCTAGGCGTGTTAGCTGAAGAAATAGAAAATCCAACAAAAATTGCTTATAATGACATTCCTCAATTTCCTGTTTCTACTGTGGAAGGACATGCGGGTCAACTTGTTTTTGGCACTTTAAATGGAAAAACAGTTGTGGCCATGCAAGGCCGTTTTCATTTTTATGAAGGTTATAGCATGGATAAAGTAACTTTTCCAGTAAGAGTAATGAAGGAATTAGGGGTAGGGACATTAATTGTTACAAATGCAGCTGGAGGTATAAATGAATCATTTGAACCAGGTGATTTAATGTTAATTACCGATCATATTAATAATATGGGCCAAAATCCACTTATCGGACCAAATGATTCTGAGCTAGGTGTTCGTTTCCCGGATATGTCAGAGGCTTATAATAAGAGCTTACGTGAGCTAGCAAGCGGGGTCGCATCCAAACTTCAAATCACAGTTAAAGAAGGGGTATATGTTGGGAACACTGGACCTACATATGAAACTCCTGCCGAAGTTAGAATGCTTCGCAAAATGGGCGGGGATGCTGTTGGTATGTCAACAGTGCCAGAAGTTATTGTTGCTCGTCACTCTAAAATGAACGTTTTGGGGATTTCTTGTATTTCAAACATGGCAGCGGGTATTTTAGATCAACCTTTAACGCATGACGAGGTGATTGAAACGACTGAAAAAGTAAAAGTAAACTTTTTAGCATTTGTAAAAGAAATAGTAAAAGATCTTTAAGTAATAGACACAGCATAGTGGGTGTCTTAATAAGGCATGAAAAGCTAAGCGAGTATAATATAGGGAATTTAGATAGAAACAAAATTGTCAAAATCAATACTTAAATAGAGAGCCAGAGGAATAACTCTAACTATTGGCTATGTGAAAGAGGTTAATTGATATGAGAATGATTGATTTAATTGAAAAAAAACGTGATAGGCATGAACTAACTAGTGAGGAAATAACCTTTATAATCAATAGTTATACAAAAGGCGATATCCCGGACTACCAAATGAGTGCTTTTACTATGGCTGTATTCTTTCAAGGAATGACTGAACAAGAAAGAGCAGATTTTACTTTAGCCATGGTTAATTCAGGCGACACCATAGATTTATCAAAGATTGAAGGAATTAAAGTTGATAAACATAGTACCGGAGGAGTCGGTGATACTACAACACTTGTATTAGCACCATTGGTAGCCGCTGTAGGAGTTCCTGTTGCGAAGATGTCAGGTCGTGGTTTAGGGCACACTGGAGGCACAATTGATAAATTGGAATCAGTCGCGGGCTTTCATGTTGAAATAGATAAAGAAGAGTTTATTAAGTTGGTAAATCAAAATAAGGTAGCAGTTATTGGTCAAAGTGGGAATCTAACACCTGCTGATAAAAAACTATACGCACTTAGGGATGTAACGGGAACTGTTAATAGCATTCCGCTAATTGCTAGTTCAATTATGAGTAAAAAAATTGCAGCGGGTGCTGATGCTATTGTTCTAGACGTTAAAACAGGTGCAGGGGCGTTTATGAAGGAACTTGATGATGCAAAAGAGCTAGCTAAAGCGATGGTAGATATAGGCAACACTGTTAATCGCCAAACAATAGCAGTCATTTCGGATATGAGTCAACCACTAGGGTACGCAATTGGTAATGCACTAGAGGTAAAGGAAGCTATTGACACTTTAAAAGGAAATGGTCCAAAAGACCTTGAAGAGCTCTGCCTAACATTAGGAAGCCATATGGTATATTTAGCTAAAAAGGCATCTACCTTAGAAGAAGCCAGAAAGATATTAATAGATGCTATTACTTCTGGCAAGGCGCTCGAAACAATGAAAACATTTTTAAGTGCTCAAGGTGGCGATGCCTCTGTAGTGGATGACCCTAGCAAGCTTCCACAAGCGAAATTTATAGTAGATCTTGAAGCTAAAGAGGCAGGATATGTATCAGAAATCATTGCAGATTCAGTCGGTACTGCGGCAATGTGGTTAGGTGCGGGTAGAGCGACGAAAGAATCAACCATTGATTTAGCTGTAGGACTAGAGCTACGGAAGAAAATTGGGGATAAAGTAACTGTAGGTGAAGCACTTGCTACAGTTCATAGCAACCAAGAGGATATAAGTGCAGTTAAGGAAAAATTATATAGTAGTATCAAAATATCCCAGGATCAGGTTGAAGCACCACCATTGATTTATGATCGAATACTATAATGATTGAAGAAGTTAAGCTGTGTCTTAGCTTCTTTTTTTACTCATTTTTAAAAGAAAAGATTTAAAGATACTTGTATAATTTTAATTTTGTTGGAAAAAATGGGAAGTATAAAGAATGGAGGGTTTGGAGATGAAACGTTTAATAACGAGTTTCTTACTAATTGCTTTATTAGTTTATAGTAGTACCCCACTTGCTTTTGCCGAAGAAAAAACAACATCAGTGGAATTAGCGGATAAGGCAAAATCTGCTATTTTGATTGAACGTGATACTGGTTCAATACTGTATGAAAAAAATAGCAACGAAAAGCTTCCTCCTGCAAGTATGACTAAAATTATGACGATGTTATTGATAATGGAAGCAATTGATAAAGGTAATTTGACTTGGGAAGAAAAAATTCGTACAAGTGAGTATGCAGCATCAATGGGTGGTTCTCAAATCTTCCTAGAAGCTGGAGAAGAAATGACAACAGAGGAAATGCTAAAAGGAATTGCTATTGCTTCAGGAAATGATGCTTCAGTTGCCATGGCAGAAAGAATTGCTGGGTCTGAAGAAGCATTTGTTGAAATGATGAATAATAAAGTAAAAGAACTAGGTTTGAAAAATACATTTTTTAAGAATCCTACAGGATTACCAGCTGAAGGTCATTACAGTACTGCTCATGATATGGCAATGATGGCAAAAGAGCTATTGAAGTATGAAGGAATTACGAAATACACTGGCAAATATGAAGACTATCTACGCAATGATTCTGAGAAGAAATTTTGGTTAGTAAATACAAATCGATTGGTTAAATTTTATCCTGGTGTAGATGGTGTCAAAACAGGGTTTACAAATGAAGCAAAGTATTGTTTAACGGCCACTGCAGAAAAAGATAATATGCGATTAATAAGTGTTGTATTTGGAGCACCAACTCCGAAAGATCGTAACGCTCAAATTACAAAAATGTTAGATTATGGATTTAGTCAATATAAGACACATCCAATGTTTGAACGCAATCAAGTTGTATTTACTGCAAAGGTTAGTAAAGGTAGTAAAAAAGAAATTGAACTAGTAACATCAGAGCCTATTTCAGTTTTAACTAAAAAAGGCGAAAACATTGATGATGTTGTAAAAGAAGTTGTAATAAATGAAAAAATAAATGCACCAGTTAAAAAAGGTGATAATTTAGGAACACTTATCCTAAAAAAGAATGACAAAGTATTGAGTGAAAGTCCCCTTATTGCGAAAGAAGATATTGACAGTGCAAGCTGGTGGAAATTATTTAAGCGAACTGTAGGAACTTTTACAAAAACAGAATAAATGTCTACTTTTTTTGACGAAATATCACTAGTTTTGTCATGGAGAAGGAATCAGGCAAAGTTATATCGAAATGACTCACTATACGAATTACAAGGAGGCAAAGTAAAGTGAGTCTAGCAATTAATCTAGAAATTAAAAACAACGTTTTGTGCATTCGACTTGCAGGTGAACTCGACCACCATACAGCAGAAGAATTGCGTCAAAAAGTTACGAGTACGATTGAGGAGAATAAGATCAATCATATCCTTTTAAATTTAGAAAGCCTTTCCTTTATGGACAGTTCTGGTTTAGGCGTTATTCTTGGAAGATATAAGCAAATTAAAAACGGCGGTGGGGAAATGGTTGTTTGTTCTATTTCACCGGCTGTAAAACGTTTATTTGATATGTCTGGCTTATTTAAAATTATTAGGTTAGAACAAGATGAAGATTTTGCTCTGCAAACATTGGGGGTGGCATAACATGAAAAATGAAATGCATCTCCAATTTTCAGCGCTAAGTCAAAATGAATCCTTTGCTCGTGTTACCGTAGCTTCTTTTATCGCTCAACTTGATCCAACAATGGACGAATTAACAGAGATAAAGACGGTTGTATCAGAGGCCGTTACGAATGCAATTATTCATGGCTACGATAATGACCCAAATGGTATTGTCTATATTAGTTGTACCATTGAAGATGGAATTATCCATTTAACAATTAGGGATGAAGGTATTGGCATTATAGATATTGAAGAAGCAAGACAACCATTGTTTACAACTAAACCAGAGTTAGAACGTTCTGGAATGGGTTTTACAATTATGGAGAACTTTATGGACGAGGTTGAAATCATAACATCTGAGTCTGGTACCACTATACGTTTAACAAAGCATTTACTCAAGAGTAAATTGTTATGCAATTAAGGGAGACTTGCTTATGGATGTGGAGGTCAAGAACGAGAAGAGTCAGACGTATTTAAAAGATAATGAGGTCAAGGAATTAATTAAACGTAGTCAATCAGGCGAACAAGAAGCAAGAGATATGATTGTTCAAAAGAATATGAGACTTGTGTGGTCTGTTGTTCAACGCTTTTTAAATAGAGGCTATGAACCTGATGATTTGTTTCAAATCGGGAGTATCGGCTTGTTAAAGTCTGTAGATAAATTTGACTTATCCTATGATGTTAAATTTTCAACTTACGCTGTTCCTATGATTATCGGTGAAATCCAACGTTTTATCCGTGATGATGGTACAGTAAAGGTGAGTCGATCGCTAAAAGAGACGGGTAACAAAATCCGTAAAGCAAGAGACGATTTATCGAAACGATATGGGAGAGTACCTACGGTTGCTGAAATCGCAACCTATCTTGAAATTTCACCAGAAGATGTCGTTTTAGCACAAGAAGCAAGTCGAACACCATCATCCATTCATGAAACTGTTTATGAAAATGATGGTGACCCAATTACATTACTAGACCAAATTGCAGATAGCAGTGAAAATAAATGGTTTGATAAAATTGCATTGAAAGAAGCTATTAGGGAGCTAGATGAAAGAGAACGGCTGATTGTCTACCTGCGATATTATAAAGACCAAACCCAATCTGAAGTTGCTTCAAGATTAGGAATATCACAAGTTCAAGTTTCCAGACTAGAAAAAAAAATACTTCAACAAATGAAAGATCGAATGGGTGAATAACCCATTCGGTCTTTTTTTGAGTTTTACAAAAATAAGAAAGATTTGAACTTAGTTTTGGTGTCTAGCTCCGGGCACCCAGCGACTAGTGGACTTCCTTCTCCTCACTTCAATAAGTCAACATCGAATCACTTCGTTCTTCGTGTTTCCTTTATCTTGATCGGATCAGTCCAGTCCATACGTCGCTAAGCGGGCGCCCTGCGATTTTCGTAGTGTGGTAATTAATGGAGTTTAGTTTTCCTTTGCATTATAAAATTTATTGATATCCATACTACATATACAAGGAAATCAATGTGTAGGATGTGAAAGTGATGGAAAATGCGATCTATTTACGGCTACGGAACCGAATTAAAGCAAGTCCAAATCAAGCTGTTGCTATTGGCGATATAGCACAAATCGTTGCCCATCCAAGTATCAACAACGAAATAAAGGAAATCTATATTTATAAAATATCTGTAAAAGATAAGAATTATGTTGTTATTGACATTACAGAAGTGATTGCACGGATTCGTCAATATAACTCACGGATAGAAATACAGGCGATAGGTCCATCTCAAACATTGGTAGAAATAGAAGTTGAGAAGAGGAAATTTACACCTGTTTTCTTAGTAGGAATATGGTTTTTGTTGTTTATTGGAGCGGCATTAACAATTTTGAATTTTCACGAAGACGTAAGTATGCAGGAAGTGCACCAACGCATTTATACAATCATTACGGGGGAAAAGGAATTTAAGCCATTATTATTACAAATTCCGTATTCTATTGGCTTAGGGTTGGGAATGATGCTTTTCTTTAATCATATATTCAGGAAACGTATTAATGAAGAACCTAGTCCACTCGAAGTAGAAATGTTTAATTATCAGCAATCGTTAGATCAATACATGATTATGAATGAAAATAAAGAAAGTACGCGGAAATAAAAATGACAATTAAAGTATTGCTCATTATCATAATTGGTTTTGCTAGTGGATTAGCAGTAGGTTCAGGTTTTGTAGCTTTTTTAGCTGTGTTGGGTATCATTCCTAGATTAACACAGCTAACTAAAACATCAAAATATATCCATCTATATGAATTAGGTGTCGTAATGGGAGCAGTTATGGGAGGGTGGTTTAGTTTACGAGATAGTATATTTATCTTACCAAAACTTCTCTTGGTACCGATTGGGTTGGCAAGTGGCTTGTTTGTCGGTATGTTGGCAGCAGCATTAACTGAGGTATTAAATGTCCTACCGATATTAGCAAAAAGAATTGGGATTGAAGATAAAATAGTAATCTTAGTAATGGCTATCGTTTTTGGCAAGATTGCTGGTTCACTATTTCATTGGATTTATTATGTTGATCTTTAAGAATGGCTCTTTTCTAAAAGTTAGTTGTTTAAAGCATACGAAAGAAGATTTATAATGGTAAGTCGGGATATTGTGATTAACGATTAAGGTAAAAAGGTGCCGCTATAATGTGTGTTCTACTTGATATAAACTGGTACTTCAAAAACACGAAAACCAGCCTTAATAAACAAATGTTTGTCAATGGGAGGATATCATTGTGAGCAAAATGAAAGAAGATTATAGCAATCGTATAAAGAAATTCCAGCCAAAACCGCCATACTTGTTAAATTGTCTTAAGGCCTTTATTGTTGGGGGATTAATTTGTACATTTGGTGAGGCTATTCAAAATTTTTATATTAATGTGTTTGGGTTTTCAGAAAAGAGCGCAGGCAACCCTACGGTAGCTACACTAATATTAATTGCTTCACTTTTAACCGGTTTCGGTATATATGACAAAATCGGCCAATTTTCAGGAGCAGGGTCAGCCGTTCCAGTAACTGGTTTTGCTAATTCTATGACAAGTGCAGCACTAGAGCATAAGAGCGAAGGAATAGTGCTTGGAGTTGCAACTAATATGTTTAAACTTGCAGGTAGTGTCATTGTTTTCGGTGTGGTAGGAGCTTATTTTGTTGGTATTTTCCGTTACTTCTTTACTGTCACATTACCCTAAGGAGAGGATGTGCAATAAACATGAGACTAACTGGAAAGCAGACATGGGTATATGAAAATGGAATTTACTTAAATTCATGTGGTACAGCAGTAGGACCAAAGGAAGCATCTGGTCCTATCGGTCAAGAATTTGATGTTCGTCATGATGATCTCCACTGTGGAGAAGAGAATTGGGAAATGGCTGAAAGAAGATTAATGGAGCAATCGATAGAAGCTTGTTTGAAGAAAGTGAATCTTTCCTACGGGGACATAGACTTATTCCTTGCGGGTGATTTATTAAATCAAAATGTAACTGCTAATTATGTTGCAAGACATACTAAAATACCTTTTCTTTGTATGTTTGGTGCATGTTCTACTTCGATGGAAACACTGGCGGTCGGTTCAGCAATGGTCGATGGGGGATTTGCAAAAACAGTTATTGCATCAACTAGTAGTCATAACGCGACTGCAGAGAGACAGTTTCGATATCCTACAGAATATGGTGGGCAGAAACCTGCTTCAGCCACATTTACAGTAACTGGTTCTGGAACCGCATTAGTAAGCAAATCGAAAAGTTCTATAAAAATTAGCACAGCCACGATAGGAAAAGTAATTGATTTAGGTATAACAAATCCATTTGATATGGGGTCAGCAATGGCGCCAGCGGCTGCAGATACAATACACCAACATTTTCAAGATCTCAATCGGACACCTGATTACTACGATTTAATTGTTACAGGAGATCTGTCAGGTGTAGGAAGTCCAATTTTAAAAGAGCTCTTATTGGATGAAGGTTATGATTTAGCAACCAAACATAATGATTGTGGTTTAATGATTTATCAACGGGATCAAGGTGTTTTTGCAGGTGGAAGTGGTTGTGCATGTTCAGCGGTTGTAACGTATGGTCATATTGTTAAAGAAATGATGCTAGGAAATCTCAAGAGGGTTTTCGTAGTTGCAACAGGAGCCTTATTAAGCCCAGTGATGATGCAGCAGAAAGAATCAATACCCGCAATAGCACATGGTGTTGTCCTTGAACGATCTGAGGAGAGTGTATAAATATGGACTATCTAATTGCATTCTTAGTAGGTGGTGGAATATGTATAATTGGTCAATTGTTGTTAGACTTTGGAAAGCTAACGCCCGCACACGTAATGAGTATTTTCGTCGTAACAGGCGCCATACTTGATGGTTTTGATTTATATGATAAGTTTATTGAATTTGCGGGTGCTGGGGCAACAGTCCCAATCACTAGCTTTGGACATTCTCTATTACATGGAGCGATGCAGCAGGCGGACGATCACGGATTCGTTGGAATTGGAATGGGAATTTTCGAATTGACATCGGCAGGTATTTCTTCAGCAATACTATTTGCATTTATTGTTGCATTGATTTTTAAACCGAAAGGATAATCACTATGAAAAACAGGAGAAAGGTCATTTTAGTTACAGATGGAGATGAATATGCACTTAAAACAATCGAATATGTTGCTAAGTTAGTTGGCGGAAGATGTATTTCTAAATCATACGGAAACCCAACAACTCTATCTGGACCAGAAATCGTAAAATTAATCTTGCAAACACCCTATGACCCTGTTTTTATAATGTTCGATGATAGTGGTTTTCTTGGCGAAGGAGCAGGAGAGCGTGCACTTAAATATGTTGCAACACATCAAGAAATTGAAATATTAGGTGTTATTGCCGTGGCATCTAAAACACATCAATCCGAATGGACAAGAGTCGACGTCAGTGTCGATCGATTTGGGGAGCTAACTCATTATGGGGTTGATAAAAGTGGATTGGCTGAATTAGATATTGGACGGATTAACGGAGATACAGTCTACAACTTGGATGAATTAAATATTCCACTCGTTGTTGGGATAGGAGATATTGGAAAAATGGCTAGGAAAGACCATATAAAAAATGGTGCTCCTATTACAAAAAAGGCAGTTGAAATTATCCTTGAAAGGAGTGGGTTTAATGACATGCGCGACTAAAGAGAAAACACCTATTTCAACAGAAGTTCAACTAAACGATGCTTATTTTAAAGACCATATTGGCATGGGTACGGGAAGCTTTGATATTGGTGTTCGTAAAATAAAGATATTAAAAAAAGAGGTTCATATCTATTTTCTAAACGGACTTTGTGATACTCAATTTATTATTCAGCTTTTAAAAGAATTAGTTAATATAAATGATAAAGAAAAATTAACATCCCAAGCAATACAAATCATCGAGAATAGATTAACACACCAGCAAGTAACTAAAATCAAAAATCTTGATGAAGCAGTTGATAACGTGTTATCAGGTTTAATCATTATCTTAATTGAGGGGGAAGATAGTGGTATTGTTGTGGATGTAAGAAGCTATCCAGGGAGACAACCACAAGAGCCCGATACTGAAAAGGTTGTACGTGGAGCCAGGGATGGGTACACAGAAAACATAATAGTTAATACGGCACTGACAAGACGTAGAATTAGGGATGAGCGGTTACGGAATGAAATGATGCAGGTTGGTGAAAGGTCTAAAACGGACATATGTGTTTCATACATTAAAGATGTAGCTGACCCAGGTCTTGTGGAACATATCAAAAAGGAACTCCAAGCAATTGAGATTGACGGTTTAACGATGGCAGATAAAACAGTAGAAGAATTTTTAGTTAAACAAGGCTATAATCCCTATCCTCTTGTTAGATATACGGAACGGCCGGATGTCGCCGCTAACCACTTATTAGAAGGACATGTAATTATTATGGTTGATACATCGCCTAGTGTAATGATAACCCCAACAACATTGTTTCATCATGTTCAACATGCTGAAGAATATCGGCAAGCACCAGTAGTTGGAACATTTTTAAGGTGGGTAAGATTTATTGGTATTCTTGCTTCACTCTTTCTGCTACCGCTTTGGTTCTTGTTTGTTAAAGAACCATCGTTATTACCTGAAGCACTAAAGTTTATTGGCCCGAATGCTGATTCAAGTATACCTGTGGTAGTCCAAATTTTTCTTGCTGATATTGGTATTGAATTTTTAAGGATGGCGGCCATTCACACGCCAACACCGTTATCAACAGCAATGGGGTTAATAGCTGCTGCTCTCATTGGTCAAATCGCGATTGATGTAGGTCTTTTTGTACCTGAGGTCATTTTATATGTATCTATAGCAGCAATCGGCTCATTTGCTACACCTAGTTATGAATTAAGTCTGGCAAATAAGATGTCCAGATTATTCTTATTAGTTGTTGTTGCTATATTTAAAACACCAGGCTTTATTATTGGTGTAACAGTTTATATATTATTTCTTGCATGTATCCGCTCATTAAATACACCATATTTATGGCCATTTTTGCCATTTAACGCTAAGGCCCTATGGCAAATCATTATTCGTACATCGGTACCAGGTGCAAAGCTAAGACCGAGTATAGTCCACCCTCAAAATCAGTATAAACAACCAAAATAAAAACTTCAATTATTGCAACAAGCAGTGTTTTTATGGTAATCTAATTTCCATATAGTATAGAATCCCATGTGCTAGGAACATATATATATAAGAAAAATGCTGGGCGCCCGCATCGAGGAAACGTCTACTAACACCCGCCACGTCCTGTGGCGAACATCGATATCAGCACATCCTGTGCAGCTCTAGCATAAGACGAGCCCTGACTGAAGGCGTTTTTTGCCTTCGGGGAAGGATTGGCTTATGCCCTCAGGTAAGGTGGAGCACGGAGCTAAACACTAAAACTAGGTACAATTTTTATACTTTCTTATCTTTCGAAAAAAGGACAGAATTAGCATTAGGTTATTTCTGTCTTTTTTCTCTTATACAAAAAGTATCTGATGTAAAAGTGCTAGGTTGTCGTAATCTGGGCGTTAGCTATATGTATTTTTAAAAATTACGTATGGATTCACATAGAAGTTAAATGTAGCTTTAAGGAAATGAGGGGAAGAATAATGCACTTACATGGTACTAGCAAGGTTAATGAGAATGGTCATTTAGAAATTGGTGGAGTTGATACTATTGAACTGACAAAAACCTATGGAACTCCCCTTTACGTATATGATGTTGCCTTAATAAGAGAAAGAGCTAAAGGGTTTAGAGATACATTCGCAAAATTAAATGTTAACGCTCAGGTAGCCTATGCGAGTAAGGCGTTTTCTACTGTTGCTATGGTTCAATTAGTTGAGGAAGAAGGGTTATCACTTGATGTAGTATCAGGTGGAGAATTATACACTGCAATGTCTGCCGGATTTCCTCCAGAAAGAATCCATTTTCATGGAAATAATAAAAGCTATGAAGAATTGGAATTGGCAATAAAAAACAATATTGGTTGTATTGTTGTTGATAACTTTTACGAATTATCCTTATTAGAGCAAATATGTCTCCAAAATGAAACGAAGATTTCAATTCTACTTCGGGTCACACCAGGTGTAGAAGCGCATACACATGACTATATTACAACTGGGCAAGAAGACTCGAAGTTTGGCTTTGATTTGCAAAATGGACAAGCCGATATCGCCATTGAACAAGCACTTTCTTCACAATCATTTAATGTGCTAGGTATCCACAGCCACATTGGATCGCAAATTTTTGAAACCACTGGCTTTGTGCTTGCCTCAAAAAAAATGTTCGCTAAAATGAAAGAATGGAAGGATAAACATGGTTTCACACCTACTGTTCTAAATCTAGGCGGTGGGTTTGGAATACGCTATACTAGTGAAGATGACCCAATTCCAGTATCAGAGTATGTTGAGGTAATCATTGCTGAAGTTAAGAAGTATGCAGATGAGCTTAAAATGGATGTCCCTGAAATCTGGATTGAACCAGGCCGTTCTTTAGTAGGCGACGCCGGGACAACACTATATTCAATTGGCTCACGAAAAGAAGTTCCAAATATTCGTCAATATGTTTCGGTTGATGGAGGAATGAGTGATAATATTCGACCAGCATTATACCAAGCTAAATATGAAGCTGTCCTAGCCAACCGTGTTCATGACCAAGTTGAAGAAACAGTCTCAATTGCTGGAAAGTGCTGTGAGTCAGGCGATATGTTGATTTGGGACTTACCCTTACCAAAGGCTAGTTCAGACGATATTCTTGCAATGTTCTGTACTGGTGCATATGGTTATTCTATGTCAAACAACTATAATAGGATTCCACGTCCACCTGTCGTTTTCATAGAAAATGGTGAAGCTAATCTTGTTGTGAAAAGAGAAAGCTTTGAAGATATTATCCGCTTAGATGTTCCGCTAAAAACAAAGGTTGAAAAATAAAAGGGGAAGAGCAAATAGTAAGTAGTTCGGATAACGTGGAGAAAATGTAATAAAACAGATGAAATATCATACTAAATCGCAGTATGTTAGATACCATAAATAACAGTACAAATAGCAAATAAAAAACGCTTGGATTTGATGAAATAAACCGTTCCGTTTTGAGGTACATAACGGAAAATTGACATTAGAAATGGCATACGAATCGACGTATGCCATTTTCCTTTTATATTGGGATTTATAATACCTCTTATAATAAAATAAAACCACTAATGACAAAATAAATTTAAAGGACAATGCTTTTTGAACACTCAAAATTAAGTGTCAATTGGGATGTCAATTCTTACACATTTCCAAATACATCAGAAGTTATCTCCTAAATTTAGTAACCAGTGATAGTTAAAATAAGAGGAGATTTTCCGGTTAAACTGCGTAATAAGGCTTGGTTCGGGGTATATAAGCGGAGGTTTTCCGCTTAAGCAATGCAAAATGATCCATTTTGACGTTTTTTGTGTAAATAGTCGGAATCCTTCCGTCTATTTAAGCTATTTTAAGTGCTATTTCGTAATTAAGAGAAATTTCTCCGCTTATTTATTAAACCATGCTGATTCCCTCATCTCTTGGTCCTTGAGGGTTCGCTCTTTCTTTTTATTTAGGGGTGTCAAAGAGGTGTCAAATCTGTAGTCAGACTGCACGCCTTTTTCATTGTTTAGGAATTTACAAAATTGTAAGGTTGTGTATACTTCGTGTCTTTTGTCTATCTACGTCTAGCTCCAGGCGCCATCGGACCTGAGGTCATAAGCCATTTCCTTTATGAAGTAAAAACCACCTTCTTGAATAAACCGTCTTATGCTTGACAGCACAGGATGTGCTGATGTCGATGTTCGCCACAGGACGTGGTGGGTTTTAATCGACGCTCAGGTAGGCGGGCGCGCATTGCGCTTTTCTTATTGTCATTTATAGGATTTTCACCTCAAAACGGAACCCTTTATTTGATGAAATCCAAGCGTTCTGTTTTTAGATTGTCTTGTTAAACTAAAGACACTTTCTTGCTCCGTTCTCATAATCTTCTTAGCTAAATAGTGCTTTTAGGGCATCTATTAAACTAACTAAAAAATCTTGAAGCTTGGTTAAAAAAGTCTGTCCTTCTTCTGATTCTAGAAAATTAGTTAGCTTTTCTTTTGCTAAATTCAATTGTTCATTTACTTGGTTCCAATCTATATTTAGATCCTTCATTTTATTAAAGAACGAAACTAGACTATTAATTTGATCTTCGGTCAATGTAATACCTAATTCATTTGCTGCAGTTTGTATAATAGCTCTCAGTTCTTCATCTGTTTGAGGTGCGTTTTTTGCGATTTCATCCTTAATTTTTGCAATTAGAGCAGCAGCTTTTTCTGCTCCAATTGAATCACCAAGTTCTACCGTTTTTACCATTTCTTCGTTGGCAATTTGCTTAACTTCTTCTGGGATGACCTGGTCTGATGATAATTCATACGCTTTAATGATACCTGTTAGTGCTGCAGTACCTGATACTGGTATTGGTGCCGTAATATAAATGGAAGCATCCTTTACACCTGCTGTTATAAGAGCATTTGTAAACATATCATCTGTTATAGATGTAATATTATTCGTTACTATTTCTAATCCAGATTCAGGTGCTCCTATTGTAATCGCAGATGACGACAAAGCTCTTGTTCCTATGGTAGCCTTTGGAATGTATTGGCCTAAATATTTATGCTCTTCCTCGTTTGAAACCGTTACAATTTGTGGATTTTCCGGTGCGTTCATTTCCTTCAAAAGTTTTTGTTTTTCTACGTCTTTTAGGTCTTCACCCAATGTAATGATAACATCACCTTCAGCGGCATCGGCAAAAGCCATCGAAGGAATGATCAACGTGAATACTAAAAATAACGAAAAAACCCAGTTTCTCTTAAGCATTCTTTTTATCCTCCTTTAAAAGAAAAGGGAATATATTCCCTTTAACATTATACAATTAATTCTGGCAACTATGATAGCTAGTATACTTTTTTAATTCTTCTAAAAAGGTGTTGCTATAGAAGCAAAGGATTCTAGAGATATTTTATCACGGGTGTTGATTATCCAAAATACGACACAG
Source organism: Cytobacillus sp. S13-E01 (assembly GCF_029193815.1). Taxonomy (GTDB): domain Bacteria; phylum Bacillota; class Bacilli; order Bacillales; family Bacillaceae_L; genus Bacillus_BV. Next base: position 42,066 of record NZ_JARFVC010000005.1, read on the forward strand.
AAATATCCCTTGAAAATATTTGTGGTTTTTCAAAACAAAAGCCATTTTAGAACGCAAGTCAATAGGTAAGTTGTCTTTTGCTAGTTTTCTTTGAAAAGAGATAAATGATAACTTTTTGAAAACTCGTCCTTCAGATGTCTTCGAATAGAGCCATTTTAATAGAACATAAGCGATTAAAGCCGCAAAAGGCTGATTGGAAACGGCATTTTCGGTCGTTCCAAATAAAACAGGGACATTTAGGTTCTGTTTAATCCAGCGGAAGAACGTCTCGATTCTCAAATCTTGCTTTGTACATGTCGGCAATGACTTCTGGCGAAACGTTCATTAAATTGGTGACAACACGCATCTCGTTGCCGTAATCATCCTTAAAAAATACCACTCGATGACGTTTCTTAGAACGAGATTGTTCAGTACCCAGTTGACAAGTGAGTCACGTGTGACAGGCGATCCAGCTTGCTCAATGCGTTTTAAGGAATGAGGCCGAAAAATCTCTACATTTTCTTTCATTCGAATGACAAACATTTGCTGGTCTGATACAAATTGATCGATTCGTTTGATCTTAAAATAGGCTCGATCTTCTACCATGATGAAACGGGAATCGATCAACTGCTCACCAATTAGCCGATCAAGGACAAGTTCAGTAGTTTCAACAACTTGAAGAGGTGTTTCAGTGAGAGGAGAATAGCTGACATGCAATTTGATTGCAGAACGCACTCCATGGTAAAGGGCCCAAGGTAGACGTGACTTTCCCACTGTAATTGTGGTGGAGTCTACCAAAAGAAGATCCTTTGAAATCTTTAATGCTCGACGTGTCATTCGATTGCATTTAGACACGACTAAATGGAATATTTTTTCATGATGGTGTAGTCCACATGGCCAGCTTTTTTGGAGAGAGTTGAATGATTAACTTTGGGTAATACATATTGATCGCCTACATCGGCGCAGTCTCGGAAACTTTTCAACTCATTCATAGAAGCACAGGTGAGAAGTATGCATATCCGTTTTGTTAAATAAAAAAAGTTTAAATGAGATTCAAGGAATGGTGAAATGCCACTGTGTGATGTTGCATGTTCCATTGTAGTTTTAATAGAAACTCTTCCAATACTCGCATTTATTGAATTAAAAGTTATTCATCGAGATTAGCTCCTCTCTTCGGATGTTTTGGTTCTGTTAAACTATATTCTACCGAAGATTGGAGCGATTTTTATTATTTTTAAATTATTTCTTTAGAAATCTAGGTTTGTAATTGCTTCACCAAAAATAAGTAGTGAAGAAAGTTGAAATTCAACATGAAGAAGGATTATAAAATTCTTATCTTAGCCTTGTTGTTGCAGTTTCTTACGTCGGATTATAATTGCCACAACGACTAAAATGGTTATCATGCTTGTTACCTGAGCGCTACGTAATCCCCCGAATATTAGTATACTATCTCCACGGATGAATTCAGTTGTGAATCGGACAACCGAATATAAAATCAGCATCCAAAGAAATTTGAAGCCGTCATATACCTTGTTATTTTTATAAGCGAGCAAGAACCACATGATTAGTAAATCCCCTAATGCTTCATACAAAACTGTTGGGATGAGGGGGACTGGGCCGTTAGCAATGTATGCTTCTGTACCTGGTTGCTGATAAATAAAACCAAATGTTTCTGAAACGATACCGTATTCTCCTCCAGCCAGGAAATCCCCGATTCGGCCTATAGCCATGCCAAGAAGAAGTCCAGGTGCAATAAGATCGGCAAACTTCCAAGCCGAAATTTTGCGTTTTTTGGCAAACCATATACCAATCACAATACCGCCCATAATACCGCCTTGAATTGCAAGCCCACCCTCCCAAATGGCTAATATTTTTGAAGGATTATCAACATAATAACCTAAATTGAGCAATACATACCATAAACGCGCACCTAAAACCCCACCGATTATCGCATATGTCATAAAGTCTACTACAAGTTCAGAATTATAGCCTTGCCGCCTTGCTAGCCGCAAAGTTAACCACATTCCGAGTAGAAAGGCTACAGCGCTTCCCGCCCCGTGAGTTGATACCATGAAACCGCCTATGCTGAACAAATCATTACCTATCATGTTCCTACCATCCCTTCAATTCTATTATTTTAGCTGATCATAACTATCATAATAGCATAAAAATATGGTGATTTTATGTATTTACGATCAATAGTATTGTATAAATAAAGTTATAATATAATTTATCCCTCCATTATGTGAAATTTTACAGACCTCAGCTCCTTGTCGATTCTCCCGTGCTTTCCGCCTTCGGACGGCGCACCATTTATAAATTTTCACCACCTTAAAGTTCAAGATTGGATTATTGTTTTTTAATATAGTAGAATTAACTCGTTCAGTATATATTGACGAATATAAACTTATGGAGGTTTCACATGAAAAAAGCAAGTATTGAATTTGAAAATGGAGAAAAGATTGTTATCGAACTTTTCCCGAATGAAGCACCTGGTACAGTTGATAATTTTGAAAAACTAGCAAAGGAAGGTTTTTATGATGGGCTAACTTTCCACCGCGTAATTCAAGGGTTTGTTGCTCAAGGGGGCTGCCCAAATGGAACAGGAACAGGCGGGCCTGGCTATACAATCAAGTGTGAGACAGCAGGAAACCCACATAAGCACGTTGCTGGTTCTTTGTCTATGGCACACGCAGGAAAAGACACAGGCGGAAGTCAGTTCTTTCTCGTTCATGAACCACAACCTCATTTAAATGGTGTACATACAGTTTTCGGACAAGTTATTGAAGGACTAGATACAGTTTTACGCATTAAACAAGGCGATGTAATGAAAGAAGTTAAGGTGTGGGAAGAATAATAAAAACGAAAAAAGCTCACCAAGTAAATTTTTGCTTGTTGAGTTTTTTTTTAGAAGATAAGAAAGTATAAAAGTTTGTACCTAGTTTTAGTGTCTAGCTCCGGGCGCGCCTTACGCTTTTCTTAGAACTTAAGTATAAAATTTTCGTACCTAGGTTTAGTGTCTAGCTCCGGCCCCATCGCTTTTCTTAAATATGAGTTTTCTAGTATAATTTAATTTGAGGTGAAAAGACTTGAAATCTAAAAACTGGACTTTATTAACTATACTTGCCACAATGAGTCTTATCTGGGGACTAATATATTGGTTCTTTATCGTTTAAAACTCTAAAATCGACATGGCTGGAATTGTTATGATATAATAATGAAAATTAACTTAATATCGTTTCCTTCGGGGTCGGGTGAAATTCCCAACCGGCGGTGTTGTGAAAACATTTGTTTTGACTAAGCCCGTGACCCATTCGTTTTTAAGGTGTGGATTTATTTCGTCTTTAATCATGAATGGCTGATTTGGTTAAATTCCAAAGCCGACAGTAAAGTCTGGATGGGAGAAGGATCACGTAAGCAGGTATGCGAAAAATACTTCAGTACCACCTTTATTTGGTATGCGAAAAAAACGCTTATATGCCGTTGTGATAGTATAATACTTTTGGGTTCTAACAAATGAGCTCCACTTTAGCGTAGCTGTGGAGACTCAATACTGGTAGAGCCTGATAAACCACCCCTAGGAAGATAAATCCTAGGTTTTTTTGTTTTAAAATGGTCATCATACACCACTACCCGTGTAGTTATACTATTATTCAGAGGTGAACAGGATGTTAGACAATGATTATATGAAGCTCGCCATTAATGTAGCTAGGGCTGGTGTTGGGCAAACTGCTCCAAATCCAGTTGTCGGTGCTGTAATTGTGAAAGATGGCCGAGTTGTCGGAGTTGGAGCACATTTAAGGTCTGGAGAACCACATGCTGAGGTTCATGCCATTCGCATGGCCGGTGAAAACGCCAAAGAATCAACTGTTTATGTCACATTAGAACCATGCAGTCATCACGGTAAGACACCACCATGTGCTGAGCTTTTAATTGAAAATAGAGTGAAACGTGTGGTAATTGCTACTACTGACCCTAATCCTTTAGTTGCAGGTAATGGAATAAAGAGATTAGAGAGTGCCGGTATTGCGGTCGAAGTGGGTTTATTAAAAGCTGAGGCAGATGATTTAAATAAGATATTTTATCACAATATAGAAAAAAAACTACCATATGTAACCTTGAAAGCTGCCACTAGTTTAGATGGGAAAATAGCTACTGCCAAAGGTGAAAGTAAGTGGATAACTGGACCAGAAGCTAGATTAGACGTTCATAAATATCGTCACCAGCATGATGCAATTCTTGTAGGTGTTAATACCGTTATCGCAGATGACCCAAGTTTGACAACACGTTTACCCAACGGAGGAAAAAATCCTATTCGGGTAATAATGGACACACATTTAAGAACACCATTAAATTCTAAGGTGATTACTGATGGAGAAGCACTAACATGGCTCATTGTTGGTAACCAAATAAAAGAAGAAGTAAAAAAGAGATATACCGAAAAAGGAGTAAGAGTTTTTGTTGTTCCATTTGAAAAAATTGTAATAAAAGATATGCTAAAGATTCTAGCGGAAAATGGAATTACTTCGGTTTTTGTAGAAGGTGGCTCGCAAGTTAACGGAAGTTTTGTTAAAGAAAAAGCTGTTGACCAAGTGATTATGTACATAGCACCTAAAATAATTGGTGGAAACGATGCTCCATCATCTATTGGTGGAAGTGGGTTCGACAAAATAGCAGAAGTCTTTCAGCTATCAATACAGTCAGTTGAACAAATTGGCTCAGATATTAAAATAATATCAGTTCCAACAAAATAGGGATACTACAGTAGATTGTAAGTTAAGGGATGTTAATATATTTTAGGGATTAAGAAATGGAATTGGGGGATGCATGTGTTTACAGGTATTATTGAAGAAGTTGGATCTGTTAAAAATATAGTATCTTCTGGTGAAGCAATTGTAATGACTATCGCGAGTAATAATATACTAAAAGATGTTAATTTAGGTGACAGCATAGCTGTTAATGGTGTATGTCTAACCGTCACTGCATATACAGCTTCAGAATTTAAAGTGGACATTATGCCAGAGACTGTTAGAGCAACCTCTTTGAAGTCGCTTGAAAGAAATTCAAAGGTTAACCTGGAACGTGCAATGTCTGCAAATGGACGATTTGGTGGTCATTTTGTATCAGGTCATGTTGATGGAATTGGAACAATTATAAAAAAAGAACATCAAGCCAATGCAGTGTACTATGAAATTGAAGTATCAAAAGAATTACGTCATTATATATTGCTTAAAGGTTCTGTTGCTATAGATGGAACAAGCTTAACCATATTTAGAGTAACTGATCAAACATTTACAATTTCACTCATTCCACACACGATGTCAGAAACTATTTTAGGGAACAAAGGCGTAGGTGAAATTGTTAATATTGAGTGTGATATGCTTGGGAAATATGTTGAACAATTCGTTCAACGAACAGTAACACCTACCCAAAGAAAATCATCAATTACAGCAAACTTTCTTGAAGAAAACGGCTACAAATAAGGAGAGGATGAGCACTATGTTTGATCCAATTGAAGAGGCTATATATGAGTTAATGCAAGGAAATGTAGTCATTGTTTGTGATGATGAAGACCGTGAAAATGAAGGTGATTTCATTGCAATTGCTGAAAAAACAACTCCAGAAATAATAAATTTTATGATTAAGCACGGAAGAGGACTTGTTTGTACGCCTCTAACTGAGGAACTAGCAAAGAAACTTGACCTATTTCCTATGGTAAACCATAACACAGATCCACATGGAACAGCTTTTACGGTGAGCATTGATTATAAATCGACAACTACGGGGATTAGTGCCCATGAGCGTGCTATGACTATACAGCAATTAATAAATCCTACTACAAAATCAACTGATTTTAAAAGACCAGGACATATCTTTCCACTAACTGCAAAAGCTGGTGGTGTTTTAAGAAGAGCCGGTCATACGGAAGCTGCTGTTGACTTAGCCCGACTTTGCGGTGCAGAGCCTGCGGGTGTTATATGTGAAATAATCAATGAAGATGGAACAATGGCTCGTGTACCTGATCTTCGCAAAATAGCAGATGAATTTGATTTAAAAATGATTACAATAAAAGACCTAATAAGTTATAGAAACCGTAAAGAAAAGCTTGTTAAACGCGAGGTGGAAATTCAACTACCTACAGAATTCGGTGAATTTACAGCTGTTGGATTCTCAAATCTAATAGATGGAAAAGAGCATGTTGCATTAGTTAAAGGAGAAATTAATCCTGACATACCAACATTGGTTCGAGTTCATTCAGAGTGTCTAACAGGTGATGTTTTTGGTTCAAACCGTTGTGATTGCGGTCCACAACTCCATGCGGCACTATCACAAATTGAAAAGGAAGGTAATGGAATATTACTATATATGCGCCAAGAGGGGCGAGGTATTGGCCTGTTAAATAAAATGAAAGCTTATAAGCTACAGGAACAGGGCTATGACACTGTCGAGGCTAACGAAAAGCTTGGCTTTGGACCTGATCTTAGAGATTATGGAATCGGAGCACAAATTTTAAAAGATTTAGGTGTGGCTAAGATGAAGCTATTAACCAATAATCCAAGAAAAATTGCAGGTTTAAAGGGCTATGACCTTGAAGTAGTCGATCGTGTTCCGCTACAAATGCCAACAAAAACAGAAAATGAAAAGTACTTAAAAACGAAACACCAAAAACTAGGTCATATGCTACATTTTTAATTGGAATACTTATTCATTAATGAGCGAACTTAGGTCAAATGATAGTATTAAATTTAGAATTCTAAGGAGGACAAAGTCATGAGTAATTTATATGAAGGACATTTAGTAGGGACAGGATTAAAAATAGGAATCGTAGTAGCTCGTTTTAATGAGTTTATCACAAGCAAATTGTTAAGCGGTTCTTTAGATGCACTAAAAAGACATGGTGTGGAAGAGGACAGTATAGATATCGCTTGGGTTCCTGGAGCATTTGAGATTCCATTGCTTGCAAAGAAAATGGCTGAATCAAATAAGTATGATGCTGTAATTACACTTGGTACAGTAATACGTGGGGCAACGACACATTATGACTATGTTTGTAGTGAAGTAGCAAAAGGTGTTTCGGCAACGATGCTTTCATCAGGTAAACCAGTTATTTTTGGGGTATTAACGACTGAGACCATTGAACAAGCAATTGAAAGAGCAGGAACAAAAGCTGGGAATAAAGGGTGGGAAGTTGCTATATCTGCAATCGAAATGGCTAATCTAACAAGATCTTTTTCAAATTAAGTACATTTCAACAAATATTATTTAGGTAGGTATATAATCCTTACTTAAGTGGTTATAATGGAATGATAGAAGAGTTATTTGAAATGTTTTAGAATAATGACTATGGAAAAAAACGAAAGAAAATGTTAATCTTAATGAGAATAATAATTGGACTTTGCTTGCCAAGCTTGAAAGACTTGGCTCCAGCCATTTGTTCTTTATAACAATCTTAGGAAAGTTTTTTCGATAATGAGGGATATATATGTTAATTCGTTACAAAAAGAATTATGAAAAGATTGCAATGGGTCTTCTTTCATTTATGCCGACTGAAAAAGATTTGAAAAAATTACAGCTAACAATGAAACAATATGAGACTGAAGAATCTAAACAGTTATATTTATGGAAGGAAGAAGACATCATAGGAATTATCGGAATAACAATCCTTGAGACTGGAATTATTGAGATTCAGCATATTAGTGTAAATCCATCACACCGTAGGCAAGGTATTGGAAAGAAGATGGTTAAGGCATTAAAAGAAACATTGCCGGGTAAAGAAATAAAACCTAATGAACATACTTCAGCATTTTTTGAAAAATGTGATACTGCTGAGGAAGGTAATCAGTCAATTAATTAAGGTGTTATTCTACAATTGACGATATTATAACAACAAACAATAGGTAAGGCTCACATCGAGTCTTACCTATTTGATTGAAGAATATTGCATTTAGATAGCTTCAGTACCATCCTCATAAAACTTGTAACCTAAATATCTCTCTCCTTTAGCCTTTTTTGTCTTTCTCGTTCATTAATTACCTCACTTCGGTCGCGAAGCATATGTTTATTTACTAAATAATGGTCTGTAATATCACTATCTATTCCCCATGTTAAACCTTTTGTTTCACAAGACTCAATACAAGTGGATAAGAGTTTTTTATCTGATATTGGCAAAGTAAAGCTTTTATAAGGTACTTGGTTTTGGATTTCATTAACCCGTTTAAGTACGATTGACAGGAGCTCTTCATAATCTAGTCCTAGTTTGGTAAGTGAATCACGTTCCTTTTTAATTATGTCAATAGCATTGTTCATCATTCGATAAGCTCCCTTAAAATTGCCACGTCGTTGGTGATAGAGTCCCACTGCAAGCTGAATAAGTCCTACCCAATAAAGTTTTCTTTCTGCCCTTTGAGCTTCTTTCCAATGTTCCTCAAGTACTTCGTGACATTCGAAATAGTCTCGGTCACCATGAAAGTGAATGAGATAGTTGAGATATGCTTTTGGATACATGACAATTCCACCCCTTCTCTATGTAATGTTAGTTTATCATACGTATAATTTACAGTCATAATACTTGAATCCGAGAGTTTCAATGTTCCATAAAGGTATTTTTCTGACTGATTGATGTTTTTATGATAGGGTAATTTTGTTAGATTATGGCAGAAAAGATGCTACTTTACTGCGTACTAAGTGAAATAAATTGATGAGTCTTAAATGCAACAATGTTTACGAAAAAAGTCTTCATAAACCAATAGTGCCAGGCAAAAGGCTGACCACTAGACTTATGCAGATAAAAATACATGTAAACAGTCTTTAAAAAAAACAAATAGTATTTTTGGAAGGATTACTAAAAAAACCTTTTTAAAATAATATTGGACAACTTATTATAATGTTCTATACTAGTTAGGTAGCTTTTAAAAAAAATTATTGAAGAAGAGACATAAATTATAAGGTTTGTTATCTTTTGTTTGGTGGGGTTATTGTGCAATATAGCGTGAAAGTAGATGCTTTTGAAGGACCTTTGGACCTTCTATTACATTTAATTAATCGATTAGAAATCGACATATATGATATTCCTGTATCTAAAATTACAGAGCAATATATGTACTACATACATGCAATGAAAGAACTAAAGTTAGATATAGCTAGTGAATATTTAGTGATGGCCGCTACCCTACTTGCCATGAAAAGCAAAATGCTGTTACCTAAACAGGAAGAAGAGCTTTTTGATGATGATATTGAAGTCCAATTAGAGGAAGACCCTAGGGAAGAATTAATGAGGCGTCTTATAGAATATCGAAAGTTCAAAGAAGCTGCTCTGGACTTAAAAACCCTTGAGGAAGAAAGAGGTCAAGTGTTTACTAAACCTCCGAGTGATTTAAGTGAGTATTCGGAAGAAGTGAAGGTTGAGAGTCATCCTCTTGATGTTAGTCTATATGATATGCTTGGTGCTTTTCAGAAGCTCTTACGTAGAAAGAAACTCCAAAAACCGCTTCATACAAAGATTGCCCGTCAGGATATCTCCATTGAAAAACGCATGGCTGAGATACTACTAGAATTAAGGGATATTAAAGGGAAAAAGAACTTCTTTAGCTTATTTCCTTATCATGATAAAGAACATACCGTTGTGACGTTCTTAGCAATTCTTGAACTGATGAAAAAAAATGTCATTTTAATAGAACAAGAAAACAATTTTGCGGAAATATTGATTTCTAGTAGGGAAGGAAGATGAAGCTGTGATGATTGTGCAGTGGAAAGCAATCGTTGAAGGATTGTTATTTGCAGCTGGAGACGAGGGGTTAACATTAAAGCAATTAGTATCTGTTTTAGAAGTTGAAGAACATATTGCACTAGATGTATTAAATGCGTTAAAGTTGGATCATGAAAAAAGTGATCGTGGAATACACTTAGTTGAAGTAGCAAATACATATCAACTAACGACTAAAAAAGAACATGCGTCTTACTTGAAAAAACTAGTGGAAGTTCCTTCGTCTACATCACTTTCACAGGCAGCTCTTGAAACTCTAGCGATTATAGCCTATCGTCAACCCATCACAAGGGCTGAAATAGAGGAGGTAAGAGGGGTTAAAACAGAACGACCATTACATACGCTAACGGCAAAAGCACTCATAAAAGAAGTGGGTCGTGCAGAAGGAACTGGGAGAGCAATTCTTTATGGTACCACGAAGGAATTTTTAGAGTATTTTGGTTTGAAAACGGTTCAAGAGTTACCACCACTACCTGACAAGGTTGACGTAGATTCGGACCAGGAAGAGGCTGATTTATTCTTTGGAAACTTTAAAGATAGTTTTAATGACTCGAATTAATATGACAACAATTTTCTGTCTATGGTAAGATATAGATGGATATCATAAGTTTCAGGTACTAATAAAGAGGTGGAATAATGTTAATCAAGAACTGTAAAGGATACGAACTTGAAAAAGCACAATCAAATACTTCAGAAGACTTTTTTAACCGGTCTGAAGTAACATTTTCGGTTAAAGGGGAGGAAAAGACATTTCATTTATTGTATATTCGCTACTTTGATGAGGTGTTTGCATCGTTTACTCCATATGAACAGGATCCTATTTTTAATGATGTAGAGTTCAAAGATATAGTAGGGCTGGTATGTTTACTTAAAAACCCTGGGTTTCAAAGTCGCAAAAGAGTTTATATTAATTCACAAAAAGAATTTGAGAACTATTTTAAAGATATACAGTTTGACAAACTTCCAGAAATCTTTGAGAGCATTAGACAAAAAGGTAGTTACGAGTTAGAGTCTCCTTTGCATTTCATAGCACAGCCTAGATAAAATTAATAGATTGATGATGGGGGTTGAAAATAAATGGGGAATTCAATTGTAAAAGCACAAACTGAACAAGTAGAAAATTTTTTAGTGAAAACGGTTAAATCGGTAAACCAATACCTGAATGAGACAACAATCGCTAGTTTACAAAATGAATTAAATGGTGACCAAGAATACTATGAGTTACTTCTTTCAAATATAAGAAGATTAGTCGTATATTGTGAAGAAGGGCTGGATGCATGTCAAGTAGTTTTATCAAATGAACCTTTTAGAAAAGGTGCTGCTGAAAAAACACTATATAAAATCTATCATCAGTGCATTGAAGAATTTTTTGCACCTAAAGGTGATTTATGGTTTGAAGATAGCCGCTCAGCGTACACAGGTAAAAATTCAATCACATTCAGACAAAATCCACCACTTTCACTAAAAAAACTTTTAAACTCCTTAGAAGGCGGGTTTCAGACAATTAGGGAGGAACTTGAATTCTACGAAACCGATTACCGCACTAAAATGCTACAATCAAAATAATATTAATGAAAAACGGCTGGTTATATCCAACCGTTTTTTTTATAATATAAGAATTTATATGTTAACCCTTTTTTGAAAAATAAGAACCCTAGTTTTAGGGTGATCTGATGCCCGAAACACCGAAAAAAATAGAAAACGGTAATCAAAAGAGCAAACTGATGCCCGAAATCGCTCCAAAAATAGAAAACGGTAATCAAAGGAGCAATCTGATGCCCACACCAACTAGCCTGAAGGTATTCACTAGGATTTAATAAAATAAGAAGAACTAAAATACCCCATAATTCTAATGTTTTCTTAGACTCAATTATTTTTCACCAATCGTAAATAATATTTGTTGTTATATTTTTTATGGGAAGAAGTATAAAATTTTAAAACTTAGTCTTTGTGTCTAACTCCGGTCGATTTTTCTTGTTATGCTTTAGTTCTTGGTTTAGCTGGGTTACAATTAGGCGTTTTCACCTCATTAGTTGTTTGGGCAAGTTTTTGCAAATAATAGCATTCCTCACGGGCCATATGATCAGCCATCAAAGGTTCAAGCACACCTAAGGATTCCTTATTCAATTCCATTTCTTCAAGCTCGCGTAAGAAGCTTTTAAAGACGGTCATTTCTAATTCAACCTGATTATTAAAACGGGATAATGCGGGGAACTGAAACTGATTTGTTCGTAAGTATCCTACTAACTCTACAGCCTTTAAATAAAAGCTTTCCCACTTCTTTGTATATATTTCTCCTTTTTTCCTAAGCTCATATTCAACTCGGTCAAGATTATCGTGTATGGCACCAGCATGGCCAGCTGCATCAAGTAACCATAGTAAATGATGGTGAAGAGCATGTGTAGCTGGTACCTGCTTTCCTTCTCCTAAAAAAGTACTTATTCGTAACCATTCGTCCAGTTCGTTTACCATATGGTTGATAAAGGAAGGAGGTAATGTGATCTTTATTTTACCGACAAGATGTGCTTCTATTAACTCTAATTTATAGCTTCGAAACTCCTCGCCGACGGCACTTGCCTTTCTAACAGTGTTAAAAACTGAGTCATCTGGCAATGGCTTTCTTGCTGCTTCTAACAAGCTATCAAAGGTTTTTTTAAAGTATTGGGCCTGTTCTATTCTTTGGTTTTCACTTGGTGCTAATGAATCGTGGATGAAGCGACTATGGTCACCCAATATTTGCATCCAAAATTGTAATTCGAATAATGCTTCATCTTTATATCGATTTTCCAAATTAACTCCTCCTTATGTAGCTTTCTTTTTTCCCGCGTTTAAGGGGCAGTAAAAATCTTAGAGAAATTTGTACATGCTTCGGTAGTAATCAATTAAATCAACTGCACCTTAAGATCCTTAACGGTCGCTGCTAACTACAATCATTGCGGTGATGCCTCTAAAACCTGATGAAGTTTCACATTATTAATAATATGAAGATATAGTATGAAGAATGTTTTATTTGGTGAACTGACATAACTAAGGAATTCACCTCAATAGGCATATTGCATACAATGAAGTCGAAAAAGTTATAGGAGGTAATCATGATAGAAAGTCTGTTTGAGCAGTATGTCGATGATGTTAGAGCATGGGGAAAAGAAGTAAGTAGTCTTATAGATAACCAACGGAAAGAAGACGATCGTTTTCAAGAGTTAAGAATAAAGTTTGAAGGTTTACTTAGTAAACTAGAATTTATTGATGCTAGGAATGATTTATCATTAGAATTTATTGAAAGGCTTCATAAGGAAGTGGCAAAATTATATGAGGAAGCTAGTATCCTGACGAAAAGTAGCATTTTAGCTGATGATCGGCAGTCAACAGATAGAGTACCGATTGGAGGTCATACGCTCCCACCCTTACCATATAGCTATGAGGCATTAGAGCCTACTATTTCAAGAGAAATTATGAGTTTGCACCATAAAAAGCATCATCAAGGCTATGTTGATGGCCTTAATAAAGCTGAAAAAATGATGGCGCATGCAAGAGAAAATGGAGATTTTGACTTAATTAAACACTGGGAAAGAGAAGCTGCCTTTCATGGATCAGGACATTATCTCCATACCATTTTTTTGGAATGTTATGTCCCCGAATGGTGGTGGAAAGCCAAGTGGAAGATTGATGAAGCAAATAACAACAGATTTCGGTAGCTATGATAACTTTAAAAAGCACTTTTCTGAGGCAGCAAATAGCGTTGAAGGTGTTGGCTGGGCAATTTTAGTTTGGGCTCCGCGCGCACATCGACTAGAAATTTTACAAACAGAGAAACATCAAGTATTAACACAGTGGGACACAATACCTCTACTTGTTTTAGACGTATGGGAACATGCTTATTATCTTCAGTATAAGAATGAGCGGAAAAGTTATGTTGATAACTGGTGGAACATTGTACATTGGAAGGAAGTTGAGCATCGTTTTGACGCTTCATCTAATTTGCGCTGGCAACCTTATTAAATTGGATACTCTATTTAATCTTGAATAAGATGAAATATAACGCTATTTTGCTCATGTTTACATAACACATTAATGTAAACATTCCAAATAGCGTTTTTTAAAAAAGAAAAGAAAGTTAAAAGTTTGTACCTAGTTTTAGTGTCTAGCTCCGGGCACCATCGGACCTGAGGTCATAAGCCAAGCCGTCTGGAAGGTCAAAGAACAACCTTCCAGACGGCTCGCCTTATGCTTGACTTGCACAGGATGTGCTGATGTCGATGTTCGCCCCAGGACGTGGCGGGTTTTAATCGACGCGCCGATAGGCGGGCGCCCTGCGCTTTTCTTATTATGAAATTTGAACTTAGTTTTGGTTTATACCCTGGCTCCCTGTGCTTTTCCTATTTTTCATTCATATAAGGACATGTTCTGCATAGACTTGTACAAACGAATAAAGAGGACGGGGATCTCATGGCATTACATAAAAGGTGGTTCATCTTGATAACGATTTGTATGGTTCTGCTAGCAATTTTTCCACAGAAAACTAGTGCATTTGGTCACGTAAGTGCCAAAAGTGCAATTTTAATAGAGCAAGAGTCAGGTAGAATTTTATATTCGAAAGACATTCATTCAAAAAGGCGGATTGCAAGTATCACTAAGATAATGACAGCTGTACTTGCGATAGAATCAGGGAAAATGGATGAGATGGTCAAAGTGAGCAACAGGGCAGCTGGAACTGAAGGCTCGTCTTTATATTTACAACCTAATGAAAAAATAAAACTTGAGGATTTAGTCTATGGGTTAATGCTACGTTCAGGAAATGATGCTGCAGTAGCCATTGCTGAATATGTTGGTGGTAGTTTAGAAGGCTTTGTATATCTTATGAATCAAAAAGCGGCTGAAATTGGAATGACGAATAGTAAATTTGCAAATCCGCACGGCCTTGATGATCAGGAAAATCACTACTCTACGGCATATGATATGGCTATGTTAACCAGATATGCTATGCAGGATGAGCAATTTAAAAAGATATTTGGCACCGAGATACATCGTGCACCAAATCCTAATGAGAAATGGGATCGGGTCTGGAAAAATAAAAACAAGCTACTTACAGGGCTATATGCTAATAGTACAGGTGGAAAAACGGGTTACACAAAACGGGCAAAGAGAACGCTTGTGTCAACAGCATCAAAGGATGGGTTAGATTTAATCGCTGTTACCATAAATGCCTCTGATGATTGGAATGACCACATTAATATGTTCAATAACGGCTTTGCAAAGTTTAACACGATTAAAATCATTCCAGAAGGTACAATTAAAAACATTAAAGAGCCACTTTATAAGAACAAAATTTTTATAAGTAGAAACTTTTTTTACCCTTTAACAGAAGGAGAAAAAAATGACGTTAAGCTTTCAGTAAATTTAATGAATCCAAGCCAAAATGGCTGGGACAACGAAGGTGACATCCCAGGTATAGTCGGAAAGCTGACGATTAAATTAGGTAATGAAAGAATTGGAGAACTTCCAATTTATTTTGATAATGGTCAAAAGGAGAAACCTAAAAAAACTTTTTGGCTAATTCTTAAAAATATCTTTCTTGTAACGTTAGGTGTAAAGAGTCATGGTTAATATAATTTGGGTATGCATGACGATCATTGGAATTATCTTTGCTATTGTTAATGGGACGATTGAAGAAGTTAATAAAGCCGTCTTTAAAGGTGCAGAAGAGGCTGTCACGATTAGTATTGGTTTAATAAGCATTCTTGTATTTTGGTTAGGGCTTATGAAAATTGCTGAATCAAGTGGACTATTAGAGAAACTGGCAAAACTTTTCCGCCCCTTCGTAAAAAGATTGTTCCCTGAAGTCCCAGTAGACCACCCTGCGATGGGGTATATGCTATCTAATATGATTGCAAATATGTTTGGACTTGGTAATGCAGCAACCCCAATGGGAATAAAAGCAATGGAGCAATTAAGAGAACTAAATGGTGGAAGCGTTGAGGCTAGTCGTTCGATGATTACTTTTCTTGCGATTAATACGTCTAGTCTTACACTTATCCCGACAACCGTTATCGCGATTCGCTTAACATATGATTCCACAAATCCCACGGAGATTGTGGGTACAACTTTAATCGCTACAATGTGCTCAACTATAGGAGCCATTCTAATTGATCGTTTCTTTTATTATAGGAGAACTCGCAAAGGAGGAAGACAAAGATGAGTGTTATTAGTTCCATCTCCCTGTGGCTTATTCCTATAATTATTGGGTTTATACTAGTATATGGAACGATAAAAAAGGTCCCAACCTATGAAACGTTTGTTGAGGGTGGGAAAGAAGGTATAAAAATAGCTTTTTCAATTATCCCTTATTTAGTCGGTATGTTAGTAGCAATATCAGTTTTCCGTGCTTCGGGTGCATTAGAATTTTTTATCGGATTATTAAGGCCAGCTCTAGATGCTATGGGAATTCCTGCAGAAATTGTGCCACTTGCTTTAATTAGACCTATTTCTGGTACTGCAGCTCTAGGTATGACAACAGATATCATAGCTACATATGGACCAGATTCTTTTATTGGACGGTTAGCCTCAACCTTGCAAGGAAGCACCGATACAACTTTTTATGTATTGACGGTATACTTTGGTGCTGTCGGAATAAAAAAGATGGGGGACGCACTAAAAGTAGGATTATGGGCAGACTTAGTTGGAATCATTGCGGCCATTTTAGTAGTTACATTAATGTTTGGATAAAGGGAAAATATATTTTAGATGCACGCTTGGAGGTTTGATTACCAGGCGTCTTTTTTTCGTTTCTTAGTAAGTACAACCTTTCACGATACTCTGCAAAAAATAAACAACGGTAACCAAAAGGTTTATATCCATAAATTCTAAAAGGCATAAGTGCAACTACGTCTCTGTCTTCGCCCTTTGGGCTCGCCACTCGGCGAGCTTTCTTTATGATTAAAGACATATAACGAGGGGAAAACTAAGAAGAAAACTTGTGAAAAATGTCGTAAAGAAGTAAGATGTTTAAAGAGGTGAACGAGATGGAACGATTACAAAAAGTTATTGCGCATGCAGGGGTAGCTTCGAGAAGAAAAGCAGAAGAGCTAATTCTTGATGGAAGAGTTACTGTGAACGGGAAAACGGTAAGAGAATTAGGGATAAAAGTAGGACCAAATGAAAAAATTGAGGTGAATGGTGTTCCTCTTGATAAGGAGGAGCCTGTATATCACTTATTATATAAGCCGCGTGGTGTGATATCTAGTGTTTCAGACGATAAAGGACGAAAAGTAGTAACTGATTTTTTCCCTCATATAAAACAGCGGATTTATCCAGTAGGAAGACTCGATTATGATACTTCTGGCCTATTATTAGTAACTAATGATGGTGAATTTGCCAACTTACTGATGCACCCAAAACATGAGGTTGAAAAAGTGTATGTTGCTAAGGTTAAGGGAATTCCACTAAAAGAAAAGCTACGCGAATTAGAAAGAGGGATAAAGTTAGAAGATGGAAAAACAGCTCCAGCTAGAGTTAAGATGATGTCAATAGACAAAAGAAAACAAACAGCCATAATTGAAATAACCATCCATGAGGGTAGGAATAGACAAGTTAGAAGAATGTTTGATGCAATTGGGCATGAGGTACTTAAACTAAAAAGAGAAAAGTATGCATTTTTAACTTTGGCAGGTTTAAGTACCGGTGATTCAAGAGAGCTAACACCTCATGAGGTTAAGCAGTTGCGTGCATTTGTTACTATGGAAGGACATAGACTCCGCTAGTAACCTGAAGAAATCGCCGCTACGGTCGATTTCTTCATTGATTTTAAAATTATAAAAAAGTGAAACTTGCTTGATTTTGTCACATAACATTCATAATATTATGAAAGTCATTATAGTGAAAAATGGTATAATTTAGGGAAGTTTATATCAACAATAAAAAATGACCAATGCTTACTAATGTTGGTCGACTATTGGCGTGCAAATTGATAGTAGGAGAGTATAAATTTATGAAGAAACAACGTTTACTAATTCGTACCATCATCCTATTATTACTGGCTTCTGCTCTTGGTTACACTTTATATAGTAACTTCTTTGTAAGTAAAGAAAAAATAGTAGTAGGCGATCTTGCACCTGACTTTGTTTTAACAGATTTAAATGGTGAAAAACATCGTTTGTCTGATTACCGTGGGCAAGGTGTTTTTTTAAACTTTTGGGGTACATGGTGCAAGCCTTGTGAAAAAGAAATGCCATACATGGAAAATCAGTATAAAATCTATAAAGATCAAGGTGTCCAGATTTTAGCAGTCAATGTAGGAGAGCCGGTTTTCAGTGTAAGCAAGTTTGTTGAAAAGTACGGGTTAAGTTTTCCTGTAGTTATTGACAAAGGGAATCAAGTATTAAATGCTTACGGTGTTGATCCATTACCAACTACTTTTCTAGTAGATAAAGAAGGTAAAATAGTTGAGATTATAACTGGGACACTAACTGAAAGAATGGTTCAAGAAAAAATGGAGCTAATAAAGCCTTAGGGAGTTTTTTTATGGAACAAGTTAAATGTGAGTGTGGTCATGTTAATCCACATGGAACGGTTCTATGTGAATCATGTGGAAAACCACTTGAAGATGATCAAAATAAACAACTAATAGATATGCGCTATGAAGGAAGTGCGCGACGATCACAAACCTATAATAAAACTTTCATTGATAGAATATGGAATTTCTTTTCTTCTGTTAAGGTAGGGGTATGGCTTATTGTAATTACCTTAGTTGTTTCAGCACTAGGGACGATATATCCACAAGTAATGTATATCCCGCCCACTGTAAGTCCTAGTGACTACTATAAGCAAGAGTATGGTTTCACAGGACAATTATATTACCAGTTGGGCTTCCATAATCTTTATGGTTCCTGGTGGTATATGATACTTATTGCATCGATCGGAATATCACTCGTGATTTGTAGTTTGGACCGTGTCGTCCCATTATATCGTGCTTTAAAAAAACAGGGTGTTACACGACATGAGAGGTTTTTAAGACGACAACGTTTATTTAGTACAACAAGTGTAGATAACTATGAAGATACCTTAAGAATAATTAAAACAAATTTAATGAAGAAGCGTTATTCGGTGCGCGAAGAGAATGGTAATATATTAGCTGAAAAAGGCCGTTTTTCAAGGTGGGGTCCATATGTAAACCATATTGGTCTTATTATCTTTTTGGGTGGAGCAATGCTCCGTTTTGTGCCCGGTATGTACATAGATGAAGTCATGTGGGTTCGAGAAGGTGAAACAATAAGCATCCCAGGAACTGAGGGAAAGTACTTCTTGAAAAATGAAAGTTTTGTTATGGAAGTATATGAAGAAGGGAAGGAAAAAGAAGTATTTGATGATGCTATCGAGCGAGCGGGAAACGGAATGGTAGTTAAAAACTATCAAACCACTGTTACGCTTTACGAAAAATCTCCAGATGCTATTCCTGGAGAAGAAGCAGAGCTAAAGAAAATAAAGGATCATGAAATAAAGGTTAACGTACCACTTAAGCATGATTACTATGCACTTTATCAAGTTGATTATAAACTTAATGAATTAAGTACCATGTCTTTTATGTTACTAGATAAAAACAAAGAAGAAGCTCATGGGACAATTAAAATAGACCTTCGCGATCCCAAACTAATGTACGAGTTAGATACTGGTTATTCTGTTGAAATTATTAGTTATTTTCCAGACTTTTACTTTGATTCTGAAGGAGCACCTACAACCAAGTCTAAAATACCAAATAATCCAGCTTTTGTATTCAAAATGTTTACACCTGATAAGCCTAATGGTGAAATAAGTTTCGTTGCGATACAGCAAAATATAGAACCATATGGTGACAACCAGTATAAAATGGCTTTTGCTGGGATTGAGACAAAAGATGTTTCAGCTTTAACTGTAAGAAGGGACTTCACGCTTTGGTTACTAGGATTAGGTGGAACTGTCTTCATGATAGGTGTAATTCAAGGCATGTACTGGCAACACAGGAGGGTTTGGATCCAGCAGGTAAATGGAGAAATGCTTATCGCGGGACATACGAATAAAAACTGGTTTGGGTTAAAAAATGAGATTACTTCCATTATCAAAGATACTCATTTAACTCCACCTATTGATCAGGTTCAAGAAGAACAAATAGATCATAATTATCAAAAAGTCACATAAGGAGGGGTTTGAGTGGCTGAACTAAGCAGTAACTTGTTATACGTAGCCTTTATTTTATATTTAATTGCAACATTTGTGTTTGGCGGGTCAATTCGTGATAAAAAAAGCACATCAAATGTAAATAAATGGGCAAGGGTAGGCATTACCATAACCATAATTGGATTTTTATTTCAATTAGGTTATTTTTTCACACGTTGGATAGCTGGGGGACATGCCCCAGTGAGTAATTTGTTTGAATTTATAACATTTTTTGGTATGATGCTCGTATTTGCTTTTATTCTCATTTATTTTATATATAAAACAAGCGCGCTAGGCTTATTCACGCTGCCAGTTGCATTATTACTTATAGCATATGCAAGTATGTTTCCTAGTGAAATCTCGCCGTTAATTCCGGCTTTGCAAAGTGATTGGCTGGCAATACATGTATCGACTGCTGCTACAGGTCAAGCGATTTTAGCAATTAGCTTTATTACTGGCGTACTTTACTTAGTCCGTGTTGTTGACCAATCAGTTAAAAGTAAGAGAACATTTTGGCTTGAAGCTATCATGTACACACTCATAATAACACTTGGTTTTGTTATTGTGTCCCTCGTATACAGTACAATGGGATATGAAGCAACTTATAAGTGGATTGATAAAAATGACAATGAAGCTGAAATGGTTTACCATTTACCTTCAATTGTTGGACCATACGAAGGCGAGTTGCTAACAGATAATAGATTTGAAGCGTTATTTGAAGTACCTGCGATTATTAGTGCAAGAAAATTAAATACTGTAATCTGGTCGTTTATGGCTGGAACTATACTGTATGGAATAATTAGATTACTATTACGTAGACGGATTGGCGCAGCTATTCAGCCATTGGTTAAAAATATAAATCTTGATTTAGTAGATGAGATTGGCTACCGTTCAGTTACAATCGGATTCCCAATATTTACTCTAGGAGCCCTAATTTTCGCAATGATTTGGGCTCAAATTGCTTGGACGCGATTCTGGGGATGGGATCCTAAAGAAGTGTGGGCCCTAATTACATGGTTATTTTATGCAGCATTTTTACATTTGCGTCTTTCAAAAGGATGGCATGGCGAGAAGTCTGCATGGTTAGCGGTAATAGGTTTTGCAATTATAATATTCAATCTAATATTTGTTAACTTAGTAATAGCTGGGTTACATTCCTACGCGTAACCGTAGTGGATTATCGTAGAAAGACCTTCCCCAAGGCTTGGTGAAGGTCTTTTTTACAAAGGTAAGAAAGTATAAAAGTTTGTACCTCTTTTAGTGTCTAGCTCCGTGCGCCCTGCGCTTTTCGACGTAAAAGTTTTTTTGTGTATGTGACAAATGATATAGAAGAAATAGTTACACAAGGATACTATTAAGAGATAAAGAAGATTTTAGATTTTATAGTTTTAAAAGGTAAAACGTGAAAACGTGAAAAAAATTCGATAACCTTGTAAGGAGCTGTTTAGTGATGGAAAAAGAAGCAAGAATATTAGTTGTAGACGATGAGGAAAGAATTCGCCGTTTATTAAAGATGTATCTTGAGCGTGAGGATTATGTAATTGAAGAAGCAGAAGATGGTGAGCAAGCGGTTGAGAAAGCGCTGAAAAATGATTATGACCTTATATTATTAGATATTATGATGCCGGGTAAAGATGGTATTGAAGTTTGTAAGGAAGTTCGAGAGAAGAAAACAACACCAATCATAATGCTTACAGCAAAAGGTGAGGAAATAAACCGTGTACAAGGGTTTGAAGTAGGTACAGATGATTATATTGTAAAACCATTTAGCCCAAGGGAGGTCGTACTACGTGTTAAGGCATTACTACGACGGTCATCTCCAACTTCATATGTGAAAACTGAAACAACTTCAAAAGATGTTATATTTTTTCCACATTTAACAATTGATAATGATGCACATCGTGTAACTGCAGATGGAAAAGAAGTAGGTTTAACACCAAAAGAGTATGAACTTTTATATTTCCTTGCTAAAGCACCAGATAAAGTATTCGATAGAGAGCAGCTTCTTAAAGAAGTGTGGCATTATGAGTTCTTTGGTGATCTGCGGACGGTTGATACACATGTAAAACGTTTACGTGAGAAACTGAGTAAGGTTTCTACTGATGCTGCGAAAATGATTGTAACAGTATGGGGAGTTGGCTATAAATTTGAGGTTGTTAATGGATGATGTTCTGGAGGAGTGTAGTAGGTAAACTTTGGTTTACCATTCTTTTATTGGTGTCATTTGTATTACTAACATTAACGATTCTATTATTAGAGTTCTTTGAGAACTATCAAGTGGATGAAGCAGAACAGGGTTTAACACAATTAGCATCAAAAATTGCGGTCATCATGGAAGAATATGAAGATAGGGAACTAGCCAGATCGATTTCATGGGAGCTTTTAGATGAGTATACACAAGTGATTATTATTGAGGATGAAAACACCTATTGGTATTCACCTGACCGAGAAGGTGTAGGGAACCTGTCATTGTCTTATATTAATAATAATCCTGAATTGGTTAAGGTTTTTACCGAAAATGCAACTGTAAATTTGAGAGTAGACCCTTCAACTAGTAACTTAGCTACAGGTGTGACAGACGAGATGTTCATCATTGGTGCGCCACTTCATGTTGAAGAAGATAAAATAGGTGCGGTCTTTTTATATCAATCTCTAAATGAAGTTAGAGAGACTACAAAGCAGACAACAAGATTTATTCTATTAGCTGCTGGAATAGCGATTGTCCTAACAACGGTGTTCGCATTCTTTTTATCAACAAGGATTACTGCGCCCTTACGAAAAATGAGACAAGCAGCTTTTGAAATAGCAAGAGGTAAATTTGATACGAAAGTGCCAATGCTCTCACATGATGAGATTGGAGAGCTTGCTCTTGCATTTAATCAGATGGGTCGGCAATTGAAGTTTAATCTCAATGCATTAAGCCAAGAAAAGGAACAATTATCAAGCATTTTAAGTAGTATGGCTGACGGTGTTATTACTTTAAATAGAGATGGAACAGTACTGGTTACTAATCCACCCGCAGAACGCTTTTTACAGGCGTGGTATTACCAGCAAGGTATGCAAAGCAATGATGGAGAAGAGCTTCCAAGTGAGGTAAACGAGTTATTTCAAAGGGTTGTATCCTTTGAAAAAGAACAGATTGTAGAGATAAGTTTACAAGGAAGAAGTTGGGTTATATTAATGAGTCCACTATATAATCAAACGTATATACGAGGAGCTGTAGCAGTAATAAGAGACATGACAGAAGAACGACGCCTAGATAAATTGCGGAAAGACTTTATTGCTAACGTTTCACATGAATTGCGAACACCTATTGCAATGTTACAAGGTTACAGTGAAGCAATTATCGATGATATTGCAAGTACAGATGAAGAAAAGAAGGAAATTGCAAGAGTTATTTATGATGAGTCACTAAGAATGGGACGTTTGGTTAATGATTTATTAGACTTAGCGAGAATGGAAGCAGGTCACATTACGTTAAATGTTGAAAACACAGACGTGAATGATCTAATAGATCGGGTTATTAGAAAGTTTCAAGGATTAGCTAAAGAAAAGGGAATTAGCTTGATTGTAAATAAAAGAAATATTCTTGACTTTAGTTTAGATCCTGATCGGCTGGAACAAGTATTAACTAACCTTATTGATAATGCGATTCGACATACAGAAGAAAATGGTACTGTCAATCTTTTTGTTGAATTACAAGAGAATGGTTTACTAATTGATGTTAAAGATTCTGGATCTGGAATACCTGAAGAGGATTTACCCTTTGTTTTTGAAAGGTTTTATAAAGCCGATAAAGCTAGGACAAGAGGACGATCAGGCACTGGTTTAGGGCTTGCAATTGTCAAAAATATTATCGAAGCACATCAAGGTCATATATCTGTTCATAGCAAAATAAATGAAGGTACGACATTTATTTTCTTTTTACCTCGAAAAACAGAATAATTTGGATAGTGTTGACGTAAAATCTTGTTCCATAAGAAACATTATACTTTTTCCGTGCAACAAATATTGCCCATCCAATCTGAATGGGCAATATTTGTTTTTAACAAACTAAATGCTAATATATAGCTTTTCTCACGGTTTTATCTATGGTAAATTAATAGAATAATATAAAGGATGAATATCCCTAGCTATTCTCCCAAGGTTTTATTTAGAAAATGGATTAGAGTTTGTTCAAAAAGGAGGACAAACAGAGCCGAGAAGTTCGAGGAAAGAAAGACTGAGATGCGGGCCGTCGGATCTGCACTTCCTGTTCTTAGTAAATTTGACAACTGTTTTTCCCGGTCTTTTTGAACATCCTCTTAAAGTGTAACTTTTTTAAGATGTGTACGACTAATATGTTGAACGGGAGGTAAAGGAAATGGACGCCGTGTTCCAAGAGCTCTATGAAAAATATCATCACGATGTCTTTTCATTTTTGTTCTATATGGTAAAAAATCGTGAGCAAGCTGAAGACCTCGTTCAAGAAGTATATATAAGAGTGTTAAAATCCTATGACCGGTTTGAAGGAAAAAGTAGTGAAAAAACATGGCTGTTTTCAATTGCACGTCATGTGGCAATCGATTCCTTCCGCAAGCAAAAAGGGTGGAAGCAAAGAATCCTTGATACATTTGATTGGAATAAACAGCAAGTAATAGATTATGCTCCTTTACCAGAGGAAATTACATTGCAAAATGAGCAAGTACACATGATGTATCGATGTTTAGATAAATGTACAGTCGATCAACGCCTTGTTTTAATCTTAAGATATATTCAATCATTATCGATTACAGAAACAGCTGAAAGCTTAGGTTGGACTGAAAGTAAGGTTAAAACAACCCAACACCGTGCCTTAAAGATTCTAAAAGGATACATGGATGAACATGTCGAAAAGGAGGAGATCGAAGATGAAAAAGTCCGAGTGGAGCGATGAACAACTTGAGCATTTCTTAAAGCAGATGCCTATCGTTAAAGATAATCGTAATCCTCATGATATTTATCAGAGCATTTCCTCTAAGGTAAGGAGAAAACAGAAAAGATCATGGATAGTACCAACACTTGCAACGGCATCAGCCCTTTTCTTAATGGTGTTAATCGGATCGTCTTTCTTGAATCAGTCTAATAGTAGCGATTTATTTTCTAATAGTTCTCAGGAAGGAAATGCAAACGAAGCAAGGATGTTCATAACTAATGATGCGGAGGATAAATTGGCTGAAAATTCTCGTGCTGCAAAGAGCGAAGATAGAGACAATTTTGCTGATACGCAAATCACTAGCATGGAACCTACTACATTGGAAAGCTATGTAATTAGAGATTTTACTAACAAAAAGTTATTTACTTTTGGAATTCCTGACCAAACTGTGCAAGCTGTGATACCAATAAGTGTTTTGATTGATAATACGAATGTCAGCCATATTGATTTATTGCCAGATGTCGTTCAAAAGGTCAATGAAAAGTTGATAAGCTCAGATTATGGATTAGCTGATTTTCCATTAAGTAGATATTCTTTTTCAGAAAAACTAAATAAAGATGAATCTAAAAATATTATTCTTGATTTTCCAAAAGAAATGAACGCTGAGTCTTTTGCTTCTGCAGAATCATTTGCTTTTTGGGGATCTTTAGCAGAAACGTTCCGATGGTTTGATGCTGACTACAAAGAAATTGAGTTTTATCAAGCAGGAAAAATGGGAGTTAGTATCGGGCAATCTGGGGTTGAGTCGACGACTTATGAACTGAATAAGGCTGGAAAACGAGCTTACTTTATGTATAGGCCGTTCGAAAATGGCCGTAAATTTTTAGTGCCATATGAAGTACAAGGCAAATCAGTAACATTCACAGATGCACTTGAAACAATGAAGAATGACTTAGAGAATGGTACTTTTAAGCTCAATCCGACAATCTTTAAAAATGTTAACTTCAAAATAGATGAAACTGATACTGACAATGTAACAATAACCTTTACGGAAGAGACTAGTTTAGAGGATAATGATCCGTTTGTCTTTATGATTGATGCAATCATGCTAACAGCAAAAGAATTTGGCTATAAATCAGTTACATTTGAAAATGCAAAGCTTGAAAAAATTGGTACTTGGGACTTATCAAGTAAAAATGATGTGCCAGTTGCACCAAATCCAATTATATTAGACTAAGAGAAGGGCTTATACCCTTCTTTTTTTGATTGAAAGGAAAGTATAAAAGTTTGTACCTAGTGATAGTAACTTATAAAAAATTATATACATATTTTAAGAAATTATTTCAAATAATGTAAGGGTGCTTATTAACACTTGTTCCTGAAGGCAACTCTCTTAGTAGCGCTTCTTTAGTGTGTTTAAGCACTTGTTCTATTTTTAGACAGGCACACATAGGATACATATAGAAATTGCAAACTTGAGCACACGAGGAGGATTACAATGCAAGATCTAATAAAACGTCTAGCTGTAGTAGTAATTATGGGAATTTGCATAGGGCTATTATTTATTGGTGGTCGTTCAATAAGTGCACAATCACTATCTAATCAAGAAATTACAGAAAATTGGGTATGGCCTGTTTTAGGTGAAATTACCGACAATTTTGGCACTAGGTCAGGTAGACATAAAGGAATAGATATAGCCGCTCCTCTAGGGGAGAATGTTTACTCTGTTGATGAAGGCACTGTAAAAAAATCTTATTACTCATATACATACGGTAATGTCGTCTTTATTTCAAATCCAGGTGGATTTGAAACAGTATACGCACATATGAATAAAAGAAGTGTTGAAGAAGGAGCAATAGTTAAACGTGGCCAAAAGATTGGTGAAATAGGTAGTACCGGAAGATCAACTGGTGCACATTTACATTTTGAAGTGCATGTAGGCGAATGGGATTATGAAAAAAATAACGCAATTGACCCGCTTGCTGTTTTAAATAAAAATAATCCTGTTACGATTGCAAACCAAACGTCTAAAAAAGTTAAGAGTATAAATAAACCGGTGAGAAACGTTGAGGAGAACTTAGTGCGGCAGGAATATAGTGAGCCATTTGATAGTTGGAATGCATTTGCATATGAATCAGGAAAACTTCTATCAAGCTCGATTGTAGTTTCAAATCAATTAAAAAGTTCAGCTGACCAAATCGCTGGAAAAAAAATAATAGTTAAAAAAGATGATACCTTATGGGATATTTCTCAAGATAACTTGGTATCGATAGAATCAATAAGAAAATGGAATAGCCTTGAAGATTCATTGTTGTTAGTTGGTCAAGAGCTTGTATTATACCCGGAAAAGGAAGCTGTTTATATTGTAAAGCCGGGAGATACGATACCTGAAATCGCTAAAGAAGTAGGTAGTACAGTTGAAAAAATCATAGAATTAAATTTCTTAGAAAATGAAGTGCTATATCCAGATCAGGTGTTAATTGTTAATGAGTTTTATTAAAAAGATTAAATATTTAGTTAATTGTTAATGAATTTGTGTCAGATTATTGTATTCCCAAAAGGCTAAGCTATAATATAATAAAAAACTGCTTGAACTTGGAACATAAGAGGGGAGAAAATGATGCTGACTGATTACCATAACCATTTAGAACGAGGAACACTGACACTTGAATATTTAAAAAAATTTACTGATGAGGCATTACATCAGGGGATAGAAGACTTTGGGATTTCTGAGCATGCATATCATTTTCATCAAACAAGAGATATACTAAGTAATCCCTGGGTAGATGAACGAAGATCCTATGATATGGATGACTATGTAAATCTTTTTGAATTGGCATGGAAGAATGATATAAACGTAAAAATGTCGATTGAAATGGACTACACCCCAGGCAGGCATTTAGAAATGAAAAAGTTTATTGAATCATATGAGTTTGACTATGTTATTGGATCAATTCATTGGGTTGGAGATTTTGGGATTGATTTAGCTGAATATAGAAAAGAGTGGGAAAAAAGAGATTTATACGAAATATATAGAAAATATTATGACCAAGTAGTTACACTTGCTGAGTCAAATTTATTTGACATTGTTGGTCACCTTGATTTAGTTAAAATATTTAACTACGTTCCGACGGACGAAAACTTTTTACTTGAACAATACGATCGCGCAACAACTGCCTTGGCTAATTCAAAGACATGTGTTGAGATAAGTACAGCAGGTTTAAGGAAGCCAACTGGACAACTATATCCTGACCCCAAATTATTAACAATGTGCTACCAAAAAGGAATTCCTATTGTACTCTCATCAGATGCTCATATTCCAGAGCATGTCGGTGCTGATTATGACCAAGCTATCAGCCTTGCAAAACAGACTGGCTATAATACGATTATGACCTTTAATAGGGGTCAGCGTAAGGAGGTTGAATTGGGCTAGAAAATAAATAGTAGAAAGGTACAAAACACATACCTTTCTACTATCAAAGAAATAAATATAAATGTGTGAACATAGTTTTAATGTCGTACTTAAAGCCTTCCAGCCGGCTCGTCTTATGCTTGACTTGCACAGGATGTGCTGATGTCGATGTTCGCCACAGTACGTGGCGAGTTTTAATCGACGCGCCCAAAGGCGGGCGCCCTGCGCTTTTCTTAAAAGGTAAGAAAGTATAAAAATTTGTACCAAGTTTTAGTGTCTAGCTCCGGGCGCCATCGACTCTATGGTATAAGCCAATCCGTCCGGAAGGTAAAGAACAACCTTCCAGCCGGCTTGTCTTATGCTTGTCGCCGATAGGCGGGCGCCCTGCGCTTTTCTTAAAAGGTAAGAAAGTATAAAAGTTTGTACCTAGTTTTAATGTCTAGCTCCGGGCGCCATCGGCTCGAGGTCATAAGCCAATCCGTCTGGAAGGTCAAAGAACAACCTTCCAGACGGCTCGTCTTATGCTTGTCGCCGAAAGGCGGGCGCCCTGCGCTTTTCTTATTACAAGTCTATTTTTCGTATAGAAACAATATCTTGTGATTTATGAAGTCTTTCAATCACTTCATCTTGAAGTGGCATATCAAATGATAGCATCATAATGGCTTCTCCACCCAATTGTTTTCGTCCAACTTGCATCGTTGCAATATTAACATCAATATCACCAAGTATTTTTCCAACCCTACCTATAACACCCGGTTTGTCAGTATGTTGGATATAAAGCAGGTTTCCTTCAGGGCTAAAATCTATTTTAAAGCCGTTTAAGCTAACGATACGTGCACCATAACCTGTAACATGGGTACCTTGTATTTCAAATGAGTTACTCTCACCAGTAGCTCTAACAGTGATCGAGTTAGCATACCCAAAAGTATTCGAAGAAAATGTTTCTCCAAACGTAATTCCGCGTTCTTGTGTGATGACTGCTGCATTCACTGCATTAACAGTTGTAGCTACTCTTGACTGTAAAAAGCCTGACAATAAACTTCTTGTGATAAAAGTAGTTTCTAAATTAGTGACAGTACCTGCGTAGGTAATTGAAACTTCCTTGACAGCCTGTTTCATACATTGTGATAGAATTGAGCCGATTTTGTTAGCAAGCTCATAAAATGGTTGGATTTTCTCATATAAGTCTTTTGATAAGGTTGGTAAATTTACTGATGACGTGACAGGTTTTCCTTCTAAGAAGCTAACGACTTCTGTTGCTACCTGTGAAGCAACATTAAGCTGGGCTTCTTTGGTAGAAGCACCTAAGTGAGGAGTAACAATTACTTGATCAAACTCTAATAATTTATTTGACATTGGTGGTTCAACTTCAAACACATCTAAAGCAGCCCCGGCAACATGGCCATTTTCTAAATAAGTAACAAGTGCTGACTCATCAATGATTCCACCACGTGCACAATTGACCAGATAAACGCCTTTTTTTGTCTTGGCTAAATTTTCATTTCCTAATAAGCCTCTTGTTTCATTTGTTAAGGGAGTATGAACAGTAATAATATCCGAGGTTGCTAGTAATTGATCTAAAGTACAAGATGTGACACCTATTTCCTCTGCTCTTGATTTGGTTAGAAAGGGGTCATAAACATAAACTCTCATATCAAAGGCTTTTGCTCTTTTAGCAATCTCCGAACCAATGCGCCCTAAACCAACTATTCCTAATTGTTTACCGGCTAATTCAGTACCAACAAATGCAGAACGATTCCATTCTCTCGATTTTACCGATATATTAGCCTGGGGTATATGACGTACTAACGATGATATCATGGCAAATGTAAGTTCTGCTGTTGATAAAGTGTTTCCATCGGGTGCGTTAATTACAACAACACCATGTTTAGTAGCTGCTTCGACATCTATATTATCAACACCTACACCTGCTCTTGCAATAATTTTAAGATTTGTCATTTTCGATAGAAGTTCTGCCGTTACAATTGTAGAACTTCTGACAAGTAATGCATCAAATTCATGTAAAAAATCTTCTACTTCCTTGACATTTTTCTGAATGACTTCGATGTTGGGTTTGCCTAGTAGAGGGGTTAACCCTTCTCCACTCATTGAATCAGAAACTAAAATCTGGTACATTCTTATCGCTCCTTCATAATCGGATCTAGAAAAGCAAAAAAACAATAACACAATTTTTCGATAATTTAACACAATAATAATTACCTGTCAATTAGTTTGTGAAATACTTCTCAAATGAAAGCGCTTATATCGTTTTTTTTACAACGTAAGAAAGTATAAAATTCTCACCAGGTTTTAGTGTCTAGCGCAAGCCACCCTGTGGATGTTCTTAAGACTGGGCAGGCTAAGCCTACTATTACCGATAAAAAAACCCTCTGCATAATAATCAGAGGGTACAGGCTATAAATTATTCAAACTTAAGTGCATCGCCGTCAAATGATTCGTCCGCAACTTTAATTGAGTCTGTCGGACAGCCTTCGAATGCATCCATCATATCTTCTTCAAGAACTTCTGGAATTTCTACGATACCTTGGTTATCGTCTAGAGTTACGTATGCAATACCATCGTCATCATAATCATAAATGTCTGGTGCTGCAGCGCCGCAAGCCCCACATGCGATACAAGTTTCTTTGTCAACAATTGTGTACTTTGCCATGTGTAAATACCTCCCAAATATCAATACAAAAATATAGTCGACTTTCCTATATTAGTCCCTCATCCCAAATAATGAATATAGCTATAAGATGGAAACGTATGCCTCAACACTTATTGTAAATCTGTTTTGAAAACTTTTCAATAGAAAAGTATAGTGAGAATGCTTATCAGACAAGGTTTGTCTAATTATTATGTTCCACAATTTTTTTCATTCTAAACATAACATTAGAAAAGAATAATTTGCTACAATATAAAATAGAATGTAATCTATTTCGACAAAAAGTATAAGTTAATTGTCGAATATTAACCAGGTGAGTGATAATGAAGTTAAACGACCTATCATTTCTAATTCTATTATGTATTCATAAATTTAATGGTGAAAGATCTATATATGGGGTTTATCATTTATTAACTGGAAAAAAATCTTCACAAACTATATTTGATGGCAAGTTATATGAACTTTCACATTTATTCTCTATAATGCATTTTTTAACAAGAGATAAACTAGAGGAAATAATCCAGCAATTGCAAAGAAAAAAATTGATAAAAAAAATCGAAGAACATAAATATGTGGTGACTAAATATGGTTTTGACTGCCTGATCGTGTATAAAGAACAAAACCCTTTACCTAAGGATTTAGATGGATGGAAGTACTATGATAAAGGTGTTACCTTATGGGAAAGACTTTCATTACTAATTCAAGTTCTATCCAACCTTAACCATAGAAAATCAAAGTATACCCCAATTAATCATGATGAAGAACTACAAAATTGGATTAAAGCTTATATTTTAAGGTTTAGACTGACTCGGGGTGAACTAGCTGAACAAATACATGAAGAGTGTGTCCAACTTTTATCAACTGTTCAAGATGAAGATGCGCTCCTATTTGTAAGCCGATTAACGAGTCATGATCGCATTGGGTCAACATTTGAACAACTAGCCAACCTACTTCATAAGGACATAGTACGTATTCACATACTTTTTCATGGTGTGTTACATACGTTTTTAAAAGAAATCGAATCAGCTACTAAAAAATATCCATATTTATTTGAGGTCGTAAAAGATCTCTATCACGAGGAATCGTTAACGATATCTTCGAGACAAACATTGAGGATGATACAAGAAGGTAAATCAATTAATGAAATTGCTGCTATTAGGCACTTAAAACAAAGTACAATTGAGGACCATGTGGTTGAAATTGCTCAAAATGTTAGCGACTTTTCGATTGATTCTTTTGTTACATCTGGGAACCAAGACAAGATTATAACCATGCAAAAAGAACTTAACTCCAAAAAAATGAAGGTAATCAAGGAAGAACTGGGTCAAACTGTTTCATACTTTGAAATAAGGCTTGTATTAGCGAGAAATGGTGAAAATAATGGAACTTGAGAATGTACTTAAAGAAAAATTCAATTACGATACCTTTCGAGATGGACAGCGGGAAATCATTACAGATGTACTTGAAGGTAATGATGTAATTGCAATGCTTCCGACTGGAGGTGGTAAATCAATATGTTACCAAATTCCAACATACATAAATGTTGGAAGTACGTTAATTGTATCACCACTATTATCTTTAATGGAGGACCAAGTACAACATTTAAAAAAGAGTGGAGAAAAGCGCGTTATAGCCTTAAATAGTTTTCTTTCTTTCTTTGAGAAAAGATATGCAATTAATGATTTACGTCACTATCGATTTATTTTTACATCACCCGAAATGTTACAGTCTAGCGCAATTATAAAGGCTTTAAAACAAGTAAGGCTATCATTATTCGTTGTTGATGAAGCGCATTGTATATCACAATGGGGCCACGATTTTCGTCCTGATTATTCTAGGCTGGGCCATATTCGAAAGCAACTAGGCAATCCTCCTTGTTTAGCGTTAACAGCAACAGCAACGAAGAACGTAATTGAAGATATATCATCATCATTATTATTAGCTCAAGAGAAAAGACACATCCACACAGTGGATCGCTCAAATATAGCTTTAGCGGTTGAAAAGACGAATTCGTTGGATGATAAAATTAGCTCTTTACTCTCCAATGTAAAGAAATTAGCTGGCCCGGGAATCATTTATTTCTCTAGTCGAATATGGGCTGAAAATATGGCGAAGTACCTTTTTGATCAAGGTGTGTCAAGAATTGCGTATTATCATGGTGGGATGGATCAAGAACAAAGATTGCTAATACAACAACAGTTTATAAACAACCAATTGGATATTATCTGTTGTACAAGTGCTTTTGGGATGGGGATTAATAAACCAAATATTAGATATGTTATCCACTTTCATCTTCCGTCCCAGCTAGAGTCATACCTACAAGAAATTGGGCGTGCAGGTCGAGATGGAGCAAAAAGTATAGCTATCTTATTGTATAGTCCACATGATGAGGAGATTCCTGAGTCATTAATTAACTTTGAACTACCAAATCGAGAGAATGTTCGTGACATCCTTTACTACCTAGAAAGATTAACTCAAAATGAAAAGACAGTATCCTTATCTAAAGAGTTAGAAGAAGAAATAATAAGGAGAACAGGAGTATCCGAAAATTACTGGAGGTTTGTAAGACATCACCTCAAAGAAACATCTGTCATTTCTGAAAACAAAATACAAAAGTTGGTTCAAATAGAACAGGTAGCTGAGTATATTGGAAAAATTATTGCCCAGAGAATTAATGACAAACATCAAAAACTGTTGTTTATGAAAAAATGGCTATTTTCTGATGGATGCCGTCGTGAACAGATCCTTTCATATTTTGGAGAAGACGTAGGAATAGATAAACCGATTCCGTGCTGTGATCGATGTTCAATTGAATTATCGGATTATGAGAAAAAGACGTTTACCAATGAAGCAATCCAACTTAATGATTGGAGACAAGAGCTCGCTCGCATTCTCCTAAAAGGTAGTGAATAAATGCGTAATCGACAAGCTGACATTGTTAATGGAATGAAAGGTAGCCAAATAATATTTCATTTATATGCAACACAATTTTTACTCTTAGTCGTTTCAATCATACTTGGTTTCTTTTTATTTAATGATATGGATTCTTTTTTTATGCTTTGGACCCTAGATCTGAAACAAATTCTCATCTACGGTGGGGGTAGTGCGATTCTTGTTATTATCATTGATTTTTTAATCAAGAGATGGGTAGCAAAACATGTATATGATGATGGCGGTATAAATGAACTAGTATTTAGGAACAGAAATTATTTTCATATTTTCTTTTTATGTATTATTATTGCATTTGCTGAGGAGCTGCTATTTCGAGGTATTATTCAAACTCACTTTGGAATAGTAATAGCTAGCGTCATATTTGCACTACTACATGTTCGTTATTTATATAAATGGGTATTGTTCACAGCAGTTGTTTTACTTAGCTTTTTATTAGGTTATTTATATTTAATGACAAATAACCTGCTAGTCACTTTTTTTGCCCATTTCTTAATTGATTTCGTTTTTGCGTTAAAAATAAGAAAAGATTATCTGCAATCAGATAATGAATAGAGGTGACATTTCTTTGGATAATCAAACAAATAATGATCAAGCGAAACAGCTGAGACAGACTGTTAAGGACAATCGTGACGGAAACAGAAATTTAACAAAACTCCCACCTAGAAGTGAAGTTCATAAGGATAAGAAGAAAAAAACAAAATTTAAAATAAAATATCCGGTTATTCGTTTATTAGCACTTCTATTTGTATTAATTCCGATTTTTATCTTAAGCTATATGTACCAAAATAAAGATGAACTCATAAAAACAAATGCACCAAAGCAATCAACTGAGAACCACGATACGATAGACTTTGCAGAAAATAGTAAAATCGAATTGGAAGAAGAGGAAGAGAGCAGCAATAGTGAAGAAAATAGTAGAAATAGTGAGAGCACTACGGAAAACGATGATATTAAAACCACATCTAAACCTGAAGATGATTCTGTAGAAGGTCCTTCTAGTAGTGATAGTAATACACCTTCAACAAAGCCTTCATCGTCAGAAAGCAAAAATGAAAGCTATACGATTACATACCACAAGGTAAAAGATGATGAGACACTCTTTAGTATTTCCATTCAATACTATAAGAGTAGGGATGGCGAGCAATTAATTAGGGAATGGAATAACCTAGATCATGCGAAGATATTCGAAGGGCAAGTCTTGAAGATTCCTATAAAAGATAAAACCGGGAAGTAAAATCATTTTACAAGGAAAGTAAGTAGCTGATTTTAAATTTTCAGCTACTTTTACTTTGCTTTATGTTGGTGTCAGTCATGTTTTCTTTAAAATATAAGAAGAGTATAAAAATTCAAACCGAATTTTGGTATCTTGCTCCGGGTGCGCCTTGCGCTTTTCTTACTAGAAAAATATCTTTTTATCCTTTTCATCTTTAAGGATCTCTACCGCTTCTCTAAATCGTTGTGAATGTATTATTTCGCGTTCGCGTAAAAAGCGAAGACTGTCGTTTAAATCGGGATCATCGCTCATGTTAATAATCCATTGATAGGTTGCTCTTGCTTTTTCCTCAGCAGCAATATCCTCATATAAATCGGCAATTGGGTCACCTTTTGCTTGAATATAAGTGGCAGTAAAAGGGGCACCCGCAGCGTTATGATAAAATAAAGCTGAGTCATGATTAACATAATGTGGAGCCAAACCTTCTGCTTTTAACTGCTCAGGAGTGGCGTCCTTTGTTAGTTTATAGATCATCGTTGCAATCATTTCTAAATGAGCTAACTCCTCAGTTCCAATATCATTTAGTAGTCCTATTACCTTATCTGGAATTGTATACCTTTGGTTTAAATAACGCAGTGCAGCAGCTAATTCTCCATCAGCCCCTCCATATTGTTCAATTAAATACTTTGCTAATCTAGGATTACACGTACTAACTTTAACAGGATATTGTAACTTTTTTTCATAAACCCACATTCGATGTCATTCCTCCCCCTTGATTTTTCTGTTGCCATTTCTATATTTTAAACCTGCCAAGGCCATGGGGTGTCATTCCAACTCCAAGGATAAGTAGAGTAGCTATGACCATATTGAAGCAATGGACCAAACTGTGCTTCATACTGTTTAGCAATCTTTTTTCTCTCAAGTGCATAGGAGTTAAATTGTTGAATTGCTTGATAATCATTTGGGTGGGTGTCTAGGTACAAATTAAGTTCTACTAGAACGAAATCAACTGCCTGTAATTCTTCAAGTAATGAGTAAAATTCTGGGGGCATATTTTTCATTGACCTTCCTCCCTTTTAGAAGTTTCGTAAGGGTTATAGTAAGGGTCGTAAAATATAGGCCATAATGTACCTTTATATAACGCTTCTTTTGGAGAAAATTGTTGTAAATTGGGTGGTTGAAAGCCTACGTATAAATTTGGCGGAGTAACATATGTTTTAAATGGAATTGGGCGGCATGGATCATATGGGCTTGCATAAGGGTGATAACTTTTTCTGTAAGTAATCATGCTGTAACCTCCTTGGGAGTGAGAAATAGTAACCCTGACTTCAAATCGTCAGTAAGATAATTAGCACATGTCTCACTTTCATCCTTTAATTTAAGGGTTTGTGTTTTAGTCAAATTGAACAGTAATAACAATGGTGTCATTCCATTTTTATGAGAATTATTAAAAATAATACCAACTATTAGGTCATTTACTGCAGTATGTTAAATAAAATAGTGAATACTCCCTTTATTTGTTAAAAGGATAGTAATGATTCATAAATAATGACAAATTTAATATTTGTATAGAAAGGGGGTTTTAGAATGGGATTTAAATTGCTTTGTGGGGTTATCGGGTTTATTTGTGGCTTATTGCTTACAAAATTACTTATTATCGATTCGCCATTTAACGCTTCAGAGTTAATGATAGAATTTATTTTAAATCCTCTCCTATTTTTTGCTGTAATGGTTTGTTTCTTAATTGGCTTTGTAGCTAACTCAGTACTTGTTAAAGAAGCAATACAACAAACCTATTCGTTTTTTTGTAAACAGAACTTTTCAATGGCAAACTTGCTGGTTAGTTATTGTGTAATCATTATTAATTTTGTGGTGTTATTTCAATTAGGCTTTTGGCAAACACTCGTGCTTTCGTGCTTTACTATAATTTATGGTATTATATCAATAGAATTTAAGAGCAACACTGTGTATGAGAGGGATCGTTGAGGAGGAAGTAATGTTTTATTTATATGGAATTATAATTTTTGTATTGCTTTTATTTTTTTATATGTGGAGAGAAGCACATAGGAATAGTGTGAAAGAAGATATAATTTATTTTCAGGATTTTCCTGGTAGCTTTAAACAGTTTAGAATATTTTTCATATCCGATATACATAGAAGAAAAGTTTCACAGCAAATGATTAATAGTGTTATGGGTAAGGTGGATATTGTCGTAATTGGAGGGGATCTTGCAGAAAAGGGAGTTCCTTTGGAACGAGTAAAAGATAATATTCTAAGATTAAAAAAATTGGGCCCTACCTACTTTGTATGGGGAAATAATGATTATGAATTAGATTATCATATGCTTGATGCTCTATTATTGGATAGTGGCATTAAAATTTTAGATAATACTGCTGTAATTTTTGAATCTCAAACAGGTGATAAGGTAGCATTACTAGGTGTAGATGATTTAAATGAACAGCGTGATCGCTTAGATCTTGCTCTATTGGATGCAAATAAAGCAGCGTTTAAAATATTAATCTCCCATGATCCTCGGATCATTAGAAAAATAAAGCCAGAGGATGATATTCAATTTGTACTTAGTGGTCATACTCATGGTGGACAAATCCGATTTCTCAATTTTGGATTGTATGAGAAGGGTAAAATAAGCAAAAGAGGAGCTACGACATTATTAGTCAGTAATGGTTATGGTACAACGGCTGTACCACTAAGATTAGGAGCACCGCCAGAAACTCATTTGCTTACCTTAACGGGAGTAAATAAGTAAACATTTTCCAATAGTTATACAAAGTTTACACATAATGTTCAATTCGATATAATCGTTTTAACAATGTTAGGCGCTTTATTGGAGGATTTTATGGAAACACATGGAGGTAAATATAATATAAAAGCAATTTCAAAAATAGTAGGAATCCAACCAGGAACCTTAAGAGCGTGGGAACGACGCTATAAGATGATTGCACCCATCCGTAACGAATCCGGACACCGCTTATATACAGAAGATCACGTAAAAATTATTAAATGGCTAATTGACCAAGTAGATAAAGGCTTTACGATATCGCAAGCAGTCGCATTACTTGAAAATGAGAAGTTTTCTCCACCTTTGACAGAGGAACTAGTAGAAAATGGTGATTTGTCACAAGCTTTCGTACTGGAGTTATTGGATGCTTTACTTTCCTTTAACGAAAACAGTGGAAATGAAATCATGAATAGAGCATTTAGTATATATACAAT
Organism: Cytobacillus sp. S13-E01; assembly: GCF_029193815.1. GTDB lineage: Bacteria > Bacillota > Bacilli > Bacillales > Bacillaceae_L > Bacillus_BV. The sequence goes on from NZ_JARFVC010000005.1 coordinate 80,366, forward strand.
TGATAAAGTTGTTATTGATATCTTAGGGAACTTGCTTGTAAATATAGGAAATTTACGGGAAGTAGGTAAAATTACATCTGCACATGAACATTTTGCTACTTCTTTTTTAAGAACAAGGATTGGAATGATCATACATTCAACTCCGGCTAACTCAGTATATCCTAAAGCTATTGCTGTATGTGGGCCTAATGAATGTCATGAACTAGGATTATTAATTTTTACGCATTATATTCGCAGACTCGGTTTTGAGGTCATTTATCTTGGTACAAGCATTTCCGAAAATGATTTTGATATAGTATTTGAGCAAGTTAAACCTAAATATCTTTTTCTATCATGTACACTTGAAGAAAATAAGTCTAGTACACTCTCTCTCGTTGATCGCTTGTCGGTACAGCAACCTAGATTAACAATAGGAGTGAGCGGTCATGGTGTTTCAAAGCTTACTTGCGATGAAAAACACCAATATCAAACATATATAGTAGGGGACACAAAAAAACAGTGGGACCAATGGTTGGGTGATAAGCTATCCCATTGATTGATTGTCAAACTACATAAAAAACTTTATAAAATGATTCTAAATATGTAAGAACCATCTTTGGATACTTTCATAAACTAATTGTAGGGAATGTAGGTGTGACGGTTTGGAGGGGTGCTAATGCGACTTGAACGTTTGAACTACAACAAAATCAAGATTTTTTTAACATTTGATGATTTGGTTGATCGCGGCTTGTCGAAAGAAGATTTATGGCATGATTCACTTAAAGTGCATCAGCTTTTTAGGGATATGATTGAAGAGGCTAGTGATGAGTTGGGTTTTGAGGCTAATGGTCCAATAGCAGTCGAAGTATATTCATTACAAGCACAAGGAATGGTTGTAATTGTAACAAAAGATGTGAATGATCTAGAATCATATGACGAAGATTTTACCGATGATTATATTGAAATGCAGGTAACACTTGATCAAAGTGACGAAATATTTTATGAATTTCACTCATTTGAAGATATTATTCAACTGTCAACTAGATTGAAAAATATAAATGTTCTCAGTGGTAAATTATATTCGTTTAATAATAGGTTCTATTTATTATTTGAAGATGAAAACCTTGTTCAAACTGAGAATTTAATTTCTTTATTAGCTGAATTCGGCAATCCTTCAACAATAACAACCTATAAAGTACATGAATATGGTAAACTTTTAATGGCTGAGAATGCAATTCAACAAGTATATAGCTATTTTATTAAAAAGAATACAGAAGACCTCTAAGAACTTGTAGAGGTCTTTGTCATTCTTAAGGATAACAACTAAAAATATCCCTGCAAATATGTATTGTGTAAAAATATATTGTAGTATCGATATAATTGTAATCGTTTACAAAAAGCTAAAAAATTATCCAAAAGTCAATTTTTTAGCTTTGCATGGATGTAAGGAAAGTGTATACTATGTCATGAAAGGCAGACAATAAGATAAAGAGGAAACTCAGTGAAGGTAGCGTGGTGTATAAATAGTTCTTAACTTAATTCAAATAAGAGAGGTTATGTCCATTACGTTTATTTGATTCTTTCATTCATATAATTAGCATTAGATTTTAAATAATAATAAACCAATATGGCAGTGCTTCTTGCCACCGTCTCAAATGATAAAAGGTGAGGCAGCGTCTGTATAATGGTTGTATTTGGGTATCCTGTTAAATTGTTGTATGAATAAAATGGTGTGTTTTCATACAAATAAAGTAAGTAATATACATACTTAGGTTTTTTTATTTTAGTGAAAAGCTAGGTAATAAGTGTTGAGTTTTATTCCTATTTTGTCGCCTTATACTACATTACCAGTGAAAATTTTTGGGAGGTTTACAAATGGTAGCCGATAAGAATACCGATAGTACACAAAACAATCATGATAAACTAGATGTCCTTAAATCAACTCAAACAGTCATACATAAAGCATTAGAAAAACTAGGGTATCCTGAGGAAGTGTATGAATTACTAAAAGAACCTATTCGAATGATGACCGTAAAGATTCCTATTCGAATGGATGACGGTTCAGTTACAATATTTACTGGCTATCGTGCCCAACATAATGATGCAGTTGGTCCGACAAAGGGTGGCATACGTTTCCATCCAAATGTTACAGAAAAAGAAGTAAAGGCTCTTTCAATTTGGATGAGCTTAAAATGTGGTATTGTTGATTTGCCTTATGGTGGGGGTAAAGGTGGTATCGTGTGTGATCCTCGAGATATGTCTTTCCGTGAGCTTGAAAGACTAAGCCGTGGCTATGTACGTGCAATAAGTCAAATCGTTGGACCTACGAAAGACATTCCTGCACCAGATGTCTTTACAAACTCACAAATTATGGCATGGATGATGGATGAGTATAGCCGAATTGATGAGTTTAATTCTCCAGGTTTCATTACAGGAAAACCATTAGTACTGGGTGGATCACACGGTCGTGAGTCTGCTACAGCCAAAGGTGTGACAATATGTATCCGTGAAGCAGCTGCGAAATTAGGTATCCAACTTGAGGGGGCAAGAGTTGTAGTCCAAGGGTTTGGTAATGCAGGAAGCTTCCTTGCTAAATTTATGCATGATGCTGGTGCTAAAGTAATTGGTATTTCAGATGCATATGGTGGTTTACATGACGAGAATGGTTTAGATATTGATTATTTACTAGATCGTCGTGATAGCTTTGGAACTGTAACTAAATTATTTAATAATACAATAACGAATAAAGAGCTACTTGAGCTTGATTGTGATATTTTAGTTCCTGCGGCCATTGAAAATCAAATCACTGAAGAAAATGCCCATAACATTAAAGCAAGTATTGTAGTTGAAGCGGCCAATGGTCCAACAACATTGGAAGCAACTGAAATCCTAACAGAACGTGGAATACTTTTAGTCCCGGATGTATTAGCTAGTGCTGGTGGGGTAACAGTATCATACTTCGAGTGGGTTCAAAATAACCAAGGGTATTATTGGACTGAAGAAGAAGTCGAAGAAAAGCTTGAGAAGGTTATGGTTAAGTCATTCAATAACATTTATGATACATCGCGCAACCGTCGTGTTAATATGCGCCTTGCAGCTTACATGGTTGGTGTTAGAAAAATGGCAGAAGCCTCTCGCTTTAGAGGTTGGATTTAATAGATATTCTGTTTTATCCCACACTTAAGGGGCAATATGACCGCCGCCTCAAAACTTTTAGGGATTCTATGATGTTTAGGTGGGGGATTAACTGCCCATAAAGGTCCGACGAAACACAGGACGTGCATGGCTCCCTAGCATTATAAGTTCAACATACAATCAGTTGGGATGAAGGTAACCCACTATTTTAAGGTTCACTTTATTTGCATCTTTGAATGAAATCTCCTATCATTTTATGATAGGAGATTTTGGTTGTCTAGGGTGACAATTAAACAATGATACAGGTTATTGTATTGTAGGGAGTGGAAATGTTGCAAAAAGAAGAGGTTATCATAGTCGGGGGAGGTCCTTGTGGACTTTCTGCAGCGATTGCACTTGAAGCAAAGGGATACAAACCTTTAGTTATCGAAAAGGGAAATATCGTTAATGCTATATTTAACTATCCAACACATCAAACCTTTTTCAGTTCAAGTGAGAAACTAGAAATTGGTGATGTGCCTTTTATTACAGAGAATAGGAAGCCTGTAAGAAATCAAGCACTCGCTTATTACCGGGAAGTTGCCAAGAGAAAGGAACTTCGAATCAATGCATTTGAAAAAGTTACCTCGATTGATAGAAATGGTAAAGGGACATTTATTGTCGAAACAACTAAAAAAAAATATGAAGCTAACTATATTGTTATCGCTACGGGGTACTATGACCACCCAAATTATATGAATATCATTGGTGAGGAACTAGAAAAGGTGTCACATTATTTCAAGGAAGCACATCCGTATTTTAACAAGGATGTCGTTGTTATCGGTGGAAAAAACTCTAGTATTGATGCTGCCTTAGAGTTAGCAAAAGTAGGTGCAAGGGTAACTGTATTGTATAGAGGATCCGAGTATTCACAGAGTATTAAGCCCTGGATTTTACCAGAATTTGAAGCGCATGTTCGAAATGATTCAATAAAAATGGTATTTGAAGCAAATGTTAAGAAGATAACCGATGAATCAGTTATTTATAGCGTGGAAGAAAGTGAAAAACAAATCAAGAATGACTTTGTGTTTGCTATGACAGGTTATCACCCTGATCATAACTTTCTTAAAAAAGTCGGGGTGCTAACAGAGGAAAGTACAGGGCGTCCTGTTTATAACCAAGAAACAATGGAAACAAACATTAAAGGAATATTTATAGCAGGAGTTATAGCTGCAGGAAATAATGCCAATGAAATTTTTATTGAAAACGGAAGGTTCCACGGTCAATTAATTGCAGACTCGTTAAGACAGAATAATTAAGGGGAACTTACATGGCTCAATTGTCAAATGGTCGCATGAGCCATGTTTATTTATCCCACCTTAAAAGTGCGGTAAGACTCCCCTAATTGCAGTTTCACTTTTTAGTACTTATCTTTACTTGAATTAGGATTATTTTGAAAATAGAAGTTGTAATTCAGCAAGATCCGTTGTTTCCTCCAAGCTAATTAGGAGCTTAATTCTAGCCTTTTGTCCGTTTAGTCCATTTGATAAAATAACTCCAAGTTCTTTTAGTTGTTTTCCTCCTCCATCATAGCTATAAACATCTTGAACAAATCCGTTAAAGCATCTAGATACTAATACAACTGGAATTCCATTTTCAATAAGACTTTTTATTCCACTAACCATACTTGGAGGGAGGTTACCTTGTCCTAACGCCTCAATTATAAGTCCGTTAAACGGGATAGTCCGGATAGCTTGAAGAATCAGATTGTCCATACCAGCATAGGCTTTTAAAAGTAGGACATTTTTTGTTACAGATTTTATATTATAGGTTTCTCTTTGCACAGGGGTATGATGAAACGAAACACCTCGTTTTGTAACAATTCCTAATGGTCCATATTGTGGGCTTTGAAAGGTTGCAATATTACTTGTGTGAGTTTTCGTGACATTTTTTGCTGTATGTATTTCATCATTTAATACGACTAGGACTCCCTTCCCCTTAGCATCATCGCTAGCGGCTACTTTCACAGCTGATATAAGGTTATAAGGCCCGTCCGCTCCTAACTCATTACTAGATCTCATTGCACCAGTCACAACAATCGGTATATCAGATTGAACTGTTAGATCAAGATAATAAGCTGTTTCTTCAAGTGTATCTGTCCCGTGAGTAATAACCGCACCTTCTATATTATCAAACCTTATTCCATCTTCAATTCGCTGTCTTAACATTTGCATTTCTTGTGGTGTAATATGGGGTGATGGTAAGTGAAATAGTTCTTCAACTACGATATTAGCTATATTTGACATAGACAAAGTTGTACCATGAAGCGGATTTTCTTTATCCGGCGCCACAGCTCCAGTTATTTTATCTTCCTTCATCGATATAGTTCCGCCAGTATGAATAATAAGTATTTTTTTCATGGTGTAATAACTCCTTCCAAAATATACAAAACCCTCTATTTTTAAATCTTATAAGTCGTTTTCAATTTAACAATATCATGTTACGATAAAAAAAAATAGAAAGAAATGAGGATCACTTATGTTGGGGGTCATTTCAGCTGGTATTGCACCAGGATTAGCTTTGCTAAGCTATTTTTATCTAAAAGACAGATATGATTCAGAGCCCATTACAATGGTCTTTAGGATATTTGTTTTTGGTGCAATGCTAGTTTTTCCAATTATGTTTATTCAATATGTTTTAGAAGTGGAAAATGTATTTCAATCAACTTTACTAAATGCTTTTATTTCTACAGGATTATTAGAAGAGTTTTTTAAATGGTTTATTTTATTTTACACAGTATATCAGCATTCTGAATTTGATGAACACTATGATGGGATTGTCTATGGAGCATCTGTATCATTGGGTTTTGCAACTTTAGAAAACATCTTGTTTTTAATAGCAAACGGTGTCGAATTCGCAGTTGGCAGGGCGTTATTACCAGTATCAAGCCATGCTTTATTTGGTGTAATAATGGGATTTTATCTTGGGAAAGCAAAACTATCAAGTAAAGATGCTAAAAAAAAATGGGTATTCCTTGCTTTATTTATACCGTTTCTCCTTCATGGTTTTTATGATTATATCTTACTTACTAGGCAAAAGTGGTTATTTTATATGCTTCCATTTATGATTTTTTTATGGTGGTTTGGATTAAGAAAAGTAAAATTAGCAAGACAGTAACTATACATTCGGTAGCAATCATCTAGGTCTGACACGTTGTCAGGCTTTTTTCGTTGTTTAGGAATTTATAAAATTTTAAGGTTGTGTATAACTTCGTGTCTCTGTCTATCTACGTCTAGCTCCGTGCGCCTTGCGCTTCTCTTATTTTCTCAGGATGAAATTTCTCAGAATCTGAATAAAATACCAACTTCTACAGAAAATACAATTAAGTGTATATAGAATTTTATTAGGGAGGTAAATAAGAATGAACTTTAAAACGTTCATATTGTTCCCAATAATTATTGTTATGTTTGGAACAGTCATATTTGGAAGTTTTAATGCAGCTAAAGTAGATGCATTTTCAGAACAAATCATCCAAAGAGGAGCGACTGGTGATGATGTAATAGAGCTGCAATCAAGACTCCAGTATAATGGATATTATCATGGAACAATTGACGGTGTATATGGTTGGAGCACTTATTGGGCAGTCCGAAACTTTCAAAAAGCATTTGGTTTAACAGAAGTAGATGGCTTAGTAGGGCATAGTACAAAAGATATGTTAATAAGAGCCACAAAATATAATCAACCTTTTGTATATGACAACCTAAAAAAAGGTAACCGATTTACGCATTATGGTGGTGTCCCGTGGAAAATACAATCCGCACCATCACAAGAAACAATTGAAAAAGCAAAGAAAAGTGCTGAAAAAATGAAAATTGCGCAGGAACAACAATACCAAGCGCAAGGCCAAGGGGAAAATCAGCAAGATCAACAACATCAAGGACAAGGCCAAAAACAGCAAAATAAGCAACAGGCTGGGCAAGAAGGGGAACAAAATCAAGGACAGCAACAACAAAATCACCAACATACCAAGCAACAAGGTCAACAACAGCACGAGCACAAAGGACAGCAACAAGGTCAGCAACAGCACGAGCACAAAGGACAGCAACAGGCACAGCAACAAGGTCAGCAACAGCACGAGCACAAAGGACAGCAACAGGCACAGCAACAAGGTCAGCAAAATCAAGAGCAGACCCAGGAACAACAAAAGCAGCAGCCCCAAACGAACCAGCAACCACCACAGGAACAACAGCAAGAACCAGAGCCCGAGGCCCAGAAAAAACAGCCAGAGACTCCGCAACAAGAGGAAAAACAAGGTCCTACTGCTGCCAATATGCCGGGTGGGTTTTCGCAAAATGATATCCAGTTAATGGCGAATGCTGTGTATGGAGAAGCAAGAGGAGAAGAGTATATTGGACAGGTTGCGATTGCAGCGGTTATTTTGAACCGTCTCAATAGTCCAACATTCCCTAATACAGTATCAGGAGTAATATTTGAACCATTAGCTTTTACTGCTGTTGCAGATGGACAAATTTGGTTAACTCCAAATGAACAGGCAAAAAAAGCGGTATTAGATGCTGTTAATGGTTATGACCCAACTGGAAATGCTACTTACTACTTTAATCCGGATACAGCAACAAGTAAATGGATTTGGGGTAGACCTCAAATCAAGAGGATCGGAAAGCACATTTTCGCTAAATAGGAAGGTGAATAATAATGCTAAGAGGTATTTTTATTACTATATTAACAATAGGAGTTATAGGAACATCTTATTGGGGCTATAAAGAGCATCAAGAAAAAAATGCCGTATTAATTCAGGCGGAAAATAACTATCAACGTGCGTTTCATGATTTAACATACCAAATTGACTTACTAAACGATAAGATTGGAACGACTTTAGCAATGAGTTCTCGTGATTCACTATCTCCAACTCTTGCAGAAGTTTGGAGAATCACATCTGAGGCTCATTCAGATGTAAGTCAGTTACCTTTAACGTTACTTCCTTTCAATAAAACGGAAGAGTTTCTGGCTAATATAGGTGATTTTAGTTATAGAGCAGCGGTGCGAGATTTAGAGAAGGAACCATTAACAACTAAGGAGTATGAATCCTTGCAGAGTCTGTATAAAAACTCTGCGGAAATTCAAAAGGAATTGAGAACAGTTCAACATTTAGTTATTGATAATAACCTACGTTGGATGGATGTAGAATTGGCGTTAGCCTCTGGTGAAAAACAGGCAGATAACACAATAATTGATGGTTTTGAAACAGTTGAAAAGAATGTAGCTGCATATTCTGAATCAGAGTTCGGAGAAACGATGACAGTAATGCAAAAAGGACGTGGAGATGGCGAATTTAAGAATTTAGAAGGTGAAGAAATAGATGAAAATGAAGCGAAAGAAGTGGCTAGAAAATTCTTAGGCTTGAAAAAAGAGATTAAAATGAATGTCGCTGAAAATGGTGAAGGTGCCAGCAATGGTTTTTATAGTTTATCTATCCATGACCCTAAGGCGAAGAATGAAACGTTTATGGATATTACAAAAAAAGGTGGATATCCAATTTGGGTGCTCCAAAATAGGGAGATTAAAGACCAAAAAATAAGTTTGAACGAAGCTTCTACTATAGCAGCAAAGTTTCTCAAGGATCATAAGTTTGATGATCAAGTATTGTATGAAAGTGCTCAATATGATAACGAGGCCGTGTTTACATTTGTAGCAAATATCAACGGGGTGAGAGTGTATCCAGATTCTATAAAGATGAAAGTTGCGTTAGATGATGGGAAAATTAGTGGATTTTCGGCAAGAGATTACTTAATTTCCCATCAAGAGAGAGAGATTCCAAATCCGACAATTTCAATCGATGAAGCAAAGAAAAAGATGAATGCAAACCTAACTGTTATGGAAGATTATAAAGCGCTAATTATTAATGATATTGGCGAAGAAGTACTTTGTTATGAGTTTTTAGGTACGATTGATAACGATACCTATCGTATCTTCATTAATGCTGAAACTGGTTTCGAAGAAAAGGTAGAGAAATTAAAAAATCCAGAGCCGTTATATAAGCAAATTTAAACAAGTAATTGTTGTACTAAGACAAGGGAAGGCGAATAATGCTTTCCCTTTTTTTTAATCCATGATTTAATATTAGTATAGGATACCATCGTAAATAGTAGGGGTCTTTCTCTTAATGAGAAATATTTAGGTAAATATATATAATAGCGGAGAGAGTGATTAACTTTGTTGAAAATAGGGGATACGATCACCCTTGAGCCAAAATATAATGTTGAAGATGAATCATACAGGTGTAGGGTCGTCGAAAAAAAGGCAAATAAAATTTATATTGATTATCCCATTAATGACAAAACTGGTCGTACAGTCTTTCTAATTGATGGTACCCAGTTAAAGGCCTCTTTTGTAGGTAAGGATAATACTGTATACCTCTTTGATACAGGTGTGTTAGGTCGTTATAAACAAACAATACCGATGATAATTCTTGCTTATCCAGGTATTGAAAATCTTATTCGTGTTCAAAGAAGACAATACGTACGAATAGATACAGCGATTGATGTTGCTGTACATTCCGAAAATAAGAAATTCACTCCGTTTGTATCAGTTACAAATGATATCAGTGCAGGGGGGTCATCGATTATACTTCCCAAAAATTCAAATTTGAGTGCGGGTCAATCAATTCTAACTTGGTTTGTGATACCACTTCTTTCAGGTGAATATCAATATTTGAAACTAAAAAGTAAGGTTATTAGAATTGTACTAGGTAAAAACGGTGAAAGGAATAAGGCATCCCTACAGTTTACAGAAGTTAATGAGATTAAGCGGCAACATTTAATAAAGTTCTGTTTTGAACGTCAACTAATCCAGCGGAAAAAAGGTGTTTCCCAATAGCCCTGGTTAATTTCCCAAATTTTTTCACATACTATAACTATAGTGTCTAAATTTGGTAAAGGATGTTGATTGGAATGAAAAGATTAGAAGGAATTCTGTTAAAGCTTGCAATAGTACAGTTTATTTTTTTAATTATTGCCCAAATGCTGCTTATGCAAAGTGAACTCACTCCATATTTAACAAAAATTCAGGATTATGAAGGAATCAACGGTAATAAATATGTTAAAACAATAGAAACGATGTTAGAGGAACAATAAACTTCATAGGTTCCCATAGCGTCAAATCGAGGTAGGTTTTTTAGGAGGTAAAGATTGGATTGAGAATGATGAAAAAAAGTATATCAATCGCTATAGATGGTCCAGCCGCAGCTGGTAAAAGTACTGTAGCAAAAATAATAGCAGATAAACTATCGTACATATATATTGATACTGGAGCTATGTATAGAGCTCTTACTTATAAAGCACTTCAACAGGGTGTTGACCTAAATAATGAAGAGCTTTTAATGAATGTCCTTACTTCTACATATATTGAATTAAAGCCCGGTAAAAATGGACAATTAGTGTTTGTAAATGAGGAGGATGTAACTGATCGAATACGATCTGGTGATGTAACTAATTCAGTATCAATTGTAGCAAAACATCGGTTAATTCGAGCAGAGATGGTTAAACGACAACAGCAACTTGCACGTAGTGGTGGAGTTGTAATGGATGGTAGAGACATCGGTACGCATGTATTGCCAAATGCTGAAGTGAAAGTGTTCCTACTTGCTTCAGTTGAGAAGAGAGCACAACGTCGCCACGAGGAAAATTTATCAAAGGGTTTTCATTCAAATCTAGAAGTACTTATGAAAGAAATAGGAATCCGCGATAAACTAGATTCTGAAAGAGAAGTAGCTCCATTACGTAAAGCTTGCGATGCAATTGAAATTGATACAACTTCATTATCAATTAATGAGGTTGTGACACGTATTATCGAGTTGGCCCAGGAAAGGAACTGATCTTATATGAATTTTTATTCTTTTGCCAGAGGAGTAGTTTCTATTGCATTGTCCCCTCTTTATAGAATAGAGGTCATTGGGACTGAAAATATACCTTCAACTGGTTCAGTATTAATTTGCTCAAATCACATAGAGAATTTTGATCCGCTTATAGTGGGTATTACATCCCCGCGGGCAATCCATTTTATGGCGAAGGAAGAGCTTTTTAATGTTCCTGTTATGGGAAAAATAGTATCAAAAGTGAATGCTTTTCCTGTTAAAAGAGGAATGAGTGATCGAGAAGCACTTCGTAAAGGGTTAAAAGTCCTAAAGGATAATAATGTGTTAGGCCTTTTCCCTGAGGGGACACGAAGTAAAGATGGCAAATTAGGTAAGGGGCTTGCTGGTGCTGGTTTTTTTGCTATTAGGTCTAATGCTACTGTTATTCCCTGTGCTATAATTGGTCCATATAAGCTATTTGGTAGATTAAAAGTAGTCTATGGTAGACCAATTGATATGGAAGCATTACGCGAACAAAAAGCTTCGGCTGAGGAAACAACAGACAAAATTATGAATTCGATTGGCGAATTAATTGAAAAATTTTAATAGTTTAGCAATTTTCCCTTGACAAAAAGTAGCATTTATTAGAAGTTAGTAAAAAGAGAATTTTTTACTTTTTATTTTAAGATAAGAAACCAACATGGCTACCATTCAAATAGCCACCATCTACAATGAAAAAGTTAATTCATTGATTGAATATTGTAGTTCTATTTTGGAAATGCTATTAATTTTTTTGTGTTAAAAAAGTGGTATTTTCATAAAGGTGATTAATATAACCACATACATAACATAAAAATTCAGGGAAAAGACAGTAGTTAAGTTGGTGGGATTTAAGGAGGAATTGGAATGGTTGAAGACATGAATCAAGTAGAATTTAGAGACCTAGAAGTTGGAGAAATCGTAACTGGTAAAGTGACTAAGGTTGAAGAAAAACAAGTAATAGTAGGCATAGAGAATAGTAAATTGGATGGCATCATTCCAATTAGTGAACTGTCAAGTCTACATGTAGAAGCAGCTAGTGATGTGGTGGTAGAAGGTGAAGAGTTAGAGCTAAAAGTAATTAAGGTTGAAGAAGAGGCTTTAATCCTATCAAAGAAGGCTGCACTTGCTGATGTTTCTTGGACTAACTTGGAGCAAAAGTTCGAGTCTGGAGAAGTTTTTGAAACTGAAGTTAAAGATGTAGTAAAAGGTGGACTTGTGGTTGACCTTGGTGTAAGAGGTTTTATACCCGCATCATTAGTTGAGGCACATTTTGTGGAGGATTTTACTGAATACAAAGGCCGAAACTTAACGGTTAAGGTTGTTGAACTGGATAAAGATAAAAATCGTGTGATATTGTCACATCGTGCTGTGGTAGAACAAAACCAAGCTAACAAAAAACAACAAGTTTTTGACTTAATTAAAGTTGGAACTGTTATTGAGGGAACTGTTCAACGTTTAACTGATTTCGGGGCATTTGTTGATATTGGTGGCATTGATGGACTTGTTCATATTTCTCAGTTAGCTCATAGTCATGTCGAAAAGCCTTCAGACGTAGTGCAAGAAGGGCAAAAAGTAAATGTTAAGATTCTTTCAATTGACCGTGATAATGAAAGAATATCTCTTTCTGTTAAGGAAACACTACCTGGACCATGGGCGAATATTTCTGAGAAACTAAAACGCGGAGATGTTGTTGAAGGTACAGTAAGGCGCCTTGTTCCATTCGGTGCGTTTGTAGAGGTTTTATCTGGTGTGGAAGGATTAGTCCATATTTCCCAAATTTCGCATAAACATATTGGCGCTCCTAGCGAAGTGTTAAAAGTAGGTCAAAAAGTAAGTGTGAAGATCCTAGAAGTAAATGAAGGAGAACAACGTATTTCTCTAAGTATTAAAGATTTAGAGGAAGATCCATCTCAAGAAGATTATAGCCAGTATCAACAACAGCAAGATGAGCCTTCGGGTTTTCAGCTTGGTGAAATGATAGGTGATAAATTAGATAAACTAAATAAACTAAAATAATGGTGATAAATTGTGAGCAGAGCAAAGCGAAAATTAGATCATATACAACATGCAATTTCAACGGGTCAAAGTCGAGCTCATGGGTTTCTTGATATAACTTTTGTTCACCAAAGCTTACCTAATGTATCAGTAAGTGACATCGATCTACAAACTGTTATAGGCGAACTTTATATAAGTTCGCCCATTTTTATAAATGCTATGACAGGTGGTGGTGGTGAAGAAACGCGTAGAATAAATGGTGCACTTGCAAGAGTGGCGAACTTATGTGGGATTGGTATGGCAGTTGGTTCACAGATGTCAGCAATAAAAGACCCTAGTGAGCGTCCAACCTATGAAATAGTAAGAGAATCTAATCCAAATGGAATTATATTTGCTAATCTTGGTAGTGAGGCAACGATTGATGATGCTAAGCAGGCTATTGACATGATTGAAGCAAATGGTCTTCAAATTCATTTGAATGTTATACAAGAATTGGTCATGCCTGAAGGGGATAGAAGCTTTACGAATGCTCTTAAAAGAATTGAGGCAATCGTTAAAGCTATCGAAGTTCCTGTCATGATTAAGGAAGTTGGTTTTGGTATAAGTGTAGAAACAGCTGAACAATTAAAAAATAGTGGGGTATCCATTATTGACGTAGGCGGTTATGGTGGTACAAATTTTTCTGCAATTGAAAATAAGCGACGTAGTCATATCTTAGATTATTTTGATGATTGGGGTATAACAACATCTGCATCCATTGTGGAAGTTAGTAGTGTACAGGATCCATTACCTATAATAAGCTCAGGTGGTCTACAAAGTGCCTTGGACATTGCTAAATCTATCTCATTAGGTGCATCAGCTACTGCGTTTGCAGGCTATTTCTTAAAGATTCTTTTGTCAGAAGGTGAAGAAAAGTTAATTGTTAAAATCACCCAAATTCAAGACGATTTAAAAATGATAATGACAGCATTGGGTAGAAAAACAATTAATGAACTTCAGCAAGCACCTATCGTGATAAGTGGAGATACCTACCATTGGTTACAACAACGTGGGATAGATACAACTAAATTTAACCGAAGAAAAACGTCTCTAAAGTAGAGACGTTTTTTCAATTTTTTATACCTGATTCTCAGGTTTCCGACATGGGAACTAATCAGAGGGTCTAAAATTTATTTTTTTAACCTTTTCTAAATAGTTGAAATTGCTATTTATTTCTTTCTCTCGACTCTTTGGCACTCTCTAATCTTGTCGAACCAGGATAGTCTAGTGATTGATTCCGGTCAGATTCAACACGCTTATTTTCTCTTAACTTTTTTTCCTGACGATCTCGTCCCATCTTCTATTAATCCCTCCTTTTGTACTACAACTCAAATGTATCCCGGATTAACGGGCAAAAAGACCCCCACTTCATAACTAAGAGAATACGAAGAAGTTTAAGTGGGGGATGAAAGCAACCCCCCACTTAGGGAAGTTTCCTTTATGGAGTTCACTTTATAGTATTTGTGAAAAAAATCACGAATATTCAATGGATTTTTGTTTTTTTTGTATTAGTGGGATTAATTTTCATAAAAAAAGAAATAATGGGGATGATAGGAGGCAGGGATATGGATGGTATTTATTTTTATTGGATAGCTTGGATAATATGGACATTAAGCACATTTTTTATGAAGAAAAATAATGAAAGATTAATCATTACTATCATAATTTTAATGCTGATTATATTTTCGGCAACTATATTACAGGTAGCTACTTTTAAAATTAATGCTTCCCTCCTTATTGCACTACTAAGCAGTTATTTATTTTTATCAATAAATACCAAAAATAAAACTAGAAGAATTGTATACATCCTCTTATGTACGTTAACGATAACAACTGCGTATGTCAGCTTTCAATTATTCGAGCTGTTTGACCCTATTTGGCTCGTATTTAACCGTAAAATTATGCTAGCCTTTTGTTTAGTGTACTTAACTTTATTGTTAGTAAAAGATGCAAAGACCAGAATAATCTGTGCGGTGATTGGTGCTAGTCAAGGAGAGTTTTTATACGCCTTTATTCTAAGTGACTTTCGTTTTGATTACGAAGTAGGTTCTTTGCTATTTTTTGATGTTCTTGCCATTAGTGTCTTTACTCTCTTTATATGGGGTTCATTAGAGGATCTCGTGCAATATTTTGATACATATTTTCAGAAAACAACAAAGGAGAAACATGGATGATATGAATGAATATACGTATCCTATACTTTTGGGAGTATTTTTTGGAGTAATTAGTAGAATTTATATGCTTAAGACTGATTATCGTCAATACCCTACCTATTTACATGGGAAAATAATACATGTTGCACTTGGATTTATTGCTGCGGGGTTGGGTACAATTGCTGTACC
The DNA here is from genome assembly GCF_029193815.1 of Cytobacillus sp. S13-E01. Taxonomy (GTDB): domain Bacteria; phylum Bacillota; class Bacilli; order Bacillales; family Bacillaceae_L; genus Bacillus_BV. Next base: position 95,747 of record NZ_JARFVC010000005.1, read on the forward strand.
TTCGATAATGGAACAAGAATTTACGGCAATTACATTTCTAACAATTGCTGCATCACAATTTCGTGATGTACGAAATATGGAGAGAAATACGTTAACTGAACTAGATCATTATGAACTTGTTACACGAGGAACTACATATATTGAAGGAATTGCTATAGCATTTGAGAGTCGAAATTATTTAGTTATTTTTACATCCTTTTTAACTACTTTTGCTTATCTAGTCTTCAATGTATGGATAGGGATAATCGTTGGTATTATCACGATTATAATTTCTAAAAAACTAATGTCTGGTAGTAAACTTAAACAAATAGTAGATATCGAATATGTAAAACCAAGATTTGAAGGTGCGGGATTATATGTTGATAATATTTATATTATGAATATCGGTTTGCCAGCAAGACAAGCTGATGTTCTTCGCTATGGGATGGGGTTTGTTTTAAAACCGAAAAGTTTTAATGCTCGCTCTACAATTGCAAATCTTGGTCAAAGGCAGGCGATTTTACATGATGTATCAACGGCATTGGGTGTATATCGTGATTCGGGTACACCAGCATTAGTGCCACTTGCTAAACGGGATTTAGATGATGGGCGTGTAGGAATCTTTGTTTTACCACAAGAAAAAGACATTGAGAAAGCAATTGCGATAATTGGTCAAGTACCAACTCTTGAAAATGCAATTCGGATGCCAACGGAATCAAAAGCGAATAAGAAAGGTCGAAAATTGGAATGAATATAGAAAAGTTCATATTGGCTGTTATAACTACAAAACCTAATATGGTCACAGGTAGTGCTTCAGTTTTCACCTGTGCAACAAAAGAAGAAATGGAATTCATTGCTGCAAACCTCGAAGCTATCTTAGATGGTATTGCCCACGCATTAGGTGATGATTTATACGTAATAGTTAAGCATTAACATGTTTAGATTGTTGAATTATAACATCTTTGATAGAATGTAACAGTTAGGCCCTTCTTCGATTCGGAAGGGTTTCTTTAATAATAGTAGAGCCATGTTCCACAATAGGTTAACGATACTATAAAGTGTAAAGCATACATATGCAATATAATATTATTTTTTGAACAAACCTTATACCTACTACGTTAGGAAAAATAAATGAATCGAAAGGGAATAGAACATTTAGGAAGGATGTTTTTGTATGGTAAAACCAGTTGTTGCAATCGTTGGACGTCCCAATGTTGGAAAATCAACAATCTTTAATCGGATTGTAGGTGAAAGAATTTCGATTGTTGAAGATATACCGGGTGTGACGAGAGATAGAATTTATAGTTCTGCGGAATGGTTAAATAAAGAATTTAATATAATTGATACGGGTGGTATTGAGATTGGTGATGCTCCATTTCTTACTCAGATCAGGCATCAGGCTGAAATAGCGATAGATGAAGCAGACGTGATCATTTTTATGACAAATGGTCGAGAAGGGGTTACGGGAGCTGATGAAGAAGTTGCTAAGATCCTTTATCGGTCGAAAAAGCCTGTTGTTTTAGGTATTAACAAAGTGGACAATCCCGAAATGAGAGAGCAAATTTATGATTTTTATGCACTAGGTTTTGGTGAACCTTTACCTATTTCAGGTTCGCATGGTTTAGGTCTCGGGGACTTGTTAGATGCAGTTATTGGTCACTTTCCTACTGAGGGAACAGAAGATTATGGTGATGACATAATTAAATTTAGTCTAATCGGACGCCCTAATGTAGGGAAATCTTCATTGGTTAATGCATTGTTAGGTGAAGAACGAGTTATTGTGAGTGATATAGCCGGGACAACTCGTGACGCAGTTGATACAAAATATACTTATGAAGGTAGAGAATATGTCATCATAGATACAGCAGGTATGAGAAAGAGAGGAAAGGTGTATGAGAGCACTGAAAAATATAGTGTTCTAAGAGCACTACGAGCAATCGAACGATCTGATGTTGTCTTGGTGGTTTTAGATGCCCAAGAAGGTATCATTGAACAAGATAAGAAAATAGCTGGTTATGCCCATGAAGCGGGTAGAGCTGTTGTCATTGTTGTGAATAAATGGGATGCGATTGAAAAAGATGAAAAAACAATGAAAGAGTTCGAAGAAAAAATTAGAGCCCATTTCTTATTTTTAAGTTATGCACCAATCGTTTTTCTATCTGCATTAACGAAAAAAAGAACACATACGTTGGTCCCAATGATTGATAAAGCTAGTGAAAATCACGCCTTCCGTGTCCCTACAAATGTATTAAATGATGTTGTCATGGATGCAGTAGCAATGAACCCAGCACCTGCGGATAAAGGTGTGCGTTTAAAGGTCTATTATGTAACACAAGTGGCTATTAAACCACCTACTTTTGTTGTTTTTGTTAATGAACCGGAATTAATGCACTTTTCATATGAAAGATTTTTAGAAAATCGCCTACGTGAATCCTTTGGGTTTGAAGGTACACCCATTAAGCTAATAGCAAGGGCACGAAAATAAGCCATAGGGATGTGATTACTTGTGGAACGAATAACAGTAGTTGGTGCGGGTAGTTGGGGAACAGCTCTTGCAATGGTGCTTGCCTGTAATGGGCATGAGGTTAGGCTATGGGGCCATAAGGAAGAACAAATTAATGAAATAAATTCAAATCATACTAACGCTAAATACTTACCAGGTATTTCTTTACCTCCATCAATAAAAGGATATTATTCGCTTGAACAGGCTTTGGAAGGTATAGCAACGATAATTTTGGCTGTCCCCACAAAAGCTATACGGGAAGTATTAAAAAATATTTGTTCTATCATAAATTCCCCACTGACCGTTGTCCATGTAAGTAAAGGAATTGAGCCTGATTCACTAATGAGAGTATCAGAAATCATTGAAGATGAAATGCCTGATTACCTTTTAAACAGTGTAGTGGTATTGTCAGGTCCGAGTCATGCTGAAGAAGTTAGTTTAAGACATCCAACAACTGTCACGGTTTCTTCGAAAGATATGAAAGCCACTGACTATGTCCAAGACCTTTTTATGAACCAACATTTTCGTGTTTATACGAATCCAGACATTGTTGGGGTTGAAATTGGTGGGTCTTTAAAAAATATTATCGCACTAGCTGCTGGGATAACAGATGGTTTGGGTTATGGAGATAATGCCAAAGCTGCATTAATTACCAGAGGTTTAGCTGAGATTGCAAGACTTGGCAGTGCATTGGGGGCAAATCCATTAACGTTTTCAGGACTAACTGGAATTGGCGATTTAATCGTTACCTGTACAAGTGTTCATTCCAGAAACTGGCGTGCAGGTAATTTATTAGGAAAAGGCCAAAATCTAGAACAAGTTCTTGAAAATATGGGGATGGTTGTCGAAGGGGTAAGAACGACAAAAGCAGCATATCAGCTTGCAGAAAAAATGGATGTGAAAATGCCAATAACGTATGCTTTATATGATGTACTCTTTAACAATAAGGATGTAAAAGCTGCTGTCGATAGCCTAATGACAAGAGTAAAGACGCATGAGATGGAAGATTTAGCAAACATATTAGGAGAACGGTAATCTAAACTCTTAAGAGGCAAAGTTTGATGTTTGAAGGTCGGTTGTTTGATAATCTTATATCTTGAGTTTCGCACCTAGCAACAATGCGATTTAACCCTTTTTTTAATCGGAAGAAAAAACACGACAGTCCGCATGAACACAAGGTTTTTGGTATGATTAAGGTACCTTACCAAATCTACCAAAAAGGGCGTGTTATCATGCGGACTAACTTGGATGAAATCCAAAAAGTGATAAAAACTCATGGATAATCTATTAATTCGATTATAAGTGATGTGATGAAAACATTCAAATTCAAATCCCTCTGTCACAAGGTTGGCTTCAAAACATGAGGTTAAAGCAAAGTATGTACTAGTGGACAGCTAATTTAGCAGTAAGGGGTTTATCCAGTCCATAAGAGAAAACAAAAATAAATCCCTGCATGTGATTTGTGCCGTTCGATAAGATAAACGAAATTACACCTATAACGGGACTAAACTAAATGCCAAGCAACTCTTAAGTACGTTGAAGAAAGAGAGAAAAGAAAAACGCTGTCGCAAAAGAATAAAGGGTTCCGTTTTGAGGTGCATTACGGAAAATTGACATTAGAAATGGCATACGAATCGAAATATGCCATTTTCCTTTTATATAGGGATTTATAATACCTCTTATAGTAAAATAAAACCACTAATGACAAAATAGATTTAAAGGACAATGCTTATTGGACACTCAAAATTAAGTGTCAATTGGGATGTCCATTCTTACACATTTTCATATACATAAGAATTCATCTCCTATATTTAGTACCCAGTGATAGTTAAAATAAGAGGAGATTTTCCGGTTAAATTACGTAATAAGGCTTGGTTCGGGGTATATAAGCGGAGGTTTTCCGCCTATGCAATGCAAAATGATCCATTTTGACGTTTTTTGTGTAAATAGTCGGAATCCTTCCGTCTATTTAAGCTATTTTAAGTGCTATTTCGTAATTAAGAGAAATTTCTCCGCTTATTTATTAAACCATGCTGATTCCCTCATCTCTTGGTCCTTGAGGGTTCGCTCATTATTTTTATTATGGGTGTCAAAGATTGCACGCCTTTTTCATTGTTTAGGAATTTATTAAATTGTAAGGTTGTGTATAACTTCGATTCTTTGTCTATCTACGTCTAGCTCCAGGCGCCATCGGACCTGAGGTCATAAGCCTTATATAACAAGGGTTAAGGCAGGATTATGAGTTAGAAAATCCTGTTTATTAAGGGTGCGAAACTTAAGTTATATTTTCTTTTGAAAAATAATTTGAAGATAATCTGTTACTTTTACACAGTGTACTCGCATATCACATACTATAAGATGAGTGTTGGGATAAGGAGGTTATGCTATGGGATTAAGTGTGTATTATCTATATTTAAATGTATTTGTCTTTAAAGAAAGAGGTACATTAACATAATCGTTCTGATCTAGGACCTTACAATAAAACAGTGTGACCCAGTTTTAACATATTAATTTTTAAATAATTCTTAAAACATAGGCATTAGACGATACAAATTGAACGGAATATGCATATTATGCAACGTATTACTTTATCTCGTTAGAAAAGTCGCCCCTATTTTCATGCATGCCACTAAATGTGGGGGGGGGCAAACGACACTGATAGCTTGGTAAATCGACTAAACTTCAGAGTGTTTAAAGCTCTGATTTGAAGGAAGTAATACATTTATGAGTTAAAGCTACCGGTTAGGTATTTAGTTTGTTTCTTGTTGAAGTAGAGTGCCCCTCTTTACTTCAGCTTTTTTTTGCTTTATATGATATAATACTTTTCGTCTATAGGTAAGAATTAGGTATTGTTGACTTAACTCAGTTTTAGTTAACGATGATTTAAAAAGTAAAAGGAGCGGTTTTTAATGACACCAGGGTTACTTAAGATGTGGTTTGCGCTTGCTTCAATGGGATTTATGTTTATTGCAGTTATTTCGATTTATCTTAGTAGATATAAATTAAAGGGCTTTTTAAGGACAATCTTATCAGTAATTGCCTATTTTTTTATGGTGGTTGCCGGTATAATTATCTTCTTTGTCGTATTTAGTGGCCCGGTAAGTGAATAGAGAAGACAAAATGAAGGACGGATTTATACTATGAAAGTAACCAGAAAGAAGCTATTATTACTTTTACATTTGATTATAGCTATCTCCTTATTATCAGGTTGTTTATACCCAGAAGATAAACTGAAGCAAAACCAAGTTCCGTATTTGGACCAACTAGCTTCGGTTCAATTAGCAGTAGAACAATTTCAGCAAGATAATTCAGGGCTATTACCTATTAAAACAAGAGATATGACTACACCTATCTATCAAAAATATCCAATCGATTTTAATAAATTGATACCTAGATATATGCAGGATACACCAGGGACTTCTTTTGAAAGTGGTGGTGTTTATTTATACGTTTTAGTAGATGTTGAGACAAACCCAACGGTGAAACTATTTGATTTAACTTTAACTGAGACGATTCGCGAAATAAATTTCAGGTTAGATGATTATAGAAGAAAAAACGGTTACCCACCATTCAAAGAGGTTGTATCAAATAAAGTGTTCACTCTGGATTTTAAAAAACTAGGGTACACAGAAGAACCCTATGTTGTAAGTCCATTCACAGGCAACAATCTTTCATTTGTGATCAATGATGAGGTAGATATATTTGTGGATTACAGACCAGATCTTTATGCAGCGCTACAAAAATCTAAGAACTCGTACGTAACAGGTGATGATATAAGAGATATTTTAGTACAGGATTCAATGTTTGTACCTGCACACTCCCTTCCGTATACAATTGATCCAGATAAAAAAGAGCCTATTTTTTTAGATAAATAAGTCATGAACCCTTCTTTAGAGAATAAACTCTAACAGAAGGGTTTTTATTTTATAAGACCTTGAGTTCAAATGGGGGTAAAAAAATAACTTCTTAGGATTAGTCATAATTAAGTAGGACAACATCATACATATATAATGTCCTATATTACTTATTCGGATAGTATTATCCCAAGAACTCTAAGATCGGGAGGGGATCACTTGGAAAAGGTAGACGTTTTTAAAGATATCGCTGAACGTACTGGAGGCGATATCTACTTAGGAGTAGTTGGTGCAGTTAGAACAGGTAAATCTACTTTCATTAAAAAATTTATGGAATTAGTAGTCTTACCGAATATCGGTAATGAAGCAGATAAAGCACGTGCACAGGATGAACTTCCTCAAAGTGCAGCTGGTAAAACGATAATGACAACTGAACCAAAATTTGTTCCAAATCAAGCTGTTTCAGTACATGTAGAAGATGGACTCAATGTAAATATTCGACTAGTAGATTGTGTTGGGTATACTGTTCCAGGGGCAAAAGGGTATGAGGATGAAAATGGACCAAGAATGATTAATACGCCTTGGTATGAGGAACCAATTCCATTCCATGAAGCTGCTGAAATTGGAACAAGAAAGGTTATACAAGAACATTCAACAATTGGTGTAGTAATTGCTACTGATGGCTCTATTGGTGATATTCCAAGAAAAGATTATATTGAGGCAGAGGAAAGAGTGATAGAGGAATTAAAAGAAGTTGGTAAACCATTTATTATGGTTGTCAACACTGTACACCCGCATCACCCTGAAACCGAAGCCCTACGTCAACAATTAAATGAGAAATACGATATTCCTGTCCTAGCAATGAGTGTAGAGAGTATGCGAGAGACCGATGTATACAACGTACTACGTGAAGCTTTATATGAGTTCCCGGTGCTTGAGGTAAATGTAAATCTACCAAGCTGGGTAATGGTATTGCGTGAAGATCATTGGTTACGTGAAAGCTACCAAGAGGCTGTTAAAGATACAGTGCAAGATATTAAACGCTTACGTGATGTAGATAGAGTTGTTGGTCAATTTAGTGAATATGATTTTATTGACCAAGCAAGCTTAGCTGGTATTGAAATGGGGCAGGGAATCGCTGAAATTGATCTATATGCTCCCGATGATCTGTATGATCAAATTTTAAAAGAAGTTGTTGGGGTGGAGATTCGCGGCAAAGACCATTTGCTTCAGCTAATGCAAGATTTCGCATATGCCAAAGCTGAGTATGATCAAGTTGCTGATGCTTTAAAAATGGTGAAGCAAACTGGTTACGGTATCGCCGCACCTGCACTTTCTGATATGAGCCTTGATGAACCTGAAATTATTCGACAAGGATCACGATTTGGTGTCAGATTAAAAGCGGTAGCACCTTCCATTCATATGATTAAGGTGGACGTAGAATCTGAATTTGCACCTATTATCGGTACAGAAAAACAAAGCGAAGAGTTAGTAAGGTATCTAATGCAGGATTTTGAGGATGATCCACTATCAATCTGGAACTCAGATATTTTTGGTAGATCATTAAGCTCAATTGTAAGAGAAGGTATTCAAGCAAAGCTTTCTCTAATGCCTGAAAATGCCCGCTATAAATTAAAGGAAACTCTAGAAAGAATAATAAACGAAGGTTCTGGTGGTTTAATCGCTATCATTTTATAAGACAAAAGAATCGAATTCAATTACGACTCCTTATTTGGAGTCTTTTTTTGATTTCTATAAGTTTGTTAAAAATTCTCAATAATTATGGCGAAATATCCCTAAATAGTAAAGATTTCCGTTGAAAAATATTGAATTATGTCGGATAATCGTATAATATAAGGCTTGTTACCAATTAGTAGTTCTATAAAGGTATAGAACTTGCTCAAATTGTGAAGTAATGAATAATAGGATTAGTTGGATTCTTTATAGTAGGAGAGTAAAAGGAATTTTTCGTCCCTTTAGAAAACTTCTATTAAGATCCCATACTCTGAAGAAATACTATTTGGGAGGAGGTGAATAGCATGAACAAGACAGAACTAATTAATGCTGTAGCAGAAGCTAGCGAGATTTCTAAGAAGGACGCTACAAAAGCTGTTGATGCTGTTTTTGATTCAATTTTAGATGCACTTAAAAGTGGAGATAAAGTTCAATTGATCGGTTTTGGAAATTTCGAGGTTCGTGAACGTGCTGCACGTAAGGGACGAAACCCACAAACAGGTGAAGAAATCGAAATTGCTGCAAGTAAAGTTCCTGCATTTAAACCAGGTAAAGTATTAAAAGACGCAGTTAAATAATGTACATAATTACCTGATAAAAAGGATGATCCGTCTTATGCGGGTCTCTTTTTTGTTGTTTAGGAATTTATAAATTGTAAGGTTGTGTATAACTTCGTGTCTCTGTCTATCTACGTCTAGCTCCGGGCGCCCTGCGCTTTTCTTGAAAGATAAGAAAGTATAAAAATTTGAACCTAGTTTTAGTGTCTAGCTCCGGGCGCCATCGGCTCGAGGTCATAAGCCAATCCGTCCGGAAGGTAAAGAACAACCTTCCAGCCGGCTTGTCTTATGCTTGTCGCCGATAGGCGGGCGCCCTGCGCTTTTCTTGCTTTCAGCTCTTTTTATATGCTAGAATCGCCTTACGTGACATTAGATTATGGTTTTTTGGGAGGAGATTAGTTTACATGTCTTCAATTAATCACGCACAAATTGAACAGGCAGTAAAGTTAATTATAGAAGCAATTGGTGAGGACCCAAACCGTGAAGGTCTACTTGATACCCCCAAACGGGTAGCGAAGATGTATGCTGAGGTTTTTTCAGGCATAAATGAAGATCCTAAAGAGCATTTTAAGACGATTTTTGGTGAAGACCATGAAGAGCTTGTTTTGGTGAAAGATATTCAATTTTATTCAATGTGCGAACATCATTTGGTCCCATTTTATGGTGCAGCACATGTTGCCTACATACCTAAAGGGGGAAGGGTTACAGGATTAAGTAAGCTAGCGAGGGCTGTTGAAGCAGTTGCAAAGAGACCTCAGCTTCAGGAAAGAATTACTTCAACAATTGCCGATTCTATTGTTGAGTCGTTAGATCCTTACGGAGTAATGGTTATTGTTGAAGCCGAACATATGTGTATGACAATGCGAGGGGTTAAAAAGCCTGGTGCTAAGACAGTTACTTCTGCGGTACGAGGTATTTTTAAAACAGATACTGCCGCGCGTGCAGAGGTTCTATCATTTCTTAAAGATTAATGATTATGATTAGTCTTCTCTGAAAAATTGTTGTAGTTCACAAAAAACACTTTAAAAAACAACAAAAATTAGGAAGCAGCTTACATTAAGCAAATGGTTTACTTTAAAATCTCTCACTAATTGACATAATTAAGGTTTTAGTGGATATTTAAATAAAAGAATTCGTTTTATTCTTCGTTTAAAGGAGAGAGCTAAAGATGGGCGTAAATACTAATAATGATTTTATCGTTATAAAGGCTGCAGAGGATGGTGTAAATGTGATTGGTTTAACACGTGGAACGGATACACGTTTTCATCATTCTGAAAAGCTAGATAAAGGTGAAGTGATGATTGCTCAATTTACGGAGCACACCTCAGCTATTAAGATAAGAGGAAAGGCTTTAATTCAAACTGGACATGGTGAAATTGAATCAGAAACAAAAAAATAGCAGGTAGCCCCTGCTTTTTTAGCTTTTTAGGTAGTTAAATGTGGGTCGATTTGGAAAGCATCAAGAAAAATGTAACTTTTAGGGCTAATAAGACACATAACACTTTGCTTTATGTTATAATGATGGTTGTCAAAAATGTTAATGAATGATAACCATTTTCTTTGGGGAATTTGGTTTAGTTAGATATAACGGGGAAACAAGGGTGATTTAATTGCATGACATCAATGTGAAAATGGCTGAGATTAAGGAGCTAATAGAAGCAAAAGTTAGACATCCTTATATAAATCAATATATTAACACGCCAAAAATCGACGAGGACAAGCTTCTTCTTTTGTATTCTATTTTTAAAGAGTTGAAGCTACCACAGCATCAGATTGAGAGTTATATTATAACGACGATGCTCGTTCAAATAGCCCTTGATACCCATGAAACAGTTTCAAACTCTTCTGTTTTGACGTTACCGAATACTTTAAAAAATCATCAACTTACAGTTTTGGCTGGAACTTACTTTAGTGGTTTGTACTACTATCTTTTAGCGGATATTGATGACATTAATATGATTCGAACCCTAGCAGAGGCCATTAAAGATATTAATGAGCATAAGATAAGATACTATCAAAAAGATGCCGATCACTTTGACACTCTTATTAACACTGTCGAAATGATTGAAGTTTCTCTTTTTAGAAAAATAACGGAATTTTTCCATCTGCCAAAGTTGACTGAGCTTGCTACAAAAATGTTACTTTTAAAAAGGTTAGTGAGCGAAAGAGAGACATTTGCAAGTAAAGGCTACTCAATTTTATTTGACACCATGCGAAATCTGTTCTTTCCGGTATCTACTAATGTAGAAATGGTTGCAATGGGCATAGAGGAAGAAACCTATCTTCTTCAAATGATTGATAAATACATTGCTCATTTAAAACAACTTATTGAAAAATGTTTAGTATCAAATCAAACGGTTAATAAACTCTTGGAAGTTCGTGTAAAGGAACTTCTTATTTCATAGTAAATTTATTATTCTGAAAAGATTGTGGAAGAAGGGTCAAAAAATGAAGCAATCCAAAGAAGAACGAGTGCATAAGGTTTTTGAGAAAATCTCCGAGAATTACGACCAAATGAATTCTGTCATCAGTTTTCAACAACATAAAGCATGGCGTAAAGATACGATGAAACGTATGGATGTCCAAAAAGGGGCTAAAGCATTAGATGTATGCTGTGGCACGGCAGATTGGACGATTGCGCTCGCTGATGCTGTCGGACCAACAGGCGAGGTATATGGACTGGATTTCAGTAAAAATATGCTTAAAATTGGCCAAGATAAAATTGAAACATTGCAAGTAAAACACGCTAAACTGATACACGGTAATGCAATGGGGCTTCCTTTTGAAGATAATACGTTTGATTATGTCACAATTGGTTTTGGATTAAGAAATGTACCTGATTATCTTCAAGTGTTAAAAGAAATGTACCGTGTGGTTAAACCAGGTGGAAAAGTAGTGTGTTTAGAAACCTCCCAACCAACTTTAGTTGGTTTCAGGCAATTATACTTCTTTTATTTCCGCTTTGTTATGCCGGTTTTTGGAAAACTATTTGCAAAAAGTTATGAGGAATATTCATGGCTTCAAGAATCTGCAAGAGACTTTCCAGGAATGAAAGAATTAGCTCAGATGTTTGAAAAAGCAGGGTTGCGAAATGTTAAAGTTAAACCTTACACTGGTGGGGTTGCAGCAATGCACTTAGGAGTTAAAGACAAAAAAGATAAGTAGTTTAAAACTACTATGTTAACATGGCTACTACAAATTATGTCTACGTAAGTTAAGGTGAATCTCATGAAATTGAAGATGATGTATTCCTTTTTGAATACGGATATAGCTATAATTGAAAAAGAGCTTGAGGCGACAATTCAAGCGGAGCACCCTCTACTTAGACAAGCAGGGTTGCATTTATTACAAGCGGGCGGAAAGAGAATTCGCCCGGTATTTGTTTTGCTAGCTGGAAAATTTGGGGAGTATAATATTGATAATATCAAAAACGTTGCTGTGGCGCTAGAGTTAATTCACATGGCATCACTTGTACATGATGATGTAATTGATGATGCCGATTTGAGAAGAGGTAAACCGACTATAAAAGCGAAGTGGAATAACAAAATCGCAATTTATACTGGTGATTACATTTTTGCTCGTTCTTTAGAATTAATGACTAGAGTTGATCGAGTTGATGCACACAAAATATTATCACAAGCCCTTGTTGAACTAAATATTGGAGAAATTGAACAAATAAAAGATAAATATGATTTTAACCAAAATCTACGCTGCTATTTACGTAGAATAAAAAGAAAAACTGCTTTGCTAATAGCTGTGAGTTGTCAACTTGGTGCGATTGCATCCGATGTACCTAGTGAAGTACATCGGAAATTATATTTATTTGGCTACTACGTTGGTATGGCATTCCAAATAACAGACGACATCCTTGATTTTACAGCAACTGAACAACAACTTGGAAAACCTGCAGGAAGTGACCTACTCCAAGGGAATGTAACTCTTCCGGTATTATATGCATTACAAGATCCTGTATTAAGTCAAGAGATAATAAAGGTTTCAGAAACAACTACCCATGAAGAAATTCAACCTCTTATCAATCTAATAAAAAATTCAAGCGCTATTAAAAAGTCAACAGAAATCAGTAATAGATACCTAGATAAAGCATTCGATGTTCTAAGTGAACTTCCAGTGAACAGAGCTAGAAATACGCTTTATAATATAGCTAAATTTATCGGCAAAAGGAAATTTTAAAGAATAATTATCTAGACAAACGTTGATAACCGATCAAAATAGTGTTACTATTTTGATTGGTTGTTAATTAGACAATCTTATACATATTTTAATGGGGTGGGTTATCATGGAAAAAACTTTTTTAATGGTAAAACCTGATGGAGTACAACGTCAGTTAATCGGTGAAATTGTGGCTCGTTTTGAAAGAAAGGGCTTTCAATTAGTTGGAGCTAAACTAATGCAAATTACTCCAGAACTTGCTGAGCAACACTACGGCGAGCATAAAGAACGTCCATTCTTCGGTGGATTAGTAAGCTTCATTACATCTGGCCCAGTTTTTGCAATGGTATGGCAAGGTGAAAACGTTATCACAACTGCACGTACGATGATGGGGGCTACAAACCCTAAAGATGCTGCACCAGGAACAATTCGTGGAGACTTCGGTTTAACAATCGATAAAAACGTGATTCACGGTTCGGATGCTTCTGAAAGCGCTGAGCGTGAAATTGGCTTATTCTTCAAAGAAGCTGAGCTTGTTGAATATACTCGACAAATTAATGAATGGATTTATTAAGATCAAAAAGAACCAGCTAATTTTAGCTGGTTCTTTTTTAAAGATAAGAAAGTATAAAAATTTGAACCTAGTTTTATTTACTGTCTTTTACTACTCATTTTTCTCGAATTTGCGTTATACTGAATGTATGTTTTTAAAAATTTGAATACCGTTAATATAGAGGAGAACTAGTGACGATGTCATATGATTATGAAGATTTTATCGTAAAAGTAAAGCAAAAAACAGGTATAGACCTTGCATTTTACAAAGAAGCACAAATGAAACGTAGACTAACATCTTTATACGAAAAAAAGGGATATAAAAGTTTTCATGATTTCTATAAGGGAATTGCTATTGATAATGTGTTGTTCCATGAATTTTTAGATAGAATGACTATAAATGTTTCTGAATTTTACCGTAATGGCAAAAGGTGGGAGGTGCTGGAAAAGAAAATCCTGCCTAATTTGTTTGTGAAAAATAAGCGTTTAAAAGTTTGGAGTGCGGCTTGTTCTACTGGTGAAGAACCCTACACGCTTGCAATGATGCTATCCAATTTCGTGCCACTTACTTCAATTTCCATTTTAGCAACTGATATTGACGAAAATGTTATTGCTCGTGCAAATCTTGGTATCTACCCAGAACGGTCACTCCAAGAAGTTCCCGACATAATGAAAAAGAAATACTTCACCCAGGATGGTACATACTATAAAATTAGTGAAGAAATTAAAAAAACCGTCACCTTTAAAAAACAAAATTTATTAGCAGATAGGTTTGATAACCAATTTGATTTAATTGTTTGTCGTAATGTATTAATATACTTTACTGAAGATGCCAAACATGTTTTGTATAAAAAATTTAGTGATGCATTAAAGAAGGATGGGATTTTCTTTGTAGGAAGTACGGAGCAAATTTTTAATCCAGCTACCTATGAATTCGAGACAGAGGACACATTCTTTTATAGAAAAAAATAATAGTTTTAGTGGAGTTCATCATAGGATGGATTCTTTTTGCCTATCCAAATTTCATACTATATTATATCATTAAGTAGGAGTAATCTTTTTTAAGATTATTTTTACAATTTATTAAATTCTCTTACTAATTTGTGTTTTGATATGATATATTGGTACATAATCGCTTTAAAGAGTTGAAGGGGGATTGTAGATGAGATATTTAACAGCAGGAGAATCACATGGCCCACAATTAACAACCATTCTAGAAGGAGTACCCTCGGGTCTTGCTGTAACAGCGCAACAGATAAACGAAGAATTAGCTAGAAGGCAAAAGGGACATGGTCGTGGTCGAAGAATGCAAATCGAAAAAGACCAAGTGCAAATAGTAAGTGGTGTTAGACATGGGAAATCATTAGGCTCGCCAATTACATTAATGGTTGAAAATCGTGATTGGAAGCATTGGACAAGCATAATGGGAATTGAGCCATTGGAAGATGTTAAGGAGGAAGACGTAAAGCGACAAATTACTAGACCTCGTCCTGGACATGCCGACTTAAACGGTGCAATAAAATACGGTCATCGCGATATGCGTAACGTTTTAGAGCGTTCGTCAGCTCGAGAGACAACTGTCCGTGTAGCCGCAGGAGCAGTTGCCAAGCAGCTCCTTTTAGAATTAGGAATTAAGGTTGCGGGGCATGTATTGGAAATTGGTGGAGTAAGAGCGAATGATCCTACATATAAAACAATTGAGGAACTACAGGTTATAACAGAACAGTCACCAGTCAGATGCTATGATGTTAAAGCTGAGAAGGAAATGATGGCGCAAATAGATCTTGCGAAAGAGAATGGTGATTCAATCGGTGGTATAGTCGAGGTTATCGTTTGTGGAATGCCGGCTGGAGTTGGAAGCTATGTTCACTATGATCGTAAGCTAGATGCAAAAATTGCCGCGGCAATGATAAGTATTAATGCTTTTAAAGGCGTCGAATTTGGCATAGGTTTTGATGCTGCACGTAAACCTGGAAGTGAAGTTCATGATGAGATTATTTGGGACAAAGAAAATGGGTATACCCGCAGAACAAATAATTTAGGTGGTTTTGAAGGCGGAATGACAACAGGAATGCCTATTGTCGTTAGAGGAGTAATGAAGCCGATTCCAACCCTCTATAAACCACTCAAAAGTGTTGATATCGAAAGTAAGGAACCATTTGCAGCAAGTATTGAACGTTCAGATAGTTGTGCGGTACCAGCAGCTAGTGTTGTTGCCGAGGCGGTTGTTGCTTGGGAAATTGCTGCTGCAATTGTAAGTCAATTTGGTCAAGATCGAATGGAGCTAATTAAAGATAACATTATGAAAATGAAGGAATATTCGAGGGACTTCTAATGGCGGCTATTAATATTACGACTGATTCGAAACAGTACCCTTTATATATAGGTAGTGGAATAATTTCGGAATTACCAAAGGTATTACAACAACTTACTAATCCTATTTCGAAGATATTGATTATTACGGATAACGTCGTGGCACCATTATACTTAGAAAAAGTGGTTTCGGTCTTAGCTAGGGATTACGCTACCGACAAGTTTATTATTTCACACGGTGAAACAGCAAAAAATATTGATACTTACTATGAGTGCCATACATGTGCATTAACGAATGGGCTTGATCGTTCTTCTTTAATCTTAGCTCTAGGAGGCGGTGTCGTTGGGGATGTAGCAGGGTTTGTTGCTGCAACTTACCAACGGGGTATACCATTTATCCAAATTCCAACAACTCTTTTGGCGCATGATAGTGCTGTAGGCGGGAAAGTTGCTATTAACCATTCTTTGGGGAAGAACATGATTGGTGCTTTTCATCAACCAGAAGCAGTTGTTTATGACACTGATTTTTTAGAAACTTTACCCAAAAAGGAGCTCTTATCAGGATTTGCTGAAGTCATAAAGGAAGCAATCATTTGGGATAAGGACTTTTATAAATGGATTAAAGAAAATATTATGACTTTTTCAGATTTAAATGGCGATCAGCTTCAATATGCCATTCAAAAAGGCATAGCAGTTAAGGCTGAAATTGTTTCAAAGGATGAACGTGAAAACGGTATCCGTGCCTTTTTGAATTTTGGCCATACACTTGGCCATGCAATAGAGACAGAATTGGGATATGGGGAAATTACTCACGGTGAGGCAGTCCTAATTGGTATGTTATATGCCATAAAAGTTAGTGAGCAATATTTTGAAAAAAATTTAAACTACCAAGAATATGTAGATTGGTTTAAGAAATACGGTTATGCAACCACAATTCCAGCTGGACTAGATCCTAACAAGTTACTACTACGTATGAAAAAAGATAAAAAATCTACTGCTGGTAACATAAGAATGGTTCTTTTAAAAGAAGTTGGGCTTGTTGAAGTACATGAAGTGAATGATGAGTTACTGTATACACTACTTAAAAGTGAATAAGGAGGAGTTACATGGTTCGCGGAGTAAGAGGAGCAATTACAGTTAAGGAAAATGAATTAAATGAAATTATTGCCGCAACAGAGTTTCTCCTTCAAGAAATGATAAAGGCAAATAATATTAATCCCAAGGACGTGGCACAAGTATTAATATCCGTTACAGAGGACATTGATGCGGGATTCCCTGCTGCAGCACTTAGACGTATTGATGGCTGGAGCTTTGTACCTGTAATGTGTATGAGAGAAATACCTGTACCAGGCTCTTTGGCTAAATGTATTCGAGTCATGTTGACGGTCAATACAAAGGTTACACAAGAAAATATTTTTCATGTGTACCTAGAGGATGCGATACAACTAAGGCCTGATCTCGTTGAGAAGAATTGAATCTTCTCGTATTTTGGCTGCTTGTGCTAGGGAACAAAGACTGAAATGGTCTTATGCCCCTATAATAAATTAACGAACAGTAAATCGTTGACAAATAATCAAGAAATGTAATAACATTAGAAATAGTAAGATTCTTTAGTTGAGTTAAGAGAACTATGAGATTGGCAAGAGTGCCATTCTATAGCTAGGGTAGATGAGAGTGAGTGAGTTTAGTTGAGGTTAGCTGAGAAAGATTAATCATATCAACTCTACCCCAATGACGTTTATTTGTCTTGGGGTTTTTTAATATCATTATGGTATTAAAACTTAAGTTGATCATTTTTTTATAGCTTTTATTAACCCCCTCCTAAATCCTCATTCTCCATAAGACAGTTAGTGTAGCGAATATTACACAACTTAAAAATATGGAGGAGTGAGCACATGAGTACAGAAGATTTATCCTCATTTCTGTCAAATTGCAACGAATACAAAACAATTCCGATTGTCAAAACAATTGTTGGTGACACGCTGACACCAATACAAATTTTCCAAAACCTAGAACAAGAAGCGTCCTTTATTTTAGAGAGCAAGGATGAACAATCATTATGGTCACACTATTCTTTCATAGGCCTTAGTCCATTTTTGTTTGTCGATGAAATAAATGGTGAATTTATCATAAAGAATGGCAATCAACAAAAAATCGCCAAAAAGAGTACCCTTAAAAAAGCGTTCGCTTGGATTCAGGAACATTTAGCGGTTATGGATGTTGATTTACCCATCCCATTTACTGGGGGAGCTGTTGGTTATATTGGTTATGATGCAATATCAACCTTTGAAAAAGTAAATGAACATCAAAACAATGATATGAACATCAAACGATATCACTTCTTCTTTTGTGAAACACTATTAGCCTTTAATCATCATAAAAAAGAACTTTCAATCATTCATTACATTAGTTTAAATGGCGATGAAGACACTAGATGTAAAAAGGCAGTTTTTGAGCATGCATTAGCAAAAATAAATATTTATCTTACTAAGATTTTGCAAAATAATAAACATCAAGAACTTGTTCCACTACACAATATGAAAGCGGAAGTTAGCTTTGATGATATTAAATCAAACTATGAAAAAGAAATGTTTATCCGAGATGTAACTAAAATTAAAGATTATATAGCTGCTGGTGATATTTTTCAGGCAGTGCTTTCACAACGGTTTGAGGTTCCTGTGAGTATAAGTGGATTTGAATTATACCGAGTCTTGCGGATGGTAAATCCATCACCATATCTATTTTATATAAAAAGCGATGACGTTGAAATTATCGGTAGTTCTCCAGAAAGGCTAATCAACATTCAAGAAGATCATTTAGAGATTCATCCAATTGCAGGCACAAGACGCAGAGGGCGTACGCCTGAAGAGGATGAGTTATTGGCGCAGGAGCTTTTACATGATGAAAAAGAAAAGGCTGAACATTATATGTTGGTTGATCTAGCAAGAAATGATATTGGTAGAGTGTCGAAATTTGGAACGGTGAACACACCGGTACTAATGGAGTTAGGGCGATTCTCCCATGTTATGCATCTTATTTCAAAGGTTACAGGTGTTATTTCCGAAACTGTCGACCCAATTGATGCATTACTGGCAGCTTTTCCAGCTGGAACTGTATCGGGTGCTCCCAAGATACGAGCAATGCAAATATTATCTGAGCTTGAACCAACTGCAAGGAATTTATATGCTGGAACGATTGCTTATATAGGATTTGATGGGAATATTGATTCATGTATAACTATTCGAACAATCGTATTAAAAGATGGTGTCGGTTTTATACAGGCGGGTGCTGGAATTGTTGCTGATTCCGTACCAGAGCTTGAATGGAAAGAAACACTCAATAAAGCTAGCGCCTTAATTAAAACTATAGAGCTGGCGCATAAGATGTTTGCAGGTAAGGAGGGTCAATATGTTTAAAGAATTATTAAATAAATGTATTAACGGGAATGTTTTGACCGAATCAGAGGCCAATGCGGTTATGGATGAAATAATGAGTGGAAGAGCCACACCTAGTCAAATTGCAAGCCTCCTCTCGATTTTACGTTTTAGAGGAGAAACTATTGATGAAATGACTGGATTTGCAAGGGCTATGCGGTCCCATATGATGGCATTAGAGTCTTACGATGATCAAGTAATCGATACATGTGGTACTGGAGGAGATGGATCTTCAACCTTTAATATATCAACCGCTACAGCTATTGTTGTTTCTTCTTTAGGAGTAAAAGTTGCAAAACATGGAAATCGAGCTGTCTCTTCAAAAAGTGGAAGCGCGGATGTACTTGAGTACTTAGGCATCGAAATCCAAGCTAGCCCAGAAGAAGCTAAGAGGGCAATGCGAGAAAGAGGAATGAGCTTTTTGTTCGCTCCGTTTTATCATTCAGCAATGAAGCATGCTGTTATACCTAGAACTGAGATTGGATTTAGAACTGTCTTTAATTTGTTAGGCCCATTAGCTAATCCAGCCCGTTGTAAAAAGCAGGTTATCGGCGTATACTCACCTGATTATGCAGAAAAAATGGCATATACATTGCGGAATTTAGGATCTGAGCATGTTCTTTTCGTAACAGGTAGGGATGGGCTTGATGAATTCAGCATTAGTTGTGAAACAGATGTAGTAGAACTGAAAAATGGCGAAATTAAGAAATTTGTGATCACACCTGAGGACGTTGGATTAGTAAGAGGAAATATCAAGGATATTCAAGTCAGCTCTGTAACAGCAAGTGCTTTGTTGCTAGAACAAGTCTTAAATGGGGAAGGAAATCACAGTGCCACAGATATCGTTTTATTTAACGCTGGTGCTGCTTTATATGTAGCAGGTAAAACAAATTCTATATCTGAAGGAGTCAAGACGGCTAGGGAAGCATTGCAAAAAGGAGTAGTACAGAGTCATTTTAAAAAATTACGCAGTAAAAAGGAGACTCGGTATGCTAGGTAAAATAATTCAATCAAAGTACAAAGAAGTGAAGGAGATTGTTCTACCTGATTTTTTAGAAGTTAAGAGAAAGTCCTTATATGAAGCACTTATCAACCCTAATAGGAATATTGGCTTAATTGCAGAAATCAAAAAGGCATCACCATCCAAAGGCGTCATTAGAGAAGAATTTTATCCTCTTGAAATAGCTAAAGAATATGAAAATGTAGGGGTAGACGCTATCTCTGTTTTAACTGATAAAGAGTATTTTCAAGGATCAATCGACTACCTTAAGCAAGTGAAGAGTGAAGTGGATGTTCCAGTACTAAGAAAAGACTTTATTGTCGATCCCATCCAAATTGAAGAAAGTGTAAGGATAGGTGCAGATGCCATCCTGTTAATTGGAGAGGTCTTATCAATTAGCCAGCTATATGAATTTTACTTAGAAGCATATGAGTTGGGTCTAGAATGTCTGGTTGAAGTGCATTCCTATGACGCCTTAGAGAAAGTCTTAGCTAAATTTGAGCCACAAATAATAGGTGTGAATAATCGAGACCTAAAAACCTTTGCAACGTCTATTCAACATACTAACGAAATAGCACATCATATTCCAGTTGATAGCTTGTTAGTAAGTGAGAGTGGTATTCACACAAATAATGATCTAAGGAAGGTACAAGAATACGGAGCTAATGCAGTATTGGTCGGGGAAGCGTTTATGAAGGCAGAGAAGCCTAGTGAGGGCATTAAGCAAATGTTTGGAGAAGATCGACATGACCGGATTACTACTTAAGTATTGTGGAAATAAATCATTAGAGGATTTACTTGTAACAACGAATAGTAATGCTCATTATATTGGATTTATCTTTGCTGGGAGTAAACGACAGGTATGTGTTGATGAGCTTAGTGAATGGCTCTCACAAGTCGATATAAAAGACAAAAAGTTGGTCGGTGTGTTTGTGAATGCCACAGCAGAAGAAATTGCTACTATTGTATCAAAAGTACCTCTATCAATCATTCAATGTCATGGCAATGAAAGTGTAGATGTGATTTTAGATATTAAAACGAAAGTTAATTTACCAGTTTGGAAGGCTATCCATCATCAAGAAAATGCCTTAAAGATAATGCAGAGCCTTAGTGGAATAGTGGATGGATATATTGTTGATAGTAGGGTCAAGGGAGTGTGGGGTGGCACAGGAATTTCGTTTGATTGGAATGCGGTACCAAACTATTTAGAGGAAGCAAAAAGGCAAGGTGTTCTTTGCTTTATTGCAGGTGGAGTAAGCTCAAAAAATGTCGATGGGCTCCTTAAACATTGTCCGCAGGGTATTGATCTTTCAAGTGGGATTGAACTAAATAATGTAAAGGATAAACAACTAGTAGATCAATTAGAGGAAAGGGTGGGAATATATGAATCAAGCACCAGATAAAAACGGTAGGTTTGGTGATTTCGGAGGTAAATTCGTTCCAGAAACATTAATGCAACCATTAGAAGAAATCGAGGCTGCATTGGATGCAGCGTTGAAAGATCCATCATTTGCAATGGAATATCATAGTACCTTAAAGGAATATTCAGGCAGACCAACAGCTCTTACATTGGCAGAAAATCTGACCAAAAAGCTTGAAGGTGCAAAAATATATTTAAAACGTGAAGATTTAAACCACACGGGTGCACACAAAATTAATAACGCTATTGGTCAGGCGCTGCTAGCTAAGCGTATGGGGAAAAGGAAACTAATTGCTGAAACTGGAGCTGGTCAGCATGGGGTTGCTGCAGCAACAGTAGCTGCTAGATTTGGAATGGAATGTAAAGTGTTTATGGGCGAAGAAGATATTGCAAGACAACAATTAAATGTATTTAGAATGCAACTTCTAGGTGCAGAGGTAATCCCGGTTTCAAGTGGAAGTAAGACACTAAAAGATGCTACCAACGAGGCTATTCGCTATTGGGTACAGCATTGTACTGATCATTTTTATATGATTGGTTCTGTTGTTGGCCCACACCCCTATCCAAAGATGGTACGCGATTTTCAAAGAATTATAGGTGACGAGGCGAAACAACAATTTCAAGCAAGAGAAGGGAAACTTCCTACAACCGTTGTGGCATGTGTTGGAGGTGGAAGTAACGCGATGGGAATGTTTTATCCTTTCTTAAAGGATGACGTCCAACTAGTAGGTGTTGAGGCAGCGGGAAAAGGAGTGGAAACATCTTTACATGCTGCAACAATTACAAAAGGTACACGGGGCATTATTCATGGAGCTATGACTTACCTGCTTCAAGATTTACATGGACAAATTATTGAACCTTACTCAATATCGGCAGGGCTCGATTATCCTGGGGTTGGCCCAGAGCATTCCTATTTAGCCAGCGTTGGCAGGGTTAAATATGAGAGTATCACGGATGTAGAAGCGTTAGAGGCACTTCAAATGCTAGCGAAAGAAGAGGGAATCATTCCTGCGATTGAATCTGCCCACGCTCTTGCAAAAGCTTTTGAACTTGCAAAAGATATGAGTGCACAAGAATCAGTACTAGTGTGTCTTTCTGGTAGAGGGGACAAGGATGTCCATTCTCTAATGGAACATTTGAAAGGGGGAAAAGAGTATGAGCACAACGTATTATCAGAGACTGTTAAAGCCTGACACAATGTTTATCCCATTTATAGTAGCAGGTGATCCCCACCCAGACGTTACAATAGAACTTGCTTTAGCTTTACAGGAATCCGGTGCGACTGTAATAGAAATTGGCATTCCTTATTCTGACCCTTTAGCTGATGGTCCTGTAATCCAACGGGCAGCCAGCAGGTCATTGCGAAATGGTACAACATTAGAAAGCTCACTAAAGTTAATAGGAGTAATGAGAGAAAAAGGATTAAAAATTCCAGTTGTTGTCTTTACCTATTACAATCCTGTGCTACAATTAGGGGAAGATATCTTTTTTTCTTTAGCGCAGGAATATGGTGTAGATGGACTGTTAATACCAGATTTACCATATGAAGAAAGTGTGGACTTACGAGAAAGATGTGCTCAAAAAGGAATTGAATATATTTCATTAGTAGCACCTACGTCAGCCAAAAGAATTCAAAAGATTGCATCCAATGCTCAAGGCTTTCTTTATTGTGTTTCCTCACTTGGGGTGACTGGTGTTCGAGATACTATCCAAGAAGAAGTATATTCATTCCTTCAAGAAGTTAAACAATACAGCACCATACCAGTTGTTGTTGGGTTTGGAATTTCTAATGCAAACCAAGTTAAAGCATTACAAAATCATTGTGATGGAATTGTCGTCGGAAGTGCCATTGTTCAACAAATCGAGGTTCTTGGAGATAGACTTTTTCATGAAGGATCTCGAAGTGATGCGGTTGAAGAATTTAAAAGGTATATTCTGTCCATAATTTCACCTATAAATAGTTGAGAGGTGTAAGATGAAGATTAAAGAACAATTAAAGAATTTAAAGCCATACCAACCTGGAAAACCTATTGAAGAAGTTAAAAGACAGTATGGTCTAGACAAAATTACAAAGCTTGCATCAAATGAAAATCCATTTGGTTTCTCAAAACAAGCAAAAATTGCAATTCAAAATAGCATTGAATCACTAGCAATTTACCCTGATGGTTATGCGGCTGATCTAAGAGAGAAATTCGCAGGGCATTTAGAGGTAAGTCCAAAACAAATTATTTTTGGTAATGGTTCAGATGAAATACTGCAAATAATCTGTCGTTCTTTGCTCTCGCCAGGAAAAAATACAGTGATGGCTACACCTACCTTTCCACAATATCGCCATAATGCCATTATTGAGGGCGCTGATTGTAGAGAAGTAGAATTAATAGATGGTTATCATGATTTAGAAGGTATGTTAGCTCAAATTGATAAGGAAACTGCTGTTGTTTGGTTATGTAGCCCAAATAATCCAACAGGTACCTATATTAAAGAAAATAATTTACTAGCCTTTTTGAATCAAGTACCAAGTGAGGTCTTGGTAGTGGTAGACGAGGCTTATTATGAATATACACAAGTTGATGACTATCCAGAAACAATAAAACTTATAGATCAATTCCCAAATTTAATTGTACTTCGAACGTTTTCTAAAGCGTATGGATTAGCGGGATTACGAATTGGGTACGGTATTGCTCAAAGTTCTCTTATTACCCAAATAGAACCTGCGAGAGAACCTTTTAACACAAGTAAAATGGCCCAAGTAGCAGCTTTAGCTGCATTAGACGATCAACAATTTATTATAGAATGTGCCAAAAAGAATAAACAAGGCTTAGAACAATACTATACATTCTGTAATGAACAAGGACTTTTCTATTATCCTTCAGAAGGAAATTTTATCCTAATTGATTTTAATAGGCCAGGGGACGAAGTATTTCAATACCTGCTTGAAAGAGGTTATATTGTAAGATCTGGAAACGCTCTAGGTTTTCCAACGTCCGTTAGGATTACAGTAGGAACGAAAGAACAAAATGAAGGTATTATCAGTATTTTAACGGAAATGCTTGTAGAAAAAGTAGCTAATTAATATGAAGTCGAGAGTATAGTGGTGTAATCATACTTCTCACTTCTCTTTTTTTAAAGCTCTATTCTGAAAGATTATTGCTTATTACATTGGATAACAGAGTAATAAGGGCAATTTCAAGCGATTATTATGGCGGCGCCCTGCGCTTTTCTTAAAAGATAAGAAAAATTTGTACCTAGTCTTAGTGTCTAGCTCCGGGCGCCATTGACTCTATGGTATAAGCCATTTCCTTTAAGAAGGAAAAACCACCTTCTTAAAGGAACCGTCTTATGCTTGACATGCACAGGATGTGCTGATGTCGATGTTCGCCACAGGACGTGGCGGGTTTTAATCGACGCGCCGATAGGCGGGCGCCCTGCGCTTTTCTTGTTATATGGAGATGATGAAATGGAAGGTAAGGTTTTGTTGATAGGATTGGGTCTTATTGGTGGCTCAATTGCATTAGCTTTAAAAAAAGAACACCCGAAAAGTATAATTATTGGTTGTGACATTAATTTAGAACAAGCAAAGTTAGCACAAACACTTCAAATCGTGGATGACATTACAGTCACTATAGAAGAACATGCACAAACGAGTGATTTAATCATTATATCTGCCCCAGTTCAGCAAACAGAAATAATCATTGAACAATTAGCACAGTGCAATTTGAAAAAAGATGTAATTATTACTGATGTTGGAAGCACAAAACAACGAATTGTCGAAAAAGCTAAGAATTTATTGAATAATGGATACTCATTTATTGGTGGACATCCAATGGCTGGATCTCATAAAAGCGGTGTAGCGGCTGCAAAAGTGCACTTATTTGAAAATGCCTTTTACATATTCACCCCTACTGCCGAAGAAGCGAGTGCAAATAAACTTTCAGTCTTGAAAAATTGGTTGAAAGGGACAAAAGCTAATTTTATCACGATGTCAGCAAAAGAGCATGACCGATTAGCTGGTGTTATAAGTCACTTCCCGCATATAATTGCCGCAAGCTTAGTTCATCAAGCTGAGCAGCTCCAACATGAAAATGCGCTAGTAAGCAGGCTGGCTGCAGGAGGATTTCGCGATATTACAAGAATAGCATCAAGTAATCCTGCAATGTGGAGAGATATTCTACTCCATAATAAGGGAGAATTATTAACACTGTTCGAAAGCTGGATAGTTGAAATGGAAAAAGTACGTTCATTAATTGTTGCAAGCGATAGTAGTAAAATATATGATTATTTTAATAATGCAAAAGACTTTAGAGATGCATTGCCCACGCGAGTCAAAGGGGCTATTCCATCCTTTTATGACCTTTATGTTGACGTACCGGATTATCCAGGTATAATCTCAGAAATAACTGGTTATTTAGCGAAAGAACGTATAAGTATAACGAATATTAGAATTATAGAAACCCGAGAGGAAATTTATGGGGTGTTACGGTTAAGCTTTCAAAGTGAAAATGATCGTGAACGTGCAAAAAGCTGTATAGAAAAAGAAACAAATTTTGATACATATTACGGATGAAATTTACACTGAACCTGCTATGAGGAGTGTTTAGATGAAAAAGAAACAATTATTTACAATGGTTAACGGCCTTACTGGAACAATCGATATACCCGGAGATAAATCGATTTCACATCGTGCTATCATGTTTGGGTCAATTGCAAATGGGAATACGACAATTACGAACTTTTTAGAGGGAGAAGATTGTTTAAGTACAATTGATTGTTTCCGAAAAATGGGTGTTGAGATTAAGCGAAATGAAGACACTGTAGAAATTTTTGGGACTGGATTATCGGGACTTAAGGAGCCAGTTGAGATTTTAAATGTTGGAAACTCAGGTACGACAACACGTCTGCTACTTGGAATTTTAGCTGGTACACCATTTCATAGTTGTTTAATTGGCGATGAATCGATTGCTAAAAGACCAATGAATCGTGTTACAAACCCTTTAAGGCAAATGGGAGCGTCTATCGATGGAAGGGAACAGGGTAACTTTACCCCATTATCGATACGTGGTGGAAAAACGAAAGCGATAGCTTATAAATCTCCTGTTGCAAGTGCACAAGTGAAATCTGCGATTCTATTAGCTGGTTTACAAAGTGAAGGAACGACGTCTGTAACTGAACCACATAAATCAAGAGACCATACCGAGAGAATGCTTCGAGCATTTGGAGGAGAGGTTGTAGAAGCTGGATTAACTGTTTCTGTAACAGGGAAACAAGAATTACATGCAGTAAATATTATCGTGCCTGGTGATATTTCTTCAGCAGCTTTCTTTTTAGTAGCAGGTGCAATCATTCCAAATAGTCGAATTACGCTTAAAAAAGTTGGATTAAACCCAACAAGAACGGGAATTATTGATGTGTTGCGTAATATGGGTGCTAATGTCTCTATCTCAAATGAAACGATAGAGAATTTTGAACCTGTTGGGGATCTCACTATTTCAACTTCTGCACTTACAGGGATTGAAATTAGTGGCGATATAATCCCACGGTTGATTGATGAAATTCCGATCATCGCCTTACTTGCTACACAAGCAAACGGTAAAACAGTAATTAAGGATGCAGGTGAATTAAAAGTAAAAGAAACAAACCGAATTGATACAGTAGTAAGTGAGCTCTCAAAACTAGGAGCTTCCATTGAATCAACAGACGATGGGATGATAATCTATGGTCAATCAGGTAAACTAACTGGAAAAACAGTTAATAGTTATGGGGATCATCGAATTGGAATGATGCTCGCAATTGCTGCATGCTTAACAGAGGGGCCTATGGCCTTAGAAAATTCTGAGGCAATTGCTGTATCCTATCCATCATTTTTTGAGCATTTAGAAAGTTTAATTGGCTAGTAACTCCAAGTGTGTGATTTAGAAATACATAAAATATTATAAGTAATAAGGATTGTTATTGAAAAGCGCAAAGTGTCCAGAGCTAGACACTAAAACTAGGTACAAATTTTTATCCTATATTATCTTTAAAAAGAACCATTTCAAGTGAATGGTTCTTTTTTATTCATAGAATCAAGTCCGTCATCATAGCTTGTCTTAAGAAGCTTTTTCGACTTAAAACTAATATGATGGGGGAGGTTTCATGGCGTATATAATTGATCGTGCAAATGTACTAAAGGAAAATAAAATTGCTAAATGTTCCTTACTTGTTAAGGGTGAACGTATTGACTACATTAGTGATAATTTGAACCGATACAACTGTAATAAAATGGATATTTCACAATTCCTACTAACTCCAGGACATGTCATGATGGACTTTTCATTAGGTTCATCATTAAAGCCTTTTCATCAATTTAAGCAAGAAATGATTGATGATTTTATTTCGAAAGGGTGCACGACCATACTATCCATCTGTGATGTGAAATTTGAGCGGGAGCTATCTAAAGCGCTAAATGAGGCAAGACACCGCTTATTGAATTGCCCGGTCGACTACTTTCTAGGGATTAGAGTTCCTTTGAAATTAACTACACCTTCCCTCATTCGATCCTGTAAAAGAAAAGGTATTTCACTGGTTATTGTCGAAATTGATGAAGAAGATAATTTATTTCGAATTCCCTGGGGGTGGATTCGAGATGCTCAATATTCATACCCTGTGCCAATTGTGCCACAATGGAATACAAAAAATAAATCTCAATCTAAAAAAGATAGGCAAAGTAGCCTATGGCAAGAAATAACAGAAGACAACCATATTTCCTCCTTACATGATTGTCCTAATGAGAAAGATCCACTTTCATTAAACGTCTTAAAGAAAATTGGTATATACCCTGCTAAAGGAGGTATACGTGTTGGTGGAGAATTAGATTATAACCTCTATGATTTGAATGACGTTAGCTATTCAGTTGAACAAAAGCCGCTTCTAGATTATCATAGTCATATCCCAAAGGTAACAATGCACAAAGGTAAATTTTTAAAGGTTGATAATCAAATACTGTTCCGACCTGGATTTGGTGACGAATGTAGAGTGAAAATACCTGGGCATTTTGCATCTTCCTTTTAATATTTGTAAAGGAGTAATAATATAATGAGCAAATTAGATGTAGCAATTGATTTAATAGATAACGGAGAAATAGAAAAGGGACTTGAATACTTAGACCAGATAAAAAAAGGTTGTACAGATGAAGAAAAATACACGATTGCCGAGAATTATTACAGATGGGGCTTTGTTGATCAAGCGAAAGAAATTGTGGAACTTTTACACGAATTTTATCCTGAGGAAGGTGAATTATCTCTATTTTTGGCTGAGATTATGATTGATTTGGATGAAGAAGAAGATGCTATTGAGGTATTGGCAACTATAACTGAAGAAGATCCAGCATATGTCCAATCCTTATTACTTCAAGGTGATTTATATCAAATGCAAGGATTGAGTGAGGTCAGTGAACGAAAGCTTTTACTGGCAAAGAAAAAACTACCACAAGAACCTATAATCGACCTTGCACTTGCTGAGTTATATTCAAGTCAGGGTGACTTTAAAAAAAGCATTGAGTATTACAACATTGTTTTAGATGAACATGAAGTAGTTGCTGGAATAAATGTTAATTCCAGAATTGCTGAAAGTTTAAGTGCGGCCGGTGAATTCGAGGATGCACTACCTTTTTATGAAAAGGCAATCAAAGCAAAGGAAGAAATTGACACACTTTTCCGATACGGTTTTACGGCCTTTCAAGCAGGATATTATAAAACTACAATTGAAAGTCTAATAAAATTGAAGGAAATCGATCATGAGTACAGTTCACTATACCTATATCTTAGTAAGGCATATGAGCATGAAGGAATGCTAGAGGAGAGCTATAATACAATTGTCAGCGGTTTAAAAGTAGATGAATTTAACAAAGAACTACAGCTATATGCTGGGGAAGTATCAATGAAGGTTGGTAGAAAAGAAAATGTAGAGCAACATTTAAGAGAGGCGATTGCACTGGATCCGGGTTATATAGAAGCGGTCCAAATGCTTACAAAATTTTTGCTTAAAGAAGAACGTTATGATGAAATTATTGAATGTATAGAGCAAGTCTCTTCTTACGGAGAGTTTGATCCTGGGTACGATTGGGACTTGGCTACTGCAAAAAACAAGTTAGAACAATATTCTGACGCATTAAACCATTATCGTCAGGCATATACTTCTTTTAAGGATGATATAGATTTTCTAGAGGAGTATGGATACTTTTTGGTGGAGGAAGGAAAACGTGAGGAAGCATTAATAGTATTTAAACGAATTTTAGAAATTGATCCCACTAAAGTAGAGATTGAAGAGACTGTAAATAGCTTTGAACTGTAAACTTGAAATGTGTAGGTATGCTAACAAAAATATGTAACGCAGAGGAGGGAAGCATAGCGATGACTACCCCTGTATCTGTCAACGAGAAGAAAGATTTTATTCGCTGGTTTCTGAATAATTATCAGTTAAAAAGAAGAGAATGTGTATGGATATTAAATTATTTGATGAGTCACGATCAGTTAATGAAGAATGTACACTTTGTTGAACAGGCGCAATATTGCCCAAGAGGCATCATCATGTCAACACATTGTGTAGATGACGTGCCATTTCGTTTTTATAAAGAAAATGTGATGACTACTGATGCTGAAAAGTCGTTTCATGATATAAGGTTGAATCGAGATGAGGAAATTTATATCCAATTAAACTTTCGTTCTTCCTTTCACTCTCCACAATATGTTGCGGTTCTTGAAGAAAATCCTTATATGCCTAAACATCTCCAAGTTAATGAGAAGGACGAATTGATTGCCGAACGTTTTCTAGAAGAATCCATACAAACATTTCAAAAAGAAAAAATACTAAGATTAATTGACGATGCTCTCGACAAACATGACCAAGTTGAGTTTAAGAGGTTGACTGCACAGTTAAGAAAATATAATGAACAAACCTGACCTTGTTGATTTAAACAAGGTTTTTTTTATACAGAAAGATTTGTTGTTAAATGTGACAGATTTTTGAACATATTAAGAATAAATGGGATTATAAATAATGCGTTTTTGGCACGGTATGGTTATTTATGTTATCTTTTAAAGGATATCTAGCTTACAATTTTGAAAGAGGCGAAATAAGATGAAATGGATTACAAAGGATATAGACCTTTATTTACAAGCAAAGGAATATGTAGATTCTGCTGTAATACCCTTGCTACCAGTTACATGGGAACAAGATATGAAGTCAACTGTAGCAATGGGAGAATTTATTTCAGTTTTAACAACTGAAATTGAGAGACAATTTAAGGGAAGAATTATTCTTTTCCCACCTTTTACATATACCGCCAGCGAAAGTATAGAAGAACGCTTAGAACGCTTAGCAGCATGGACAATGGAATTAGCGGATAAGGGAATTAAACATTTCTTTTTTGTGACCTCTGATAGTTTGTGGAAAAAGCACGAGGAAAAGGTCGATACAGGAACATTGATTTGGCTTCCCACCTTACCGTTAGAATATGTAGAAGAAAAATATAAGCAAACCATGATCCAAGACCAAATGAAGCAGTTAATTACTATTTTTATGACAATCTGGCAAAAACACTAAGCTCAATCACTAATAAATAGGATTTAAATTTTTTAAATGCAGATACATAGTTGCCATGTTTTACGAGAATGATAATATTGACCTTAATTAAATATTGATATATCATGAGTATGTCCTAGTTTTATATGTGTTAATTTATGTCCGGATGGACTTAGCTTTGTATAGAGGGGGGAAAATAATGAGCGAGAAAAAACATCGAGTATCAAGACGTCAATTCCTTAACTATACCCTAACTGGTGTAGGTGGATTTATGGCTGCAGGTATGTTAATGCCAATGGTTCGTTTTGCAGTGGACCCTATACTTAAGCCTACTACCGAGCAAGAGCTTGTTCAGGTTGTAAGTGTAGATGAAATAACAAATGAACCACTTCGATTTGACTATAAAATTGATCAAATAGATGCTTGGTATGAATCTGTAGAGCCAATATCTGCTTGGGTATACAAAAATGAAAGTGACGATATTGTAGCATTGTCACCTATTTGTAAACATTTGGGTTGTATTGTTGACTGGAACACAGATCCTGCAAATCAAAACAGATTCTTCTGTCCTTGTCACTATGGGTTATACGAAAAGGACGGAACGAACGTTCCTGGTACACCGCCACTTGCTCCTTTAGATGTGTATGTACACGAAGTAAAGGATGGCTATTTGTACTTAGGAAAAGCAAAACCACGAGGAGGGGCGTAATTCATGCTAAACAAGATTTATGATTGGGTTGACGAGCGATTAGATATTACCCCTATGTGGCGTGATATTGCTGACCATGAAGTACCTGAACATGTTAACCCAGCGCATCATTTCTCTGCGTTCGTGTATTGTTTTGGAGGATTGACATTCTTTGTTACTGTTATCCAAATCTTATCTGGAATGTTCCTAACTATGTATTATGTTCCAGATATTAAAAACGCATGGGAATCTGTTTATTATTTACAAAATGAAGTGGCATTTGGACAAATTGTCCGTGGAATGCATCACTGGGGAGCTAGCTTGGTTATCGTTATGATGTTTCTACATACTCTTCGTGTGTTTTTCCAAGGAGCATATAAAAAGCCACGTGAATTAAATTGGGTTGTTGGAGTTTTAATTTTCTTCGTAATGTTAGGATTAGGATTTACTGGATATCTACTACCTTGGGACATGAAAGCTTTATTCGCAACAAAGGTAGGCTTACAAATTGCAGAAGCGACACCGCTAATTGGTACGCAAATTAAAACATTACTATCAGGTCATCCGCAAATTGTTGGCGCACAAACATTAACTAGATTCTTTGCGATTCATGTATTCTTCCTTCCAGCAGCGTTATTTGGATTGATGGCAGCTCACTTTGTTATGATTCGTAAACAAGGAATTTCAGGTCCGCTTTAAAATTTAACCTTAATAATAAAAGATCGAAAAATACATTCTAATTAAAGGAGGGAGACTGAATATGCATCGTGGAAAAGGTATGAAATTTGTTGGGGATTCACGTGTTCCTGCAACTCGTAAACCTAATATTCCAAAAGATTATTCTGAGTATCCTGGAAAAACAGAAGCGTTCTGGCCTAACTTCTTACTGAAGGAATGGATGGTAGGTGCAGTTTTCTTAATTGGGTTTTTAAGTTTAACAGTAGCTGAACCAGCACCATTAGAACGTATGGCAGACCCTACTGATACTGCTTATATACCACTTCCTGACTGGTATTTCTTATTCTTATACCAACTACTTAAATACTCGTATGCTTCAGGTCCGTATACTGTTATTGGAGCAATGGTTATGCCTGGTTTTGCTTTTGGTGCCTTATTGCTAGCACCATTCCTTGACCGTGGTCCAGAACGTCGACCATCTAAACGACCTATTGCAACCGCATTGATGCTTTTAGGCCTAGCAGCAACAATTTTCTTAACATGGGAAGCTGTCGCCGAGCATGACTGGGAAGCGGCTGCCGAACAAGGTAAACTTGTTGAAGAGGTTCAGTTTGACGCTGAAGCAGAAGGATATAAAGTCCTTGAAGCAAACACTTGTTTATCCTGTCATGGCCAAAATTTAACTGGAAACGGCGCATTAGCTCCTCCACTAGTTAATTTAGAACTGACAAAAGAAGAAATTATGAATATTGCTAAAAACGGTTCTGAAAGCGGAAAAATGCCGGCTGGTATCTTCACTGGTACTGATGAAGAACTTGAAAAACTTGCTGATTTCCTAGTGGAATTAGGTGCAGGTGCGGGTGAATAACCGCTACAAAAGCTGACTTTTTAAAGTCAGCTTTTTTAAAATTTCAAATTTTATAGGTGGAAGCATAAAATTTTGTGCTTAGTTTTGTGTCTAGCACCGGGAGTCCTGCTCTTTTCTACACTTTAAAAAATTATTTGAATGTAGCACGGTAAGCTTGACTATTATTATGATTTTTCATAAATTTTATATTGATGGTAAAAAGAGAAAATTGGAGAGTATTTATGAAAGCTATTCTTTATCAGCTAGGTCAGCGTAGGATATTACTAACATTACTTATAATTAATACTGTGGGAACTATCTATGGCTATATTTGGTATGAAAGTCAGTTGATGACAACGCCTACTAAATTTCTGATTTTTGTTCCTGATAGTCCTACCGCAAGTTTGTTTTTTGTCTTTGTTCTGGTTGCTTTTTTACTTAAGAGAAACTGGTCGATAATTGAAGCATTAGCAATTGTTACTCTATTCAAGTATGGAATTTGGGCTGTTGTAATGAATGTCCTTGTGCTTGCAGTTACAGGTGAACTTGGAATAGCAGGTTATATGTTAATGTTTTCTCACCTCTCGATGGCGCTACAAGGACTTTTATATGCACCGTACTATAGAATTAGACCCATTCACCTTGTTTTGGCAGGGGTTTGGACATTACATAATGATGTAATTGATTATGTGTTTTTCATGATGCCCCGTTACAGAGTTTTAAATGAAATTATGCCTCAAATAGGGTATTTCACATTCTGGTTAAGTATTACGGCCTTGTTAATTACATATATTCTTTGTGTTAGAAAGGAAAGATTACAGTTAAAGCTTCAATAGGATTAGAAATTATCCCACGATATGGGACAGTAAGTCCCCTATCTCAAAAAGTGTAGTTGGAAAATTATAAAATAAATGGTCTACTCTTGTCCACCTTCTCATACATTTTATTAGAAGTTTGAGGAGGGACAAGTATGAAGGTAAGAATCTTAACCGGACTAATTATTCTGCTACTTATATTTCCGACCACTATGAATGCTGAAACGACAGATAATTGGGATAAGCTTGATGAACTGTCAGGTCAAGCGCTTATGATGGTAAAACAAGAGCGCTATGAGGAGGCAAAACAGCTGTTACAGCAATTTTCAAATGAATTCTTAATGGTTAATATTCAAAATCGGTCGTTCTCAATGGATGAACTTAGAATTATTACAGTAACCCATAACAGTGCGGTAGAAGCTGTTACCTCCACATCCTTAAGTGTTGAAGAAAGGATTAGAAAAGTAACGCAGTTTAGACTGGTAATCGATGCAATTAGCTCTGAATATCAACCGTTATGGACTGAAATGGAAGATTCTATTATGACTACCTTCAGTGCAATGAAACAGACTTTGCTTGAGGATGGCGATAATAAATCGTACCAGCACCAGCTCAATTTATTCCTAAGTAAATATGAGATCATTCAACCTAGTATTAAAGTTGATATTCCTGCGGATAAAATTCAAAAAATAGATTCTCATATCAACTTTTTGGATAGCTACCGTGAAGAAGAGTTGAAAAAATCTACCCGCCTACAGCAAATGGAACAGATGGAGATAGATCTCAAACAATTGTTTGATAAAATGACGGAAGATGACGCAGACCCATCGTTGATTTGGGTAATGATTTCTACTGGAAGTGTAATAATTCTTACATTATCTTATGTTGCATGGAGAAAATATAAAGGCGACAAACAAAAGAAACTACCTAAAAGAGAAACAGAAGAATAGGGTTTAAAAAAATTGAGGGATATTTCCTTTCATACAATAGGTGATAATCTGTAACGTAAGATGGAGGATAAGGTTATGTTCTTATTATATTTTGCGATTATTATTATTGTTCCACTATGGGCACAAATGAAAGTGAAAGGCACTTACAAAAAATACTCAAAGATTCAAACATCATCAGGTATGACTGGAGCACAGGTGGCTAGAAAAATTTTAGATAATAAAGGCCTTTACAATGTTTCAGTTGAAGAAACACCCGGATTTCTTTCAGACCATTACGATCCGAGGTCTAAAGTAGTTCGGCTTTCAACATCTAATTTTCATGGTAATTCTATTGCTGGAGCAGCCGTTGCAGCACATGAGGTTGGGCATGCAATGCAGGACCAAGAGGATTATGCTTTTTTACGTTTTAGACATACGTTAGTTCCAGTTGCGAGCTTTGGATCAAACATATCATGGATCTTAATTATGGTCGGTATTATAGCAGGTTTTGCTGACTTACTCTTGATTGGAATCATTTTTATGGCCGCAGCGGTGTTATTCCAGCTGGTTACTTTACCGGTTGAGTTTAACGCTTCTAATCGGGCTATGGAACAAATAGTATCTGTCGGAGTGATTCGTAATGAAGAAGAACGAGAAACTCGAAAAGTATTAAATGCAGCAGCACTAACCTATGTTGCAGCTGCGGCGGTAGCAGTTCTAGAACTGATTAGGCTAATCTTGATGTACACAGGAATGACAAGAAGCGAGTAATAATTGCAAATATAATTTAGAACCCTACCTACCTGGGTAGGGTTTTAAATTTTTATTGAGTTATAAAAACACTTACCGTTCAATCGGATTTTTATTTTCATCCAAAGTAAAGCCTTCACCTAAAACATCATGTACATCACTAACTGCTACAAAAGCATGTGGGTCAACAGATGTAATAACGTGTTTTAATCGAACGATTTCATTTCTCCCTACTACACAAAACAATATATTTCTATCCTGTTTTGAAAACGAGCCTTGGCCTTTAAGGATGGTAACACCTCGCTCCATTTCCTGTAAAATCTTTGTAGATATTTCTTCATTTCTATCGGATATAATCGTAGCCCCTTTTGCTGAGTATGCCCCTTCTTGCATAAAATCAATGACTTTCGCGCCCACAAATACTGCGACTAAGGTGTACATTGCTTCTTTGTAAGATAGATAGGTGATAAGGGATAATGTTATCACAAAAGCATCAAACAAGAACATTGTCTTTCCCATGCTCCAGCCAATATATTTATGTACTAGTCTTGCGATTATATCAACACCGCCAGTTGTCCCTCCATAGCGAAAGATGATTCCTAGGCCAACACCAATACTAAGGCCTGCAAAAAGAGCAGCAAGTGTTAGGTCGTCGTGAAGCGGCATGTCAATTTGATAGCGCTGAAAGATCCAAAGAAATACGGATAAACTCACTGTTCCAATCACGGTGTATAAAAAAGATGTCCTACCAAGCAATTTCCAACCTATGAAAAATAGAGGAATGTTTAGAAGTAGGTTTGTGTATGAGGGGTCAATTCCCCAAAGAAAATATAACAACAGTGTAATACCAGTAAAACCGCCTTCTGCTAAATTGTTTTGCATGTTAAAATGAACTAATCCAAAAGCAAAAATCGTAGTACCAAACAAAATAAAAAATATATTTTTCAGTTTTAAGCCTAGCAGTTTAACCACTCCTATAAATGCATGATAGCAAAGAAATACTAACCAGTGGTGGGGCTTTAGATAACCCACTAGTAAGAAGTAATACTTAATTATAGAACATGGTCATATTGTGTAGCAAACTATGTTGAATTATATCGTAATATTTGTCAAAATCTAATGTTTTAGCTAACATATAGACAGAGGTGAGCACAATGTCTAATAAAAGTATGAAAAAAATGCAAGATGAGGTAGACGCCTATATAAGTCAATTTAAGGAAGGGTACTTTAGCCCTTTAGCATTACTTGCAAGAATGACGGAAGAATTAGGTGAATTAGCACGTGAAGTAAACCATTATTATGGAGAAAAACCGAAAAAAAATACAGAAAAAGAACGTACGATTGAAGAAGAAATGGGAGATGTCTTATTTGTTCTGATATGTTTTGCTAATTCATTAAATATAGATCTTGAAGAGGCACACAAAATGGTGATGGATAAATTTAATACCAGAGATAAAGACCGCTGGACAAGAATTGAAAAAGATTAAGTTGTAGGAGTGTCATACATATGGAAATGATAAAAATTGTAGTTGCTGGTCCGAGAGGAAGAATGGGTATAGCAGCATTGA
The DNA here is from genome assembly GCF_029193815.1 of Cytobacillus sp. S13-E01. Taxonomy (GTDB): domain Bacteria; phylum Bacillota; class Bacilli; order Bacillales; family Bacillaceae_L; genus Bacillus_BV. The sequence continues at coordinate 133,096 of NZ_JARFVC010000005.1, forward strand.
ATTTGATAAAAAATACGGAGCATTTTACTTTGGTAGGGGCTGTTGATCGCATTAATAACGGTCGGAAAGTTTCTGATGTTGAAGGTTTACCACAACTAGATGCACCTATATATACTGATATAGAAGAATGTTTTTCTGCAGTAAAACCTGATGTTTTGCTTGATTTAACAACACCAGAAGTTGGAAGGCTTCATACGGAAATCGCACTTAATCATGGCGTAAGGCCAGTTGTTGGAACAACTGGTTTTTCGCAAGAAGGATTAGATAAAATATCAAAGCAAGCTGAGGATAAAGGTATTGGGGCGATTATTGCGCCGAATTTTGCTATCGGAGCGATTTTAATGATGAAGTTTTCCCAAATGGCAGCAAAGTACTTCCAGGATGTAGAGATAATTGAACTGCATCATGATAAAAAACTAGATGCCCCATCTGGAACCGCTGCTAAAACAGCTGAATTAATTTCATCCGTTCGAGAGTATAAAAAACAAGGACACCCAGATGAAAAAGAAACAATGCAAGGTGCTAGAGGTGCAACATATGATGGCATTCATCTCCATAGTGTTCGGTTACCAGGCTTAATTGCACATCAGGAAGTATTATTTGGCGGTGATGGGCAAATGCTCACCATTCGTCATGATTCTTTTAATAGAGAATCCTTTATGTCTGGTGTAAGGCTGGCAATTGAAACTGTTATGAAAATTGATTTATTAGTCTATGGTTTAGAGAACATTATTGAGTAAAGGGGATAAACTTTTGAAGATAGCATTAATTGCACATGATAAGAAAAAGCCTGCGCTTATTCAATTTGTAACAGCATATCAAAAGGTTTTAGGTCAATATGAACTCTTTGCAACAGGTACTACGGGCTTAAGGCTAATTGAAGCTACAGGCTTAAGTATCCATCGTTTTCAATCTGGACCATTAGGTGGGGACCAAGAGATTGGGGCTATGATTGCAAAAAATAAAATGGATATGGTTATATTCTTTAGAGATCCATTGACATCTCAACCACATGAACCAGACGTAACGGCTCTGATTAGGCTTTGTGATGTATACGATGTCCCACTCGCTACAAATATGGGAACTGCCGAAATTTTAATACATGGTTTAGAACGTGGTGACCTTAAATGGCGAACAATTGTTAATAGTGACGAAGGTGCGCAAAATGAATAAGTATAATTTAGACATACTAGCTTTTGGTGCGCATCCTGATGACGTTGAAATTGGTATGGCTGGAACAATCGCTAAATATGCAAAAAAGGGTTATAAAATAGGTCTATGCGATTTAACACTTGCTGAATTATCCTCAAATGGAACTGTAGAGATTCGCTCAAAGGAAGCAAAAAGGGCATCAGAAATTTTAGGTGTTTCAGAAAGAATCAACCTACATTTCCCTGACCGTGGGCTATACCAAATAGAACCATACATAAAAAAGATAACAACGATTATTAGGAAATACAAACCAAAGCTTGTCTTTTCACCTTATTATGATGACCGTCATCCAGATCATGGTAATTGTTCAAGGTTAGTTGAGGAAGCTGTGTTTTCAGCTGCAATTAGAAACTATCTTGATGAAGAGAGCCTTACTGCACATCGCATAAAGTCGTTATATTTTTATATGATAAATGGATTTCACAAACCAAGTTTCGTAGTGGATGTATCTGAAACAATGAATGTTAAACTAGAAAGTTTAAGAACCTATGTGAGCCAATTTGAAAAAAACAATCTTGCAGCTGATACTCCTCTTGTAAACGGTTATATAGAAACAGTGGAGAGCAGAGAGAGGTTATTTGGAAAAGAAGTTGGGGTTCAATATGCAGAAGGGTTTATGTCTAAAAAGACTCTCCTTCTATCGTCAGACTTATTAGGAGATTAGAAATGAAGCTAAAAATAGGCATTACATGCTATCCAACTGTAGGGGGTTCAGGTGTTATTGCAACAGAGTTAGGTAAATTGTTAGCTGAAAAAGGACATGAAATTCATTTTATAGCATCAAGTATACCTTTTCGGTTAAATAAAGTGTACTGTAATATTTACTATCATGAGGTTGAAGTAAATCAATATTCTGTTTTTAAATATCCCCCATATGATTTAGCACTTGCAAGTAAAATGGCGGAGGTTGTGAAAAGAGAAAAGTTGGATTTGCTGCACGTACATTATGCAATACCCCATGCAGTGAGCGCATATTTAGCAAAACAAATGGTTGGAGCTGACTTGAAGGTTGTTACTACACTGCACGGTACCGATATAACTGTTTTAGGCTCAGATCAATCTTTAAGTAATTTAATTAAATTTGGAATAGAACAATCAGATTCAGTGACAGCTGTTTCTAATTCTCTTGTTTCTGAAACCCATCAGTTAATTGAACCAAAGAAGCAGATCGAAACAATCTATAACTTTATTGATGAAAGAGTATACTGTAAAAAAGACACCCAACACTTACGGAAAGAGTACGGAATACTAGAAAATGAAAAGATAATCATTCATGTTTCGAACTTCCGCCAAGTGAAAAGAGTACCTGATGTTATTAATTCCTTTAACTTAATACAAGAAAAAGTACCATCAAAATTACTATTGGTTGGTGATGGTCCTGAAATGACTGGTGTCTGTCGCCAAGTGGAACAATTGGGACTTTCTGAAAAAGTGCTATTTTTAGGGAAACAGGAAAATGTCGAAGACTTGTATTCAATAAGTGATTTGAAACTGCTTTTATCTGAAAAGGAAAGTTTTGGGTTAGTCTTACTTGAAGCTATGGCCTGTGGTGTTCCTTGTATTGGTACGGATATAGGGGGGATCCCTGAAGTCATTTCTCCTGGGGAAAATGGATACCTATGCCACCTTGGTGATGTAGAGAATATAGCAAAAAAAGCAATCCATCTCTTATCAAACAAGGAAATACATAATGTGATGTCAAATAATGCTAGACAAACTGTTAAGGATAAGTTCAATACAGATAAAATTGTAAGTCAATATGAAAATATATATTTAAATTTAGTAAATAGAAAAGAGTAAGGGGCTTTGTTATGAAAGAACCTTTTTTAAAGCCACTAGCCATTGTCGAACAACTACATCTGCATGGTTTTGAAGCCTTTTTTGTTGGTGGATCAGTTCGGGATTTACTTTTACAACGAGAAATAGGGGATATAGATATTGCGACTTCTGCTCGCCCAAAAGAGGTGATAGGGCTATTCCCTAGGACCGTGGATGTAGGTGCAAAACACGGAACTATTATTGTTATTTATGAAGGATCTATGTACGAAGTGACGACCTTCCGTAGTGAAGAAAATTATAATGACTTTAGGCGTCCAGATAATGTTACGTTTATTCATTCTTTAGAGGAAGATCTTAAACGCCGTGATTTTACAATGAATGCCATTGCAATGAATCATAAAGGGGAAATAATTGATCCTTTTAATGGGGTCGAAGCAATTAATAAGCGGATAATCCAAACAGTAGGAAAACCATCGGAAAGATTTTCAGAGGATGCACTTAGGATGCTTCGGGCAGTAAGGTTTGTAAGTCAGTTAGATTTTTCTGTAGTTGAAGAAACCAAAACGGCAATTGCTAAACATTCTCATTTATTAGATAAAATCTCTGTTGAGAGAATGACAGTAGAGCTAGAAAAAGTAATGCGCGGTCATAATACAACTAGTGCATTCAAGTTACTAATAGAAACAGAAATGTATAAATACCTACCTGGATTGTTAGAAAAACGAGAGAGGGTTGAAAAACTAGCTTTATATGATTGGAGTAATTTCAAAGAAAGGCCAGAATACTGGACTTTATTAGCTTACGTAATAGAACTAAAAGATATTGAAACCTTTCTTCGTTTATGGAGGTTACCAAATAAAATCATAAGGGCAGTTGAAATAAATATAAATGGCTTGATTAAGGTGTTAGATAGTGGTTGGACAAACCAGCTTTTATATCAGCTAGGATTAGATAGAGCGCTACAGGTTCAAAGAGTATATGCCGTATTAACATCACAAGATCCTAAACAGCTAAATGAAACTGTTAGGACGCTTTTTTCCCTGCTTCCAATTAAATCAAGGGACGAGCTAGTAGTAAGGGGGAAAGATTTATTATATTGGTTTAATAAAACACCCGGTCCCTGGGTTTCAAAGTTGATTGAAACAATTGAAGACAACATAATAAAAGGAAATGTTGTCAATGACAAGGCTGTTATAAAGGAGTGGCTGGACCATTGCAATCTGAAATGAGAAAAAAGTTATTAGAGGTTTTCTCAGGTGCGAAAGGTGATTTTCTTTCAGGCCAGAAAATCAGTGACGAGTTAGGGTGTTCAAGAACTGCTATTTGGAAGCATATTGAAGATTTACGAAAAGAGGGCTATGAATTAGAAGCGGTCCGAAGACTAGGTTATAGGATTATAAAAAAACCTGATAAAATAAGTGGGAATGAGATTCAATTAGGATTAGAGACAGAGTCTTTAGGACGTTACGTCCATTTTGAAGAGTCTGTGACTTCGACTCAAAAAATTGCACACCGTTTGGCTTATGAGGGGACTCCAGAAGGAACTATTGTAGTTGCTGAGGAACAAATTTCTGGACGTGGTAGACTAGACCGAGTTTGGTTTTCTCCAAAGTATACCGGAGTCTGGATGAGTATCATTCTACGTCCTAATATCCCGCCCGCGCAAGCACCACAGCTTACGCTTCTCGCAGCTGTTGCTGTAGTTCAAGGAATCCAGGAATTGACCGGTCTAGAACCTGATATTAAGTGGCCTAATGATATATTATTAAAGGGAAAGAAAGTAGTAGGTATTCTAACAGAGCTACAGGCTGAGGCAGATCGAATAAATTCAGTTATCATAGGTATCGGAATCAACGTTAATCATTCAGAAGACCAATTTCCTGACGAAATTAAGTCAATTGCTACATCTTTATCGATTGAACTTGGAGAAAAAGTCAATCGAGCAGCGCTAATTCAGCGCATCTTAGCAAAGATGGAACATTTGTATACTAGTTATTTGAAGAATGGGTTTGGTGTTATTAAGCTATTATGGGAAAGCTATGCCATTAGTATCGGACAACAAATAATTGCAAGAACATTAAATGGCTCGATTGAGGGTCGTGCTAAAGGAATTACAGCTGAAGGTGTTTTAGTTCTTGAAGAACTTGACGGGACGATTCATCACATCCATTCAGCTGACATAGAACTAGTTTCCAAAGGCTAAGATTTTTAATGATTTCAGAATTTATATACAAAAAATTTGGGGCATAGTTTTGGTGACTAGCTCCGGGTTCCTAGACCTTTCTTAAAAGATAAGAAAGTATAAAAGTTTGTACCAAGTTTTAGTGTCTAGCTCCGGGCGCCATCGACTCTATGGTATAAGCCAATCCGTCCGGAAGGTAAAGAACAACCTTCCAGCCGGCTTGTCTTATGCTTATCGCCGATAGGCTGGCGCCCTGCGCTTTTCTTGTTAAACATAATTGTAGAAATATTGTCACATTTATTGTTATAATTAAATGAAACGGGTAGTATCCATTGGAACTACACCAATAGTAAAAGCTTAAAGGGTACTTTTTTTCAAAACTTAATTTAATGTCTGCCTTGATCCAGATGATGGACTGGGACAGAGGGATGATTTAAACCGGATTTTTTATGATGCAATCCTTCTTTCTCAACTGAAAGAAGTTTTTTTATTGGTAGAATCCTTCATTATACAAAAGTCGGTCTTCTATCATTCGGTTTTTCATCTCCTCTAAAAAAAGGAGGAGGGTATTTAATGAAACAAACGACAGACTTTTTAAAAATGAAACAAAATAGTGAACCAATTGTGATGTTAACAGCTTATGACTTTCCGTCTGCAAAACATGCAGAGCAAGCGGGTGTTGACATGATATTAGTTGGTGATTCATTAGGAATGGTAGTTTTAGGATATGATTCAACAGTACCTGTTTCAGTCGATGATATGGTACATCATACAAAAGCAGTAAAACGAGGAGCTAAAAATACGTTTATCGTTACAGATATGCCATTTATGTCATATCATGTTTCGATTGCTGAAACGATGAAAAACGCAGCTAGACTTGTACAAGAAGCTGGAGCGCATGCGGTAAAAGTTGAAGGAGCTAAAGATGTCTTATCTGTAATTAAACTTTTAACTGATGCGGGAGTACCAGTGGTTGCGCATCTTGGATTAACACCCCAATCTGTTGGGGTTTTAGGTGGATATAAAGTTCAAGGCAAAGATGTAGAAAGTGCACGACAATTAATCAATGATGCTAAAAAATGTGAAGAGGCTGGAGCAATTGCATTAGTGTTAGAATGCGTACCTAAGCAATTAGCCGAACAGGTCACTGAGGCTCTTACAATTCCAACGATAGGAATTGGAGCTGGACATAATACAGATGGCCAAGTGCTTGTTTATCATGATGTGATCGCCTATGGAGTTGACCGTGTTCCTAAATTTGTAAAACAATATACTACGATTAATGAAGAAATTAGTAAAGGCTTAGATAGCTATGTAAAAGAAGTGAAATCGAGGCATTTTCCTGAGGATAAACATGCGTTTACAATGAAAGAAGACCAACTAGAAGCGTTATATGGAGGAACAGGGAAATGAAAATTATTGAATCAATAACAGAAATGCAAAAGCTTTCTCAAGAAATGAGATTGAAGGGCCAATCAATAGGATTTGTTCCGACAATGGGATTTCTCCATGAAGGGCATTTAACATTGATTAATAATGCAAGAAAAGAAAATGATGTTGTTGTCGTGAGTATATTTGTAAATCCTTTACAGTTTGGGCCTAATGAAGATTTTGGAAGTTATCCTCGTGATATTGAGCGGGATCAAAAGTTGGCACAAAATGCAGGTGTCGATGTACTATTCAATCCAAGTACTGATGGGATGTACCGTGGTACCACCATGTCCGCATCAATTCAAGTTAAAGAAAGAGTGGATGTACTTTGCGGAAAAAAACGGGAAGGTCACTTTGATGGTGTTGCAACTGTGGTTTCAAAGCTATTTAATATCGTCTTACCACATCGCGCCTATTTTGGCATGAAGGATGCGCAACAAGTTGCAGTTATTCATGGGTTAATAGAAGACTTTAATATCCCAGTTCAGTTAGTACCAATTGAAACGATTAGGGAAGAGGATGGCTTGGCAAAAAGCTCTCGTAACGTATACCTTTCGTCACAAGAAAGAAATGAAGCACCTGTGCTTTATAAAAGTCTTGTTAGGGGTAAACAAGCAATTGAAGAGGGTGAACGGGATCCTGAGAAAATTAAATCAATGATTATAGAAAATATTACCAGTGAAACTACCGCAAAAATCGATTATGTTGATATTTATAGTTATCCAGAATTGAAACCGCTAACAGTAATATCTGGAAAGGTAATTATTGCACTAGCTATTAAGTTTACAAAAGCTCGACTTATTGATAATATATCTTTTGACGTATAAAAAGTTTTACAGCAGTTAGAGAAAAATAAGTAGAGAAATGGTTAGGTTAAAGGGGGAGTCATCATGTTTAGAACAATGATGAATGCAAAAATTCACCGTGCTCGAGTTACCGAAGCTAATTTAGAATATGTTGGAAGTATAACTATAGATGAAAATATATTAGATGCTGTAGGTATGGTTGCAAATGAAAAAGTACAAATTGTGAATAATAATAATGGTGCTCGTTTTGAAACGTATATTATTCCTGGTGAAAGAGATAGTGGTGTATTTTGTTTGAATGGGGCTGCTGCTCGGTTAGTTCAAAAAGAAGATGTTATCATCGTTATATCCTATGCACTCATTTCTGAGGATAAGCTTTCATCACACACACCAAAAGTAGCAATTATGGATGAAAATAATCGTATCAAAGAATTAATTGGTCAAGAACCTGCAGCTACTGTATTATAATAGTAGCCCCCTTAATGGGGGTTTTTTGTTTTAATAATAGAAACAAGTAAACACTAAATAGTGAATAAACTTCACTTCTAAAACTGAGGTGTTTTTTGATGAAGCAACGTTTTGTTGTAGTAGATATAGAAACAACTGGTAATTCCCCGAAAAAGGGGGATAAAATTATACAGTTTGCAGCCGTTGTAATTGAAGACGGAGAAATATGTGAGCGCTTTGCAAGCTTTATTAACCCAGGAAGAGATATACCACCGTTTATTGAACAATTCACCGGAATCACGAGTGAAGTGGTTTATAATGCTCCTAGTTTTGATTTAATTGCTCCTGAAATTAATTTATTATTAGAAGGGGCCTATTTTGTTGCACACAATGTTCCGTTTGATTTAACCTTTCTTCAAGAGGAACTAACAAATTGTGGTTACGATCATTTTAAGGGGCCAACACTTGATACGGTAGAATTAGCTCGGATTATGATACCGTCGACAGAAAGTTATAAATTAGGTCAGCTTGCTGAAAATTTTTCACTTTCACATGATAATCCACATCAAGCCGATAGTGATGCTGAAGTAACAGCCGAGATTCTATTGAAGATACTTACAAAGGTAAAATCACTACCACTTGATACATGTGCGCGATTACTGCAATACGCACCCTATTTAAAAAGCGACATACATAACATTTTAATTTCTATCATCGAAGAAAAGGAAAGAAACGTAACGTCTGAAGGGAAATTATTTGATATTTATCGAGGGATAGCATTAAAGGTGAAAAGCAAAGATCAAATGAAAGATGATACGAAACCTTATATATACGACACATTCAAAAAGCAACTTTTTGGCGAGAATGGTTTGCTCTCTACTAGCATGGATAGGTACGAAGAAAGAGAAGGCCAAATAGAGATGATGGATATTGTGAATGCAGCTCTTGACGACCATCAACACACATTAATTGAAGCAGGTACAGGCATTGGTAAAACACTTGCGTACTTAATTCCTAGTATCATTTATGCAAAAAATCATGGAAGGCCCATTGTTATTAGCACAAATACAATTCAGCTACAACAACAACTTTTAGAACATGATGTCCCTATATTAAAAAAAGTAATTCCCTTTTCTTTTGACGTATCATTACTAAAAGGACGTAGTCACTATTTATGCTTAAGAAAGTTTGAACAAGTTCTATACGAGCAAGAAACAAATTATGATTCAATTCTTGCCAAAGCACAAATATTAGTGTGGTTAACAGAAACCGATACAGGGGATGTAGATGAGTTAAACCTACCATCAGGAGGTAGACTCCTATGGAATCGAGTGAAAAGTGATAGAAACACATCCTTAGGTAAGGAATGTCCATGGAGATCACGTTGCTTTTACAGAAAGGCCAAAAGGAAGGCGCAAATTTCAGACTTAATTATTACAAATCATGCATTATTGTTTAGCGATTTAACATCCGAAAGCGACATCTTACCAAGCTATAAAGAAGTGATTATAGATGAGGCTCATCATATTGAGAATATAGCTAGTGAACATCTTGGCTATAAGCTCGATTACCTGGAGCTACATAATCTATTCATAAGAATTGGCACAATTGATAGTAAGGACCTATTTGCAAAGGTTGTGAAAATATTCAAAGGGATTGGGCTTGGTAATGAAAAATCAATCGATTTAATTGATTTAGTGGTTAAAGAAATTAGAATACAATTGGATGATCTTTTTACGCTCATTCGGTCGTTTGTATTACAACACACTAAACAAATTGATTCGTCGAATAATCGGGTATACTTCCGTTTGGATTCTTCTGTAGAGGACCATAATAGTTGGTGGGGTATTTCAGAGGGTTCAACTAAACTCATTTCAAAATTAAAGACATTTCATGCGTTAATTGTTGAGCAAAGAAACCTTTTTAAACCGCTTCAGAAATTAGTAACCCCACTTCAAAAAGGTATTATTTATGATTTCTTTTCAATTTCAAATTCAACAAGCACTGCAATTGACAAAATCACAACTTTAATACAGAGAACAAATAGTAAAGGGGTTACTTGGTTTGAAGCAGATACAAAAGGAGCAAAAAATTCAGTATTTCTTTATAATCAGCCTACAGATGTATCAGAAAAGTTAGCGGATTTATTTTATTCAAACAAAAAATGTGTGATTATGACATCTGCTACCCTTTCGATTAAAGGATCATTTAGTTATACGGTCAATAGGCTAGGGTTAGAAGATTTTCAACCGCAGACGTATTCTATACCATCACCTTTTGACTACAAAAAGCAGGCTGCAATCATGATACCAACTGATCTGCCAGATATTAAAGTTGTATCTCTTGATGAGTACGTTCATTCAATTGCTATTCATATAGCAGAAATTGCAAATAAAACGAACGGAAGAATGCTTGTTTTATTTACATCATATGAAATGTTAAAGTTAACATATTCTACTCTAAAAGAAATTCCATTTCTTACTGAATTTATCATTATTGCACAAGGTGTTAGTGGCGGTAGTCGGACAAAGCTAACTAAAAACTTTCAGGCATTTGCAAAATCAATACTACTTGGAACGAGTAGTTTTTGGGAGGGTGTAGATATTCCTGGTGAGGATTTGACAACGTTAGTAATAGTAAGGCTTCCTTTTTCTCCACCAGATGATCCTGTATATGCTGCTCGTGCAGAACAAATAAAAAAAATCGGTAGAAACCCATTTAAAGAACTTGCGCTGCCTCAGGCAATTATTCGCTTTAAACAAGGATTTGGAAGGTTAGTTCGAACAAAGGATGATAAAGGGGTCGTTTTCGTATTTGATCGCCGTATAACTACAACTACCTATGGGAATCAGTTCCTATTAGCACTACCTGAAATTTCAGTCCAAGAGGAGCCACTTCATACATTGTTAGACAAGCTTGATAAATTGATCTAAGTAGGAACAGGTGAGCTTTATGCCTAAAGCCTTAGTCTTTAAGTCCATGTATCAAAGGATATTTTTGCTTTAATAACACACGCTAAATCTAGACCGTTTTTGGAGGAATAGATGTGAGATATTTAGTAGTAGTAGCAATGATTTTTCTAAGTGTTTTTCTAACAGGATTCGCCGATACAGAAATTCCAACAGAAATTGAAAAAGTAAATCTAAAACTTGATGATGATGAATTAGCAATAACGTTTTTAGACTTATCAAGCGGTGAAGCAACACTAATTAACCACGTAGACGGGGGAAATATCCTTATAAATGCAGGGGGACCAGGAACTAAAGAGGAACTTGAAAATCTTTTAAATATGTACAATATAACCAATCTTAAATCAATTATAATTACAAAAGAGGATGCGCAATACCAATCAAATCTAGATTGGTTAATCAAAAAGTACAGTCCAAGTGAATTGATTATAGGAAATTTATTTACCGAAGTTATTAATTCTAAAACAATTCCTAAAGTTATTAAATGGAAACAAACTGATAAACATGAACTTTTACCTGGTATGAAGGTTGAAGTAATTCAACAAGGGATTAGTCATGATGGAATAATGGGAATGGATTTGTTATTTGAATTTGGAAGCCATCATATTTTGTATATGACTACTTCAAATAAGAATGTTGAAACATCACTAATAGCTAGGAAGGATTTATCGAAGGTTAATATTATAAAGGTCGCAGACTTTGCTCGAGATGGAGGATCTTCTCAAGATTTTATTGAGCATATTGACCCACAAGTTGCAATCATTTTTCAAATGAAAGGGAAAAATCCTAGCTTAGATGTTATGGAAAGGCTAAGAGAAACATGGATTGATACCTATAGCACTAAGCAATTTGGAAATATCACAATTAAATGTAATCAAAATGAATATGATGTCATTACGATCTCAATTGAAAGTTCTCAAATAGTGAAATAAGCTTGTCATTAGGCAAGAAACTTTCCATAACTTACTCGTTCTTATCTTTTGAAAAAAACTGCCACGTAAATTGTGGCAGTTCCATTGTAGGTGTGGGTTAGGAGATATTTTATTGTACTAAATTAATATCATAAAGGTTATATCACCTGTTATAATGATAAAGAATACAACTTCGAATTGTTGTAGTAGTTATATTGTTACCTATGTGTGCATTCATATGAGTAACAAAATTTGTGATGCATGTAGGAGGATGGATAATGGAAAGTAAAATTGAGGTATTATCAACAGTTAAAATTCAACATTCACCTGAGCTTTATAAAATTGTTGATAATTTAAACAGAACATTAAAAACGAAGGATTTAATGTTCGGACTAGCATTAGATGAAAAAGATCAAAATCAAGCTATATTTACAATATATCGAACCTGATGATGTGAACATTATGAAAAAATTGTTGTTTTTTATTTTTTTAGCATTTGTTGTTGTAGTGTGGCAAGCGGTGAGCTTATATTTAGCGGCATTAGAGCCCAAGACTGCCCAAGAGGAAGTAGCCATCGATACTGCAAAAGTAGAAGCTGGTTTACAGACGATAAATGAAGTACATTCATATTATGGGAAAGTTGCCTATCAAGTAATCTTAGGAATTACAGCTGAAAATGAAAAAGTTGTTGTCTGGATTCCTGAAGATGAAGGTGAAATTGTTATAAAAAAACAAAACGAAGGTATATCAAAAGAACAAGTTATTACTGATTTAAAGGCTGAACGCAATCCGAAGGAAATAAGATCCGTAAAGCTAGGGATTGAAAAAAATATTCCTCTTTGGGAGGTCATATACATTAACGAAAATGATCGATTAACATATTACTATAGTGATTTTGAAACAGGAGAGCTATTAAAAAGAACAACGCCATAAAAATCTAGGGGGAAATAGAATGAACTTAGCTAAGAGAGTTTCCGCACTTGCACCATCAACCACGCTTGAAATTACTGCAAAGGCAAAAGCACTTAAAGATGCTGGATTTGATGTAATAGGCTTAGGCGCTGGAGAACCTGACTTTAATACTCCACAACATATAATTGAAGCTTCCATCCAAGCAATGAATGAGGGACATACGAAATACACTCCTACTGGTGGATTACCAGGTTTAAAAAATGCGATTATCAAAAAATTAAAGCAAGATCAAGATCTTACCTATAACCCAAATGAAATAATCGTTTGTTCTGGTGCAAAACATGCCCTTTATACATTGTTCCAAGTCATTCTAGATGAGGGTGATGAAGTCATTATTCCAACCCCATACTGGGTAAGCTATCCAGAACAAGTTAAGTTAGCAGGTGGTACACCTATTTATATCGAAGGCTTTGAAAAGAATGAATTCAAAATAACACCTGAGCAAATAGAAGGAGTTATTACTGAACGTACAAAAGCTATCATTATAAACTCGCCAAGTAACCCAACAGGAATGATTTATTCTAAGGAAGAGCTTAAAGCACTAGGTGATGTATGTTTACAAAAGAATATTTTAATTGTATCAGACGAAATATACGAAAAACTAACATATGGAGAGTATAAGCATTACTCCATTGCCGAACTTTCAACAGAATTAAAGGAAAAAACAATTGTTATTAATGGGGTTTCTAAATCACACTCGATGACAGGATGGCGTATTGGGTATGCAGCTGGAAATAAGGATATCATTAGTGCGATGACAAACCTAGCAAGTCACAGCACATCAAACCCTACTTCTATTGCTCAGTACGGGACGATTGCCGCATATGAAGGGACACAAGAGCCAGTAGAAGTAATGAGAAAAGCATTTGAAGAGCGATTAAATATAATCTATAAAAAATTAATTGAACTGCCTGGATTTTCTTGCATAAAACCACAAGGTGCATTCTACTTGTTTCCAAATGCAAAACAAGCGGCTTTACAAGCTGGATATAATACTGTTGATGATTTAGTCACAGCTCTGTTAGAGGAGGAAAAAGTTGCAATTATACCGGGATCTGGTTTTGGGGCTCCTGATTATGTTCGACTATCTTATGCAACTTCTTTAGATTCGCTGGAAAAAGCAATTGAACGAATTAACCAATTTATGATTAGAAAGTCTGAATAGAACCTTGTTTCTAAACATACCAGGCATTCGTGGTTAGTACTGAATGCCTCATGAATCTGTTGTTTATTCATTTGTTTGCACAAACGATATATCGAATTGTATAATAAGTAAGATGCAAGCTGCTTTATTTAGATAAATTACATAAAATTAAATATTTACCGAGGTTTTTGGAGGGAAATTCAGTGAAAACAACTATATCAGAAGTAAATAAATATGTTGGACAAGTAGTAACGATTGGCGCTTGGTTAGCAAATAAAAGGTCAAGCGGAAAAATTGCATTCTTACAATTACGAGATGGTACTGGATTCATCCAAGGAGTTGTTGTTAAAGCTGAAGTGGAAGAGGAAGTTTTTCAGCTCGCAAAGTCAATCACACAAGAATCATCTCTGTATGTAACAGGAGTGGTTCAAGAGGATGAGCGTTCACCATTTGGATTTGAATTATCTGTAACAAACGTAGAGGTAATTCATGAGTCTGTTAACTACCCAATCACACCGAAAGAGCATGGTACAGAGTTTTTGATGGATCACCGTCATTTATGGCTTAGATCAAAAAGACAGCATGCGGTTATGAAAATTCGTAATGAAATTATTCGTGCAACATATGAATTCTTCAATGACAATGGATTTTCGAAAGTAGACCCACCTATTTTGACGGGAAGTGCGCCTGAAGGTACAACAGAGCTATTTGCGACGAAGTATTTTGATGAAGATGCATATCTTTCACAAAGTGGACAATTATATATGGAAGCTGCTGCAATGGCATTAGGAAAAGTATTCTCGTTCGGGCCTACTTTCCGTGCTGAAAAGTCAAAAACTCGTCGCCATTTAATTGAATTTTGGATGATTGAACCAGAAATGGCATTTCATGATTTCGAGGATAACTTAGTTGTACAAGAAAATTATGTTTCATATATTATCCAAGCTGTCTTAAAAAATTGTAATTTAGAGCTAACGACATTAGGTCGTGACACTTCAAAATTAGAAAAGATAAAAGCACCATTCCCACGTATTTCGTATGATGATGCCATTAAATTCTTGCATGAAAATGGCTTTAATGATATCCAGTGGGGCGATGATTTTGGAGCACCTCATGAGACTGCAATTGCAGAAAGTTATGATATGCCTGTGTTTATTACGCACTACCCAACTAAAATTAAGCCTTTCTATATGCAGCCTGCAAAGGACCGATCAGATGTTGTCCTGTGTGCAGATATGATAGCTCCTGAAGGCTATGGGGAAATCATTGGTGGATCAGAACGTATTCATGATTTTGAGTTATTAAAAGCACGATTAGAAGAACATGGATTAACAAGTGATGCCTACAAATGGTATCTTGAGTTGCGCCAATATGGATCTGTTCCACACTCAGGGTTTGGATTAGGTCTTGAAAGAACAGTAGCATGGTTAAGTGGTGTAGAACATGTACGTGAATCGATTCCATTCCCACGCCTACTAAATCGTCTATATCCTTAAACTTATTATGAAAAACCCTCAAAAGATGAGGGTTTTTTCTTACTCGTTCGAGATTCGTTAAAGCATATGCAATTTTATGACTCCAAATATTTCATTCTTATCTCAAACATACCTTCATGTTATACTAGAAAAAGAGGTGTATTGAATGAACAATAATGATAAGTTTATTGAGTGGTTCCAACAAGGAAGTATAGCAATTCCAAAGCTGTTATTGATGAATTATAAAGAATTAGACCTTAATGAAGAAGAATTTATGGTTGTACTACAAGTACTGATGTTTATTGATAGTGGTAATTCATTTCCAACTCCAACAGAACTCTCTAGCAATATGACCCTTTCAAATACGAGGTGTACTGAAATTCTGAGGCATCTACTTCAAAAAGGCTATTTAGCGATAGAAGAAGATTATCATGAGAAAGCATTAATAGTTGAAAAATATTCGTTAAAGCCACTTTGGGAAAAACTATTCCAATATTTGATGTCGGAGACAATCGAGCAAGAAAAAATCGAATCTCTTAATGAAGAAATGAGTTTATATACTGTGTTTGAGCAAGAGTTTGGACGACCTTTATCCCCATTTGAATGTGAATCTTTATCAATGTGGATTGATCAAGATCACCATGATCCTATCATAATTAAGGCTGCATTAAGAGAGGCCGTTATGTCAGGAAAGCTAAATTTTCGTTATATTGATCGAATTTTATTTGAATGGAAAAAGAATGGGATAAAGACAATTGAACAGGCACAATCACATTCAAAAAAATTTCGACAACATCAGCAAAAACAAAAACAAGGGGAACAGAATTCTACAAATGAATATCAACGCACAATCCCTTTTTATAATTGGTTAGAAAACTAAGAAAGAGAGAAATTTGCTTCTCTCTTTTCTTATTGTTTAGGAATTTATAAAATTGTAAGGTTGTGTATAACTTCGTGTCTCTGTCTATCTACGTCTAGCTCCAGGCGCCATCGGCTCGAGGTCATAAGCCATTTCCTTTAAGAAGGAAAAACCACCTTCTTAAAGGAACCGTCTTATGCTTGTCGCCGATAAGCGGGCGCCCTGCGCTTTTGTTCTGTATTGATGATTCTAGTCAAAGTGCAACTACGCCTCTGTCTTCGCCCTTCAGGCTCGACACTCGGCGAGTTTTCTTTACAAAAAAATAAAACAGGAGAGGTAGCTCTAATGTTAACAAAAATACAAATTAGACATTGTTTAGATACGATGGGCGAAATGTTTCCAGATGCACATTGTGAATTAACACATAGTAATCCGTTTGAATTAGTAATTGCTGTCTCATTATCAGCACAATGTACTGATGTACTTGTAAACAAAGTAACAAAGTCGTTATTTGAAAAGTACAAGACCCCAGAAGATTACCTAGCTGTAACAGTAGAAGAATTACAACAAGACATCCGTTCCATTGGACTTTTTAGAAATAAAGCAAAAAACATAATGAAATTATGTCAGATGTTAATTGATGATTATGGTGGCATATTACCACAAGATCGTGATGAATTAACAAAACTACCTGGTGTTGGTAGAAAAACAGCTAATGTAGTCGTTTCAGTGGCCTTCGGCATACCTGCAATTGCTGTAGATACACATGTAGAAAGAGTGAGTAAGCGACTAGCGATTTGTCGCCTTAAAGATTCTGTCCTTGAAGTTGAAAAAACACTTATGCGTAAAGTACCAGAAGAGGAATGGGCTGTTACACATCATAGACTGATATTCTTCGGGAGATATCATTGTAAGGCACAGGCTCCACAATGTGAAAGTTGTCCATTATTAGATGTATGTAGAGAAGGAAAGAAACGAATGAAAGGCAAAAGCGGGGTTGGTAAAAGTGAGTAAAAGGATGGTTAAACTGCCTATACTTTTTCAAGATCCATTATTTTATCCTAATCAAGACATTGAATTAATTATTTCAAATACTATTTCACTTGAAGATGTACTTTGTCAACATTATTTTTTATATGATATAGCTGTATATTCGCGTATGAAAGGCTTCTATGAGCCTTGGAAGCATAGTGAACAATCCATTCCACTATTATTGAAAAGCTGGGAAGGAAAAAAAGAAGAACTTAAAATGATATTTGGGGATCGAGATAGAAGAATGGCTAAGGAGCCCATGATTCGTTCCATTTCTTATTTTATATGTTTTTTATTTTGGGGAAATCAACTATCCGTTCCCTATTTGAAGAATATAAATCAAGCAATAGTACAATTAAAGTGTAAACCTATAAACATAGAAGAACGCCTAGCATTCATCTATAGTAAGCCAGACTATTATCAGTCTTTTATACAACTATCACAGCTATTTGAAGAATTTGAAAAGCAATACTATAAATTACTTATTTTAAAAAGAACAAAAATTTAAAAAAAAGAAAAATGGCTTGGATTCAATGATCCAAGCCATTTAGTATTTTAAAAAGGTAAGAAAGTATAAAAGTTTGTACCTAGTTTTAGTGTCTAGCTCCTGGCGCGCCTAGGTTTTAGCCTATCTTCTATTCTTCATCATTTTCTCGTCCAGGTGGTATAACGATTCCAGGGTCAGTGATTCCTGGATCATTGTCTTCACTGTTACCATCATCGTCACCGTTAGTAGGATCATCCTCATTTTCATTCTCATCTTGATCTTCGTCTTCATCAGGAATTATATCTAATTCATCCTCAAGCATTGAAGGGATTTCTATATCGATTGTTGCAGGTTCACTTCTGTTTTCAGGGTTCTCATCACTTATCGCAGAAATGGAGTACATATATTTCGCTTCTGGAATTGGATTAGGGATCACAAGTATCATTTCTTTTTGTGATGATATCACTTTAAATGCACCTTCATCTATTGATTCACTTATTTCAAATGAAACCCCTTCACGTTCTTCCTCAGGATATGACCATGTCAATGTCAACTCGTCTAAGGTTTGGTCGTAATTCACATTAGGAAGGGTAGGGGATAAGAGCTCTTTGTATCTATCAGATACTTCAGTGGGTTCGGTACCCCTTACAAAATACTCATAGATAATTTTATCCTCTGGAGTATATTCACTTGCTAATTTAGCAGGATTAGACCCATTTTCGACTCCAACCTCTACGACGCTATTTGGAACAGGGAAATCTTGTGTATCTTTACCTTCTGAAACAGTAGTTATAATAGTTTTAAATAACTGCTTAGCAATCTGTTGTTCTTCCCTCGTTTTCATCCATTCAGTATTATCCCGGTAACCAGTCCATACTGCTGCAGTATAGTTGGGGGTGTAACCAACAAACCAGGCATCAGGAACTGCTCCTGAAGGGATATCGTATTTATCCAAAGTATCCTTATCAAAGTTAGTTGTTCCAGTTTTACCTGCAATATGAAGTCCACTTACATTGTATCCTGATGCAGTTCCTCCAGGAAGCATCACGGATTTTAACATGTCTGTTATCATAAATGCAGTTGACTCCTCCATAACCGACTCAGGTTTTGGAGACAAGGTGACTTCTGTATCATCAGGATAGATAATCTTTTTTATAGCATGCGGCTTTATAAAGATACCTTTATTACCAAAAGCACTGTATGCACCTGCCATTTGTAAAGGTGAAATGCCTTCAGATATACCACCTATTGAATAGGGTTCATAAATTTGTTCTTCAAGAGGAATTCCCAGGCTAACAGCAAAGTCACGAGCCTGAGGTAGTCCCACAGCTTGAATAGCCTTAAGTGCTGGTATATTTCTTGACTTTGCAAGGGCAGTACGAATCGACATTTGCCCTAAATGTTTACCATCCCAGTTTTTAATAGGAGTCCCGTTTGCATACGTATAGGGTTCATCATCAATTTGATGATAAGTAGACCATTTCAAGTATTCTATAGCAGGCCCATAGTCTAGAATAGGCTTAATTGTCGATCCTGGTTGATTTAATGGATCTAAGGCAAAGTTGATACGCGATGTTTCGGATTGATTTCTGCCACCTCCAAGAGCTCTTATTTCACCTGTAGTCGTATCTAATAATGCTATTCCGGCTTGAAAATCTTCATTAGGGTAGTTAATTGTATCATTTGAAGCTAAAAGTTGGTCAATTTGTGCTTGTGCACTTGGGTCAAATGTAGTGTAAATTTCTAAACCAGCTGAATAAACATCAATGTCTCCAAGTTCTTTAATTTCTAACTTGACTTGATCTAAAAATGTGTCAATCGGTACTGATTCGGGTTTAGAGTCGACAATTGAGTCTTGAACAGGTATTTCTTTTGCCATATTTGCTTCTTCAGTTGAAATAAATCCGTGCTGATCCATTAGAGATAATACGGTATTTCTTCTTTTTTCAGCAGCTTCTGGATAATTAAATGGATTATAGTTGTTGGGGCTCTGTGGTATACCAGCTAGAAGAGCTGCTTCATGCAACTCGAGTTCACTTAACTCTTTACCAAAGTATGTTTCAGCCGCTTTTGCTACCCCATGTGTTCTGCCACCAAACAATATTTTATTTAAATAGATTTCAAGTATTTCTTCTTTAGAATATTTGCTTTCAAGTTGAAAAGATAGCCATAACTCTTGTGCTTTTCTTTTTAATGTTTTTTCAGGTGTTAAAAAATAATTTTTGACAACCTGTTGAGTAATCGTACTAGCTCCCTGAGAACCAAACCCATCAGTTATATTTGCTAGCACAGCACCACCAAAACGAATAATGTCGATACCGTTGTGCTCATAGAAACGTACATCCTCAGTAGCTATAAAAGCATTGCGAACAAGCTCAGGAATTTCGTTGTACGATACATAAGTTCTCTTCTCGATTCCTAGCTCAGCAATAAGATCACCATTCATATCGTATACCTTCGATGACAATGGATCCTTAAGTAATGACGAATCAAGTGGTGGTGCATCCTTTGCTAATACAAAAAAGGTTGTAGCACCGGTAATCATCGCTATAATTCCGATAACTAACATCGTTAAAATAAATTTTTTGAAAAATCCTGATACTTGCATCTGTGACTTTTTTTTTCCCTTTGCGTTTCCTTTCTTTCGCTGTTCACGGGTTTTATATTTTTCAGACATAAAATTCACTGCCTCTCAAAAAGATGTAAATTACTTATATAGTATAAGATAATAACTCTTATAATAAGACGAATACAAATGAATAAAGTTCCATTCTTAGCCTTAGAAATAAATACGCTCTATAATTTTTATATAATCAAGCCTTGGATTATATCCCATAGGAATAGTATGGCCAAAAGTTTCGACTTCCTTTTTAGAAATGGATTTACGACCGCCTTGTTGCTGTCTGTCCCAAAATGTTAACAGGTGTATCGCTTCAAGTAAATAGACTTCATCTAGAGACGAAAAACGTAGAATAACAAAACAGATCCCTTGTTGTTGCACCACATCTCTCATATGTTCAATCTGGTGGTTATGAAAGTTTTGTAGTGGTAGTGCGGTTTTATTTCTTGTTTCTTTTGCTTCAAAGTCAATGTAACGGCCTTTATATATACCATTATAATCTGTAGTTGAAGCCTGTTTAAAGTAGGCTTCTTTAATAACTGCTGCACTTCTTTTTGGGAAATCAACATTAACTATCTGGACTGGCGTAGGTTTTTTATGTATAACCGCTTGTTTGTATGTTAAATAATACTTATTAGTTTCATTTAAATCTTCCTCCAAAGTCATACCACGATTACTGTATATCTGTTGTTTCAAATTTGGAGTATCAGTGATTTTCTTTGACTGATACAATTTACCATTTGGATAACGAAAAGTCATCAATAATACCCTCCTATAAAAATCGTAGGTTCCCCCTAGGGTTGTACACTCTTAAAAATTAAAATATTTATTTTTTCTTATCCTTTAAAAAACCTAATATCTACTATATCAGAAAATCATTGAAAATAGTTGTATTATTTGGATCAGGACAATTAGCCTATGTCTTGTATTCAATAGTCAAACTTGAAGATAAAAGTAATTCTTTAAGTGCATTTATTTTACTTTTTGCTTATATAGCGATAAATGGGGAAAAGCTATTTTTATGAGGTGAATAGCATCGATATGATTATCACTAAACAGATCGTGGATAAGTATTTAAATAGAAGAAAAACACATAATACAACGACAAAGCATGAGCTCAATCTAATTAGACATATAAAGCAGGAAACGATGAGTAGAAATCTTGACAATGTATCAAGAACACGTAGTTATGGTGAGTTTTATGAAAGAAATAAGGAGATTCGTTGGTCTTTTTTAGCGAGTATGGTATCAAGAAATGCTGGCTGGAATATGACCGATTTAGAGGGAGCTTGGTTTCCGCAAGTATTGGATAAAGAAACCCGGAAAACATTATTTATGAACTATGAAAAGGCAAATTGGCTCATTTTTAATGATGCTTACCCACAGCTATTGTTATATGAATTTTCTAAAAAGCTAAGGGCACCGTTATTTTATCTGTTGAAGGAGTTTGCTGTTTCATTATTTATGGAAATACAGTGGGAAAGGTTTTGGGAACTAGGAAATGGGGACTTGCTCATTATATCGCAAATTATAAATGAGCAGAATGTTATACAAAAGCCCGTTATTGAGCATCCAATCTACAAGAAAAAGGTGTTCTCATCATTTGTATTTCGAGTGCAGGATTGGTTTCATTTTAGCTCGGTGCTCTTTCCAACTTTAAGTGGAGAACTGTACGGCTTTTCAGTACATGATTTCAGAAAAGTTACTTCCAGAATTGAATTAGGGAAGAGGCTTGCTTGGCTACTCTTTCATAAGGAATATTACAACCTATTTTATCGTTTTTCAAATAAGACAGAGCATACCGGTTCACGTTACGATTACGAACAATATTTCACAACTAAAAAACTAAGAGACACTCCTTATTTAAGAACGACATTTCCGTTGATAGATCACCGAGTTTCTAAGCAAAATGAATGGTTTCACCAGGGTATTAACTTTGTAAAATGGTTTGGCCCCATCTACCAACAGCAAAACTTTGAGCTAACAAATTGGTATAGGAAAAAACAACGGCAGCTACAATTGGGAATAAGCATTGAGAAACTCTTAAAAAATGAGCAAGGATAACCCTTGCTCATAGCTAGTAGGTAAGAAAGTGATGTTTTTGAACATTGTTTTGGCGGTCAAGCCCCGGGCGCCTGCGCTTTTCTTATGGTTTAGAAAACCCCTGGCTATGCCGGGGGTTCTAGAGAGCTTATAGCGTGGTATTTAAAAAAAACCTCGCTTCATGGTAGGATAAAGTAGGTTTCCCGACCACTTTATCTCACCGTAGAAGGAGGCATGCCCTGTGAAGGACATGAATAGTTTAGCACACACAACATGGAATTGTAAGTATCACATAGTTTTTGCCCCAAAGTACAGAAGACAAATAATTTATGGGAAATATAAACAAAGCATTGGGAAAATAATAAGAGATTTATGTGAACACAAAGGTGTAGTTATCCATGAAGCAAATGCCTGTCCGGATCACATCCATATGTAAGTTAGTATTCCACCCAAGTTAAGTGTATCTCAATTCATGGGTTACTTACAAGGAAAAAGTAGTCTCATGATATTTGACCGACATGCCAATTTGAAGTATAGATACGGGAACAGAAAGTTCTGGTGTCGGGGATTCTATGTTGATACAGTGGGCAGAAATAAGAAACAAATACAAGAATACATTAGGAATCAGCTGAAAGAAGATTACATGGGTGACCAGTTAACATTATTCGAAGAATATGACCCATTTACAGGAGAGAAAAATAAGAAGAAATAAAGAAATTCTTTAGAATTAGTGAGTGAATGTGGTGCAGACGGGAAACCTTCTCAGCGGGCCTCTTAGGCCTAGGCCGGTAAGAGAGGCTTTCAGCCGCAGAGCAAACCACCAGTTCACACTGGTGGTTTTGATTATTCTGCTGGGCGGTTTGGTCCTTCTAGTTTCTTATTCCCGTATCCAGGTGCAGTTTCTTCATTTGGTTTAACTTGCTGTCTTTTTTTATTTTCTTTTTTAGCCATTATTAACACCTCCTAAATTGTAGTGTTAACAACAAACAGTATTTCATTCTTTACTTTAAAAGGTGTAATTATTTAAAGTATAAAAGTTTGTACCTAGTTATAGTGTCTAGCTCCGGGCGCGCCTTGAGCTTTTCTTGATTGAAGAGCTCCGTTTTGTAAAAAAACAGGAAGTTTTGTATAAAAAACTGTTGTCGAAATTAAAAGAAAGTCATTTTCTTTGCCGAAACATAACTAGTTTTGTCACGTGTGAAGGTTGTTTCAAAAATGTATAGAATTACTTGAATATCAAGAGCTTAAAGGGAGGTACTTAGATGAATACTCTAACGGCAAAAAATGATATTTTAAATGAATTTGATGGTTTATTTCAGCAATTAGATTTACTTGAAGAACAGCTAACCAAAGAGGTAAAAATGTTTACGGAAGATCATTATAGTACAAAGATGTCTGAGCTGCATAGCATAAATGGAACATTAACTAGCATTGATGAATGTATTTGTAGTTATAATGTAGAGAAGTGTCCTTCTATTTTAGAAAAAACAAAAAGAAAGTTAAATCGTCCCTACACATATAAATTAGGGTATTAATTCATTCTTTTCTCTTATAGGTATTATCTGTTATGATAATATAATGAGGTGAATTAGGATGTCAAAGTATAAGGAATTATATGACTTAAGTATATATCTGTTGGAATGTAATGATAAATCTCTTAGGCAATTAGAAAGTATTAAAAATGAAGAAGGGTATGAACCTGACTTTTTTCATGCTGTAAAACCATTTGCTGATAAAGTTCATGAAGCACTTAAAGAATGGAAAAAACTTTCATTAGAATGGATTAAGGAACAGCATCCGAAATATATATATCAAATGCAAATAGATACTGCATATGAGAACATTGAATTAGTCACAGTCCAGTCATTTTATCAAGATACTAGAATTAAGAAGTTTAAAGATATGCACCAATCGATACAATATCTCCTTCAAAGCATAATAGAACAAATTAATGAAAGAAACGGTGCCCAGTTATAATACTTGGCACCATTTATTTTTTAAAGGTCTTTGTCGACTTTAATTGTAACAGGCCGTGCTCCTTCGCTTGCAACAGGTTCAATCCCATATTCAACTTTCTGATTATGCTTTGAATGAACATTATCTCCATGTATCGGTATTTTAGGCTCATGTCCTTTTTGTTTATGATCGAAATGTTTTCCGCGACCCATGATATCAAACCTCCAATAAAAATCTGACTTTCATTTATTACTATCTCTATAAAATTTCACACTATGAGAGCTTTTTATTACCAATAAGGTAGACAAAAAAAGAGAGGTGAACTTCCCTCTCTCTACATTTCAACATATTCATCTGTGTAATCCGGTTTTTTTGCTCCACTGATTTCTAGTTCACGTACAATATTACGGTATTCTACAATCGTTATTTCGTTTTTTACATAGGTCTGGCGAACATAATCTAACAACTCATTTACATCAAGTGGCTCATACTTTCTATTCGTAATAAATTTATTGCGAAGTTCGTTTAGCATATTATAAATCCCCCTTGATATTGATGATCTGTAAAAAGAATAACATGGCCAGGCCGTTTTATTTGATTTTTTAAATATTGAAACTTCCGACAATTTACGTCAACATCTGTCGAACGGTGACGTGAAAAAATAAAAAATTAACATTTTACTTACAACATCATAAAATAGGGTAACTGTATTTTTAGAGGAGGTAAAAACATGTTTTCATCTAGAAAAAGTATGCGGAGGTCTGGTATTCCACCAAGCCAAAATTATTATCAACAGCCTTCTTATGATCAGTATCCACAAGCATTTGGATCATACTATCAGAATCAAAATCAGAATATGCAAATGCCCTATCAACAACCATATAATCAAAACGTACCATATCCAACACCATATTCATCACCATACCCAACACCATATTCAGCATCGTACCCAACACCGTATCCCACTCAACAGCAGCAACCATTTCCGCAACAGTCTCCATCGGGTGTTCAGTCCATAATGGGGCAATTTAAGAATAAGGATGGAACATATAATGTCGATAAAATGATGAATACGGCAGGTCAAATGATGGGTGCAGTAAACCAAATCGGTTCAATGGTTTCAGGTCTGTCAAAAACGTTTAAAATATAATTGCAAAAAATAGATAAATTGATTATTATCCCTATGCTTTTCCGTAAGCCTCTTGAATAGTATGGAAAAGGAGGGAAAAAAACATGTTAGAAGGTATCTTTAGTCAAATTGCAATTCATCCTCAGCTAGTTTTGGTGGTACCAGCATTACTAATATTAGGTTATGCCTTAAAAAACACGCCCAAAGTACAAGACTGGATGATAATTTGGATACTATTACTACTTGGAATAATGGCGAGTATTCTAAAACTAGGTTTCACAGTGAATGGAATTGCAAATGGAATGATTGCCGCTGGTGCTGCAATAACTACACATCAAGCGATTAAGCAGTCCTTCAGATCTCATAGAAAAAAAAAGCGTTGATCAAAGCTATCACATATGTTGTGGTAGCTTTACGATTGTCTCAATTCATTTTACAAAATTTGAGTGAAAATTTATATTGCAACTTTTAAAATTCAGGAGTAAACTCCATCTATAAACTTTTCGGGAATCGAATAATATAAAAGGAAGATGAAACATGGTTTACACACCTGAGAACATAAAGGGCAATGAAAAGTTAAGTATTTTAAATGGTGCTGCGTCAATAGTAACGAATAGTTTTGTAACTGGATTTTTACCTTTATTCGCAATAGGGGTTCTTGGAGCAACGAATCAACAAATAGGTTTACTTAGTTCTTTACCATCCTTAATGAGTATGATAGCAATGATTCCAGGTGCGATTTGGATAAATAAGCTGGAAACTAAAAAGAAGTTTACAGGCTTAACCATTCTTTGTGCACGCTTTTTCCTATTATTAATGCTATTTATTCCGTTCATTTCTTTTGTTAATCAAGCATGGATTCTGGTTATATTAATTGCGTTAATGAATTTACCTAATGCAATTGCAACACTATCCTGGCAATCATTTATTGGTGACTTGATTCCTGATCAGAGAAGAGGAGCTTTTTTTAGTGAAAGAAGCCGTATACTAACTTTCGTAGGCATGATTGTAACGATATGTACGGGAGTAATTTTGAATAATTTTGATAAAACAAATGCATTTCCTTACCAGATTTTATTTTTACTGGGGTTTTTATTTGGGGTTATTGAAGTTTATTTTTTAATGAAACATTTTGAAATAAAGCGAGAGATAGAAAAAGCGAAAGTAAAGTATTCTTTTAAAAATACAATAAAAAAAGTAATAAACCACAAACCATACTTCTGGTTTCTACTCTGTGCAGTTCTATTTAATTTTGGTTGGCAAATGGCATGGCCGTTATTTACGATTTATCAAATCAATGATGCACATGCTTCAGCAATTTGGATTAGCTTATTTACAGTTGTAAATCAAATTTCTCAAATGCTCAGCTATAAATGGTGGGGGAGATATGCTGACAAGCATGGGAACTCTGCCATGCTATTTATAGCGGGAATAGGTATGGCAACTGCTCCTTTTTTAACAATTTTATCAACGAATCTTATCTATTTGACCATAATTAATTTATATTCGGGAATATTTGTGGCGGGGACTGTTATGCTCCTGTTTAATCAATTATTACATGTCTCGCCAGAAAAGTACCGTACATCATTTTTAGCGACATATAATATTGTTTTAGGTGCAGTAGGTTTCATTGCACCTCAAATCGGTGTTTTCCTTCTTGAAATATTTACCATATCAATTGCGATGTCAATTTCTTCAGTTATTCGCTTAGTAGGGGGAATTTCGTTTCTCCTAATTGTCATATATGTTGAAAGAACAATCAATAAGAAGCCACTAAAGCAGTTTCCGATGCAAGGTTAGAAATAGGCATTCACAGCGTGGTGAATGCCTATTTACTATTTTTTAGTTTCGATGTACTTCCTAGCCATTAAGGCCTTCACTTCATTATAAGAAAGGCCTGAATTTGCATTTAATCTCTTTACTTCTTCAACGTTTGTATTCGAATATACTTTTGAACCCAACTGTTGGCTTTTCAACATTAATCACCTCAAAACAATAATTCATATACCTCATTAAGTTCTTTAACTCGCTTGAAATCTTGTTCTTCCATTGCATAATTAATTTCATCTGGAAGGACTTTATTTAGAAATTCAATTTCTTCCTCATCCAATACCCTTACGAAGGCACCTTCACTTTCAAATGGTTTCTGCATAAGCTTTTCATATATTCTTTTAGGGACCTTTTGCTCATCGGAATAATTAGATATGGATTCACGTAAATAGGCCAATGTCTGTTCCAATTATATCACCTTATTTTCCTTCAAAATAGTTAGTTAGATCTTCGTTATTTATTTGCATTTATATGGTACGGATTTTCTTTTTTAGGGTTCTTTTGGATCCAGGTTTGTTTTTATGACTAGAAAGGGTTCACTTGTTGGGTTAGCAATAAATCGATCTTCTAATTGCTTCATGTCGGGCATATCATTGTTGCCAATTGGTTTATCCTTCATTAAAAGCACCTCCTAAAAGTAGGTTGCTTTTTAATCGTTGAAAGTATGTATTTTTACTAAAACAGCCTTCATTAAAGATAAAAAGAGCGCAGATTAAATTCTAATTAGTTCGGTTATGAAGTAGAAAACTCAATTTAACAAGTTAAATAACCAGCCAATTCACACAATTTTTTTTTTTTTTTTTTTTTTTTTTTTTTTTTTTTTTTTTTTTTTTTTTTTTTTTGACAACTCAAAACGCATAGAAAACGCAGAGGTTTTAACATTAAACCGTTCCGTTTTGAGGTACATAACGGAAAATTGACACTAGAAATGGCATACGAATCGACGTATGCCATTTTCCTTGTGCGCCCTGCATGGGTGAATACTCGGTGGTGAAAGTCCACTACAGGCTTGGCAGTAGGAACTGTTAGCGAATGACAAGGTGGCTATCGTGAGGTAGTGGCTGAAGGAAGTCGGACGCAAACTCCTGAACTGACGAACAGAAACTAGATATAAGGCTGAATTAGGTCGGATAAGGTTGCAAGACAAACTGAAGTCCAATA
>NZ_JARFVC010000050.1 GCF_029193815.1 Cytobacillus sp. S13-E01
GCCCCGGGGAGGGGCGGCACCACTTTCAATGCGGCGACCTCCCCCTATACTATTAAAAATTTTTCTCCAAACATTGTATAATGTGATAGATTATCAGAATTATCATCACAAGTGGAGGGAACTGAAAGGTGGAAAAGTGGAAAGTGTATATGGAGATTTATCAATTAAAACAACAAGGGTTTAAGATAAGGAGGATCGCTAAAAAGCTAGGGATTTCAAGAACAACCGTTTACAAATATTTAGAAAAATCGCCGGATGAAATGAGTTCATGGATGGCATCAACAAAAACAAGAGCAAAAAAGCTTGATCCATATGAGATGGTTATTCAAACATGGCTAAGTGAACATCCTGATCTCTCTGCATCTCAAGTTCATGACTGGTTATTCGAAAAATATAAGGGTATAGAGGTGGCTGAGAGCACAGTACGTGGTTATGTTAAAGAATTACGGGAGAAATATTCGCTTCCTAAAACAGAAACAAAACGTGTCTACGAAGCCGTTCCAGACCCTCCGATGGGGAAACAAGCTCAGGTAGACTTTGGCCAAACTATACAAAAGACATCAGATGGAAAAGAGGTCAAATTATATTTCATTAGTTTTGTACTTTCGCACTCCCGGTATAAATATGCCGAGTGGTTGGACAGGCCTTTCACTACGAAAGATGTGATTCGAACGCATGAAAATGCCTTTCAGTTTTTTGGGGGTATTCCTCACGAAATTGTTTATGATCAAGACTCTCTTATGGTAGTCAGCGAGAATGCTGGAGACCTAATTCTTACTGGTGAATTTCAAGCTTATCGTGAAGAAAGGAAATTAGTCCTTCATGTTTGCCGCAAGGCGGATCCTGAAAGCAAGGGGCGAATTGAGAACGTGGTTGGTTTTATAAAGAAAAACTTCGCTAAGAATCGTGCCTTTCACAATATCGATCAGTGGAATGAACAGGGCATCGCATGGCTTGAAAGAACAGGAAATGGTAAAGTTCACAATACAACAAAAAAGAGACCAGTCGAAGTGTTTAACCTTGAAAAACAACACTTAAGACCGGTCACTACAAAAATTACTATTTCAAGTATTGATTCAAGTATAACAAGAACCGTTAGGAAGGACAATACTATTCTCTACCTATCAAATCGGTATTCTGTTCCTCTCGGAACCCATAAGAAAGATAAAGAAGTTTATATCGAAGTGACAGATAAGAACCATTTACTTGTTCGAGAAGAAAAGGAAGGGCCTGTAATTGCCTACCATAAGATTAGTCACGAGAAAGGTAAACTGATTCAAGATCGCCAGCACACACGGGATCGCACAAAAGGCATAGCTGTTTTCATAACTAGTGTTTCCGAGAAATTTGAGGATGTGGAGCTCGCGACTGAATTTCTAACTCAAGTCCATCGTAATTACCCGCGGTATATTCGTGATCAACTTCAACTCATCTCAAAGGTGCTTCAATCTGAGCCAGAGTTTGCGAGTGATGCTTTAAAGGAATGTGTCAACAGGGGGCTGTATAGTGCGACTGAATTTAGCGATATCATCCAACATGTCAAACGCCAACGCCAAGTAAACAGCAAACCAGAGGATCGAACGGGTGAACAGTTGAAACCAATCTATGCAACCGATCAATCTGTAATTAATACAAAACCACAGACTCGAGATATAAATGAATATATAGCTTTACTGGAAGAGGGTGTATACAAATGAATCATTCCATTGAACAGCT
Organism: Cytobacillus sp. S13-E01; assembly: GCF_029193815.1. Classification (GTDB taxonomy): domain Bacteria; phylum Bacillota; class Bacilli; order Bacillales; family Bacillaceae_L; genus Bacillus_BV. Next base: position 1,717 of record NZ_JARFVC010000050.1, read on the forward strand.
GCAACACCGTTTACGTTCCTTAAGGTGGGCAGAAAGCGCCACCTACCTCCCCCAGCTGATTTCGAAAGCGGAAACAGAGGATTGGACGTACCGAATGTTTATTGACCACTTGACGGCTTACGAACAAAAGCGTCGTGATGAGAAACAAATTGAAAAGAGACTAAAATGGGCTGGGTTCCCTTTTTATAAAACACTTGAGGCATTCAATCTGAATGAGCAGCAATCACTAAGCAAGAAGCAAATCAACCAATTAAAGGAGTTCGCATGGCTAGATCAATTATACAACCTTATCCTTTTAGGACCAACAGGGGTGGGCAAGACGCTCCTGTCAACGGCACTAGGAATAGAAGCTATTCATCAAGGATACAAGGTGTCATTTATATCTATGGGTGAACTCATTCACACATTAAAAACAGAGGAATTTACAAGAAAGTCACAGACAAGGATGAAACGTATCAGAGACTCCCATTTAATCATTATTGATGATTTGATGTATATGGCAATGGATACTCGTGAAGCCAATCTGTTTTTTCATTTGATTAATGACCTATATGACAAATCTTCTGTCATTATAACATCGAACAAAGGGCCTCAAGAATGGGGAGAATTATTAGGTGATCCTGGCATTACAACAGCCATTTTAGATAGACTCATCCATCGGGCAGAAGTGATTCATTTTAGAGAGGAAAAAAGTTACCGAATGAAACATCGTTCTTCCATTTTTGGGAACGAAAGTGTTCAAAATTAATTAGCAAAAAGTGTTCATTTTCACTTGACGGTTACAGTTCTTTGGATGTATTTTCTTTTTGTTGTGATAAAATATCAAAAATGTTCATTATTCCACCTACTTAATCGTGTGGCATTTATAGATTGTTTGTTTATAACTTAGTTATATAACTTACTTTATTTCTTTAAGTCCGATTAAGCTGTCCTAAAAATAGCTTTAAATTAGTTTCAGGACAGCTTTCTTTACCCACTACTTTTACAGAACTTCTTCTTTTAAGTAAGCTTTAAAATCCGAATAGATTTTTTCAAGTGTTTTATTTTGATACTCATATACTTGTCCCTCTTCATCAAGAACTATTAATAACCCTTCTGTAGCTAAGTTTTCGATAACAATATAATTATCTAATTGATTATTAGCTAATGCACGTTCTTGTTTTGTTAATTCTATTACATTTAAGTACCCCTCAACACCTAGCGCAGCAATTTCATGAGTACCTACTGCGAGCGCCCCATATTGCAATAACAATTCCTTATAATCAGAAGGAATTTTAAATCCTAAGTCAATTTCAGCTTGTTCGACTTTCTGGATACCCACGCCACCTGTTGAAAGAAAATTCTTATTTTCAAATAATGCTTTTAGACTCATCATATACCTCCAGCTTCTTTAATTTGTTCAGCCCTTGCTTTCCAATGTGCTTCTTTTTCTAAGTTAAATAGGGTACGGTTAATTTCACTCTCTTTAGCAACATCGTGTAACACTGAGTAATTACCTTCTCCTCGATGTTCATTTCGTGTTAATTCTGCTAATGGTGAATCCATTTCTTGGCCAATATGATGTAATTCAATAGGTTGACCGTCTACTAATGGAGCAAGCCCTTGTTCCATGCGTTCTAAATTTGTTCTCCCAAATTGATCCTTCGCTGCGTAATCAATGTCTGTTCGAATTAAAGCTTCACGACCATTGACAGTTGATTCTCTTAAATTAGCTTCTTCATAAATCTTGATTTCTTCTGCACTAGCCTCTTTTAAAGACTCATCTAAAGTTTTATATTTTGTTTCATCGTTCAAAACAACTTCCTTTGAATTGAGTGTAACAGCTTCCAATTTCACTGGATCTAAATTTATAAAAGATTCCGTAGCGATAGTCTTTTCTAAATTAGTATATACCCCTTCATTAATAATGAGTTTTGTTGCTTCTACTGCTGCAGTTTCTGCTGCAACTGATTCTAGTACTGTAGCGACAGTTGTGAAGATTTCCATTCTGCAGAATCCCTTTCTATCCAAATTTCAATTTGTTGTAACAATGGTTTTTGAGTATTACCAAATATATGAGCTAATGTTCTCAGTAATAAGGTTTTAGTTTGTTTATTCCAATGCCATTCTATAAACTCATTAACTAGTATATCTTTTGCTTTATCATACATATTTTTTGCATTCTCTATTGCCTCAGTATTAGTTTTGATAGAATCTAATAAACCACTTAGTTCCATAAATTTGGATAAATAAATCACTTCACCATCCATAACTTTACGTGTTGTTTCCATCCATTTAAATCTAGGTTCATTAAATAGGATGTTTTCAACTCCTACAACTAGTAGAGGATATATTCGTAACTCTCGTTGCCTATTAAATACTTCTAATTCTTTTGGTGACCAACAATAATCTAAATTAGATAATAAAGTTTCAAAGTAATATTTGACTTCATCTTTAACATTATTGAAATTAGAGAAGAAAACTTTTTCTTGTAAATACTTATCTAATAAACCTTTAGATAGAGTAACTAGAAATTCATTCTCCTGTTGTCGAGGAATTATATAGCCAAATTTAACGGCATATCTTAATAAATCATTAGTAAATGCACTAATTACATAATTCAAACGATTAGTATCACCATATAATGCATTGTGATAAAGCTTTCTAAATTGCCGTAACATATATTCAACTAAACTACTGTTTTGATATAGTAAGTACTCTGCAATTGGATGAATACGTTCTTCATTTTGTACAAATGTATTGTAAGTTGATACAGAGGCTCTTAATTGATCAAAAGAAACATAACTTAGGTTTTCTTTAACAGGGTTAATTAGTACATGCCCTGCTTTATACATACCACTTGTAAAGAATAAAGATTCCCCACGTTTGAGTTTAGATAAGAATAATAAATCTTCTTCCTTAGATATAGCCAGAGCTTGCGCAACATATTCAGCATCATCTTGTGACACTAAACGATGGATAATTTTGGAATCTGTATTTTTCAACGCATCTGGTGCTAACTTAGTTGGTACTTGATCAACTATGATAATACCTTCACCTTTTGAGCGAATTTCACTTAAAATATTACAGAAGAATTCAACTGCTTTCCCCTTGGTATTCGCAATTTCAGGGTTTTGACTTTCACTATGATTTTTAAATAAGCGATGTGCTTCTTCAATAATTGTAAAGTGTTTCAGATCTGCATCAATAACAGAGTTTGCTTCAATTTTAAACTGCTCGGATAAACGAATAAAGAATAACCCCATAATTAGTGCTTTATCGTCCTCATCTGCAATTTCTTCTAGTTCAATTATTGTTTTAGATTGAAGTAACTTAGAAAAGTCTATTGTTTCTTTTGTATTTAATAATTTGCCTTTGCTACCAGTCATTAAGCTTTTAATACGAGTTAACAAAGCAGCACGAATATTTGATTTTTGTTCTTCTGCATAACCTGAGTTGTTTAAATATTCATTAATTTCTTCATATAAGTGGGTTAATGTTGGGAAATGCTCATTTGTAAGTTCTTCTATTGCGAATACATTAATAGAAGCATTTAAATCCCAACCAACTTTTTGATAAATAGAATATAAACATTGCTCTAATATATTTGGCATTGATGCATACATTGAAAATGCAGACATAAAAACAGCTTTTAAAGAATCAATATGACTCATTACTGAAATACCTACTGGGAAATAAAAAGGGTTCAAACGTATAGGCGAGAGTCTTTCATTCCCAGGTGTGTACAACTTGATCTCATCATCACCACTTAACAGGTGACGATATTCTTGTTTTGTCGGCTCTATAATTAAAAATGGTACAGGACTATGTTTTAATAACGACATAACTGTATTTGTTTTGCCACTTCCTGTAATCCCACTAATTAAGCAATGTTGCCGTAAATTCTTATAAGGGTAAATCACATCAGTATTAGACAAAACATTACGAACAAACTGCTTACCCATTGGCCAATGGGCATCTGTTGTCTCATACTGTAATTTAGACACTTCAAAGTCATTTTGTTGTTTAACTTCAAATCCATCATAGGAGTCACTTGGTAATTGAATTAAGCGTGCCAGTTCTTCAGACGTTAATACGTTGGTTAATGGTGATGAAAATCCTAAAAAAACCGATAATTCATTTTGGTCTGATGGGAATGAAGCTTGTTCAAAATAAGCCTGCATATCTGGATGAGTCTGCAATTTAGCAGGTTCTCCATATTTTTTTTCAAAGCTGGATTGTTGAATACTATTTTGAAGATTTGTCAATACAGTATCATCGTTTGCTCCAATATATATTGCTACTTGGAACTGTCCAATCGCACTAGCTAATAATTGACGGTCAATTAAGAATTGTAGATTCTCACAATACTTTTCAACAGCATAGCTTGCATATTCGATTGATTCATCTGAAGAATTATCTTTACTTTCAGTAGTACTCTTGTTAGTCGAATTATTACGAGAAAATAAAATGGCAGATTCTGTGTTTGCTTTATTTTCTCCTTCTTGTACTTGAGTACTTTCAGAATTTGAATTCGATTTCTGAACTTTTTGAAGAGGATAAGCCTCCTCATACATAGAAGATAATCTCAATAATATTTCATCGGTATTTGTACGCTGGATCACAAATTTGATTTCAAAGGGGTTATTCGAATTTGCTTTTAAAAATCCATCTAGGACACTAATGTAATTTTGCTCTTTATCATCATCGAGTGCTGGTGTATACGTTATAGCAGCATATCTACTCCAATCGTTGTGCTGTATTACTTGTTTTTCTAAATCAACAGAACCTAATAAAGCAGATTTTAAACTCCCAACCTGATCATCAGAGTGTGTATTAGCAACAGTTAACGATATTTGGCCCTTTCCTTTTCCAATAATCGTAAATATTGTACGTCCCCTAATATTATATAAAGCCTTCGCTAACGATTTGGCACTGTTTTGAAGTTGTTGAATAACTGAAGTATCCTCTTCTTGCTTAATAAAAATTTCTTTAATCTCAAAGCAGTAAGATAAGAGACTTTTTTCAGAGGAGAATCCATCTATATTTTTGAGTTGCCGTTTATATAGTTGTTGATGAACTAATTGAGTTTTTTCAATATCACTACGTTTCAGCATGATTCCACCTACTTATTTATTAGACTGTTTGAAATTGTGCTTGTATCTGTTCGTACTTTTTCTTTGCATCTTGAATTGTTCTTAATAAAACTTTCTTAGCCTCAGCTTTACGAATATCAAGTAATTGACTCATCGATTCTTGATCAATTATTTTCTTTGTATCATTAATTGTTGTAGTAATTGGCTTTTCTTCTTGTGGCTGAGTTTGTGTTGGAACTACATAGCTAGACTGTTCAATACCATCATTATCTACGTAACTTATGACTGTATATACAATCCCCGCTACTACAATAGCAGAGATACCTCCGATTAATATTGAAGCCCCAACAGAAGTTGGTGTAAGTAATATTGATGCAGGTATAGCAATACTAATTGTCGTAACTCCAGCACCAATAGCTAAATTTCTAGAACGATATTTATTTGCCTCAGAACGTTGAGCATAATTAAGCGTTGCTATACGTTTTGTAGCAGAGTGCTGTTTATTATTTTGATTAATATTAGTGGAAATGGAAAGCTCTCTTTTAAAGTTAACATCAATTTGTTGAAATTTTGGTGCTTTTACTAACGATTTGTAGCTTTTACCTATTTCATAACCTTTTTCAGCATCAAATGTTTCAACAAAGTTTCTACGGGCTTCATTAATAATTTTACTTACTAGCCCTAAAGCATAGTTATTTATATCAGCTTGTTCGGTTTGTAATAATTCTTTTAGTGCAAACTCTGAATTTGCAATTTTTGCTCTTTTTAAATTTCTATAATTTTCATTTAAGAAATCATTCATTTCTTCTTCATATTTCAGGAAGTTCATCCAACCAGCTCCATTTCCTCTAATTTTTTTATTTCATCGTATTTTGTACGGTTCTCTTGTAACAAGTTGGTAAGGTCCTTTTGTTCTTCATTTAATTTAAGAAGTAGCATTTTATATTGTTCTTTACTGCGCTGTTGTTCAGTTGCTAGACTATTTAGTTGGTTTTGTTGCCATTTAGTGTAGTTTTTCACTCGTAATTCTAATAAATGTTCTTCAATAATTTGTGGTACAATACTATTTAATTTGCTATAAAGCTGTGTTGACATTTGACGAAGTGTTGCAGTTAATTCTGCTTCTAATTCTTCTAGAGCTAGTTTTACTTCTTTTTCAATATCTGTTACAAAATTTTCACGATTAAATTCTGTTATACGTTTTTCTTTTCCAAACAAACTTTTAATAGCGTTAATTACCCCTGGGGCACGGCGACTCGTTGTATTTTTCCCCTTTAAAGTTCCTAAATTACCTTCAATTTGATCTTTAATCTCAGATGCAGCATTTCCTTTGAATAATTTCTCGATTTCTTGTTTCAACTCTTCTAACAATTCATCGAAATCAAAGAATGAATTATTCGTTTGAGAAATCCCTAATTCCGTCTCAAATAACTGGTTGAAATTTTGTTCCATCTCATGTACCAGTTCTTCACATGCTGTTACAATTTTTTCTATCTCTTTTGAAATGATACTGAAACTTGTTTGATTTGTTTGTAACTTCATATTTTCAATTTTTAAATCTGTTAAATCAAAAAATTTATCTAATACTTCTTCAGAATTATTCTGGTTAATTTGACGTTTACTGGTACGCCATTCTTTACTCAACTCACTGTTTAAGCTTTCAACCATATCGAAAACATCAGAGTTATACAATCTACGAAGCTTGAACATAATCGATCTTCTGTTACTTGCACTATTTACACGTTCTTCAACTAAATCTTCGATAGCCATACGTAGTTTTGTAATTTCGGTTTTAAATACTTTAGAAAGACTTTCCGCTTTATCCTTCAATACTCTACTATCTTCATTGTGTTTCTTTTGTTCAATTTCAATTGTTCTAATAACGGCATCCAACTCAAGCTCAATTGCTCGATTTAGTTTTTGGAACACTTCACTAATTAAATAGCCATTTTTCTCTTCAAAGTAAATTCCTAAACTATAATAAACTGATTCAATGTTACTTATATTACGGATAGTGGGTATATCGGTTTCTTGGATAGCACGACCCGCTACCGGAAAACCTTCATCATCAACAAACTTAATAGTTTCATCACGGCGAATATCGTTAATATCCATAAAGCCCTGTTCATACATTTTTATAATTAAGCCAAAATAAGATGAAACTTTAAAGATTTTTGGAGCCATAACAACACCATTAAGCACTTTTTTTAATTCTTGATATGCCTTTTCAACTTCTGCCTCAGGATATTGGTCAATTTTATTTACTGCGAAGAAAATATGTTTATCCGAATTATCTAATGTTGTACGCTTTGCATTATCAACATATTCTCGAATGACCTTCATAAAATTGACTTCACCAACAGTGGATGGATCAATGATAAAAATGACTGCATTAACAGAATTTAAAATTCCTAGCGTAATACCACTATGTGCCTCGTATTGCCCAAATAATCCTGGGGTATCAACTATTTCCACACCATTTTTACATAATTCAATTGGCCAGTACACATCTACGCTTCCAATAGAAGCTTCTACTTCAAATTCATCATCTGAACGGTTAACAGCTGTATAACGTTTAATTTCAGCTTTAAATTCAAGTAAATCGTTTTCACTGCCTTCAATAACTATTTGAGAACCGTCATGATAATTGATTTCTGCACGAGGGGTTTCACCATATTTAACGGTTGTTATAGCTGCTGTCTCTACCAAAATACTTGTAGAAAGCAGATCAAACCCTAATAAGCTATTAATAAATGTCGATTTACCAGCAGTAAACGGTGCAACAACCGCAATTTTAAAGATACCGTTATTTAAACGTTCTAAGCTTGATTCAATTTCTGTAGATTTTAAAACTTCTTTTGATAGATTTGCTGAGGCTAAAACATTCTGAACATATTCATTTGTTTTATCAAATTTCACCCTTGTTGATTCAATCATTAATACACACCCCTACTCTCTTTATTACTGTATCTAAACCTGATAAATTAGCAATTTCTAAATTCCAATCTTTTATTTTGTTTTTCGGTTTTGGATATCCTTTTACATCTAGAAACACTATATCCATTTCTTTAATCTTATCAATAGGTAGTTTTGCTAATGCATATAATTCTTCATCAAAATACAGTTTGTTACCAGTTGAATTACCATAAGATTTACTTAGGAGAAAATGATTAGGAGGTAATTCAGCTCCTTCGTAATAATTAACTGATGTAATTGAAATGATATCTTTATCTTGTTTAATTTTAAGAAACTCTACTTCATTATTTGCAATAATTAAATTAAATTTGTATAGTTCACTTAGACTATTTAAAACAATATCTGGTACATTAAAGACCAGTAGTGATTTTAAATTACTGTTTTTCCAAAAAAGTAAAAATGGGCTTTCTGACCATTCTTTTAATACCTTTTCAACTTGTTTTTTTCCAATAAAACGTTGAAAACATAAGTAATCATTTGTGTCCCCTGTTTCGAGCTGTTTGATAGTTCTGTGTTCATTTAATATGTCATCAAAATATAAGAAGCGTGAATCTCCTTGTACAAATGCCTCATATGCGCGTAATGAAATCTTGTGAATTTTAGGATCTACAAGGATTTCTGACAGACTTTCACGTAAATCCTTAACAACTAGTTCTATATCCGATTGGCGTGGGGCTGCCTCTTTATTATGCAGGACAAAATAAAAATTATTATCATGAGCACCCATGAATTTAAGTCTCTCTATCTGTTTCTTTAGCCATATACTGTTTGCATTTTGTATATCTAATAAGAAAATTGAAAAATGAGCAATCTCTTCTCCAACTATATCCTCATTAAGAGGAAGCCAATATGTTTCAAAAGGAAGACTTTGATCAATAAAAGATAAGAAATTATTATAGGTCGCTTTTTGTAAGGAATAAATATGTAATCGCATGCAATTTCCTCCTTTAAATCGATTTTATAAATCTTTCTAGTTCTAAAATGCAGCTTGACTCTTCAAGTCTATCAATGTGTTCTTCAGTAAAGCTACGACCACTAATTACCCACTCTCCATCGGTCACAAATATAAATGGATCTTTTTTTAGTGTAAGTAAATCGATTTCTTTCTTTTTGTATAAACGTGCCTTTAAAGCAGAGTAAGCAGAAACATAAAATATTCCATTGTGCTTAACCTTTTGACCTAAGGTTTTATTAAACTCTTCGCGTAAACTATTTCTGTCTTCTAGAGTTTTAACTAAATCCATCTTATTCATAACGAAAATACACGGTTTTTGATATTTATGTTGCCATTCTAAGATCTTTTTAGTGTATGGTTCGAAACCAAGTTGTGTCGGATTTAACAAATACATTATATAATCCAGTTTTTCAATGATACCTCCTGTAATCTCATCATGTTCTGGGTTTTTCCCAAACAATCCAGGTGTATCTACAAATGTAATTAGTTTTAATTCAGTGTTATTTATTGTTGTATCAACCAAGTTACTACCTTTTTCATTCAAAGTACTTAAATACCCAAGTCTCTCTTTAAAATTTGACTCATCCAAATAATTTTCTATAATAAGCGTTGGATCTTCCTTCATCAACCAATAATCTTCATTATGTGTAATTGTGGTGATTTTTGCAGTTTTTACCAAGATATCTTCTTGTAACAAATCTAGTTGAAGTAAGCTATTAATTAATGCAGATTTTCCATATGTGAAAGGACTAATAACTCCAATTTTTTTTGTTTTGCTTTTATTGAACAGACCTCTATTAATAACTTTTTGATAAGTAATATTACTGTTTGACTTTGCATTTGGAGATATTACAAATTTCCCACTTAAATAATCCTCTACTATGAATTTCATTTTCTTATTTTTATTGGTTTCATATAGTAGTGCTTTAAAAGCCTTTTTGCTTTCTAATGATAAGTCAATTATCTTTATATCTATTGATTCTTCTATTTCGAGCGATTCATTCATTTGAATCCAATCATTTATAGATTTTCTATTAATTCGAAAATCATTCTGTATTAAAAGGTATCTACGAATCCAATCATATCGTTTTTTGAGAGGAATCCACTCTTCCTTAAGAATGACCACCTTTGTGCTATCTTCATCTAAGCCTCTGTAAATAAAATAAATTAAATTGTATCTATTTAATTCAAAAACTAAATTCTTTGATGAAGTTGACTTTAAAAAGCGTTGGATTAGACCTATAGTATTAATTTTATTTAATTCCATAGTTTACTACCTTCCATCTATATCTTATTTTTATCCAGTGTAGAAATTGCTTTAAACTAGCAATACATAATAAGATCTACACTCCTAAGCCAACCAATAATTTATTGTCCTTAATACTAAAACCCTTAATTTTACCAACTGGGATGTTCTTAATACTCTCAATCTCATTTATGTCAATCGAGATACAATTGCTATGATAAGAGAGGACCTTAGGTTTATTGAAAACCCTATTCTTGATCCATTCCTGATTTAGTGGTTTCATACCTACAACTTCAAAGGTAATAACCCTCCCTGAAGTACTCTTTGGCTTTAAGTCAAAAGAAAAATCAATAGATAACAACATTTTTTTAGCTATGCCACTAATTTTCATTAAATCATCTGTTATGGTTACATCTAAGTTACTTATTCCTTCAATTTCTTGCTTTTTTAAAATGTATAAAATCATCTCTGAGTTAATTGGTATTTGAACTTGTTTATCCTCAATCTTATTTTTAACCTGTGTTATAAAACTTGATTCTTCTTTTAATATTTCATTTACCTTATTGTTAAGATTACTGAATAACCCCTTCATCATTGGACCACCTTTTTTACTATTAATTCGAAAATCTAATTATATGAATATAGTACTAAAACCCTAAAGATTATATTGTTATAATTTGTCGAATTTTATATTTTTTTCAGACATAATCCTATTTCACATGAATATTTAGTCTTAGTTTTTAATAATGGGTTATCAATAAATTCAATTTAAAGCTAAAAAATTGAAACAAACTAAAAAAAGATATGGCCTAGTTACTAGGTCATATCTTTTTTTACTATAGTCTATTTTAAATCTTTGGCTCAAACTCTTTATTCTACATTAGAGCAGTCCATTTTGTAGCTTAAACAGGTTTCGGTTCATTCTTCCCAATATTGTCTAGGAAACTCCCGAACTCCTCAAATTCATCCACTTCTTCTTTCTCTCCATTACTTGTAACAGTTGGTATACTCGTAGTGTTTGTTGCGGATGATAAAGATTCTAACTGCAACTTTAATTGATTTATTTCTTTTTGGTTTTCATTATCTCTTTGTTGGGCTTGAATTAGATGAATTTCAAGCTGCTTTTTTAGACGATTATTTTCATCTTCTAAATTATTAATTATATCTCGTTGTGACTTGTAGTCCTCCATAGTCGAAGTTAACCTTTTGTTGGCTAGTTCTAAGTCATCTATTTGTTCCAAGTAATCATTGATTAGAAGACTCTTCTCAGCTTTGTATTTATTCAGTAAGTTTTCTTCTAAGGACTTAAGCGCTTCATCTTTAATCTTACGAGCATTTGCTATCTCTTTGGCAAATCTATCATTCTCTTTACGTAATTCTATCACTTCTTTACGTATTTCACCCAATTCACTTCCAAGCTTACCAATTTCCTTATTTTTTAGTTCAGAAGCTTTCTTCTCATTTTCTAATTTCTTTTTGAGTTGGCTTTGTTCTTTCGTATTAGTTACTAATTGTTGTTCTTTTACCTGCAATTGATCACTGGTACCTTTTAAATTCTTTTGTAACTCTTCAATTTCAACTTCAAATTTCTTGTTTGTTACCATTGCTTCTTCATATTGTTCTCTAAAAGTATCCTTTTCTATTCTCCCTCTTAATGTGACTAAATCTTTTATAATGGAATCAAAGGTTATCTCCACACTATTCTCCACACCATCTTCCGTGTCTCCCTCCTTTTCTCTTAGAATATAGTCTTCTCCTAAGAGTAAACCAGTCTCCTCTTGAAAAGTGTTACCAAAGTGTTCTAATATACCTTTAATCTCATTTTGAAACTGTTCTTTAAACCTTAACCAAGTTACATAGTAACAATAGTAAATACTTTCCTCAAAAACCTCTTCTTCTATCAAATTTTTTAGTTCATCATCTGAAGTAGAAGCATCACTATTAATAACATCTATTAACTTTTCTATTGTTGCCATATTAATGCTAACTAAGTAATTATAAAGAGAGTAAGATTCTTTGATTAGAGGAGAGATCGCTCGAATTAACTCTAATTTGTCAACATTTTTGGTTATAATTTGTTTCATGCTTAAATTAGACTTCGATATAACTGCCTTCTCATCTGATATCGAATTACAAATAATTTCAGTATCTAGTGTTAAGAGTAGGCATGCATCTAAAAATGCACTATCAATTCCCTCTACATCTACATAGGGATATCGTTTAGCCCTTTTTTTCTTCCCCAAAGCCATTACCTATCACCTCTTTCGTCATAACCAACTATACTACCTCTCTTGGACATTGATTTAAAGATTTGTTCTAATTCTCGTTTCATTAATGCATCATGTTCCCTTTGTTTTGCCTCAAATAAGATTTGTTGTGGCAAGATTTGTCTATTTGTATTAACAAATTTAGCTATTAATCTATAAATTTCTAAACGAACAGGTGCACTTACATTTTTCTTTAATAACCTTTCAAGTACTGGACCTACCTCTCTTGGTAAAAGATTGGGACGCTGTAATGCAAGTAAAATTGAGACAGCTTTAGAATCAGATATATCAGTAAGCTTTTCGGTCATCTTGATTAAACTATTAAACTTCAATAGTGCTGCATAGCCACGTAAACGCTGTTGCTCTTCATCAGTCCCATTTATTAATGTTTCTAAATATAGATCAAAAGCTGGATTGTACCCAAGTTGAGAGAGGGTATATATGGCAGACAATTTAACCTCTTTATCATTTAAATAACGCTTAAGATAGTTTATAGTACTCTCATTCCCAATACTAGCCAATGCTAGAATACACGCTTCTTTTAAACGTTTATTCTCTGACTGTTGTAATTCTTCAATAACAAAATCGGATAAGCCTTCCTCTTTAGTATGACCAATGCCTTCCATTATAGCTGCACGTTTGTTTGGTAGATTTTTATACGCTAATCTTAACTTTTCAACAGCAATAGGCTCTTTAATACCTCCTAGTAATTTTGCAGCTTCTCGAATACGGTCTATAGCTGAATCTTCCTCAATTATCTTAATAAGAGAAGGAATAGCAGTTGTATTAAAGGACTTAATAGCAGACGAATAGATAGGTCTGTATTGTCGATTACTTGTATGAACATATCGATCAAAGATATGAGGTATTATCGAGCTAGATACTTTATAAAAATCTCTAGCAAGTGAAATAACTTCCCCTATCATTGATTTAGGTAACACAATTAAATCTAAAATCTTTAGTAAGTCAATTACTGCATCTGTATTCCCCATTTTAAGAAAAGAGTCGAGCGCAGATATAAATAAATTGGGATTTTTAGCATGACGTAATATTAATGCTGCGGATTGCTTTTCATGAACTAAACCTGCCACCCGAATAGCCAATTCAATGTGTTGTTCATTCTTTGCATACTGTAAAATTCCAAGGATTAATATTCTTCCTTTTAAACTAAGAACAGTTAAACGGCTACATAATTGAACCAGAACATCTAATCTAATTCTCTCTTCTTTATCCTTAAAATCGAACATATAGGCTTCTCTGAATACAATTTCAATAGCTTTGTCACCTATTTTCTCAATCCTGTTTGCAGCTTCAAGAATTTCTGAACGATCATTGCTCTTACTCATAATCTCAATATTTTCGATAATAATAGTATTATCTTTATTAGTTAATGATGGGTCAGGTTTAAATGCCTCTACATTTACATAACCAATGACCCCCCCATCAACTCCTTGATAGGAAACTTCTTTTTCCTGAGATTCTTCTTTACTTTTTGGTATGTTACCAGATAATAAGAGTTCTAGTTCATCAAAGCTTTCTTCGTTTCTAGGTTTAAAAGATGCCTTCTGTTTGTTTAACTCTTCTCTAATCTCTTTTTCATCTGGTAACTCCATATCTAAAGTGATACTATCATGACTATTGCTTTCACTCATGTTTGCCTTCGTTTTTAATTGTTCTTGTATAGTATGATTAAATAAATCTCCCAATTTCACCATGCTATTTATACCTCCTTATACTCATTGTTGGTCATTGCTTCCTGTCTTTTACCAATCAAAGCTTTTTCTTCCTCAGTTGAATCCGTAATCCCTAAATCTACATAAACCATTTGTGTTTCATCATCCTTTAACCATGCCTTCACTTGAAGATTTCGATCATTATCAACATCAATATGAAACACAAGCGGTGATCCAACACGAACAGGCTGATCAAATTCTATAGTTGCATTTTTTAATTGTTTTTGAATCATTGCCTTTGGGTCATCAGCTGAAAATAGTTCTAAAGACATCGTATTTACATACTCCCCACTGCCCGAAACAAAAAAACCGGTGTCAATCGTCTTAGAATGTGGAACGGTAGTATCTTTTGTGATTAGTGGTACTGGAGTACTTTTGTGAACTTTGATATACACATTCTGTGGATATAACTTATCTATTTCTACTGGAAATATGGAAATTTCATCTAAAAAATAATGATAGATTGCTGCACCTCTTGATACTGACTGCATTGGGTTCGTTGCAACAGTAGGCTCTTTACCAAAAATCTCTTTGACTCGGTGCTTTACTGTAGGAAAAGCCGTCATCCCACCAACTAAAAAAATATGATCTATGTCATGTACGGTTAAAGGAATTTTTCCCATACGTAATGCGTTCATAATTGGAAACTCGATATTCTTTTCATCTTGATCACCATTCTGATAAAGGAGTGGTCGAATTAATTCATCCAATTCCTTTTTTGTAATCGTAATCTCTCCTTCTAACTCTTTTGGTACGTCAAATAACGTTAGACTAAAGGATAAGGAGTCAAATAACTCAGGCTGGTCATAATAACAAATACCTTGCATCTGCTCTCTTGCACTTATACGTCTTGAAAAGTCGATTTTAGCCTTCTCGGCAAAGTCTAAGAGCATTTCCCGTAATTTATTGAATTCTTTTTCTGAGTATTTCGCCATCATTTCTCTAGGTGATACACCCTTTTCACGAAAACGTTTTGCAAATAAATATTTCATGACAGCACTATCAAAATCTGCCCCACCTAACTCTGTATATTGTGAGATTGATAAATCCTGGATACTTAGGCGGTTGTTCTCACCTTGTGAAATACGATGAATAGTTACATCGCACGTTCCTCCTCCTAAATCAAAAACTAATACTATTTTTGGGCCAGTCGAAACGTCAAGTACTCTCGATGTATTGTCCTTAATATTTTCTTCATGTAAAAAATCAATTAATGAAGCCGTTGGTTCAGGAATCATATGAATCTTTTCTTTGTTGAAGCCTGCAAGCTCAGCTGCAATCTTTGTCTTTCCTTGTTGATGAAAATCAAAACTAGCTGGCACTGTTATAACAGCACTATCTATTTCCTCACCAAAATACTTCTCTTCTACTGTCTTTTTTAGTTTTCTAAGAATAAATGAAGAAATATGCTCTGGTAGATAGCTATCATTACGAATTTCCCATTCTACTTTATCCCCAATATGTCGTTTTACATTAGATAGTGTTTCCTTAGGGTAATAACTTTGCATTCTTTTCGCATATCTTCCTACGTAAGGAATAGAATCTTCATCGAAGTGAACAACACTAGGAAGTTCCTCACTAAAGGTCATACCATGTTCCTCATATTGTTGGATTTGGATAGTCTTTGCTTGTACTTGTTGATTAGAATTTAATTCTGCAACTGAAACAGTTGAATTTGTTGTTCCTAAATCAATTCCAACATATCTTTTCTTTGCCATTATAAACCCCTCCAGATTTTATTTATTATATTTGTTTCATTTCTACTACTTCTTCAACAAGTGGATAAATGATTGTCTTTCCTTCAATTGTCCAACCACGCTTCAAGATTTTTATTTTCACCTTCTCAGCCTCATTTGTTAACGGACTGGATATTGAAAATTTATCTTTTAACGCCTCTCTCGTAATATCTAATTCTTCTCCAATATCGAAGCCATATGTTGTTGGCTCAATGCCACTCATTCTTAGATAATTAAATAGATTCTTCACCTTACCGTTTAACATTGTTCCTTCTTCACTATTATTAATTTCATCGAAAATCTCAGATAATAAATACTGTGATTTTTTACCTGCAATACCTTCAAATAAATCAAACAGTTTTTTGTATTGAAGTTGTTCTTTTTCTTGTTGTAAGCGTTCTAAATGACTATATAAGCGTTGGTTTTCTAATTCTAATTCTTGTAGTTTTTCGCTTCCTACTGTTCCTGTTATAGTTGTTTCTTCTTCAGACTCTCTTAATTGAGTACTTAACCCGATAATCTTCTTTGCATATTCTATAATTTCTTCTTGAGTAGAAAGCTTTTTGGTTTCTATCTCCTTTGTATCAGGTTCTATAGTTACCAATTTATTTAGTACCCTTTCCATACCTTTAGTTTCTAGTGTGTCTGTATTTGAATTAATCTCTGGTTGATTATCTAACACGACCCTATTCTTGTATTCTCTTAATGTATTACTTAATGCATGCATAACAGGTTCTTCATTTTTTAGTTCCTCAACAATCGGTAAGAGCACCTGTACCATTCCGTCAGCAAAAACAGCTGTTTCAAGTGGTATATTTTTCACAAGGATTTCAATATTAAATAATAGAACGTTACCATTGTTCAAATAGAAATCAAGACGACTAAGTGTTTTTTTACCAACCTGAAAAGCTGCATCTCCAAAAATGTGTTTTAAAATAAGGTTGTATGCCTTTTTGACTTCCTTTCCCTTTACTAAATAAACAAGGGTTCGAATTAATAATTCGCTAAACAAAGTTGGATCTTCATTGGAATACACCCTATAAGATTCAAGACTTCCAGAACTAAGAGCATTAAATGCATGTTTTTGCTTATCATTTGAAATAAGGGAACGTTCAAAAAAAGCAGAGATAGTTTCTCTTGAAACCTGTAATGCATGAGTAGAATTCCAATGACGTACAATCAGATCATTTAAATCTAAATTGTGAACAGACGAATTTTCATAAACCATTTGTTCAGCTAATAATTGAATTTCCCAGCAAAATAAACGGCGTTTTGGATTTGTGTCAAGGTTTAGGCTTTTTAGACCTTCTTCAATCTCCTCATTTGTCAATTTCATCTCTTTTTGGATTTCCTTTAAAAAACCGTTATGTTTTATAACCTGAATTAATAATTGATTCATATTGATTCCTCCATTTTCAAACTATAACTTTCTCCGTTAACAGCTGGTATAACAGTGATCGGTAATATTGATAACAATTCTTTGATTGTTGGGTATACATTCAATGGTTCATAAGCCCGTGGTGAAATATATTTTTTTTCATGTTCACCATGAACCAGAAATACTACCTTCGGTTGTAAAGATAAGATTGTTTGAATCATCTCATCTCGATTTGCATGCGCGGATAATTTAAAGCTTTTAACACACGCATTCACCTCAACTCTTTCCCCTCCGATTTGAATTTTCGGCTTGGTTTGCTCTTGCAAACGATTCAAAGCATGGCCTGGACTTTCTTCATCCATATATCCAGTAAAAGCAATACTATTGTTTGAGTTTCCCAACATATGTAAAGCATAGCGTGATGATGCACTTCCTTGCTGTAACATCCCCGAACTAGCTACAATTACTTTCTTACTAGTTCTCATTAACAGAGAAAGGGTCTCATCCAGTGAATAGCCTTTGAACTGGTTCTTAACAGATTGAATGCCTCCACTAAAAAAAAGTGGACCTCTTCCCAAATACTTTTCATATACACGACAAATGTTTGGTACTAAACCATCGGTATAAACCGCATAAGGCAGGTAATCATTCATCTTAAAATGTTCTTTAATAATCAATAAGATTTCCTGAGCTCTCCCTAATGCAAAAGCAGGGATTAACATAGAACCATCTTTGTTGATGGTTTCTTCAATGAATTTCATCAATTGCTCCTCTTGTCTTTGCCGTGTAAGAGAGGCATGTAAAGGATAATATCCATATGTACTTTCAGAGATCACCACATCCACCGCAAGGTTTTCAGCGAATTGAGCTCCTTTTACAGTTAATTGGTCACCAACCGAATAGTCACCAGTAAATAAAATCCTTTTATTATCAAATTCTATTAATATTG
This sequence comes from Cytobacillus sp. S13-E01, assembly GCF_029193815.1. GTDB lineage: Bacteria > Bacillota > Bacilli > Bacillales > Bacillaceae_L > Bacillus_BV. The sequence continues at coordinate 20,032 of NZ_JARFVC010000050.1, forward strand.
CAGCCGCACCTAAGATATGGCCAGCGTGTAAAAAGGTAACTTTCCACTTTTTATCCCGTGAAGAAATGAGAAAAGGTTTGTTCATTTTTTTCGTTTCTATATGGAGAAGGGCTGACTGTAAGTCTTTCTCTGAATAAAATCCTTCAATGCTTTGATTATTTCTCCAGAGGTCTTTTAATAATATGGACATTAATTCACTCGTAGCTTCAGTTGAGTAAATCGGTATGGTAGGATCTAAACGATGAATATGTGGAATAGCTCCCGTATGATCAAGATGGGCATGACTAATGACAACTGCATCTATATCATCAAAGGAAATCCCTTTCTCTTTCAATGGAGAATAGTCTGGGAAAATAAATTCACCTGGATCCAAATGAATACCCGCATCAAGTAATAGGTGATGGTTATCAATTGTAATGAGAATAGATGTACCACCGATTTTATGTCCTCCTCCAAGTACGGTTACTTCAACATTAGAAAGATCTATTTCTCCCTTATTATGGATGGCATTATTTAACCGGTTATAATAGGTTAAGGCATCTGGTATATCCACATGATTTAGAATCGCACTCTTAAAAAATGAGAACGACTTTAACCCTAATTCGGTAACAATTAACTGAACAGATAGCCAGTCATGAGGATGATTAAGTAGATAGATAACTTCATCATTTGATAATTTATTTTCCAAAAGCTTGTTACAAAAGATAAAATAAATTGACCGTTTTTCAGATAACCTTTCTGATAACGTAGTCGACTTAAACTTGAGGATATCCTCTTTATTTACCCCATGACCATTTATCTTTTCATAGAAATCGATAAATAGGTTTGTAGATTCATTAAGTTGATTTTTTATGGAAATGCAATCTTTCCGTGAAAGAAGGTTTGGAACTAGGTCAAGTAATATACACCAACTAGTTACTTCATTAATAAAGTGTAATTCATTGTTATGTAAAGCAAGTAACTTTCTAAGGTGATATCTGGCTTGAGTAATATTACGCTTGATGTATTCTTCCTCAACAAGAAATAATGTTATTTCATTATAGAGTTCAGATATTGGTTTACCCTCATAACCAAACTGCATGGAAACCTTTTCATATAAATCTATCATTTCCAGATAAATATCTTGGCCGTTTTCCTTTTGAATCATCAAACATTTAAAATAGATGTTTAAATCTAACCTAATCCCAGGTTGTTTAAGGAGCCACTTAATATCCTCTACTATTTCACTATTCGTACATATAGCACTTTGAAAAAATATATTCCCATATACATCAAGGGATTCACCTCTTATAATTAACTCTCTAGATAATTTGTACGTGTTATGAAAATCCCTAATTGCATATAGAAACTGACATGTTCTAACCAGAATATTTGAAGGCAAATCGGTATACATGGCCAGTTTAGTGTATAATGATTTGCTTTTTTCTATGTGGTTACGGTTTTCATAGAAAACAGCTGTTTCAAAAAGGCTTTCAATATTTTCCACAAGTTTTTACTCCTTTCGACATACTACTATCGTATTACAAAAAGACTGAATAATTTGTCGATTTTTGTAATTCGATTCAAGTTTTTGTCACTTATTAGCCTTAATTGATCATTTTATAGTTAGGTTTATTACTTACAATATCTAGTGAAACCCCTATTAATTTATATATTGTTAGATACATTATAAAAAATAGTTAGTAGGGGCTGGCAAATGATGCGTTTCTCAAAATGTAATATTTACCATAATTGATGCTAAGTGTTAGAATATTGTTAAACATAGAAAGTAGTAAAACATAATAAGGGGTTGGGGATTTGACTACTGTTATTGAACAAGGGAGCATTGATGCAAAGAAAAGTAATGTTGCAACAATTTTTGAAAAGTTTTGGTTTATTATACCTGAATATCAGAGATCGTATGTTTGGGAGACTGACAATATTGTCCGCAGCCACCTTCGATGGCGGTTTTATTGCCAGCGGCAGTGACGGGGCAACTGACTAACGGTCACCCTCAACACCACTGGCATTTACAATGGACAATTTGGTTGTCGAAGATTAAAACGGAAAGTTCCCGATTTTTTCTTTCGACTCTTTTTCAAGAAAACCATTCAAGTGATATAATGCATTTTTCATTTTGATTAACTCATGTATCTCCGTTCTTAATCGTTCAATAGTTGCTTCCATCTCGGCAATGCCATTCTCCAACTGTTCATAATACTGGGGAATCCCTCTACTACAGTTCATTTATCACCCGATGTATATGAGATTCGCCTACAATCTTATTACCTTGAATAAAGGCATCCAATAAGCTTTGACTACAAAGTGTATTGATCTTACGTGGAATCCCTTGACTAAAATTATAAATTGCCTGGATAGCCTCTTCTGAAAAGATTTCATGAGGGGTTTCAACCACTTTTAACTGATGTCGTATATAATCAATCGTCTCTTTTTCTGTTAGACCACTCATTTGGTAGCGCATCTGAATTCGTTGTTCAATTGCTTCAAGTTGCTTTACCCTTAATAGATTTCTTAGACTTGGTTGCCCCACCACAATAAGAGATAAAGGGGACATTGAATCTTCTTTAAAATTGAGAATGAAGCGTAGTTCCTGTAACATTGAGTCAGAAAAGTGATGTGCCTCATCTAGAACAATGACGATACGCTTTCTCTCATTTTCATAAAGATCAAGCATCAAAGATTGGTACTGTCGCTTTACATCCGTTGAACGAAAGGCAGGTTGAATGCCGAAGTTCTGCAGAACTTCTCTGTAAAAAAGTTTTGGATTCAAGGAAGAGTCACATATATATAGATAATGATAATGAATAGGATCTAATTGATGAACTAACGACCGGATTGCCGTTGATTTTCCCATCCCAGCTTCCCCTGTTAAAAGACAAAATTGACGGTTCTGCACGGCATATTCTAATCGTGCAGATGCTTCCCTTTGGCTAGAGGAATTGAATAGATGCTTAGGTGAAATCTCACGTGTGAAAGGAACACCCTTCATTTCGAAAAAGTCTAGCATCATTCATTCCCCCTTGATTGTTTCTCTTTTAATTTGGCAAAACTGGTTGTACCAACTTGTTTTCGTTTTTCTTCTTCCTGGTGCCTCTTCAATTGTTCCAAGAAACTAGAAACACCTACAGGAGAGTGGTCATTTTCCGCATCCTCTGGTAATTTGGAGTGGCTTTGATTACGGAGTTCCGCAGGCTTAGCGTCATCAAAGCGCTCATCATCCTTCCATACTTGAATCATTGATAAATCGAATGGATTATAGCGAATTTGAATTCGTTTTCCACGTAACGAGGAATCTACATCATACTGATTGCCTTCTAATTCGATGATCGCTGTTTTTCGTACAGTTCGTTCCTCTTCCCAAAGGAAAATCTCTTTCAAGCTTTCTGCGGGAAGGTGACGAGTTTGTTCTTCCTTCGCTTCATAGCGTTTCTTAGGCGTTTGTTTTGTACTGCGATGAATACGGTTATCATATGCTTCTAACCAAGACCGTAGGTATTCGTTCAATTGCTTTAATGTCGTGAGTTTTCCTTGATTGATTAACAAATTCGCTTCTCCTGTAAAACTACTATCTACAAATTGGAAATATTTCTCAATTTTTCCTTTTGATTCTGGCGAATATGGCTTTGCGTGCACAAGTTTTGTACCCATTCGTGCACACATAATTTGAAACTGCTTGGCACTATAAACCGAACCGTTATCGCAGAAAAAAAGGTTTGGAACACCAAATCTTACAACAGCTTTTTGAACACAACGTTCTAAACGAGGATATCTTTCTTCCATAAAAAATTCGGCATGCATAATTCTTCTACTATGATCGTCTATAATCGCTATGAGATAGGCCTTTTTTCGCTTATCAGGATTTTTTGGATCGGGTAAATAGAGGGTGTGCTGCGTATCTGCTTGCCAGCAATCATTTGGTGAATCATGTTCAAAATGTCGGAATTCCTTCTTTACCGCACGGTAAATGTCTTTTTTACTCCAGCCCGTTTCTTGGAAATATCGTGATAGAGTGCGAGGTTTTAGAACACCCACTGAAACCATACCCTCTAACTCTAGTATTCGGATAACCTGTTCAACACTTCTACTAGGTAATTCCTTTCGTAACTCAATCGCTCGTTTCAGCACCTCTGGATCTTGATTCTGTAAGCTTCCTCTTTTTTCTCTCAATTGAGGTTTAAGTCCCTCAAACCCATCCTGCTCGTAAGCTTGAAGATACCTCTCTAATGATCGAATACTCACTGTATTCTTTTCACTGCCTGGGACAGTATATCTTTGTTTAGCAACTTCCTTTAAAAGGGCATACCTCTCCCCAGGCTGTAGTTGCCGTTGAACGATTGGTGCAATTAATCCAAATCGAAAGGCAGCTACCTCGTTTCGCGTCGTTTCATTCATCTCTTTTTCTCCTCTCATTCCATAAAATAGGAAACAACCCCATTTTCCTAGATTTTTAGCTTCTAAGATAGGGACATATTTTGTGGAGCAAGAAAAAGGAATTTTTATAAATATTGACCAATTAATCCGACGTTTTACCTGACTTCACCGATAGAAAATGGGCTGGCGGAGATTGATCATGGAAAGAAGCCTTCCTTTACAAGGAATAGCGCCATCATTAAAAAAGAAGGAGAGAAGAAGTTGAATCTCTTGGCTAGAGCTTATTCCTTCTCGATATAAGGGCAGTACCCCTTCTTCACCATCGAACTCAGCTATCCATTTCTTTCGTTGATCAATCCACCAGTTTCCCCATAGTTCTTGAAACCGACGCTTCCAACGATAAAGTGTCTTAAGGGAAACGACTGAAACTGATGAGGTCGTTAAAAGCTCAGCTAATTGACTAATGGGAATGCCGCTAATCAACCATCTTCCTAAAAATTCATAAATATGTATGGCAAACCTTCCCCACGGGATAGCAAAGCAAGGCATCAACGAAAAGGTTTTATTACAATCTGGACACCTTCTACGCATGATAGGAATCCGGAAGGATTGATGCTTAAAATGAATCGTTTTTTTATACTTTCCGTGTTTTCTGGTTTTCCTTCCACAACAGGGGCAAAAAACCTCTTCATTAAAAGTTTTAACAAATCTCTTATATTTATTGATAGCAATGGGGCACTTTAGTATAATAGTCATCATAGTGTGAGGTTATTTGTTCTCTGGGCCGCCAAGCGAAGAGGAACAAATAACCTTTTCCTTTTCTAGTTTAAGAGCCGTCAGCTCTAATGACATTATACAATAGTCATTAGAGCTGACGGCTCTTTCTTTTAATACCATCCGACAAAAATAAAGACCAACTTCCATTAGATAGCGACATTAAGGATGGCTGCGAACA
>NZ_JARFVC010000051.1 GCF_029193815.1 Cytobacillus sp. S13-E01
CCTGAATTATTCACAAAAGGTGATTTTAGATGTTTTTTGGATTCAACGAGAAAATATTTCGAAATTTTTCCATTTAAATGGATAAATTATTTTGTTTTTTAAGGGTGATGGGAGAAAACAAAATTTAAAAATCCATAATTTACCTAATTATTCCAAAAAGGGCAGACTTATCCTGTGGAATGTAAAATCAATTTTGAATTTACAGTTTATTCCTATTTTTATCATCCAAACCGTGGAAGCATCTGGATCCTGCTTAAAGTTTCCATGAACTCTTTCTTATACAAGCAATGACTTGATAGCTTAAATGTGAGATAACGACCTGATCGTACAAATTTTCCTGCAATCTTGATAAGCTGCAAGCGAACGGTATCAATTAGTTTTGTGTTCTTGGTTTCTGGTAAACATAATCTTTTAAAGCCATTGTGAAGGTTATAAGCCAGGATGGCGATTTGTAATTTACATGCATTTCGCTCAAATTCAGTACTTGTCATCTTCCCAAAGGCGAATCCTAGTTTCCCTTCTTTAATGAAGTTTTCCATTGTTCCCCGATTGAAATAAAGCTTCGTGATGTTTTTAGGGGACAAATTCATGTTTGTCACAATAAAGGTGAATTGGAAAAGAAGCTCATCCTTCGGTCTTTCTATCTTCACGACAACCCGTCGGGGTTGGGTCCAACTGTTTGCTTGATATGTAAATTCACGATAGAAAACAGATGTCTTCTCTATTATATCGTCTGGAATTTGGGCTAATATCTCTTCAGCCTTAGCATAGAGACGCTTATTCGCCTTCAACCGTATCACATAAAGAGCTTCCTTTGTTTCTGCTAATTCAAATAGTTCAGGTACAGCGAAACCGCTATCTCCACGAATAACAGGACTTATCCAGGGATAAAGAGTCTTGTAGCGTTTAAGAGTCGGACCAACAAAGCGAACCACTTGTCTGGAAGTATAGACTGACCCAGCTCGAAGTTCACCCTTAAGGCAGTCACCTGTTAATCCATCAAACATAAGCATAGGATGGTAGCCATTTTCACCGTAGTGTGAATTGTATTTAGAGCCATGCTGATTGCCATAAGTTGCAGCGTTTGTGGAGTCGAGGTCAAGAATAATGTCTTCGGGAGACGCCAACTTATGAAATCGTTCAGTCAAAGTGTCGTTTACATGTTGAAGTTGCTTCATTGCCTCTACGTCGAAAAGCTGATTTACTCTGGACATTGTAGGTTGAGAAGCCAAGTAATCTTTCTCTAAAATGGTCGTCAAAGCTGGATCATAACGAAGACTATCGGCATGATCATCCGCATGGTATCCTGCAATATGTTGATAAATCTTTTGCATGATAACACTATCGTTTGTATGAACATCGTGATTAACTGGATCTTTCAAAATCACCATTGATTGAATCAGTTGACTAAGTCCGATTTTTTCAGCAAATTCTTTATAAAGTAAAAGCCCAGAATCATTAGTAAGGTTACCACCATTAAAATTGACCTTAATACTTCCATTGAAATCCATAGATTGTTCGTTTAAACTAGTCATAGAGGAGCCCCCTTGGTATGTTTTGGTTCGTTACTATGACAATACCAAAAAAGGGGCTCCTTTTCACGTTAAAAGATGTTCACCTTTTGGGTGACAATCATTATTCTCCAAATCGCTTGTCACTATTGCACTTTGAGTTGATTGAGGTTAAAGCAGTGAATAATTCAGGTTTATATCGAAGGAGATAATCTTGAAGTATTGAAGTTATTACAAAAATCGTACTTTGGTAAGGTTAAAATGATTTATATTGATCCTCCTTATAATACAGGTAACGATTTTGTTTATAAGGATGATTTTAGAGATAATATTAAAAATTATCATCATATAACAAACCAAACATCAAAATCCAATACAGAAAGCAATGGAAGATTTCATACAGATTGGCTAAACATGATATACCCTAGAATAAAACTTGCAAAAAATCTTTTAAAAGAAGATGGAGTATTATTTGTAAGTATAGATGAGCATGAAGAAAATAATTTAACACATGTTTTAAATGAAATATTTGGAGAAGATAATAAAATAACAAAAATAACCTGGGAAAAGGGTAGGAAAAACGATTCTACATTTTATTCAGAGAGTATTGAATATATTTTAGTTTATGCTAAGAACAGAACTTTAGCCTCTAAATTCGGGAAATGGCGTGCTAAAAAACCGGGTTATGATGAGGTAATGGCAAAATTTAATAACTTAAAGAAAAAGTATAATTTAGATGTTAAAAAAATAGAAGATGGCATGAAGGAATATTATAATTCTTTATCAGAAACGAATCCAGCTAAAGAGCTCAAACATTTTTATAGGGTAGATGATAGAGGGTTATACTTTGGCGGAGACATATCATCTGCCAGTACTAGTATCCCAGATTATGAAGTAATCCATCCTGTTACTGGGAAATCTGTAAAAAAGCCAAGCCGAGGGTGGGGATGCACGGAACCAGAGATGTTAAAAAGAATTGCTGATAATAGAGTGCACTTCGGGGTAGATGAAACTACTATACCTTTAAGAAAGATTTATTTAGAAGAGGCACAAGATTACGTTTTAACTCCAGTAATTTATAAAGACGGAAGAGCTGCGACACTAACTCTAAAAGAATTATTAGGTAAAAGCTATTTTGATAATCCAAAAGATCATAGAGTTCTAAAAGAGCTGATTGAATACGTTGGGTGTGAAGGAGAAATAATCCTTGATTTTTTCTCAGGGTCAGCTAGTACAGCCCATGCAGTCTTCGACCTTAATTCACAAGATCGTGGCAATAGAAAGTTCATAATGGTTCAACTACCTGAGATAACTGACGAGAAATCAGAAGCTTATAGGGCCGGCTACATTAATATATGTCAAATAGGTAAAGAGCGTATTAGAAGAGCAGGAGATAAAATAATTGCTGAAACAGATAAAAGCGATTTGGATATAGGATTTAAAGTATTTAAACTTGATTCTTCAAACATTAGACCATGGGATCCAGATTTTGAAAATCTTGAAAAAGGTCTCTTTGAACAACTAGAGAACATTAAAAAAGACCGTACAAATGAGGATTTACTTTTTGAAGTATTAATAAAAATAGGTATTCCATTAACCACTCACATTGAAGAACTTAATTATAATGGTAAAGCTATATACAATGTTGCTTTTGGGTCTGTTCTTATATGTCTGGAGAATAAAATAGATTTAGAGATTGTAAATGAAATAATTAACATTAAGCCTGATGATTTTGAAACTAAGGTTATTTTTAGAGAGTTAGGTTTCATCAATGACTCTGTTAAAACAAATGCTCTTCAGATATTAAAGAAAAATGGAATCACAGATGTTAGGAGTGTGTAAAGAATGAAGTTGAAGTTTCAATCTGACTTACCTTATCAACGGCAAGCTATTGATTCCGTAGTGAATATTTTTAAGGGACAAGAAGTGAGACAATCTAACTTTACTGTTTCTTACGGTGAAGATGCTGGAATGATACAGACTGATTTAGGGATTGGCAATCGTTTAGACCTAACTCCTGCTGAAATTTTAAATAACCTACAAGAAATACAAATTAACAATGGACTAGCTCCTGGTGAGTCTCTAGATGGAATGAATTTCACTGTAGAAATGGAAACGGGAACTGGAAAAACATATGTTTATTTGCGTACTATATATGAGTTAAATAAACAATATGGTTTTACTAAATTTGTTATTGTTGTTCCTTCAGTTGCGATTCGTGAAGGTGTTTATAAGTCATTACAAATTACAGAGCAACACTTTAGAGAACTATATGATCGACAACCATTAGAATATTTTGTTTATGATTCTGATAAACTTGATCAAGTGCGTAATTTTGCTACAGCTACAACAATACAAGTCATGATAATTAATATCGATGCTTTCAGAAAGAGTTTTGTTGATCCTGAAAAAGAAGATAAGGCGAATGTTATCCATAGAGCAAATGATCGATTGAATGGGTATAGACCGATAGAGTTCATTCAACAAACAAATCCTTTTTTAATAATTGATGAGCCTCAAAGTGTTGATACAACACCTAAATCAAAAGAAGCGATCTCATCTTTACAACCTTTATGTACCCTACGTTATTCAGCAACTCATGTTGAAAAATATAATATGATCTATCGGTTAGATGCTGTTGACGCTTACAATGAAAAGCTTGTAAAGAAAATAGAGGTCATGTCTGTACGGTCTGAACAATCTTTTAATCTACCTTATATTAAATTGTTAGAAGTAAAAGAGCGGAAAGCAAAAGTAGAAATAGATTTTGAGTCACAAGGTAATGTGAAGCGAGTTGGCAAATCAATTAAGTATGGTGATGATTTGTATGATGTATCTGGAGAACGGGAATTATATCGTAACTTTATTATTGAGCAAATAGACTGGACTGAAGGAAATGAATCTATTGAAATAAATGGTCATTATTTAAAGATTGGTGATGCTATTGGTGACATTGATGATAACACAATAAAACGTTACCAGATTCGAACAACCATTGAGGAACATCTTGATAAAGAATTGAGGTTTAACCATAGAGGAATAAAAGTACTAAGTCTATTTTTTATTGATAAAGTTGCGAATTATAGAGAGTACGATAAAGATGGGACAGTAGGTAAAGGTAAGTATGCTCTGATGTTTGAAGAAGAATACAAAAAGTTAATTAAGAAGCCAAAGTATAGCACATTATTCAACGATGTTGAAATTGATATTGAAATCGATAAAATTCACAATGGATACTTTGCTCAAGATAAGAAAGGGCAAGTAAAGGATACAAAAGGGAATACGCAAGCTGACACAGATGTGTACAGTTTAATAATGAAGGAAAAAGAAAGATTACTAAGTTTAAATGAGCCACTTCGTTTTATTTTTTCGCATTCAGCTTTACGTGAAGGCTGGGATAATCCTAATGTATTTCAAATCTGTACACTTAAAGATTCGGGTGGTACTTATGTCAGCAGAAGACAGGAAATAGGACGTGGATTGCGTTTGGCCGTAAACCAAGATGGTGAGCGGGTTCCAGATTATAATGTTAACACTCTAACAGTGATGGCTAATGAATCTTATGAGGATTTTGTTGAAAACTTACAAAAAGAAATGGAAGATGAAACAGGCATTACTTTTGGCAAAATCGAAAAACACATCTTTGCAAAATTAACTTATTTAGATCAAGATTCTGAAGAAAAAGTAACACTTGGTTATGATCTTTCTAATAAATTATATGATAGTCTAAAAGCAAATAACTATATAGATAGAAAGGATAAAGCTACATCAGTATTAAAAGAAGCGTTAGAAAACTATGAATTGGATATACCAGAGGAATTTAAACCTTGGAAATCAGCAATAGTGAAAGAGTTGAAGCACATAACGAGTAGTCTGCCAATAAAAGATGGTAGTAAAAAAAGAAAAGTAAAATTGAATAAAGCGGTTTATGATAGTCAAGAATTCATTGAACTTTGGAATAAGATTAAATATAAAACAGTCTTTACAATTGACTTTGATAGTAGTGAACTGATAAAAAAAACAATAACAAATATCCAAAAGATGAATCGTATTGAAAAGGTAAGAATTATTTCCAGAAAAGATGGCATCTCTTCACTTGATAGAATTACAGGAATTCAAGGTGTAACTGTAAGTGAGCGTTTAGAAGATTATGTAGATGTTCATCATACTTTACCTGATATCATAACAGAGTTACAAAATCGAACCAACTTGACTCGTAAAACGATTGTAGAAATATTAACAGGTAGTAAACGATTAGAAGATTTCAAAAATAATCCGCAAAAATTTATGGAAGAAGTAATGAAAATCATAAAGCGGGAAATGAAGTTATTATTAAGAGATGGAATTAAATATTATAAAATTGATGATGAATCCTACTATGCAGTGGAACTATTCGAAAACGAGGAACTTCTTGCTTATTTAAATGACAATGCAGTTAAAAGTGAAAAATCACCTTTCGATCACGTTTTATATGATTCCGATATTGAAGAGAGTTTTGCAAAGCGCTTTGAAAATGATGAGAATGTCAATGTATACGTAAAACTACCAAGTTGGTTTAAAATTGAAACCCCTGTTGGGAACTATAATCCGGACTGGGCAGCAGTTATTAATAAAGACGGTGTGGAAAGATTGTATTTCGTATTAGAAACAAAAGGAACCGATGTAGAAGAATTCCTTCGCCCAGAAGAACAGGCTAAAATACAATTTGCACGTAAACACTTTGAGGCTATTAATGCAGATGTTGTTTTTGAAGGACCAGAGAATGATGTAAATGAATTTATGCTAAGAATATCAAGTAACTAAATTAGTATTACTACTATGGCGAATGGTTTGATACACTATTCGCCGTTTTTTAACAGCTTGATCTAATACAAAGGGGGCATACTTTTTGGAAGCTACTAAGCTAGTAAATACTAGAGGATACTTCTATAATCAATTAGCTATCAAGAATAACTATGATGATAAGACAAAACAATGTATAGAGAATACAGTTGTAAATTTACTCGAAAACGACACAAGTGTTAACAGACCGGGAATGTTGCTGGGGAAGATACAAAGTGGAAAAACTAGAACGTTTATTGGAATTACTGCTCTTTCTTTTGATAATGGATATGACCTTACAATTGTCTTAACAAAAGGGACTAGAGCACTAGCTCAGCAGACCTATGAGAGGCTGAAAAAGGAATTTGAGGAATTTTATCGAGAAGATGAAATTCAGATTTTCGATATTATGAATTTACCGGACAATTTAAGTGAGTGGGAACTAGACCAAAAGTTAATTATGGTAGTTAAAAAGGAAACAAATAACTTAAAAAGATTATATCAAGCATTATTTGAAAGCTATCCCTCTCTATCTAGTAAAAAAGTGTTAATTATTGACGATGAGGCAGATTTTGCTAGCATTGGCTTTACTAAAACAAAGCAAGAAATCACAGAGATAAAAATCATTGCAGGTCAAATAGATGAAATACGTAAGAACTTAACTGCTAGTGACTTTCTTCAGGTAACAGCTACTCCATATTCTTTGTATCTACAACCAGAGGATTTAAAAATTGAAGGTTCAAGCAAAGTTTTCAAACCAGTTAAGCCTGCTTTTACTGAGCTTGTACCGGTACCCGATGCCTATATAGGTGGAGATTATTACTTTGAAGAAAGTGAGAACGAAGACTCAATTGCTTACTATATTTACGAGCCAATTATAGAAGATGAACTTCAAGTTTTAAAGAAGCCAGATCGAAGGAAATTTAAAATTGAAGATGCGCTCACAAGTCCAAAGGTTAAATCACTTCGTCACTCTGTAATAAATTTTATTGTTGGTGGTACAATTCGTAGAATGCAAGAGCAACAAAATGGAGCAAGGTCAAAAAAGTATAGTTTTATTGTACATACAGAACAAGGGAAAGCTGCTCATGAATGGCAAGAAACAGTTGTTAATGAAATAAAAGTGCTATTGAGAGATGCTGTAGATCAAGATCCTGTATTGCTATCGGATTTACTGAGAGAATCCTATGATAGTCTAAAGAGATCCTTAATGCTTTTGGATTGTGAAATGCCAACCTTTGAAAAAATCAAGTACGAGGTAATTGTTGCTTTAAGAAAAGATTACTTAACCATTACAAAAGTAAACTCTGAGAAGGATGTAAGTCAGTTATTGGATGATTCGGGACAATTAAAGTTACGGACTCCATTAAATATTTTTATTGGTGGTCAAATTTTGGATAGAGGTATAACTATTGGGAATTTAATCGGATTCTACTATGGTCGGAATCCAAAAACATTTCAGCAAGACACTGTTTTACAACATTCCCGTATGTTTGGTTATCGCCCTCTTGAAGATTTAGCGGTTACACGATTTTATACAACATCTCAAATATATGATGTGATGAAAAAAATGCATGAGTTTGACTCAGGCCTTCGTAATGCTTTTGAAAGAGGCACAAATGAAAACGGGGTTGTATTTATACAAAAGGATGATAAAAACCTCATCATCCCTTGTTCACCAAATAAATTGTTATTGTCTAAGACTACAACTTTAAAGCCTTTAAAGCGTTTATTACCAATTGGCTTTCAAACAGGGTATAAGACCAATATTGGTAAGGTAGTAAATTATTTAGATACAACTATCGATGAATACAGTAAAAGTTCAGAAGAGCCATTTTTACTAGATTTAGAAAATGCAATCGATATAATTAATCAAATTAAAGTGACTCATGATAACAGTGTGGGGGAAATATGGGATGAACAGTCTTTTATTTCAAGCATGGAATATCTTTCACGAAATACTGACAGTGAAAATGCTGGGCAAGTTTGGTGTATTGTTCGAAAGAACCGTAACATAGGTCGAATTCGAATGGATGGAAAGTATGAAGATGCTCCGGATACTCCAAAGGGAGAAAAAGGAGAATTAAAGATAGCAAAACAAATTGCTAAAGACATACCAGCACTCATTCTTCTTCGTCAAAATGGAGAAGAGGGAGAAAATAAGTGGAGAGGCTCTGCCTTTTGGTGGCCAGTTCTAGTTACACCGGAAAACACAAAGACCATCATCTATAGTAGTAATTAAGGGAATAAATTATAAAATTAATAGAATGGAGAACCTGAGTGGAGGTTATTAATTGTGGCGGAAATTAAATATGAAATCATTGAAACTATTGCTGTTTTGTCCGAATCATCAAAAGGGTGGAGAAAAGAGTTAAACCTAATAAGTTGGAATGGTAGGGAACCAAAGTACGATATACGAGAATGGTCTCCAAATCACGAGAAAATGGGGAAAGGTGTAACTCTTTCAAATGAAGAAGTAAAAAATTTAAAAAATGCCTTAGATAAAATAACTGATTTAGGCTAATAAAATTTGAGTTGTTGAATTACTGTAATATAATTCCTGTTTTTATATTCTAGCGTTTATTTTTAAAGGACGGCTGAGCATTTTTGACTATTGCTCAGCCGTCCTAATTTAAATTTAAAATTATTTTGTAAACCACGCAGGGCGCTTCTTTGTTGATCGACTACCATTTTCAGTATATGAAAAATGTATCTCTTTCTTTTTTAATTCTTTTACAAGAGGAGTGAGTTCTTTCCCGCCAACTAACCAGAGTGAACCTCCATTATCTCGTTTATCAATTACTTCATATCCTTTACTTACTAAAAATTTTTTTAAATCATCTATTGAGTTATTGGTGTTAGGATGTATTGTAACATCTTCTTCATCAAATATAGATATTTGTTGATGGAAGCCACTTAATTTACTAGAAAAAAGTTCAACTTGTTCACCAGAAAAATTATTGATAGTTTTCTTTAGTTGTAGTTTATTATTAGGTTTGCTATTTTTATTATGATGTATTGTTGAATCATTTATGTTAGAATCTTTAGTAACCTGTGTTTGATTATTATAGTTATTAACTGTGTTTATTGGATTAGAGACTTCTTGCAAGGGATTTACATTATTGTCAATATCATCATTTACCTTTTGGTTATAAGTAGGTTTAATACTGTAATATTCAAGTGTCTTCCATAATGAATTTAGAGCATTCTCTGGATCATAATAATATTCACTGCCTCTAACTCTCCAAAACCTCCAACCACATCGTTCAAGAATTCTTTGGCGATTCATATCATAATCATATCTATCTGGTCCGTGCCATTCATCGCCATCACATTCAACGGCAATACGTCCTTTTTCACCTTCCACCACTAAATCAATTCGATATCCAGCTACCTTATGTTGTGGAATAACTTTAAAACCTTTTGCTGATATTTGATCGAAAACTGCACGCTCAAAGTCACTTTCACAAAGGTTTCGATTAGATTCCAATGTTTCTTTTAGTGGATTTTGACAGTAACTAATAAGTTGATATCTTAGACACTCTTTGTTTCTAAAGTCATTCGTGGTTGGGGTATGGAATAGCCATAACTGGTCTTTAGCTCTACTAACAGCAACATTAAATCTTCGTTTATCTTTTTCTGTGGTAACAGCTCTCATTCCTGTTTCTCCAGGTGCAGCTACTAAACTTAGAAAGATAATGTCGCGTTCATCCCCTTGAAAGTCATATGCATCACCACAAATAATATTTCTCTTTTCAATTTCCTCAGTACCGATTTCTTTAATCAACATTTGTTCAATTAATTGAGCCTGCCCTTTATTTTGTAAGCTGATGACACCTATTGATTTGTTTTTATAATAAGGGTTCTGTATACAAGATTTAATCTCTTTAACAATTGCTTCGGCTTCAGGTTTATTCATTACTTTTTGACCTGATCCTTCACGATATCCAGTAGGTATATGTTTACTAATAATAGGTTCTAATCTATTAGGTGGATACTGCCTTAACGGTATTAATGGTGTATGAGAATAACTTATCATATTAGAGAACTGAATAATCTCAGGCATACATCTAAAATGTTCTCGTAGCGTTATACGTCCACCGAATAATACATTTGTTAAATCAAAAAGTGAGCTCTCAATATCAAGTAAATCACCTAAGTTAAAATCAAATAGATATTGCTTTCTTAAGAAATTGACATCTTCTTTTTTAATTCCTACATATTCCGGACTAATTTGTTTATCATCTCCGACAACGATTAGTTTTTTTGCAAGATATTGAAGAATAATAGCTTCAGGACCGGATTGGCTTGCTTCATCGATAATTACTATATCAAATAAATTAGGTTTCATTTCAAATGTTTCAAATACACGGTATAACGGCATAACCCATGCTGGAATAGCATCACGACAATGAGACATGTGAAACTTTGCATCTCTGAGATAAATTGGTGCGTTTGTACCGGTTCCTTTTCCTACTTTTCGCATAGCCGTTTTCCATGCTAACAGATGTTGTCTTTGGGTCTCTGTCATGTTAGAAAGAGTAGAATACCATGCTTTTTCAGAACCTAATTCAGCAATAATATCTTTAATAGAATCCTCAACTTTTCCAAGCTCTTTAGAAAGTTCTTTTTCATTTGTATTTGAAAAGTTAAGATACCAAGTGTCAGCCTTTGCCCAAGAGAACGCTTCATTAAACCCCTCAAACCTTGTAGACCACAGATCGTAATCGAAGTTATCTAATAAGTGATGATAGAGCTGCGGCAGCGTTGTTTTAATTTTTTGCATTAATTTTTCACACTGGCTATTCTTTCTAGTGAATAAGTTTAATTCTTTTATCTTTTCGATTAGCCTACTGTATTCATTACTATTACGATTTTCAATCGCAACTACTAATTTAGAGACAATTGGATGAGGAGAAGTTCCTTCTACAGAATCATTTACATTTTTTATTAAGGTTGAAAACCTGTTTCTAACGTTAACTAACTCGTTTTGATAATGAATGAGCTTTAATTGATTGACAATTTTTATTAACTGTCTAGAAGACAAAGTATCTTCACTGACAATGGATAGACTCTGGAACTTCTGTTTTAATTCTTCAATGACTGATTTAATTTCAAATAATATGCTAAAAGGTGCTAAGTAATCCGATATTTTGGCAACTTTTAAACTACGGGTGGTACGGGCTTCTAAGGTAATATCTAAATGACTGTTAATCAACTTCTCAACTTTACTGATAGCTATATCAATGGATAAATTCTCTTCCAATAATTTAATGGACTCCAACTTATCACATTTCTGTCCATCAACTCGCGCATCTTGAACAATATACCAACCATCTTTTACTGGTTTTGGTCGAAGTAAAGGTAACCCTATTCCCTTTCCACTTTCAAAGTGTTTTCTTAATTCCACAACTTCTGCATGTAATTGTGGAAGGGGTAAATCGGGCAACCCACTTATTTCTATTAAGTTATGCTTATTGGCCATAACTTTTACTGGATTTATCGTACTTTCAAATTGAGAGTAAAACTCTTCCCAGGTGCTAAATTTTTTAGAAGCTAAATCCTTAAGTGCACGATTTAACCATGCAATCCCTTTTAATTCAATATCTGATATTAAGGTTAAAAGTCTGTGGATTGATTGCTCAAATAAATGTCTGTCAGTGTCGGACAAATTTTTATATTTTTGTAATTCCTCAGATTCATCCACTTTGAGTTCTTCTATATTTTTTATTAATTCATTCTCCTTCTTGAAAAGTACTTCAAAATCTTCAACGCTTAAAAGAAGATCAACAGAAGGGAATGGATGTTGTATTTGTTCTATAACATCATCATTTAATTCATTTAATAGTTGTAATGCTGTTAACATTTCATCCTTGGATAATGGTGCTTCTAGATTCATTGAGATTCTATCATTTAGCCAATTAAACTTTGTTCTGTATTTATTAAGCTTTTCAGCAATTTTTAACGCAGTTCCTTGGTATTCACCAGTAAGATGATGTTCAAATGTTTCTTTTTCTCTAATTGCTCTTAAATTTACATTTAATTCAGAAGCCTTTTCTTTTAATGTAATGAGCTTTTGAGATAAGACGTTAATGTTATCTTTTGTTGAATCAGGATCCCATGAATCCCTCTTATTGGAAATGCTATAAACTACACTTTCTAGGTCTTTAAAAGAATTAGAATCTGCCCCTAATAAACTTACACATAGTGCTTGTAAATCTTCTGGTATCTTATCTTTCAATACTTTAAGAGCTCTGGGGGTTTGACTAGTAATTAGTATCCTTTTCCCAGTAGCTAATAAATGTGAAGTTAAATTTGCAATAGTATGGGTCTTTCCAGTTCCAGGAGGTCCTTGAACAATTACACCGTTTCTTGTTTCAAGATTTTCAATAATTTTTCTTTGCTCATCATTTGCATCTAGAGGAAAGTATGTTTGCATATCTTCTAATTTAACTTTGTGTTCACCACTATTGTCTTTTGATTGTAAATCATCAATTTGGTTAAAAATCCTTAATATTCCTTGGGGAGGAGAAGTGCTCTCACTATCTATATCACTTGTAATTGTTGAACAAGCCTGTTGAAACCCTTTTTCACTTCTTTTTCGCAAAATTAAAGCAGGGCTATAATATACCTTTGCCTTTTCTTGAATGTCTCTAATTTCATTATATTCTTCAGGAAGGTAATCTCCATTTGCAGATAGTGATTGTACATAAGATCTTAGAATAGAGTCGAGTGCTTCTTTGTTCCATAGATTTTCTTTTAAGTTCTCTAAGGCATCTTCAACAGGCTTAAGTGTATCGGTATCTAACCGATCTGTTAGTTCGAGCATATCCTGCTCCAACTCGAATTTCATACTATCAGGTGAGGCAACAACAGATAATACTCCATAGTCTGAGTCAAAGGTAAACGAACATGGGATAGTTAGTAAATGACGATGTACTAATTGACCATTCGATGTTTTCCAATTAAATAGTCCAATAGAAATATTTAATTCAAACTGTTCCCCGGAAGCCTTTTGCTTACGATAGATAGTAAAGAGTTGAGAGTATATGTTTTGTATTTCTGTAGATCTAATATATTCATCTTTCCAAGGGCTCCATAGATCATCTAGGTAATAGTCAAATTTCTTTACGACCTCAGGTTGCTCGTTTAGATATATGTACTCTGGTATTGAATTTTCATCAACATCTTCGGTGACTTCATTTTTATCAATATGTGATATATTTCTAATCTTGTCTTTTAACTTTGGAGTTTGTGAAATATCCTCAATATCAGTTGTTTCATCTAACCAATCCTTTAATATACCTGGTATTTCAGGTGCGGAAGGAATAACAGGTTTTTTAACTTGAAGCCAAACATCTCCTTGTACTTCTTCATGTAAAGGAGATACACATTCGGGTTCATTAGGTATTCTGTAAATCCAAAAAACGTTATTGTACTGGTTTACATCTTGAACCAAGGGTGTTCTTAACAATGATAGTTCTTTTAAATAGTTAAAAAGTCTTATAGAGCGATCTTTATCTAAGTCAAAGGAGCTCAAAGAATCAGTCCTTTCTAATTAAAGTGGTATAGTTTTACAGAAAATGTATGTGCTAAATACAATTATATACTTTTAGCTTTAAGAATAGTTTAGGAAAACAGTGTAAAAAATACTATAATTTTTAAGAGGGATACAACAATACCCATGCCTATTCTAATAATGTGGCTAATAATTGACTTTATACAAAAATTAACAAAAATACAGGAAAAATGGAACTAGTTGTAGAATTATTAACAAAATAAAAGAACTTTAATGAGGAGAATTTTTTACTATCAGTGCAATTAAGACATTTGACAGTCTGTTGAAAGCTTATCTGATTTATTAAGTAGTATAAAAGAATTAAGAACTCAACGACCGGATTTCCAAAGAGTAGAGTATTTAACAAAACAGAATCTTCTTTAATAATGATTGAACTTCAGAAAATGATGTTAAGAGAGATATTAATAAAAAGAGATTTAATCTAAATTAGGTAGAATCAATTAAGACTTGTGCAGGATTATATGAGAGCAGGTGAAAAAATGTATTTACAGGAATTACAAAATGTATTTGGTACTAATGCAACTTTTCGTGATGGTCAGGACAAGGCTATTAACAGTATTTTAAATAAAAAACGTGTTCTTGTTGTTCAAAAGACAGGTTGGGGAAAGAGCTTAGTTTATTTTCTTGCAACAAAGATTTTGCGGCAGCGTGGAGAAGGTGTCACACTAATTATTAGTCCCTTATTGGCTTTGACTAGAAATCAAATTGATAGTACAGAGAAATATGGAATTACCGCAGAGTGTATTAACAGTCAAACTAACAAAACAAAAGAGGAAAGGGCCAATGTTGTTAACCGATGTAATGATGGAGAATGTGATGTCCTTTTTATTACACCTGAGCAACTACAAAATGAAGATTTTGTTACACTTTTATCACAACTAAAAATAGGCTTATTTGTAGTTGATGAGGCACATTGTATATCAGATTGGGGACATGATTTCCGACCAGATTATAGAAGAATTCATCACCTTCTTCAAATTTTACCAGAAAATATTTCAGTTTTAGCTACTACTGCAACAGCAAATAATAGAGTCGTTGAGGATATAGCCGCTCAACTTGGTGATTGTGAGGTTGTTCGTGGAGATTTACAACGAGAATCTTTACATCTACACAAGATATTTCTACCAACAGCAGAGGAAAAGTATGCTTGGATAGCTAAGAACTTAGAATTGCTAGAGGGTTCTGGGATTATTTACGCTACAACAATTAAAGAGTGCGAACGTCTTGCTATATGGCTTCGACAAAATGCAATAAATGCTAGTGCGTATCATAGTGGACTTAATGAAGAAGTTAAGATTGAACTTGAAAGTAGATTAATTAATAACCAACTTAAAGTACTAGTTTCCACCATTGCACTTGGTATGGGTTATGATAAGGAAGATATTAGTTTTGTTATTCATTATTACACACCTAAATCTGTTGTTGAGCATTATCAGCAAATAGGTCGGGCAGGACGAGGTATAGATCAAGCTGTGTGTGTGCTTCTTTATGGTGGAGAGGAAGAAAATAAAATTAATGAGTATTTTATTTATAATTCCTTCCCTAAGCAAGAACACATTAATCAAGTGCTCAATTTCTTAAGTCAACACGATGAGGTTAAGAAGTCATTTCTTGAACAAGAGATGAATATTAAGTCATCTACTTTAGACCAAATTTTGAAATTATTATTAATTGAAGGTTTTATTGGGAAGGATTCGAGGTCACATTATTTCCGAACATTAAAACCTTATACCTCACAACAGGGTGGTTATTATAATTCTGTTATTGATATAAAGGTTCGTGAGTATCAACAGTTACTTAATTTTCAACAAACTAAGGAATGTCAAATGGCTTATTTAACAAATGCGTTGGATGACCCTAACTCCAAAAGGTGTGGAAAATGTAGTAGCTGCCTTGGAGATGCTTGGGGATTAACTAGTGATGTTCTGATTAGAAATGATATAGATAAGGTTTCTCAATTTTTTAATAAGAATTACATTTTAATTGAACCTCGTAAAAATTCCTCACTAACAAATAAGAGGTTAGAGTTTATACATAAGGAAGGGCTTGCTTTGAGTTATTATCATGAACAGCTTGGGCAGGAGGCACGTCGTGGGAAATACATTAACAACAACTTCTCTGATGTGCTAGTCAATGCATCAGCAGATAAGTTAAAACGGTTTTTAAGAGAAAAAGAAATTGATATAAAAGAATTAGTAATTATCCCCATTCCTTCAAACCGAAGACCAAAACTAGTTCCAGAGTTTGCACAACGACTTGCAAACACCTTACAATGTAAGTATGTTAATATTCTTGCAAAAAAACCAAATGAACCAGAACAAAAGTCACTTCTAAATAGTCGTCTGCAAGAGCAATGTGTTCGTGATCATTTATATATACAGAACCACGTAAATATAAATAATAAAAATATACTTTTAATTGACGACTTTGTAGATTCAAAATGGACTTTTACAGTGGCAACAGATTTACTTGGTAAAGCGTTTGAAGATATTACTATAACACCGTTTGCCCTAGCGGATACTAGTGGTAGTGATTAAAATGAGGTGTGCATAATGCAGTTTACAAATAACGAAATTGCTACTTATTTATTTTGTGCACAATTGGCACAGACAAAGACAACTCCACTAACAATTCTAGAGTGGAATGCAGTTGTTAAATCATTAAGTGAGCAAAAAATGCAGCCAGAGGCATTGTTTAAAATAACTCCTAGTGAATTACTGAAAGCACTAACAAAAGCAACAGAAGCTCAGAAAGTTAAGATAGTAAAAAAGATAGAAGCTCGACAAAAGCTCGGCATTTCAATGCTAGAGCTAAAAGAAGTTGTTCATCAGGGATATGGAATTATGTTTCGATCTCAAATGCCAAATTGTTTAAAGAAACTAACACAAAAATTCATACCAGCTTTTTTCTATTATGTAGGTGATGCATCAATACTATCACACCGTACATTAGGTGTTGTGGGAGCAAGAGATGCAAATGATGATGAACTATCTCAGACAGCTGAAATTGCAAAAGAAGCCGTTTTAAATGGAGTAGTAATAATATCAGGCGGAGCAAGAGGTGTCGATACAACAGCAGTCGAAGCATCTTTAGAAAACGGTGGAAAAGCCATAGTCTTCCCAGCAGATGGTCTCTCAAAATGGGTAAAAAAGAGTGCTATTCGAAATTATGTTTTAAAGGGACAACTTCTCTTGATGTCTTCTCAAAGGCTTGATGCACCGTTTTCTGGTTCTTATGCAATGCAGCGAAATAAATTTATCCATGCACCATCTAATGCTGTACTCGTCGCTTCTTCAAAAATTTCCGGAAAGAAATCAAGTGGTACTTGGGAAGGGGTAATGGAAAACATTAAGCATCAGTGGTCACCTTTGTATGTGTTAGGTAAAAGTGAAGGGGTAGAAAAACTTAAAGCTGAAGGGAATGCAAAGGAATTCTCGTCATTTGAAGATATTTTTATCATGCAAAGTGAACCGACCAAAAATAATAACCAAACTGAGATTGATGAGAAGATGATTTCCCTAATTAAACTTGCTATTACTAAGGGTTTGGATAAAGAAATAATAGAAAAAAAGTTTTTGGAGATATCAGCCAAATACTATAATAATAAACAAGATTCTAAACAAGACAATGAACGTGAAGGGCAAGATATTGTAGCACAAGAGCAATTAACGTTGGAATTGTAAAATACTCTCAAAATAAAATCTCTAACCCATAATAGTATAATTAATTTTGGGTCAGACAACTTCTAATACAATTATAAAAACTAAATTTACCATCATAAGTTTTTATAAAGAATCTGTTAGGTAAATACCACTACACCATGCGATTACCATCCAAGCCATGTTGAAATACATAAACATAATAAAAATAAACAAAAAAAGGCATTGGCAATAATTTACCAATGCCTTTTGCCACTAAATAACTAGGGTGAACAGTATCAAATAGTTAGATTATTTAATTATTTATTAACAGGTCTAACATTTTATCTTGCCTTGCTTTTAATACTTCAGGAGTCCACTTATCAGCTGTAAGAATGAAAACTTTACTACCTGCAAAAATGTCTATTCTTTTTTGTAGGTATTTTTCCCTTTTATTTTCAAAATCTAAATTACTTAAAGATGAGTTTTTTCTTTTTGAAATTAAAACTAGATTAGCTAATTTGTGAGTCCAAAATTGACGCTGCTCTATATTAAAGAGTTCGACCCATTTGCTAGTTGTGCTTGGTGATTGTGGTAGGATATGTTCTACACTTATTGTTTTATAGTCAGCTAAGTGTACTGTATTATCACTTTCCAAATATTCATATTTAAGTAGTATATACCGAGCAAATCTACGTCCATATATATTCTTATCTAATATGTCTCTTAAAGCTTGTTTATCAACCGTAAATAATTCATCACTTTCTAGTAATTCGGTTGTAGTATTGACTAATTCGATCTGTTTAAGTATTTTATTCATATTTTCTATTCTCTGTGTAGAGGTAAATTGTAAAATCCAATCCCCTACAAATTTATATTCAAGCTTCTTTAAAAACTTTGATAAATCTGTCCTTCCAAATTTTTCATAATAATACATGAGCGAAGGAACCCAGTCATCCGAAGGTAAACCAATCAGCATTATGGTTATTAAGTTTTTAAAGTCATTTGATAATTGGCTATCTTTAAATAAAATCAAATTATCATATACGTTTTTATAACTTTGTATATATTTTATTGTTTCAGTTCCTTTTAGAAGTAACCCTTTTTTGTAGACTTTCTCTTCAAATTCTTCTAGTAAATTAACTCTTGCTTTTTCTTTCACTAAGATTGTTCTAACGAAGGAAAGGAAACGGTCAAAATCATCTCCCAGTTCACCTTCAATTTCTTCCCAGATTCTTGCATATTTCTTGCTATCACCCTCAATTTCGCCAATATTAATAGACTTTAATATATCAGCACTAGTTAATGGGATACCCCGATTATTTAAGATAGTAAATAAACGAAATGCATCCTCTCGATTATCTGTTGAAACATAAATGAAAATAACATTCATTGCTAGATATTGAGCAAAAGATTCTACCTCACTTTCTACCTTATCATCAAAAAATTTTCGCATTGTAATAACTGCATTTGCCATATTTTTAATAGATGTATTATCTTCATTAAGTTTATCTGTTAAAAGAGTAGTATTTTTAGTGCCATCTTTTTTTAATATAGAGTCACTGATAAAACTTTCTACACTATCACGTATTTTATACAAGATCCTAACTCTTTCTGGAATCCCCTTAAATACATTTTTCTTTTGAAAAAGCATGTCACTATACGTATTCACTAAATCTTGGTTATTAGAAGTGTCTCTAATAACTGCTAAAAGCATAAATAAAGTCGTTAATCTTTGTTGGCCATCCAAAACTTCATATTCTTTATAACTGTTATTATTTAAGTCACGTAATACAAGTGATCCTAAAAAATACTCACAGTCACTCTTGTTTTCAAAAGCATACCAAAGGTCATCAAGTAAATCATTTATATTGTGTTCGCAGCCATCCTTAATGTCGCTATCTAATGGAAGTTGGTCTTTATTTTTGTCGGATGGTATTAAAAGAAAGAGCCGTCAGCTCTAATGACTATTGTATAATGTCATTAGAGCTGACGGCTCTTAAACTAGAAAAGGAAAAGGTTATTTGTTCCTCTTCGCTTGGCGGCCCAGAGAACAAATAACCTCACACTATGATGACTATTATACTAAAGTGCCCCATTGCTATCAATAAATATAAGAGATTTGTTAAAACTTTTAATGAAGAGGTTTTTTGCCCCTGTTGTGGAAGGAAAACCAGAAAACACGGAAAGTATAAAAAAACGATTCATTTTAAGCATCAATCCTTCCGGATTCCTATCATGCGTAGAAGGTGTCCAGATTGTAATAAAACCTTTTCGTTGATGCCTTGCTTTGCTATCCCGTGGGGAAGGTTTGCCATACATATTTATGAATTTTTAGGAAGATGGTTGATTAGCGGCATTCCCATTAGTCAATTAGCTGAGCTTTTAACGACCTCATCAGTTTCAGTCGTTTCCCTTAAGACACTTTATCGTTGGAAGCGTCGGTTTCAAGAACTATGGGGAAACTGGTGGATTGATCAACGAAAGAAATGGATAGCTGAGTTCGATGGTGAAGAAGGGGTACTGCCCTTATATCGAGAAGGAATAAGCTCTAGCCAAGAGATTCAACTTCTTCTCTCCTTCTTTTTTAATGATGGCGCTATTCCTTGTAAAGGAAGGCTTCTTTCCATGATCAATCTCCGCCAGCCCATTTTCTATCGGTGAAGTCAGGTAAAACGTCGGATTAATTGGTCAATATTTATAAAAATTCCTTTTTCTTGCTCCACAAAATATGTCCCTATCTTAGAAGCTAAAAATCTAGGAAAATGGGGTTGTTTCCTATTTTATGGAATGAGAGGAGAAAAAGAGATGAATGAAACGACGCGAAACGAGGTAGCTGCCTTTCGATTTGGATTAATTGCACCAATCGTTCAACGGCAACTACAGCCTGGGGAGAGGTATGCCCTTTTAAAGGAAGTTGCTAAACAAAGATATACTGTCCCAGGCAGTGAAAAGAATACAGTGAGTATTCGATCATTAGAGAGGTATCTTCAAGCTTACGAGCAGGATGGGTTTGAGGGACTTAAACCTCAATTGAGAGAAAAAAGAGGAAGCTTACAGAATCAAGATCCAGAGGTGCTGAAACGAGCGATTGAGTTACGAAAGGAATTACCTAGTAGAAGTGTTGAACAGGTTATCCGAATACTAGAGTTAGAGGGTATGGTTTCAGTGGGTGTTCTAAAACCTCGCACTCTATCACGATATTTCCAAGAAACGGGCTGGAGTAAAAAAGACATTTACCGTGCGGTAAAGAAGGAATTCCGACATTTTGAACATGATTCACCAAATGATTGCTGGCAAGCAGATACGCAGCACACCCTCTATTTACCCGATCCAAAAAATCCTGATAAGCGAAAAAAGGCCTATCTCATAGCGATTATAGACGATCATAGTAGAAGAATTATGCATGCCGAATTTTTTATGGAAGAAAGATATCCTCGTTTAGAACGTTGTGTTCAAAAAGCTGTTGTAAGATTTGGTGTTCCAAACCTTTTTTTCTGCGATAACGGTTCGGTTTATAGTGCCAAGCAGTTTCAAATTATGTGTGCACGAATGGGTACAAAACTTGTGCACGCAAAGCCATATTCGCCAGAATCAAAAGGAAAAATTGAGAAATATTTCCAATTTGTAGATAGTAGTTTTACAGGAGAAGCGAATTTGTTAATCAATCAAGGAAAACTCACGACATTAAAGCAATTGAACGAATACCTACGGTCTTGGTTAGAAGCATATGATAACCGTATTCATCGCAGTACAAAACAAACGCCTAAGAAACGCTATGAAGCGAAGGAAGAACAAACTCGTCACCTTCCCGCAGAAAGCTTGAAAGAGATTTTCCTTTGGGAAGAGGAACGAACTGTACGAAAAACAGCGATCATCGAATTAGAAGGCAATCAGTATGATGTAGATTCCTCGTTACGTGGAAAACGAATTCAAATTCGCTATAATCCATTCGATTTATCAATGATTCAAGTATGGAAGGATGATGAGCGCTTTGATGACGCTAAGCCTGCGGAACTCCGTAATCAAAGCCACTCCAAATTACCAGAGGATGCGGAAAATGACCACTCTCCTGTAGGTGTTTCTAGTTTCTTGGAACAATTGAAGAGGCACCAGGAAGAAGAAAAACGAAAACAAGTTGGTACAACCAGTTTTGCCAAATTAAAAGAGAAACAATCAAGGGGGAATGAATGATGCTAGACTTTTTCGAAATGAAGGGTGTTCCTTTCACACGTGAGATTTCACCTAAGCATCTATTCAATTCCTCTAGCCAAAGGGAAGCATCTGCACGATTAGAATATGCCGTGCAGAACCGTCAATTTTGTCTTTTAACAGGGGAAGCTGGGATGGGAAAATCAACGGCAATCCGGTCGTTAGTTCATCAATTAGATCCTATTCATTATCATTATCTATATATATGTGACTCTTCCTTGAATCCAAAACTTTTTTACAGAGAAGTTCTGCAGAACTTCGGCATTCAACCTGCCTTTCGTTCAACGGATGTAAAGCGACAGTACCAATCTTTGATGCTTGATCTTTATGAAAATGAGAGAAAGCGTATCGTCATTGTTCTAGATGAGGCACATCACTTTTCTGACTCAATGTTACAGGAACTACGCTTCATTCTCAATTTTAAAGAAGATTCAATGTCCCCTTTATCTCTTATTGTGGTGGGGCAACCAAGTCTAAGAAATCTATTAAGGGTAAAGCAACTTGAAGCAATTGAACAACGAATTCAGATGCGCTACCAAATGAGTGGTCTAACAGAAAAAGAGACGATTGATTATATACGACATCAGTTAAAAGTGGTTGAAACCCCTCATGAAATCTTTTCAGAAGAGGCTATCCAGGCAATTTATAATTTTAGTCAAGGGATTCCACGTAAGATCAATACACTTTGTAGTCAAAGCTTATTGGATGCCTTTATTCAAGGTAATAAGATTGTAGGCGAATCTCATATACATCGGGTGATAAATGAACTGTAGTAGAGGGATTCCCCAGTATTATGAACAGTTGGAGAATGGCATTGCCGAGATGGAAGCAACTATTGAACGATTAAGAACGGAGATACATGAGTTAATCAAAATGAAAAATGCATTATATCACTTGAATGGTTTTCTTGAAAAAGAGTCGAAAGAAAAAATCGGGAACTTTCCGTTTTAATCTTCGACAACCAAATTGTCCATTGTAAATGCCAGTGGTGTTGAGGGTGACCGTTAGTCAGTTGCCCCGTCACTGCCGCTGGCAATAAAACCGCCATCGAAGGTGGCTGCGGACA
>NZ_JARFVC010000052.1 GCF_029193815.1 Cytobacillus sp. S13-E01
CCTGAATTATTCACAAAAGGTGATTTTAGATGTTTTTTGGATTCAACGAGAAAATATTTCGAAATTTTTCCATTTAAATGGATAAATTATTTTGTTTTTTAAGGGTGATGGGAGAAAACAAAATTTAAAAATCCATAATTTACCTAATTATTCCAAAAAGGGCAGACTTATCCTGTGGAATGTAAAATCAATTTTGAATTTACAGTTTATTCCTATTTTTATCATCCAAACCGTGGAAGCATCTGGATCCTGCTTAAAGTTTCCATGAACTCTTTCTTATACAAGCAATGACTTGATAGCTTAAATGTGAGATAACGACCTGATCGTACAAATTTTCCTGCAATCTTGATAAGCTGCAAGCGAACGGTATCAATTAGTTTTGTGTTCTTGGTTTCTGGTAAACATAATCTTTTAAAGCCATTGTGAAGGTTATAAGCCAGGATGGCGATTTGTAATTTACATGCATTTCGCTCAAATTCAGTACTTGTCATCTTCCCAAAGGCGAATCCTAGTTTCCCTTCTTTAATGAAGTTTTCCATTGTTCCCCGATTGAAATAAAGCTTCGTGATGTTTTTAGGGGACAAATTCATGTTTGTCACAATAAAGGTGAATTGGAAAAGAAGCTCATCCTTCGGTCTTTCTATCTTCACGACAACCCGTCGGGGTTGGGTCCAACTGTTTGCTTGATATGTAAATTCACGATAGAAAACAGATGTCTTCTCTATTATATCGTCTGGAATTTGGGCTAATATCTCTTCAGCCTTAGCATAGAGACGCTTATTCGCCTTCAACCGTATCACATAAAGAGCTTCCTTTGTTTCTGCTAATTCAAATAGTTCAGGTACAGCGAAACCGCTATCTCCACGAATAACAGGACTTATCCAGGGATAAAGAGTCTTGTAGCGTTTAAGAGTCGGACCAACAAAGCGAACCACTTGTCTGGAAGTATAGACTGACCCAGCTCGAAGTTCACCCTTAAGGCAGTCACCTGTTAATCCATCAAACATAAGCATAGGATGGTAGCCATTTTCACCGTAGTGTGAATTGTATTTAGAGCCATGCTGATTGCCATAAGTTGCAGCGTTTGTGGAGTCGAGGTCAAGAATAATGTCTTCGGGAGACGCCAACTTATGAAATCGTTCAGTCAAAGTGTCGTTTACATGTTGAAGTTGCTTCATTGCCTCTACGTCGAAAAGCTGATTTACTCTGGACATTGTAGGTTGAGAAGCCAAGTAATCTTTCTCTAAAATGGTCGTCAAAGCTGGATCATAACGAAGACTATCGGCATGATCATCCGCATGGTATCCTGCAATATGTTGATAAATCTTTTGCATGATAACACTATCGTTTGTATGAACATCGTGATTAACTGGATCTTTCAAAATCACCATTGATTGAATCAGTTGACTAAGTCCGATTTTTTCAGCAAATTCTTTATAAAGTAAAAGCCCAGAATCATTAGTAAGGTTACCACCATTAAAATTGACCTTAATACTTCCATTGAAATCCATAGATTGTTCGTTTAAACTAGTCATAGAGGAGCCCCCTTGGTATGTTTTGGTTCGTTACTATGACAATACCAAAAAAGGGGCTCCTTTTCACGTTAAAAGATGTTCACCTTTTGGGTGACAATCATTATTCTCCAAATCGCTTGTCACTATTGCACTTTGAGTTGATTGAGGTTAAAGCAGTGAATAATTCAGGTATAAGTCTTTACGCTCTTAGATTTCCAATTAATTTCCCAATTCTTCGAGTGAATTTAGGAAAGTCGTTATTTCCGTGATTAAGGTAAAAATTTGAGTATTTTCAAGCTTTTCTAGTGCAAGTTTACCGTTTACCATTGTACTATTAATAACTTCTTCAATCTCTTTATTCTTATCAACCACTTTTTGATGAATATCCTCTGCTAGTGCTGGAGCTTCAATCTTATTAAATTCTTCGAGATCCTGCTTTATTTTTTTTAACTTATTCTCTAGTTCTTCCTTAGCTTCGGGATTTGTAGCAGCTTCTTTAATCATCTGAGGTGCTTCTTCACCAAAGTTACTTAGGGTATTTATATGATTAGTAGCTATATTTACATAGTCTAATGAATTGTTTACTTCCTCTAATAAAGAGCATGCACTCATTAATACTGTTGAAAGAATGACAAAAACAAATAGTATTTTTCTCATAAATAGCTCCTTTCCTTCATTTCCTTTTCAATTCATTTAATCTTACCACAGATTTTTTAAAAAAAAGGCTGTCTACACAAAATAAACAATAAACAAAAAACAGAGTACTATAAAAACAATCTACTCTGTTTTTACACCATTTATTAATTTGTCGAATTCAATGCAATCAATTGATATGTAATCGTCGTTTTGTTATTTTCAAGCTCCACTTTCTTAATTAGGGCTTCCCCACTTGAATCACTTTCTATTGTTTTGCGAACTTCAACTGGAATTTCAATTGGATAAAGTCTGTATCCCTCTTTTACTAGCGTGAATATATTATCAACTAGCCTGGTTTCTCTTCCTTTTGTAACTATCATTGTATTAAATTCTATAGGCATACCCATGGGTATTACACTCCTTTTAAGTGAATTGTTTAACATAATAATAACATATTTTGCTACTGTTTTTTCATCCATTCCGTTACATATTTCACGATTGCACGGTTTTGGGCAGGCGGAAAGTAATGAGTGAAGTCTTTAAAGTATTTACTTGTTACTGGTTTACCTAACTCTTTCAACCTTTTTTCTAATCGAAAAGAGTGTTCTACCGAAACATTCTTATCTTGTTCACCATGTATGACTAACACTGGAGAAGTTATTTTCTCTAGCTCATATAGTGGCGTCCTCCATCGGTATCTTTCGGGAAATCTTGCTGGGGTGCCACCGATCACACGCTTCATCATTCTCCTTAAATCTTTTCGCTCAACATAGGTAAGCGACATGTCTGACACTCCTCCCCATGAAACAATCGAGCAGATATTGTCCTCATAAATCCCAGTAAGAAGTGCCATCACTCCACCTCGGGAGAAACCAAAAGCATGAATTCTGTTTGGATTCACTTTACTATGGTTTTCCAAAATTTTGTAACTTGCAAGCGCATCATGCCTGTCATCTCCAGCAAAATCTTCGTTTCCTTCTCCACCTTGATTCCCCCGATAGAACGGGGCCATAACAACAAATCCTTCTGAGGCAAATTGAATAATTCGACCAATTCTAACCTTTCCTACGTTTTTTATACCACCTCTTAAATATAAAAAGCCATCGTATTTTCCCGCTCGTTTTGGTTCTGCTAGAAACCCTTTAATACGAAGACCCATGCAATAATATGTAATGAGATATAACTCAATCGCTGGATTAGGTGATGGGAAGCGTTGTTTTTCTAAAATTTGTCCATCTTTCATTATTTTTCTCTCCAATCACTATAGTGCAATTTATAAAAAAAACCATGGGCATTCACACATTTTTGTCACACTTCATATTATAACGTATACAAAAAATAAATATTGACGCTTATCCGTCAAGGAGGTATCTTCATGCGTTATCTATCACTACTATTGACGCTGTTACTTATTATTCCACTAGCTGCTTGTAATAATGACAAGGCTGACACAATAAGAGTTGCAGAGGTTACTCGCTCCATATTCTATGCCCCTCAATACGTAGCACTATCGGAAGGCTTTTTTGAAGAAGAAGGAATAAACGTCGAACTCACTACTACATGGGGTGGTGACAAAACAATGACAGCCGTTTTATCAGATGGGGCTGACATTGCTTTAGTTGGGTCTGAAACATCTATTTATGTTCAGGCACAAGGCTCAAGTGACCCTGTTATCAATTTTGCACAACTTACTCAAACTGATGGTACATTTTTAGTTGCTCGTAAAAAGGATGATAATTTTGAATGGGATCAATTAAAAGGAAGTACATTCCTAGGCCAACGTAAGGGCGGAATGCCACAAATGGTTGGTGAATACGTACTAAAAAAACAAGGAATTGATCCACATAATGATCTTGAGTTAATTCAGAATATAGACTTTGCAAATATCGCTAGCGCATTAGCATTATGTAACGAAATACACTACTAACTAAAAGAAAATAAATAGAGAAGTATTTACTACTCCTCTATTTGTGCCATTATTTCTTCAATTTGAGCATTCAATTCAATATTAATACTTTCCTTTCCAAAATGCACCTTATGAATAATCCTAGACAACATAACCTTTTTTAAATCATCATCTGCTTGGTCAAACTTTTTTTCCCAGTTTCTTAATTCCTCTGCCATATTCCGTACATCCGAATAATTCTCTTTTTCTTGTGCTAATTCATTTTCAATGCGCTCAATTATTTCATTTGAGTTTCTTATTTTAATCTCAATCCCTTGAATTGCTCCCGATAATTGGTCTGGAGTGAACGAACTTTCTCCCATAAGAGCATTAGCAATTTCTTCGTTAAGTTTTTGAAGTTGTTTCTTGTTGCCTTCTTGTTCCTTTTGAAGGTTCTTTAGAATGACTTCTTTGCTTTTAACTTTTTCCTTTTTATTATCGATTGACTTATCGATGAATACAGAAATATCCATATTTCTAAGAATTTCTTTTATGTGGGAGATAATTATTTTGTCGTACTTCAATGCTCCCCATATGTTTTGCTCATGGTCGTATGTTCCTTTATTTGCTGGACATCTATACCTGTAAATAATAGTCGTGTAATACTCATCCTTTTTATTAGGTTTTTGACTTTTTCTATATAAATAGTTCCCTACGAGTCTGCTCCCACAATACTTACAAAAGGCAAGTCCTGAGAAGATGAGTTTTCCTCCCATTGGAATACCAGTTTTATCTTGCTCGGTCAAAGCATTCTTTCTCATGTTTTTTATTTGTTGTGCTTTTTCAAATAGATCAGTGTCTATTATGTGTAATTTCTCATTATACGGTTGCGTATCTCCATCTTTTCCCCGGTAGCTTTTATATCGTTTTTTTCCGATGTAAACCGGATTTTGCAGGATTCTTTGAATAGTACTAACACCAAAGTGCTTGTTTTCCCTAGTACGATATCCGTTTTCATTCAGATAGTCTACAATTTTACGATAACCATAATGCTTGTTTACGTATAAATCATATACCATTTTTACAACTTCTGCCTCATACTTATCCGGCACTTCCTCTTTAATATTTCGGTCTTTCACCTTCCAATGGGGGATTTCAGTTTCAATTAACTTATATCCATATGGAGGAATACCTCCTTGATTGTATCCTTCTTTTGCTAATTGCTCTTTACTTTCTCTAGAGCGCAATGAGATTTTATGGCTCTCACCAGATGCTTGCCAGAATCGAATAAAGTTGATTAATATATCTGCGTGGTCTTCTATTCTTGCTTGTCCTTCTTTTGCTGACCAGACTTCAACTCCCTGTTCTACTAAAAACTGAACAATAAATGGGGTTTCTTGTTCCCTTCTTCCAAGTCGATCAAATAAAAATACAACAAGAACATCAAATTCTTTATTCTCAGCAGCAGCTTTTATTTTCATTAACTCATCCCGATTGTCAGCTGTCAGTTTCCATCCTGATAAACCTTTC
Organism: Cytobacillus sp. S13-E01; assembly: GCF_029193815.1. GTDB lineage: Bacteria > Bacillota > Bacilli > Bacillales > Bacillaceae_L > Bacillus_BV. The sequence continues at coordinate 5,566 of NZ_JARFVC010000052.1, forward strand.
TCATATAGCTCATTTGTAATCTCCCAATCCGGATGTGTTTCGACAAACTCATGACAAGCTTTTTTTTGCATCGGGATATCATCGTCTGCACTAACTTGTTTTTTGGTTGATACACGGTATAAAATCCACGTTCTCTTCTTTTTCATTAGTTTCATCCTTATCGTCCTAGTCAATTGAAATGATTAGTTGTAGATTTATTAATTGCTTGAGGTTAACTTATCTGTAAACTTCCGTCCAAAATTGCTTCAAGCCGTCCATTGCAAGCTTATTTCTTACCTTATCCTTGCTAAAGGAGAAATCTACTCTCACTCCTTTACTTGATATATCTTTGAAAACAACTTTGTCCTCTTCATTTGTAACAGTGTATTCCCTTTCCCCAAATATCAATCTCCCCATAAGTGTTCCCTCCTCTTTAGTTCTATATCTATTCATCCACTGGTTGTCTAATTAAAATTTGACTCAATTTTTATTGAGATCAGTCTTGGCTACGGCTAAAATCAGAAATAAAAAAGGGCAAACGGATAGTAAGGTACTATCCATTTGCCCAATGCTTTTGGCGCGAAATGCATCAAAGTTTTAAAAACTATTTTGTTAAACTTAAGTATACCTAGCCATTTGATTGATAGATACTATAAGTACACTAGTATATAAATAATTTATTAAGTTTCTCAGTTTTACATCAAGTCTAGAATTGAAGTTACTTTTATTAAATTTCCTCCTTTTTACCAACAAAAAAAGCACTCATCAGAAGACACAGTTATCCTGTGTCATTTCTGTATGAGTGCTTCTCGAATCAGAAATAAATTTAAATTTAGTAATTTTTAGTTTTATAGATATAGAAATTTCTTTCCATGACTAATAATATAAATTACAACTGATAAGAAGTCAATGGAAGTAGTTAAATTTGTTTTATGGAATTTATAGTTTTTAAAAGTAGTACAAATCTATTTTGTTTGAATGCACAGTATCCTTGTAATGTGCATTAATATTCTGTTCAGATAATACTACCATCTGCTCCTAAATAATTGATTTGTAAACTTCCCAGACTAGCTGGAACTTTTCCAGTGTTCATAATTTCTCCCGATTAGCTTATCCAGTCTGAACCTATACTATCTTTTCAAGAGTAAACTGCTTCATTAATTACTTCTATTGTTGCTTATTTTCCCTTTTGTGAGTTATTGACTTGAAATAGGTGTTGAGAAGTCAGACCGTACTTCCTCATAGATTGTAGAAAACCCTTCATTATCTGTATTGGAGGCTATGCTTAGAAATAGCTTATAGTCTTCATTTTCCTTTCCAAATAATAAAATAACTTCTCTTAAATGCTGATTACTATCTTCAACATGCATTAAGACAATTTTCGAAATTTCTCCATTGACCCCTTCTTTCTCAATGCTTTCTATTACTCTATAATTTTTACTGTTCTCTGGATTCATTCCAGCATTTAGATTATAAAATTCTTTTTCTTCTGAATTTGCATTCATCCCAACATATAAGTTAAAAAATTCTTTGCCTTCTGAATGAACATATGTATTAATGAATTCTGTTTGAACATCCTCTGATCCCAATACTAATTTTTTATAGAAGTCCATTGAAATCTGTTCTTCTCTATCGAGTGTAACGCTTCCTTTTATATCAAAATTTTGTTCGCCAATTATTCCTCCCAAAATACCTTGTGAAGCAATTAATGTTACTGGAGTTTCAAGATCATCTAATTCATAAGCTACTGCATTTGAAACAGTTCCATCTTTTTTTATAGTTTGAAGTTGAGATTCTCGAAATTGAGCATCGGGAAGAGATCCAACATTAAGTGTATTTACTACATTCGGATCATTGTCTTGTACAGCTTCAAATACTGCTAACCAAGCAGTTGTTGCGTTAATATCTTTGTCAGTTAAGTTAGTAGTATCGTACCATATAGCAAATACTGGTTTATCACCGTATTCATTACCCTCTTTACCAGCTGGAATTACTTTAGTTTCTGTTATTTTTATTTTTAAATCTTCCAATTTCACTTCATTGTCCTTAAAGTAAACGTCTTTATTTTCTTCTGCATTTTCTGTTTCTTTTGGTTCATTTGCATTATCATCTGTAACACCCACGTTGTTTCCACTATCTGGATCTATTTCAAGTCCTGCTCCTTCATCTTGTCCACATCCAGCAATTACGAATGCAGTAAGTAAAGAAATGAATAAAAAAAATATTCTCTTTTTCACGTTACATTTCTCCTTTGATAGAATCTCTCATATTACTAAATTATAACATAATTTGTATCAGAGATAGATGAAAGTACAGTTCTTTACAAAGGTACACAGTGCCCCGCAAAAAAAAACACCTTTTAAAGGTGTTTTTTAAGCGGCAGCCTTTCTAGCTGTATTTACTGCTTCTATAATAGCATCAGTTATTTTATCCCCATTTTTTATTATTACATATCCAGTTGCTACCACAGGTACTGCAAATGCTGATGCAATAATAATTGCTGGGATTTTCTCAAAACGAGCTGTTTTATTTTTAAAATCAAAACCTGCAAAATTTCCCTGGTTATTTTTTTCATTGTTCATTTTTAATCTTCTCCCTTGATTATTTTGTTTAGTAAATCCGTTAATTTAGTTGATTCTAGTATTGCCTTTATAACCGCGCCGACTGCTGGGAGGAATGCCAAAGATGCAAATAAAGCTAAAATTGCCAGTGCCAATGTCTTAGAAGGAACCATTTTTCCTGATTCTATAGCAGTGATTGTCTGACGGGTAACTCCTACCCTTTTTGCTAGATCTTCTTGGGTCCATTTCATTGTTTGCCTTAAAATTTTTAGATTTTGGCTCAAAAGTTGTGCTTCTTTTTCTTTTAGTTGTGGAGCTGCCATAAGATTCAACCTCCTATAAATGTATTTTATAGGACAACTTAACAAAATGCAATATAAGATTGCATTTTGTTCCATTTTTTTATTTTATCCCTTTTCTTTAAATCATGAAAAAGAACCTACCTTTCAATCAAGGTAAGCTCAAGTCTTCCATTCTTATATTTATACTAGAACAGATATACTAGAATCAGTTAACAAAAAAGTGGTTTACTAATTCGGTAAACCATTCTTCTACAATCTTTAAGTAAAATTTATCGTTGTACTATTTAGTATTTACTAACAAAATTAGAAATCAAATTGAATTTCAATTCTTCTATAAGCAGAGTTAATGTAGCTACTATCAAAAATAATTTAATTACACTTTGCTTATTACTACTTCTCGTGGTCACGCTTCGGTTTATTTTCTCGATTTGTTTGGTGTAGGTATACTACCCACTTGTTTGGTTCTTTATTTCCATCAGGTCTTGGAACTGTATTGAAGTATTTCATTGTATTTTGTAGGTAATATTCATGAGAAAATTCGACTCCTGCAAGAAGGTTGTCAAAATAAACAAGTCGCTGTGCTACACCTTCTCCTTTAATATTCCTATCTCCTAGTTGGGGATATTCTTTTATCAATCTTTTTCCAAAGTTAATAGTTATTTCTTTTGTTTTTACTTCTGTTTCATCCTGAACAAAATAACGATATTCTTTAATATTGTCTATAAAAATTTGATTTTGCTCATCAGTATATGTCTGACCACTCATAATTTTCCCTCCTAAACATCCATTCCGCTGCTTTTCGTAGTCTCTATGGCTTATTTCAGCACCCTAATAATATTGTTGATAGTTTCCCGAGCTTCCGTACTTAATCTTTCAAACTTAAAGGCAATGGATTCAGACTGTGGATTTATTGCTGGGCCTGTATTTTTATCTCGACGAAATTCTTTTATGTCTTCTAATTTCTGCTTTAATTCACTTGGGAGATTTGCTCTCTTAAACCGAATGCTGACTACATGCGGTTCTCTCTTGACATAATCATTGCTGCCTTCGTACTGGATCGCTCTTATATAACGATCACCATTTTTATACGACTCCTCACTTCTAAATAATTGCAAAGTTTCTTTTGCGATATCATAGTGCAAGAACACTGCTTCCTCTGCTTGATCTTTTATGAAATTAAATATAGGACTTACTGCAAAGTTATAGTTATCTAGTGGTGTTTTCATTTATAGATTTCACTCCTTTAAACCTTAATGTAAATTACAAAGACAAGTATCTCTAATAAAATATATTTTACTGAATTTTTATTTAGTACTTTCATGGAAATTGAAAAATCTCTCCATATTAATTAGAAAAATGCTAAGGATTTAGATTCCTTAGCAATACTTTCTTATAACATTTGGTCTCATGAACATATTCTTTCCCATCTGCTTAAATTATGATTTTGTGCTATTTGTTTAACTTCCTCCCAAACTAAATCCTTAAAGTCAGGGTGTACATATCTTGGTACTAACCTACCAAAGTGCCTTCCTAAGAGTTCGAGTGCTGCCGACCATTGATAAACTTCTTTTGATTGATTAATAGCAATAGAAGACAAATCCTCGTCATCAAATAAGTCTATTAAAGCTGATTCATTTGTTTCTTTCATAAATATCCATCCGCTCTCTTCAGCTCGTAACCCAAATAACGTTACACTTCCACCTTCTCCGCCTAACACTAAAATCTTTTCCCAATTCTTCTCCATGTATTATGCCCCCTTAGAAAGCTATTGGTTCTAATTCATCTACACTTTCATTACCAAAATCATCCCAGTACGCAATAGATACGTCTCCAGATAAATCAAGATTCATCCAAATTAAATCCTGACATCGCCCTGGAGTAAAGAAACTTTGTTTACCACAATAATTATCACGAACAATAAACTTAGCCTCTGCACCGTACTTTCCATTCCACTTTAGAAAAGTATATCTTTTTGATGTGTCACCTTTTTTATCATCAAAGATTTCGTATATTTCAATTCCATACTTAGTGAACTTTTTACTAAAATGTTTCAAAAAGGAAACCATATCCTCTACACTATTAATCTTCTTATAGAACTTGATTTTACCTGGTATCCCTTTTTGTTTAAATTCTTTTAATAGAGGAATTCCTTTATTTAATTCTTGTTTAATTACTGAAAATAGTATTTCATCACCTTCCCCAGTTACCTCAACTTCTTTATCTGCTATAAATCGAATCTGACCATTACCATTAAAATGGAAGAATCTAATCATATTATCACCTCATTAAAAGATAATCCCAGCCCCAGCTGTAGCAATACATTTTGTATTAACACATAACGTATAATTATCTTTATTAAAAACATGTTCATAACGATTGAGAGTAACGGTCCCGATATCATTGATAGTATATAAGATTACTACTGGATTTCCATTATTATTGATATAAAAATGAGGCTCAATAATCTTGGGTTCTTCCTCCTCCATCTCCCATTCATAAGAGCTAATCTCCCTTTCTTTCTCAACTGGAAGTATTTCATCCCTTCCCCACGATACACCATGCCACATTGCTCCATATTCATGAAGCTCATGATAAGCTATAGTTGCTTGAAGATAGGACAGTGGACTTCTATCTCCTTCTATAACCTCCATAAAATCATCCAACGCAAACTCTGGTTTAGGTGGTGATAAAAAGTAATCTTCTAATCTGTTACACTCTCTGGGATCAGGTAACTCTTCTATAGAAGGAATAGCCCATACAATTCCATTGCCATTTCCTCCTTCTATATATTGATATGCCCTTAATTTATACCCGTCTTTAATACCAAGTTGAGAAAACCCTATTACTATATTCTCAGGATTACCTAATGACCTACTCCACCCAAAGCCATGTTCATCAATTCCTTCCAACTCATTCATTTCTACAATTAGATTAGGCTTAGTGGCATGTATTGAGAAGCGTTGGATTTTATATTCTTGCTTTAATTGTGGTTCAACACCTTTTTTATACAAGGAGATAATTTCTTTTACTCTAATTGGTCTATCAGAGACTTTAAGCGGACAAGGATGATAATAGTCGTTACTGCCCTCTTTTTTCTTACCGAATGAATAGAGTCCTGCTTTAGAAATTCTTTTAATCCATTCCTCTTTTATTCTTTGGAGGTTCTTCCATCTTCTTCTGTTTTCAACACCCCACCCCAATAAAATCCACGGGTATAACTTCAACTCTTCGATAGGAACCAACGATTCATCGAGAGTGTACAAGCCTGATAAACAAAGCTCTTCAAACCTTTCAATAGCCTCTATGTTTTTTCCATGTTTAAGATTGAATAAATTGTGTATATAAAGCCGACCAGATAAATTACTTTCATTATTATAAATTTCTTCTACAATTTGAATTAGTTGTTGCATTGTAGGATCTTCTGTTTGGATTAATCCTGACGCAGAACCATCTGAATGAAGTTTTGCATTTAAGTCTTCATTTAATATGGCTGAACCAGGATTCAATAATAGACATGCTCCTAGTGACTGAGTGGACTCACCCCATTGGATATAAGCTGAAGTTCTATAGATAACATCCTCTCGTTTAATAAACGTACCAAATGCCTTTACCTGGTTTGAATGCATTGCTTACACACTCCTTTAAAGGATAATTTATTATTAAAGAATGTCTGATACTACTTTTAGAAAGTCTCCTATTTTCGTATCGTTAACAACTATGTCTGCAATGGAATCTAATGGTGCTGAATCATGATTCACAATTAACAGTTTTGCCCCATGTTCTTTTGCTAAAATAGGGAACATGTTGGCTGGCGAAACAACTAATGATGATCCAAGAACTATAAATAAGTCTGCTTTTTGTGATTCTTGTTGTGCCATTTTTAGCATCTTATTATCTAACGACTCTCCGAAAAGTACAACTGATGGTCTGATAAATCCACCACAAGAACAAACATACTCCCCTTGATAATATCTTTCGTTAGAATAGGTCTTTTGGCAATTGTGACAATGCAATTTTTGAATAGTCCCATGCAATGGTATTACTGGTTGATTTCCTGCTTGTTCGTGCAGTCCATCAGTATTTTGAGTTATGATGGACTTTAAGTTGTAGCGTTCTCCCCAATTTGAAAGTATCTGGTATCCAATATGAGGTTTTATATTCCCTAAAATCTCCATCCTCTTTCGGTAGAACTCAACAAATTCTCTTCGGTTAGTATCCATTGCAGCAACGCTTGCTAATTCTTCCGGATTTCTCCCTTTCCAAATCCCAGTATCTGATCGAAAATCAGGAACTCCGCTCTCAGTAGACATGCCTGCTCCAGTAAAAATCACAATATGTTTTGAACTTTTTATCATATCGCCTATCATCTTTAGCACCTCCAACCCTTTATATTTCCATTAAAGCATGTTAGGTGTTCAAAAAATTAATCACCTATAAGTATTAAAAAGAGGAATTGGTTTCCAATTCCTCATGAATATTGTATATACATTTTCTCTGCTTCTTCTTTAAGTTTTTGAACGAGAGCTGGCGGGGAAATAACCTTTGCATCGCTTCCCCATGTAAGCAACCATCTAATTAGACCTTCACTAATAGATGCACTTATTTTGATTGTGAACTTTTCTTCATCCACTATGTTAATATTTATATCTCTTCCAAAGCGATCCAACACTACATTAATAAGTTGGTTACTAAAAAGAATTTCAACGTAATCAACTTCACCCGGGTACATATTAAAAGAACGGTTTAAATGTTCTGCTATGTTAAATTTAATATCAGGAGACACAACCTCTTTTATTGAAACTCTTCTCATGCGGTCTACTCTATAGTGCTTAATTTCCTCGCTTCCTTCTGGCTTTGCAACTAGGTAATAATAGTCACTATTCCATACTAAAGCAAGAGGTTTAACTGTATATAACCTCTCATTATGGCTAAGAACAAAATCCTTTTTTAGATTGTATCTACCGTATTTGAATGTTAGCAATTTCCTCTCATTTATGGATGTATGTATTTTATCTATATGATACTTAACTTCTTTACTCTCAGCTCTAACCGCTTTATCAACTATAATTTGATTACGTAACCTTTTAGCCAAATGTTTGCTCGTTAAAGATTTCACTTTGCTAATCAACTTGTTTGATACTTCATTTGGAATAAAGCGAGCTGAGGATACTGCATCAATTAATAAACGTAGTTCATGGACTTCAAATTTACGATACTGATGGCTATAATAAACGGTATTATTTTCTCTAACCTCTTCTTCTACGTTAAACCCACTATCTTTTAGTTCTTCAATAGTTTGTCTTATTGTATTCTTTGAAGTTTTAATGTCATCACCAAAATAATATTTAAGTTGATTAATTATTTCAATTAACGATAAATAATGTTCTTCGTCTGTCATCTTAAATAGGATTTCTCGAATAGCCATTAGGCGTTTTATATTACTTACTTCTACCATTTTTATGACCTCCTAATAGAGATTGTTAGGTTCTTTGGTTTAAGCCTTAATAAACTATTCAAAGTTCAATTACGTTTTTAGTAGCGAAATAATTTCGGTAATTCTATACTCAAATTTACCTTAGGTCTCTACCCAAAAAAATATTCATACATCTATGTCGTTAATCAAGAGTGGATTAGCAAAGAAGTAAATATTATTGTTCCATAAAATTTCCAATCCAATTTTTCCCTTTATTTGTAATCTCTCTTCCTTTATTTGTTCTTATTATAAGGTCGCACTGAATTAAGTATGGTTCTATAATGTTTTGTAGTGTAGGCTTATCAATATCCGAACCAATTGCTAATGCATCCCCCCCAATAGCTGAAGACTGATTTGCAAGGTAAAGTAAAACCTTTCTATCGCCTTCATCTAATCCCATATCATCTATTTCCATTATCTCAAATTGGTTTTTTGTAACTTCTTGATTTATTTGCTTTTTACCTGTAATGAATTCAGCATATTCTAAGCACCTATAGAAGTAGTTAATTCCAATTCTTGCTACTCCCTTAGATCTTTTAGCAATGTCATATAATGCTTCATCAGTTATTGTAACTTTCTCTCTACTTGCTAGTTTCAAGATAATATCACTTATCTGTTCCAAATTATAATTTTGCAATTGAAACTTTAAATTAAACCTATCTCTTAAGGGTCTCGATAGTTCCCCAGCTAAAGTGGTAGCTCCAATTAAAGTGAACTCAGGCACCCAAAATTGTTGTATTTTTCTATTCAATTCTTTCTCAAATACGAAATCTTCCATGACGGGATAGAAAAGTTCCTCTATTTTAAGAGGCAATCTATGAATTTCATCTATAAATAGTACATCGGAGCCATCATCAGTTAAATTAGCTAGTACGCTTTCAACATCTTCAACAGTCTTCAGGTTAGTTCCCATTGCCTCATGGAACTTTACCCCAAATTCATTTGCAATTATTTTGGCTAAAGTTGTTTTTCCTAATCCTGGATTCCCATAGAATAGCATATGCGGGAGTTGAGTTTGTTTTTTCTTTGAAGCACCTATTGTTATCGATAGTTGTTTCTTTATTTTTTCTTGCCCTACATAGTCATTTAATTTTAATGGCCTTTTCAAAAATAAATTACTCTCCTTTCATATCAATATTTTTTTTTATCCTTCACATTCCGCTTCCTTAGATTAATTTGAATTTTCTCTATATTACTATTATACATAAATATCATTAGTAATCTCCCTCAATTTGTTAAATATGGATAATATCTGTAATATTATATGGTAGTTTGTAAGGTTGAGTATCTTTGGGTTAGAATTTTTTCAGATTACCCTCTATCGACTTCTACCAAAGGACTATCCCTCCTTTATTTGGTATACTTTCTGATTAAAAACAAGTGAAGAGAGACAAGGACTAGGAGCAAGTTTAAGCACGGAAGATAAATTAATTTAAACCGAAAATCATAGGTGAAAAATAAAGAAGAATTTTTCAACTTTCCTTGGTAAGAATAATTCAGATTTTATAATTTTTACGATTCAGTTCACCGTGGTTATTTAAGAGGCAAAAAATAAACACTAAAATACTATGATTCTAACTCAATCGGGCTTTGAAGGTAGATTATCTTATTGTTATTTAAAAAAAGAGACATTTCTATTGTCTATCTTAGAAATGTCTCGAAAATTATTAATTTATTAAACTTGTTTCTTTATAGGGAATTATAGATGATTTTCCCGGTTCAAACGTAATATATAACTGATGTAGAGCACGACTTGTAGCAACATACGCCAATTTACGATCAAAATCTGTTAAACTATAGTCATTAAATCGTGCAATGACAACCGCTTCAAATTCTAATCCTTTTACGGCTGTTGGAGTTGTAACAATTACTTTAACATTTCTTGGTAGATCCGATTCGGTTTGAATCGCTACAGAGAAATATGGATCAATCATATAATTAAAATGTTCAAGTAATGATTCTTCTTTCACTACCACTGCTACAGACTCATAATTATTCGTATAAATAGCATCTTCTAGTACCTCAATAAGCTTCTGCTCTTCAGCTTCAGCTGTAACTTCTACCCATTTCACTTCTTCCCCATCACGGAATGTTTCTGAAGAAAGCTTGTATTTCCCATCTGAAAACGGCTTAATAATTTCATTACTTACTTCCACTATTTGAGCTGTTGAACGATACGTTGCCTGAAGCTCATAATAAGCAGGTTTACCAATTAATTGGTCAAGATTATACCAATTTTGTAAAGAGCTTGCTTGATTTAAATTCTGTCCTAGATCACCAATTAACATTAATCCGTTTTTCTTTGTTAGTGCATGTATCTCTACAATTTCATAAGGCATATAGTCTTGAGCTTCATCAACAATTAAGTATGACAACTTATGTTCTTTTGATACACCTTTAATTAGACGGCCAATATGTAACAAGGCCGGTAGGTCTTCATAAAAAATGTCGAATGATTTATAGTCATTAGGCAAAAGACCCTCAGATTTAGCAATTTTTATAGCTTCATCAAAGCAATCTAAATAATCCAGTTCAAGATGTTTTATTATATAATTTTTTAAGGTGTCACTTTCGTTTTGAGAGACATGATACTCAATAAACTTAGAGCCTTGATATTGTTTGCTAAAACTGAATTCCAAATTATATCGTGTTTTTAATGCTTCTATAACTTGCTTACTGTATTTTTGTTCCAACAGCATTAGAGTTTCTGAAAGCAATGCTTGTTCAAGTATATCTTTTAGGTCATTATAAAAGGCTAGCTGCTCTATTGTTAATTGCTGAAGAACTAGCTCCTGCACCTCTTTCAAGTGCTGTTCAACTGTGGTTGTTTCTGTAACCACAGCGACACTTAACACTTCCAATTGCTGCTCTCTAATATGCTTTAAGATGACTGCTTCTTTAGCTTTTTGAACTTCACGCTGCATATGAGGTTTCCAAGCATCTGTAATAATTGATTCGTCAATAGATTTAGGAATCAATTGTTGAAGAACAACAGAATGATCTTCCATTATCAGCTGTAGGGCTTGCTGAATCGCAGTTATAAATTGGTGACGACTTATATCAGCTTGCTTTTTTTTCGCATTAGAACGATGAGCTTGATATGAATCTAAATGCTCAACCCATCGACTTCCTAATTCTGCTATCTCAGTCGTAATAAATTCGTTATGGAATAGAGATAATTTCTTCACTTCTTGTTTTACAATAACATCTGCCTTTTCTTTTACCCATTGCTTTAACTGCTGCTGTTCTTTGTTTTTAATATGTATCTCTTTCTGCAAGCTTTTTAAGAAGAAATTAAAATAAAGATTTTCTCGATTTTTTAACGTAAGTTGTGGATATTTTTCCATTTCCTTTAAAATTGGTAAGATTGGAATAGAAATCGTAATTGATTTTAACGTGTATGCTTTTGCCCAAATTCGCAGGTCATTGATAATTCTAATTGTAGTTTGCTCTACGATAGTTCTAAAATCTAATGAGCCTTTCATTTTAATTATATCTAGCTCTGTTGCTTGGTGACGTTTCAACTTTGATGAAGAAATCATTAGTATGTCACATGCAATTTCTGAAAAAGTTTTTTGTTTAATTCCGAAATCACCTAATGTTGGTAACACATTTTGAATATGTTTTAAAAATGCTTTATTCGGACCTAAAATAGCAACGCTGTCAGGTTCCAAATTTTTATATTTATACAGTACATAACTTAGTCTATGAAGTGCGATAGCAGATTTACCACTACCCGCTGAACCTTGTATAATAATTGGCTGATTCATCGGTAGACGAATAATCTCATATTGTTCTCGCTGTAATGTCGCAACGATGGATTGCATATCTGTACCACGCTTATTTTCAAGTGCCGAAACTAATCCCTCATCTTTAAAGTACTGGCTAGTTGAAGTAATAGGTGGATGTAACGTCTTAATACTCCCAGATTCAATATCAATTTGGCGTATATAATCTACAATAACGTTTCCAAGTGACTGGTGATCAATCGGCTGACCGACCGTTCTCAGATAATAAAGAGAGGCAGCCTCTGCCTTCCATGAAATAACATAGCCGTCTATCCCTTGTTCTCCAATATAAATTGTTTCTGGACCCACTACTGTAACATAGTCAATTCTCCCCATATACGGACGTTCTTTAACATATTTTAGTTTACTGTTGTGTTCATAGGCTTGCTTACGAATAATCCCCTCTGCATAGGCAGTAGAATAATCTATTTCATACGTTGCATTAAACTCAATTCCAGAGATTTCACGCATCGATGCATTAATCTTTTTAATCACTTGCCTTAAGTAACTGTGCTCTGACTCACTATCCCTTGGTAAAAAAGATGACCAGTCGTAGTTTGGAAAAGGAGTTACCACTCCTTCATCTACTGAGGTCACTGTTTTCGACAAAATATCGGACATAGCTTGTACCATTTGTGCTTCATCTACTTCTTGCTCTACAAGTAACTCCCTTTCATCAGATACTTCTTCTAAGAATTCATCAAATGTTATACCTTCCTCTTTCACTTCGTCTAGAGCTAGTTCAATAACAGATGATTGGTCGAAATTTGAGATTACTTCATCTTGTACCACTTCTGAAGGTAAGTTTTCCTCCTCTGGTAATGAAGGAGTTACATCCGATAATACCTGCACATCTTCTACAATAAAATCCACGGTATTTAGCGTTTGTAGATGTGTATCTGATTCTGCTTCGGAGTATTGTATTTGCTCTTGTAATTGCTGGAGCTGTATAGACAATTCTTTTATTTGTTGGAGTTGTTGATCATATTTAAGCTGTAAGTCTTCATGAGCAATTTGTAAAGCATTGTAATTGGACTCTAATGATTTATATTTTGCTAAACTATTCTCTAATTGGCCCACTTGCTGTTGAAGGTTAGTATTATGCTTCTCATTTTCAGTAACTATATTTTCCAATCGCTCAACATCAGAAGCTATCATTTGCATAGACTCTTTCAAATGGTCTCTCTCAAGTTCTAAGTGGTTAAAATTTTCTTTTGAAACGGTTGATTCTTTCACTTTTTTTAGTTGCAATGCTAATTGTTGAATAAGTGTATTTTTAGAGTTATAGTCTTCTATAGTTGCTCGTTTCCTAAGCTCTTTAGTTTCTTCTTCAAGTTTTCTGTAGCGAAATTTCCATTCCTCTACCTGAGCTACCTTAACAATTTCTTCTATTTTTTCATAAATAGCTATCTTAGAATCTAATTGTTTATATACTTCCTCCTTATGTGATGCCTCTTTTTCAAGTTTTGCTAATTGTAGTTCAAGATTTTGTATACGCGATTCGTCCGTTGAACTTTGTACCTTAAGTTCTTGTAACTGCTAAACTAAAGTAGACAGTTTTTGATAGATAATAATGAACACTTTTTTACCAACTGTACTTGGGGTTTTGGCATTGAAAGTGGTGCCGCCCCGGGGAGGGGCGGCACCACTTTCAATGCGGCGACCTCCCCCTATACTATTAAAAATTTTTCTCCAAACATTGTATAATGTGATAGATTATCAGAATTATCATCACAAGTGGAGGGAACTGAAAGGTGGAAAAGTGGAAAGTGTATATGGAGATTTATCAATTAAAACAACAAGGGTTTAAGATAAGGAGGATCGCTAAAAAGCTAGGGATTTCAAGAACAACCGTTTACAAATATTTAGAAAAATCGCCGGATGAAATGAGTTCATGGATGGCATCAACAAAAACAAGAGCAAAAAAGCTTGATCCATATGAGATGGTTATTCAAACATGGCTAAGTGAACATCCTGATCTCTCTGCATCTCAAGTTCATGACTGGTTATTCGAAAAATATAAGGGTATAGAGGTGGCTGAGAGCACAGTACGTGGTTATGTTAAAGAATTACGGGAGAAATATTCGCTTCCTAAAACAGAAACAAAACGTGTCTACGAAGCCGTTCCAGACCCTCCGATGGGGAAACAAGCTCAGGTAGACTTTGGCCAAACTATACAAAAGACATCAGATGGAAAAGAGGTCAAATTATATTTCATTAGTTTTGTACTTTCGCACTCCCGGTATAAATATGCCGAGTGGTTGGACAGGCCTTTCACTACGAAAGATGTGATTCGAACGCATGAAAATGCCTTTCAGTTTTTTGGGGGTATTCCTCACGAAATTGTTTATGATCAAGACTCTCTTATGGTAGTCAGCGAGAATGCTGGAGACCTAATTCTTACTGGTGAATTTCAAGCTTATCGTGAAGAAAGGAAATTAGTCCTTCATGTTTGCCGCAAGGCGGATCCTGAAAGCAAGGGGCGAATTGAGAACGTGGTTGGTTTTATAAAGAAAAACTTCGCTAAGAATCGTGCCTTTCACAATATCGATCAGTGGAATGAACAGGGCATCGCATGGCTTGAAAGAACAGGAAATGGTAAAGTTCACAATACAACAAAAAAGAGACCAGTCGAAGTGTTTAACCTTGAAAAACAACACTTAAGACCGGTCACTACAAAAATTACTATTTCAAGTATTGATTCAAGTATAACAAGAACCGTTAGGAAGGACAATACTATTCTCTACCTATCAAATCGGTATTCTGTTCCTCTCGGAACCCATAAGAAAGATAAAGAAGTTTATATCGAAGTGACAGATAAGAACCATTTACTTGTTCGAGAAGAAAAGGAAGGGCCTGTAATTGCCTACCATAAGATTAGTCACGAGAAAGGTAAACTGATTCAAGATCGCCAGCACACACGGGATCGCACAAAAGGCATAGCTGTTTTCATAACTAGTGTTTCCGAGAAATTTGAGGATGTGGAGCTCGCGACTGAATTTCTAACTCAAGTCCATCGTAATTACCCGCGGTATATTCGTGATCAACTTCAACTCATCTCAAAGGTGCTTCAATCTGAGCCAGAGTTTGCGAGTGATGCTTTAAAGGAATGTGTCAACAGGGGGCTGTATAGTGCGACTGAATTTAGCGATATCATCCAACATGTCAAACGCCAACGCCAAGTAAACAGCAAACCAGAGGATCGAACGGGTGAACAGTTGAAACCAATCTATGCAACCGATCAATCTGTAATTAATACAAAACCACAGACTCGAGATATAAATGAATATATAGCTTTACTGGAAGAGGGTGTATACAAATGAATCATTCCATTGAACAGCTGCAACACCGTTTACGTTCCTTAAGGTGGGCAGAAAGCGCCACCTACCTCCCCCAGCTGATTTCGAAAGCGGAAACAGAGGATTGGACGTACCGAATGTTTATTGACCACTTGACGGCTTACGAACAAAAGCGTCGTGATGAGAAACAAATTGAAAAGAGACTAAAATGGGCTGGGTTCCCTTTTTATAAAACACTTGAGGCATTCAATCTGAATGAGCAGCAATCACTAAGCAAGAAGCAAATCAACCAATTAAAGGAGTTCGCATGGCTAGATCAATTATACAACCTTATCCTTTTAGGACCAACAGGGGTGGGCAAGACGCTCCTGTCAACGGCACTAGGAATAGAAGCTATTCATCAAGGATACAAGGTGTCATTTATATCTATGGGTGAACTCATTCACACATTAAAAACAGAGGAATTTACAAGAAAGTCACAGACAAGGATGAAACGTATCAGAGACTCCCATTTAATCATTATTGATGATTTGATGTATATGGCAATGGATACTCGTGAAGCCAATCTGTTTTTTCATTTGATTAATGACCTATATGACAAATCTTCTGTCATTATAACATCGAACAAAGGGCCTCAAGAATGGGGAGAATTATTAGGTGATCCTGGCATTACAACAGCCATTTTAGATAGACTCATCCATCGGGCAGAAGTGATTCATTTTAGAGAGGAAAAAAGTTACCGAATGAAACATCGTTCTTCCATTTTTGGGAACGAAAGTGTTCAAAATTAATTAGCAAAAAGTGTTCATTTTCACTTGACGGTTACA
>NZ_JARFVC010000053.1 GCF_029193815.1 Cytobacillus sp. S13-E01
TACCATATAAACATGAACCATTTACGGATTTTTCTGTTGAGGAAAACAAGAAAGCTTATTTAGCTGGTCTTAAGACAGTTGAGTCTTACCTTGGGCAAGATTATGACTTAGTTATTGGTGGAAAACGCATCACAACTGAGGATAAAATCGCTTCTGTAAACCCGTCAAACAGAGAAGAGTTGGTTGGCCGGGTTTCAAAAGCAAACCAAGAGCTTGCTGAAAAGGCAATGCAAATTGCAGATAAAACATTCCAAACATGGCGCAAGTCAAAGCCAGAAATGCGCGCAGATATTTTATTCCGTGCTGCTGCAATTATTCGCCGTCGTAAGCATGAGTTTTCTGCCCTTTTAACAAAAGAAGCTGGTAAGCCATGGAATGAAGCTGATGCTGATACAGCGGAAGCAATCGACTTTTTAGAATATTATGGACGTCAAATGCTTCGTCTAAAAGACGGACTTCCAGTTGAAAGCCGTCCAATCGAATATAACCGTTTTAATTACATTCCACTTGGAGTGGGTGTTATTATTTCACCTTGGAACTTCCCATTTGCAATTATGGCTGGTATGACAACAGCTGCATTAGTAGCGGGAAATACTGTTTTACTAAAGCCTGCTAGTACAACTCCAATCATTGCTGCCAAATTCATGGAAGTTCTTGAAGAAGCAGGTCTTCCTGCAGGTGTAGTTAATTTTGTCCCTGGTAGTGGAGCAGAAGTTGGAGACTACTTAGTAGATCATCCACGTACTCGCTTCATTAGCTTCACAGGTTCACGTGATGTTGGATTACGAATTTACGAACGTGCATCTAAATTAAATGAAGGCCAAATTTGGTTGAAGCGTGTCATTGCTGAAATGGGTGGAAAAGATACGATTGTTGTTGATAAAGATGCTGATCTTGAATTAGCGGCTAAATCAATCGTGGCATCTGCATTTGGTTTCTCAGGACAAAAATGTTCGGCTTGCTCAAGAGCAGTCATTTTAGCAGACGTATATGACCAAGTAGTAGACCGCGTTGTTGAATTAACAAAAGAGCTAACTGTTGGTGAACCTAAAGACACATCTATATTCATGGGTCCTGTAAACGATCAAGGTGCGTTTGACAAGGTGATGAGTTATGTTGAGATCGGTAAAAACGAAGGAAGATTACTACACGGTGGTAAAGGCGATGACTCTAAAGGTTGGTTCATCGAGCCGACAATTTTTGCAGACGTAGCAGAAGATGCTCGTCTAATGAAAGAGGAAATCTTCGGGCCTGTTGTAGCAATCTGCAAAGCGAAAGATTTCGACCATGCACTTGATATTGCAAACAACACTGAGTATGGTCTAACTGGAGCAGTTCTTACAAACAACCGTGCACACATCGAAAAAGCACGCGAAGACTTCCATGTTGGTAACCTCTACTTCAACCGTGGTTGTACTGGTGCAATCGTTGGATACCAACCATTCGGTGGATTTAACATGTCTGGAACTGACTCAAAAGCTGGTGGCCCAGACTACCTAGTTTTACACATGCAAGCTAAAACAACATCTGAAATGCTATAAGATATGTGGAAAGGTCTCTCATCCGATATCTAGACTAAAGAAATAAGAATACAGTAAAAATAAGGGCTCCTATGTCATGTACATATACATAACGTAGGAGCTATTCTTTTGAAATTATCCTGCGTAACAGACTATATCCTAACGCGCTTCGCTTGTTGGACCCTTTATATATAATTCAAAGTAAAAGGCACTTTAAATTATATATAAAGGGTTGTAAAAACGTCATGTGTATCTAGCTGAACGTGTGTGTTGTCTTTAATGTCTTAATACTACATCAATAAGCTTTTGAGAGAGGAGACAGATCTCTTATGTTCATTTCATAAATTAGCTATTATGTTCCCCCGATTTAACCAGTAAGAAACCATGTTCGTAATATACTTTGATTACCTTATTTTTTCAGTAATGGTTTAATGTCCATTAAGTAAAATAAAAGTGGATAAACCCTACGTAGAATACGTTAAGGTCTATCCATTTTTATAGTATTGTTTTCTGATTAGAGGCTTTTTTGTTTTTTTGGGCTAATATGACGTTGTTGTTAGCTATATTTCGGTTTATTTTTGGAAATTAAATGGTAATACTCGCCGAGTTTATTGATTTACTCGCCTAAACTTCAAAAATACTCGTCGATAGTAATGATTTACTCGTCTAAATCAGGCATTTACTCGCCTGAATTGGCAATTTACTATTCTATTCACATTTTAAAAATCCAAGCATGTCCAAATACACCCGACGAAAAAATTCCAAAAAAAACTAGAACAAAAGTATGATAGATTAAACCCAATTTTCACCATTTTTTAGCCGTACGCCCAACTTAATTTTATAAATTTTCATGTATAGATATAATCATATACACGATATATTGTAAAATTGATTCAAATTAAAGTATATTTATACATTTAGGAACTAAAGTATGAATTTTCAGTCTGTAATACTTTAATAATTGTGTTATGATTATCAAGGAGATAAAAAAACAGTTACTAAAATACTATTTATTAGAATAATCATGAAATTGCATGTAATTGCATAAGTATTTCATGTACGACAATCTTGGAGGTGAGAGAATGGAATATTCGTTAACGGGAGCTACTTGGTTTTGGTTGTTTGTTCCTATGTTAATTACAGTTGTATTATCAGTCATAACGAATTTTACCGAGGGGAGAGATTAATTAATGGAACCAGCAGTTTTAGTAACATTTATTATTTATTTAGTAGGTATGCTGGCAATTGGTGTTGTAGCATATCGAATGACTAGTAATCTATCAGATTATGTATTAGGTGGGAGGCGACTTGGTCCTGGTGTTGCAGCGTTAAGTGCAGGGGCGTCTGACATGAGTAGTTGGCTTTTACTTGGTTTACCTGGTGCAATCTATGCTTCAGGTGGTATGCCACAAATTTGGATTGGTGTAGGTCTAACAATTGGCGCATACCTTAATTGGCAATTTATTGCAAAACGTCTACGTGTTTATACAGAAAAAGCAAATGATTCAATTACAATTCCAGATTTCTTTGAAAATAGATTTAGAGATGGTTCAAAGGCTTTACGTGTGATTTCCGCATTAGTTATCCTTTTATTTTTTACCTTCTATACATCCTCAGGTATGGTCGGAGGAGCAAAGTTATTTGAGGCCTCTTTTGGATTATCATATAACCAAGCCCTTTGGATTGGCGCTATTGTCATCATTTCATATACATTCTTAGGTGGCTTCCTAGCGGTAAGTTGGACGGATTTCATTCAAGGTATCTTAATGTTCCTTGCATTAATCGTAGTTCCGATTGTAGCTATCAGCAAAACTGGTGGTTGGGGCAACACAGTAAATACAGTAGGGGAAATTGACCCTGCATACCTAGATGTATTTGCTGGAATGACAACATTAGGAATCATTTCCCTACTAGCATGGGGTCTAGGTTACTTTGGTCAACCACATATCATCACTCGTTTTATGGCATTACGATCAGTGAAAGATGTGCCTAAAGCACGTATGATCGGTATGGTTTGGATGGTTTTCGCCTTATTCGGTGCAATCTTCACAGGTTTTGCAGGTATCGCCTACTTTGCGGAAAATCCAATTGCGGACGGAGAGCAAGTATTTATTCTATTTACACAAGTGTTATTTGATCCATGGGTATCTGGTATTCTATTAGCAGCTATCCTAGCAGCAATTATGAGTACAATTGATTCTCAGTTATTGGTTTCTTCAAGTGCACTTGCAGAGGATTTCTATAAAGGAATTCTGAAAAAAGATGCTTCACAAAAAGAATTAGTTTGGGTAGGACGTATCGCTGTTGCAGGTATTGCATTAATTGCAATTCTACTTGCAGGTAATCCAGATAGCTCAGTACTAGCACTTGTAAGTTATGCTTGGGCAGGGTTTGGTGCAGCATTCGGACCAGTTATCATTCTATCATTATTCTGGAAACGAATGAATCGTTGGGGCGCTCTAGCTGGTATGATTGTTGGGGCAGTTACAGTTGTTGTATGGAGTAAGTTATCAGCACCTGTTACAGATGCAGCAGGTGAGATGATTCGCGAGGCGGTTATTCCGTTTAGTCTATATGAAATTGTTCCAGGTTTTGTGCTAGCAACAATTGTTGCCGTTATAATCAGCTTGGTTACAGAAGCGCCATCACAAGAAATTCAAGATGAATTTGACGCAGTTAAAGCTAGTTTATAAGAGTTATAGATTATAAGATCAGACCTATTCGCATTGGCGGGTAGGTCTTTTTTAAGGGCTCTTTTCTAATAGATTAGTTTGAACCGTTCCTTGTCGCTGCAGGCACTTGCTTTGCTCGGGGAGGAAGTCAAGCCTCCACGCCGTTTCCATCTGCGGGGTCTCGACTTTTCCTCTATTTCCCGCAGGAGTCAAGTGCCTTCCGCTCCAATCCACTCTTGATTTAAATATACTTAGAAAGCAACAATTTTTAGGAAAAGAGCCCTTATAAATTATGGATGAACTATTATATCCTGTGAGTTTCTATTGGTATTGGACGTCAAATTATTTGTCTAGGTCAAGAGGGAAACAGCACTTCAACCTTTGACTAATTTAACCACTTTATACCATAATAGAAAAGGTTGTGTAATCAATGAACAATAAGATTTATATTTTACATATGGAGTGTATTAAACATGAGAACCGAAAAAGAAATGATGGAACTGATTTGTTTCAACCTATACAGATGCTAACTATGAAAATATTTGGGAGTCACTATTTACAATGTGTGATTTGTACCGGAAAATAGGAATCAGTGTTGCGGAGCAATTAAACTTTGAATACCCTTATGAAGATGATAAGCGAGTAACGGAATACTTGAAAGGTTTAAAGGCTATGAAATAATAGTAAAACACGTGCGTCCCTCATAAGAATAACGGGTTCTCTTTTGAAGTGCAAAAAGTGAAAAAACAGGGTATATAACTTACAAAAAGTCATGGTAATTTGTATAGGAATTCGCCATGCTTTTTATATTTCTTTAAACCCAAAAATTTAAGTGTTTAAGGTATATAAATAATGTCCTTAAAATCGAGGCTCTGTTATTATTCATTGTTGATATTCGTGTAGGAATAAGGAATTCATAGGCGGAGAATTTCCTGCTAATGTTTATAGAGGGGGCTTAAGATGCAGATATAAGCGGAGATATTCCGATTAACTGCTCTAAATAAGACAAAATCCAAAGATTTGGATAAGATAAGCGGAAAAACTCCCCTTATTTTTAGGAAAATATGTGTATTTACCAATTTAAACGGAATTTTTCCGTTTATTAAACTGATAATATAATAAAACACGAGTGCTCGTATGAATAACGGGTTCTCTTTAAAGGTGCAAAACAGTTAATCACAATGCAAATAGGGTGCAAAATCGTAGTGATTCTCTCACCATATAACAGGGATTTCAGTGAAATTTGAATAGCTTTAATCTTTGTGTTTTCTATCTCAAGAGGAAAGAAAGTATAAAATTTTTACCTAGTTTTGGTGTCTAGCTCCAGGCGCCATCGGACCTGAGGTCATAAGCCAATCCGTCCGGAAGGTTAAAGAACAACCTTCCAGCCGGCTTGTCTTATGCTTGACTTGCACAGGATGTGCTGATGTCGATGTTCGCCACAGGACGTGGCGGGTTTTAATCGACGCGCCGATAAGCGGGCGCCTTGCGCTTTTCTTTAATGGTTGCTTTAATGCGTTAAACTTTGATATTATCAGTATAATTAACGGCCGATTTTATTTGGGGGTGGATAAGGATGAGTAGAATTTCAATTGATGAAGTAAAACATGTTGCCAATTTAGCGAGATTAGCAATTACTGAAGAGGAGGCAAACGAATTTAAAAACCAGCTTGAAGCGATTATTACATATGCAGAGCAATTAAATGAGGTAGATACAGACAATGTCGAGCCTACTACACATGTACTTCATATGAGGAATGTCTTACGTGAGGATGAACCGAAAAAAGGATTGCCGATTGAAGACGTTTTAAAAAATGCACCAGACGCAAAAGATGGACATATTCGCGTGCCATCAATCATGGAATAAGGGGGGGAACCAATGTCACTGTTTGACCATAAAATATCAGAACTACATCGTTTATTACATAAAAAAGAAGTGTCAGTTTCAGATCTCGTTGATGAATCCTACAAACGAATTAATGAAGTCGATCACAAGATAGATGCTTTTTTAACATTAGATGAAGAAAACGCTCGGAACTACGCAAAGCAATTAGATGAAGCAATTGGAACTGAAAATGAATTTGGATTATTGTTTGGGATGCCAATTGGGATAAAGGATAACATTGTTACAAAAGGCTTGCGAACAACGTGTGCAAGTAAAATCATCGAAAACTTTAACCCAATCTATGATGCAACAGTGATGGAGCGTTTACAGGATGCCGAATCTGTAACGATTGGTAAATTAAACATGGACGAGTTCGCAATGGGGTCGTCTAATGAAAACTCTGGTTTTAAAACAACGAAAAACCCATGGAATACAGATCATGTACCTGGAGGATCAAGTGGTGGTTCAGCAGCTGCAGTAGCAGCCGGCGAGGTCCTGTTCTCGCTTGGATCTGATACAGGTGGATCTGTGCGACAACCTGCTTCGTTTTGTGGCGTAGTCGGTTTAAAACCTACATATGGACGAATTTCACGCTATGGTCTAGTGGCGTTCGCATCATCGCTAGACATCATCGGCCCAGTCACCAGAACGGTTGAAGATAATGCCTACTTACTTCAAGCAATTGCTGGAGTTGATCCAATGGACTCAACATCAGCTAATGTAGATGTGCCGGATTACTTATCTTCGCTAACAGGTGATGTAAAAGGCCTAAGAATTGCTGTTCCTA
This sequence comes from Cytobacillus sp. S13-E01, assembly GCF_029193815.1. Classification (GTDB taxonomy): domain Bacteria; phylum Bacillota; class Bacilli; order Bacillales; family Bacillaceae_L; genus Bacillus_BV. Next base: position 6,865 of record NZ_JARFVC010000053.1, read on the forward strand.
AGGAGTATCTAGGAGAAGGTGTAAAAGAAGAAGTACGTCAGTCCGTTCTTGATGCTTTAAAAGTATTAGAAGGCTTAGGTGCCACATGGGATGAAGTATCCTTACCACATTCTAAATATGCTTTAAGTACGTATTATCTACTATCATCATCAGAAGCATCGGCAAACCTTGCTCGTTTTGATGGTGTGCGTTATGGCCATAGAACAGATAATGCATCGGACTTACTTCAGATGTACAAGCAAACAAGAAGTGAAGGCTTTGGGGATGAGGTTAAACGTCGTATCATGCTTGGTACTTTTGCTTTAAGCTCTGGATATTATGATGCGTATTATAAAAAGGCACAAAAGGTTCGTACCTTGATTAAGAAAGACTTTGAAGATGTGTTTGAAAAATATGATGTCATTATTGGTCCTACAGCACCAACACCTGCTTTTAAAATAGGTAAAAATACAAAGGATCCAATGACAATGTATGCGAACGATATTTTAACAATCCCTGTTAATCTTGCTGGTGTACCTGGTATCTCTGTACCATGTGGATTCTCAAATGGTTTACCTTTAGGATTACAAATCATTGGGAAGCATTTTGATGAAAGTACACTATTCCGTGTTGCCCATGCGTTTGAGCAAGCAACAGAGCATCATAAAGCAAAACCACAATTGTAAGGGGTGAGAAGAGATGAAATATGAAGTGGTCATTGGGCTTGAGGTCCATGTTGAGTTAAAAACAAAGTCTAAAATATTTTCAGCGAGTCCAACAGAGTTCGGAGCACCACCAAATACACAAACAACGGTTATTGATTTAGGGTATCCAGGTGTACTGCCAGTTTTAAATAAAACAGCAGTTGAGTACGGCATGCGTGCATCATTGGCGATAAACTGCGAGGTTGCGACAGATACAAAGTTTGATCGTAAAAATTACTTCTACCCGGATAATCCAAAAGCCTATCAAATTTCACAATTTGATAAACCAATCGGAGAACATGGTTGGATTGAAATTGAAGTGAACGGTGAAAAGAAGAAAATCGGGGTCACTCGTTTGCACTTAGAAGAGGATGCTGGAAAGCTAACGCATACAGGTGACGGTTATTCCCTAGTCGATTTTAACCGTCAAGGAACGCCACTTGTTGAAATCGTATCAGAACCTGATATGCGCTCACCAGAAGAAGCATATGCGTACCTTGAAAAGTTAAAATCAATTATTCAATATACAGGTGTATCAGATTGTAAAATGGAAGAAGGCTCATTACGTTGTGATGCGAACGTTAGCTTACGTCCTGTTGGTCAAAAGGAATTCGGTACAAAGACAGAGCTTAAGAACTTAAACTCATTTGCGTTTGTGCAAAAGGGCTTAGAATATGAAATTGCTCGCCAAGAAAAGATTCTTTTAGCAGGTGGAGAAATCCAACAAGAAACACGTCGTTATGATGAAAATACAAAAGAGACAGTCTTAATGCGTGTAAAAGAAGGTTCAGATGATTATCGTTATTTCCCAGAGCCAGATTTAGTTGCACTACATATTGATGATGAATGGAAAGCAAGAATTCGTGCCGAAATTCCTGAACTTCCAGATGCTCGTAAAAAACGATATGTTGAAGAGCTTGGATTACCAGCATATGATGCAAATGTCTTAACATTAACAAAGGAAATGTCGGACTTCTTTGATGAAACCGTACAAGCTGGAGCAGAAGCGAAACAAGCCTCTAACTGGATTATGGGTGAGGTGTCAGCCTACTTGAACGCCGAGCAAAAAGAGCTTTATGAAATTGCCCTAACACCAGAAGGCTTAGCGGGTATGATCAAGCTAATTGAAAATGGCACAATTTCATCTAAAATCGCAAAAACAGTATTCAAAGAGTTAGTTGAAAATGGTGGCGACGCAGAGAAAATTGTCAAAGACAAAGGTCTTGTGCAAATTTCTGATGAAGGTGCCCTTACTAAAATAATTGGTGAAATTCTAGATGCCAACCCACAATCAGTGGAAGATTTTAAAGGGGGAAAAGAAAAAGCAGTTGGTTTCTTAGTTGGGCAAATGATGAAGCAAACAAAAGGACAAGCAAATCCGCAGATGGTTAATAAATTATTGGTGGAAGAGCTTAAGAAGAGATAATTTGTACGAGGGTCGGGTTTAAAAATCTGATCCTCTATTCTTTAGTCTGTTTTCCAAACTTTGCTTTATTTTAAGTATTCGGAATTTGTTGATTTCCACTCCAGGATGATCGCTTTCTGCGGGGAATCATGAAAAAGCCCACTGCCGGCTTAGTTGAAGAGGATAGCAGCCCTGGTCAACATAAGAGCCTGTTTTAAAAAAAACAGACTCTATTGAATTTTGGATATTGAAATACTATGAATAAAGAAAATAATATTAAATTAACACTTTCTTAATCCATGGTTACCTTATTTTTGATTAAAGGCATTAATTGCTTTACGTAATCTTCTGGTTTTACCGTTTGATTTTGCATCCAATGCATCACAGCACCATAAAGTGCCCAGCTTAACATCACCGCAAAGACCTCTATTTCAGATTTATTTTGATTATGCCATTGCTTTTGAGCCCACTCTGAAAAAAAGGCTTCAAGTTCCTTTTTAAAAATCGTTTCAATTTGGGGTGTAAATGCCTCGTAACTTCGACGACATTGGTTACTGATCGATGTTTGGAACTTTATAATTGATAAAAAAATAGCCTCGATAGACTTTTGGTTAATTACCTCATGTGTACTTACCTCTTGAATGACTTCTCTCATAACACTATCACTTAACACCTTTTCAAGCAAATCGTATTTGTCCATGTAATGAGAATAAAAGGTTGCACGATTAACCGTTGAATTGGGAGTTTATTCATTAGGTGAACGAATACCTGATGAAAATGGAAATAGTCGAACTGCCAGGTCGAGAGTGGAAGATATTATTCAAATGGCAAAAATGGCAGATGAAGCAGGACTCGATGTATTTGGCGTTGGAGAACATCATCGACTGGATTTTGTCACGTCTTCTTATGCCATGTTGCTCGCTGCTATTGCACGGGAGACGAAAAAAATTAAACTAACTAGCACGCTATCCGTTATTAGTACAGCCGATCCAGTGCGTGTTTATGAAGATTTTGCAACACTTGATTTATTATCAAACGGACGAACTGAGATCATTTTAGGTCGTGGGGCATTTTTAGAATCATTTTCTCTCTTTGGAGCAAGTTTAAATGATTACAATGAATTGTTTGAAGAGAAGTTAAACTTATTTTTGAAATTGCAAGAGCAGGAAGTCGTCAGTTGGCAAGGGAATTTCCGTTCTCCCCTTCAAAATGCCCCAATCGCACCTAGACCTGTACAGAAGAAACTGCCACTTTGGATTGGTGTTGGGGGTACCCCTGCAAGTGCCGTTCGTGCAGGAAGACTTGGTATAAATATGGCACTTGGCTTGTTAGGTGGTCGTCCAGAATCCGTCAAACCACTAACAGACCTATACTGGCAAACAGCAAGAGAAGCAGGTCATGATCTATCCAAGTTAAGGGTTTCTGTGACGGGACATTCGTATATAGCCGAAACAGGAGAACAGGCGATTACTGAATTTGTGCCACACTATAATCGATATTTTAGCTACTTCTCAAAAGACCGTGGTCTTCCACACTTTTATAAATCAGCTGAGCAATTGAAGCCCGAGCGATCTGCAGGGCAAATTTTAGCTGTTGGCAGTGCAGAGGAACTGGCTGAGAAGATCTTATATCAGCATGAGCTATTCGGCCATTCACGCTTTATAGGGCAATTTGATATGGGTGGTCAGCCTTTAGCTAGAGTGGAAAAAGCCATTGGTTTACTGGCAAGTAAAGTAGCTCCAATGGTTCGCAGAGCTTTGTCTAAATAACGTCAGATTGAAATGGATTTAGATTAGAAAATTACAAATTAAATATAAAAAGGGGATGAGGAGAAGATGGAAATCTTAACTTATGTATTGCAAGGAATTCTCGCATTAATGTTTTTAATGGCAGGGTTCGGGAAAGTAACAGGTTTTAAAATGCATGTGGAAGCTTTCAATAATTGGAGATTGCCACAGTGGTTTAGAATTGTAACGGGGCTTGTTGAATTAACAGGGGCTGTCCTATTAATTGTAGGATATTGGGCTTCAACTTCGGCAATGGCAGGGGCACTTTTACTTGGGATCACAGGTATAGGCGGCATCCTTACACATATTCGTGTAAAGGATACCTTTAAGGATACAGCTATGATTCTATTCTTAGCCATTCTATCATTTGTTTTATTTTTTCTATATTTTTCGTAGGCAATAACATGTGTTGTTTCATAGGGTGGATTTAAAGACATTGGACCGTATACGTGAAAATATCATTAAGGAATCAGGTATTCCATATGTATTTGTTCATAACAACTGGTATGTTGAAAACGAATTAATTACCATTCAACAATGCTTAAATGGCGCACCTTGGGTAACATCTGCCGGAGAAGGAAAAGTAGCTTGGGTGTATCGTCCAGATTTAGGTGAAGCCACTGCCAATGTTTTAGCAGGAGAAGGTCACGATAATAAAGCATACGAATTAGCAGGTGAAAACTTAACACAACAACAATTCGTGGATGCCATTAATGAGGTTACAGGTAAAGAAATTCCTTTATTAGCTGTAGATTCTGAAGTACATTCAAAAATGCTAAAAGAGGCTGGCGTGCCAGAAGAATTTGTATCCATGAACAGCATGATCCAAAAAGGGATTAGTGAAGGTGGATTAGAAGCACCACATTCTGATTTAGAAATGCTTCCAGGTCGCAAACCAACTACTGTAAAAGAAGCGTTACAAATTTTATTAAAATAATTACGAAAGCTGCTGTATAATACAGCAGCTTTTTATGCGTGTAATAGGGTAATTAAGATTCTCTCAACAAATATTCAAAGGTTTTCACTGATTGTAACGTATTTTGTTGACATATTACATTAATTAAGTTGAAATAAATCTTCGAATTCCTAAATAGCAACTAATTTTAAACAAATATTTATTGTGAATATTTGTACTTAAATTAACGAGAGCGAACCTTCAACAAAGGGAGTCGCTTTGTAATATGCTATAATAAAGGGAGAGTTTAACTCAGTAAGGAGGAGTTAGCAATGGCAATTAGTAACGATAAGTTATATGAATTGGTTGCAAAACTACCAGAAGCAGCTAAAAAGTCTGCGTATGATTATCTAAAGTATTTAACTGTGAGTCATACACGACCGAACTGGGAAGAAATTAGTGAATTGGAACCAGATGATACACCTTTAAGTAAAGAAGAAGAACATCAACTCAAGAATAACTCGGAATTTATATCTTGGGAGGATGCTATGAATGAGCTTAACTTACCAAGTGACACTGAGTCGTGATTCGATAAAATTTTTAAAAAAGCAAGAAAAAGCAGTACAAATAAGAATTGCTAAGGCAATAAAAGGTTTAATAATTCAGCCTCCAATGGGTGATATTCAACCATTAAAGGGCAGAAATGAACAGCTTAGGTTTTGGTTGGTAGTTTTAGGAACATATTCGAAGTCGATTATAATGAAAAAAAGATGTACTATTGATAACCGTGGTGATGTATATAAATTCTAATATTATTTTGACCATTTTACGTTTTGTAATGGTCTTTTTTTACGGATGCTTGTTTTAATATAAAAGTCTAACTTGTGACCTAGTTAGAATATAATAATGAGGAACTAACAGAAGCTGAGATGGCACAATTAGAAAGTGATTGTGGTTATATCACCCGGGAGGATGCAAAAAAGACCTTCGGGAAATCGGGTGATATTTAAAGAGGTGGAGAGGTGTAACAAACCATGTCTGATTTGTTAAAAAAAAAATTAATCTCAACATTTGTTTCCACTGCGTTTATTTCAATACTCATGTCTGCTCTTTTAGTACATGGCCAAGAATATGGTCTTGGAGCAGCATTTGCGGGATGGACATTAATGTATGGAATGTACGTTGGGGCTGTTATCTTAATCTATGGAAATCTTGTATCACTCGGGGTTGAATACCTCCAACATAAATGGTTTAAAAATAATACATGGGTTTTTATTGCATTACATGTTTTTTTCGGACTTATCGGCGGGTTTGTACTTGAGTTCTCGTTCTTTACAGTATTTGGGGTAATGGCAGCATTGTTTTATGCGTGTATTGATAGGTGGATATTTAGGCGTAAAAAAGAGAATAAGGGAATCTTATGGTTTGTCCTAACTCCGGTTCTACTATTCGGTCTATTATCGGGTTATTTTCAGCTAATCTCTTCTCCATTACCACCTTTTACACAGGATGATGCGGTTGAGTTTGCAACATCTGGTGAAGGTACGTTTATTGATCTTTTTCCAAAGAAGGTAGGGATATGGGAGGGGACTGTTGATAGTTTTCAGGTCGTAAGAAAAACTAGTGTCAAAGAAATTGGATATGAAACATATATGGTTACTTTTACGGAAACATGGTCTAACGAACAATCGCAAGGCCAATGGTATATGTCTTATAAAGTTGAGCGAGGAACCTTATCTGCTTCTTTAGCGGGTGGGAAAAAACCGCCCTACCATGAGTGAAAAACTATAATTCGAAGGCATGGGTGAATAGCATCCATGTCTTTTTCAAAAGATAAGAAAGCATAAAAGTTTGTACCTAGTTTTAGTGTCTAGCTCCGGGCGCCATCGGCTCTATGGCATAAGCCAATCCGTCCGGAAGGTAAAGAACAACCTTCCAGCCGGCTTGTCTTGCACAGGATGTGCTAATGTCGATGTTCGCCACAGGACGTGGCGGGTTTTAATCGACGCGCCGATAAGCGGGCGCGCCTTTCGCTTTTCTTATTAATCAGAATTTGTATCGGTAAATTCTGAACGCATAAGCTAACTACGCCTCTGTCCGCGCTTCATTCTCGCCACTCGACAAGTTTTCTTTATATGCTATCTTAATAACTAATAAATTATTTTTTAAAAAGTGTAGGGCAAAGCTAGTTTTGTTACGTCTATTATTATAGAGATAGAGAAGAAAGGGGAGAGTAGCATTCTCGATGAAAAGTTAATAGAAAAAGTGAAGGATGGAGATGAGCATGCTTTTCGAGTGTTGGTTGAGAAATACAAGAATTATGTGTTCAGGACAGTTTTCGCGATTCTACGGAATGAAAAAGACGCAGAAGATGCAGCTCAGGAAGCGTTTATAAAAATTTATTATGCTCTCCCCCAATATGAATCACAAGGCTTCAAAACATGGATCACACGGAATGCTATTAATCACGCAATCGACACGAAAAGAAAGCTGCAACGTTTCCATGAAAGTGGAATTGATACAACGCCGTATGAGCAAATAGCTTCACCAGAAGAGAGTGTCGTGATTCCGTTGTTACGAAAAGAACAAAGACACATTGTCAGAAATAGGTTGAAAGAATTGCCTAAAGGCTATCAGGATCTAATCTATGACTATTACATATGTGAAAAAAGCTATAAGCAAATAGCAATTGAGAAAAAGCTAGAAATTAAGACGATTGAAACGAAGCTGTACAGAGCTCGATCTTGGATGAGAAAACATTGGAAGGAGGATGATTTTTAATGGATCATTATACACATGAAGAATGGTTGGCTTATATTAATAATAACTTACCAAAAGCTACTCATAGTGAACTTGAAGACCATCTTTATTCCTGTGACCAATGTTTAGAGCTATACATGGAACAAATCGATAATCAGACTGAACAGCTACCAGAGATTGAGAATATAAATTTTACAGATGAGTTGGTTTCTAAAATTCACTTTGAAAAAACAAAGAAAAGCAATCCATTTTATAAACATGCAATCTTCCATTACGGGCTTGCTGCTGCGGTTACGTTTCTGCTGATGAGTTCTGGATTTTTTCAAGGGATAACAGGGTTCGTGTCTACTGTAGAAGCATCTTCATTTACAGAGAAAGAAGAATCATTTTCAGATAATCTCATGGATAAAACCTTACAACTACTAGATATAGTTTTACCAAAAAAGGAATAGGAGGGTGAAATATGAATAAAAGCTCGGTAGTGGCATTCTTTTTATCATTTTTTCCAGGGGTAGGACATTTTTATTTAAAACGAAAAGCGAAGGGGTTTATCTATAGTGCTGGGTGTATTGTGCCATTATTTGTTGGTAGTTTAGGATCAATGGTATTGCAGTTTGAAGCTCCCTTTTTCGTTGGTCTATTGGTTGCCGGATTTATATGGTTTATAAGTATCTTTGATATGATTATCACCCTATTAAGAGGTAATCATAAGGCAATGTCTGCAACTGTAGATGAACAAACTATTCCGATTAAAGAGGAAAGTGAGCGAATACATACAATTTTGCTTTCTCTCATACCAGGGCTTGGGCATTTTTACCTTGGGTTAATGAACAGAGGTTTAACGTTTCTAATTTCATTTTTTGGTTTGACGACTATGATTGTATTTCTGACTGTTGTTACGAATCAAGGTGGCTTTATCTCTTTCCTTGGAATTCTACCAATCATTTGGATCTATAATATATTTGATACAGTACAGCTTTTATCGAAGAAACATAGAGGTGAGGAATTAGTAGATCGGACGATACTAGAGGATTTTGAGCAAACGAGAAGTGAGGAAGGTAAAAAGAGTAGAGCGCTGGCAACGATAATATCCATCTTCCCTGGGGCAGGTCATATGTACTTAGGCTTACAAAAACGTGGTTTTCAGCTCATGGCCGGATTTTTATTGGCTATCTATATCTTAGATGTTCTTCGTCTATCCTTTTTCTTGTTTTTAATTCCGTTAATTTGGTTTTATAGTTTCTTCGATGCCCTGCAAAAGGTTTCAAAGCATGGTGAAGAGGATTTAGAAGATATTCCTGTTGTATCTTATTTAATAAATCATCAAAAGTGGGTAGGGATTGGTTTACTGGTTATTGGTCTTTTTTACATGCTAGACAGTATTATCATTCCAGTAGCCGGACCTTTTCTAGATAACATGATTGGATTAGATATAGGGCATTGGTACTACAATTATTTTGAAACAGTCGTTATTTCAATTTTGCTTATAGCAGGTGGGATAAAACTATTGATGGGGAGTAAACGTAGAAAGGAGAGTGCAGAATGAAAATATGGCGAGTTGGAACCGTTTCAATGGGGTTGTCCCTCATTCTCCTTGGCGTATTCTTGTTTTTATCGCAAATAAAAGGATTAGAAGGAATTGAGCCAATCCTTATATGGTGGCCTTTTATTCTTGTCGTTTTAGGAGCGGAAATTATCCTTTATCTTTTATTATCAAAGCAAGAAAACCCAAGATTAAAATATGATTTTATGAGCATTCTATTTGTATGTATTATCGGAACAATCGGGATCGGCTTTACCTTACTATCATCTTCTGGTCTATTAGGAGAATTCCAATCAGTCTTAGGTTCACAGGAGAAGACTTTAGATTTACCAGAAATGAAAGAGGAACTATCCAACACGATTAAAAGGATCGTCGTGGAATCTGAAAATCAACCAGTCACGATCGAGGGCTCTGAATTAAATGAGGTTCATATGTTTGGTACATACAGAACGACTGTAAGTAAGAACGATAAGGGGCCTATACAATTCTTCAAGGACTATGCTTTGACAAAAACAGTCGGTAATACACTCTATGTTTATGTAAAAGACTCAGTTACTAAAAACAGCCCATTTCATTCATCTACTAGAATGAAACCTACAATTATTGTTCCGCAAAATATGAGACTTGAAGTAAGAGGGAATAATAGTGCGATTGACTTATTTCCGGGTGCACTCGCAAATCATTGGATTATTGAGAGTAATAGCAGCATAACTATTAATATTGATAAAAATAATGACATGAGTCTAACGGCAGTTTCAGTCAATGAACTCAGGCAACAGGGAAGTAATTGGGATTCAGTCGAGCAAACAAATGAAAATAATGAGTATGACAAATATGGTAATTCATACAAAGGCACTATGAAAATTGGCGATGGAACATATCGTCTAGACATTTTGAAAAGCAATCAAGTTTCTATCAATCTCGTAGAAGATATGTAGTGAATGTACAATAAAAAGGCATCGTGTATTTCGGTGCTTTTTGCTTGTGACTGGAACATTGATAAAACAATCTAAATGAGCTATTATGTTAAATGATGGTAATATGTGAGCATTAGTTTCTTAGAAAAGAATAACGGAAATGGCTTATGACTTCAAGCTGATGGCGACTGGAGTTAGACACCAAAACTAGGTAAAAATTTATATACTTTCTTACCTTTTAAAGAAAACTCCTAGTGGCGAGCCAAAAGGACGAAGACAGAGGCGTAGTTGAACTTATGCTAATTTAGAATTTATGGATATTAATTCTAAATTAGCACTTGAATAAATTTATGTATAAATAGGATGATGGCTATGAAAAGAGCAAGAATTATTTATAATCCAACCTCTGGGAGAGAGATGTTTAAAAAGCATTTACCAGAAGTGTTGCAAAAGCTAGAGATTGCTGGCTTTGAAACATCATGTCATGCGACCACAGCAGAGGGTGATGCTACCAATGCAGCTCGAATTGCAGTTGAGCGTAACTTCGATCTTGTCATTGCAGCAGGTGGTGACGGTACGATTAATGAAGTTGTTAATGGACTAGCCGAACAACCATATCGACCAAAGCTTGGCATTATCCCAGTTGGAACAACCAATGATTTTGCAAGAGCAATTGGTGTACCTCGGACGGTAGAAGGTGCATGTGATGTCATTATTAATGGTGTTGCCGTGCCAATTGATATTGGGCGGGTGAATGATAAGTATTTCGTTAACATCGCAGGTGGAGGCCGCCTAACGGAGTTAACGTACGAGGTACCAAGTAAATTAAAGACGATGATTGGCCAGCTCGCTTATTATTTAAAAGGAATGGAAATACTGCCTTCAATTAAACCAGCACATGTAGAAATTGAATATGATGGGAAACTATTTGAAGGTGAAATCATGCTATTTTTAGTATCGCTAACAAATTCTGTTGGAGGTTTTGAAAAACTAGCTCCAGACTCTTCGATGAATGACGGCTTGTTTGACCTGATCATTTTAAAGAAAGCAAATTTAGCTGACTTCATTAAGATAGCTACATTAGCCTCTCGTGGTGACCATATCCATGATCCACACGTCATTTATACAAAAGCCAATCGTATAAAAGTAAATAATGCCGAAAAAATGCAGCTTAATCTTGATGGTGAATATGGTGGCTTGCTCCCTGGTGAGTTTGTGAATTTATATCGCCATATTGATGTCTTTGTTTCAAAGGAAAAATCTAAAATCATGAACAACCAACAGTAACTTGGCCTAACTGCCAGGTTTTTTCTTTTGGACTAATTGGCTATCGTTGTTTAAGGTATGATACAATCAGTTAAGCATTTTGACGAAAAGGACGAAGTAAATATGGCAAATACCCAAGTAGCACCGATTGAAAAAAATGAATATTATGACGTAACGTTCGAAGACCTCACCCATGATGGAGTGGGAGTAGCGAAAGTAGAAGGTTTTCCAATCTTTGTAGAAAACGCTCTACCTGAGGAACGAGCTAAAATAAAAGTGATAAAAGTAAAAAAAGGCTATGCGTTCGGAAAATTAATTGAGCTTTATGAAGAAAGCCAGTACCGAGTAGATGCACCATGTCCACTCTACAAAGAATGCGGTGGCTGTCAGCTTCAACATCTTAGTTATGAAGGTCAGTTAAAAGCAAAGCAAAAACAAGTACAAGATGTCTTAACAAGAATCGGACATTTAAAAGACATTACCGTTCACCCTGTTCTTGGAATGAATGACCCTTGGCGCTACCGCAATAAGGCACAGGTTCCAGTAGGAGACCGTGAAGGAGGCCTTGTCGCAGGCTTTTACCAACAACGAAGTCATGAAATCATCGATATGGAAGCATGTTTAATTCAACAAGAGAAAAATGACCAGGTCATCCAAACAGTAAAAAAAATCTGTGAAAAATACGGTGTCACAGCCTATGACGAAGCAAAACACAAAGGAAATCTCCGTCATATTATGGCCCGTTACGGATTAGTAACAGATGAAATCATGGTTGTACTAATTACAAGAACAAACGAATTGCCACATAAAAGTAAAATCATTGAAGACATCACAGATCAACTACCAAATGTCAAATCTATCGTACATAACATCAACCCAAAACGGACAAACGTCATTTTCGGTGACGAAACAAACGTCATTTGGGGAGAAGAATACATCTATGACAACATCGGAGATATCAAATTTGCGATATCAGCTCGCTCATTCTATCAAGTGAATCCTGAGCAAACAAAGGTACTCTATGATAAAGCGCTAGAGTATGCTGATTTGAGTGGAGAAGAGACCGTTATAGACGCGTATTGTGGAATCGGAACAATATCATTATTCCTAGCACAAAAGGCTAAAAAGGTATATGGGGTAGAAATCGTACCTGAAGCGATTGAAGATGCAAAAAGGAATGCATTACTAAATGGAATTGAAAACGCTGAATTTGCCGTTGGTGAATCAGAAGTCGTCATTCCAAATTGGAATAAAGAAGGCATTAAAGCTGACGTGATAGTCGTTGATCCACCTCGTAAAGGGTGTGACGAGGCACTACTGCAGACGATTATTGAGATGAAGCCAAAGCGGGTTGTTTATGTGTCTTGTAATCCAGCAACATTGGCGAGAGATTTAAGAATTCTTGAAGATGGTGGGTTTAAGACGGTGGAAGTGCAGCCGGTGGATATGTTTCCACATACGACGCATTGTGAGGCTGTTGCGAAGATTATCCTAAAAGAGGAAGCAGGGAACTGAAATAGGTACCCTGTTCTTTTATTATAGAAGGAATGAGACGTATAAACAGCGAATATATGAATAAAATGATAGATTATATATTAATTTGAAATACCTGTTAATTCATACAATAGGGAGGGGATTTTCAGTATGGATCCATTGAAAGATACTCGTTGGAGGCAGAGATTTGAGAACTATGAGAAGTCATATAAACTCTTAGAAAAATACACAAAACAAGAGCTCAAATCAGAAATAGAGAAAGCCGGTATTATTCAATTTTTTGAAATGACCTTTGAGTTAGCATGGAAAGTACTAAAAGATTATTTGGAAGCGCAAGGATTCATAGTTAAAAGTCCTAGGGACACAGTTAAGCAGGCGTTTCAAATCGGGTTAATAGAAGAAGGGCATATTTGGATGGATGCTCTATCTAAACGTAATTTAACGACTCATACATATGATGAAGCATTTGCTGAAAAATTTGTAGGAGAGATCAAGCAACTATATTTTCCGATCTTTAAATCTCTATATGATAAATTATCAGAGGAGTGAGAGGAATGTTTGGATTATTAGATCATGATCATAATTATATACTGAAAGCACTAAGGAGTCTTGAGGAGATTGACAGTGCCAGAATTTTTGGAAGTCGTGCAATAGGTAATTATAAAAAAGGGTCCGATGTAGATATTGCCATTATAGGGAAATCAATTTCTTCTACAACCATTTCTAAATTGGATGAATTATTAAATGAGGAATATCCACTTCCTTACTTTTTTGATATCCTTCACTATGAAGAAATAAACAATGAGAAATTGATCGAACATATTGATACAGTTGGAAAAGAGTTATATCGGAAAGGAATAAATGATTCTTCAAATGATAATGATTTTAGGAACTATATTGTGGACGGTGCTTTACCGTTTGGATTGGAAGAATAAAATTACACATACCTCGCTTAAAATTCAGCATCATGTGAGGATATTCAGGAAAACATGAGGACGGTCCTCATGTTTCTTTCGTTGTGCGCCCAGCATGGGTGCAGTCTATAGGGTGAAAGTCCCGAACTGTGAAGGCAGAAGTAGCAGTAGCTTAACGCAAGGGTGTTTGCGGTGACGCAAAATCTGAAGGAAGCGAGCGGCAAACCTCCGGTCTGAGGAACACGAACTTCATATAAGGCTAGGTATCATTGGATGAGTTTGCAATACAAAACAAAGTCCTTTCTGCCAAAGGTGATACAGAGTAAATGAAGCAGATAGATGGAGGGAAAGACTGTACTCTTACCTGGGGAGGTCTGATTGATACGTCAAGTACACTTGATAACCTATCTAGTGATGGATAGCTGAACAATCAGAAGTCAGCAGAAGCCATAGTACCATTCGAACTCGAGAAGGATGGGAAGGGCTGAACAATTTAGAGAGAACAACATCTTGGCATTCAGTAAACTGCGAAGAACACAGATAACCGATATGGCATGCTTGATGGAGGAAGTGGTGAATTCCACGGGGGACCTCAAGATGGTGGAGCAGAACTGGCATAAGAAGAACCGTTGTTCACGGAAAGAGGCGTAACAATGTTGATGGAACGAATACTATCACGAGAAAATCTGCTCTCTGCCCTGAAAAGGGTAGAACGGAATAAAGGGAGTCATGGTGTAGATGGAATGTCCGTACAAAACCTACGGAAACACATCTTGGAACACTGGGAATCTATGAAAATGGAACTCCTCGAAGGGACTTATGA
>NZ_JARFVC010000054.1 GCF_029193815.1 Cytobacillus sp. S13-E01
ACCTGAATTATTCACTGCTTTAACCTCAATCAACTCAAAGTGCAATAGTGACAAGCGATTTGGAGAATAATGATTGTCACCCAAAAGGTGAACATCTTTTAACGTGAAAAGGAGCCCCTTTTTTGGTATTGTCATAGTAACGAACCAAAACATACCAAGGGGGCTCCTCTATGACTAGTTTAAACGAACAATCTATGGATTTCAATGGAAGTATTAAGGTCAATTTTAATGGTGGTAACCTTACTAATGATTCTGGGCTTTTACTTTATAAAGAATTTGCTGAAAAAATCGGACTTAGTCAACTGATTCAATCAATGGTGATTTTGAAAGATCCAGTTAATCACGATGTTCATACAAACGATAGTGTTATCATGCAAAAGATTTATCAACATATTGCAGGATACCATGCGGATGATCATGCCGATAGTCTTCGTTATGATCCAGCTTTGACGACCATTTTAGAGAAAGATTACTTGGCTTCTCAACCTACAATGTCCAGAGTAAATCAGCTTTTCGACGTAGAGGCAATGAAGCAACTTCAACATGTAAACGACACTTTGACTGAACGATTTCATAAGTTGGCGTCTCCCGAAGACATTATTCTTGACCTCGACTCCACAAACGCTGCAACTTATGGCAATCAGCATGGCTCTAAATACAATTCACACTACGGTGAAAATGGCTACCATCCTATGCTTATGTTTGATGGATTAACAGGTGACTGCCTTAAGGGTGAACTTCGAGCTGGGTCAGTCTATACTTCCAGACAAGTGGTTCGCTTTGTTGGTCCGACTCTTAAACGCTACAAGACTCTTTATCCCTGGATAAGTCCTGTTATTCGTGGAGATAGCGGTTTCGCTGTACCTGAACTATTTGAATTAGCAGAAACAAAGGAAGCTCTTTATGTGATACGGTTGAAGGCGAATAAGCGTCTCTATGCTAAGGCTGAAGAGATATTAGCCCAAATTCCAGACGATATAATAGAGAAGACATCTGTTTTCTATCGTGAATTTACATATCAAGCAAACAGTTGGACCCAACCCCGACGGGTTGTCGTGAAGATAGAAAGACCGAAGGATGAGCTTCTTTTCCAATTCACCTTTATTGTGACAAACATGAATTTGTCCCCTAAAAACATCACGAAGCTTTATTTCAATCGGGGAACAATGGAAAACTTCATTAAAGAAGGGAAACTAGGATTCGCCTTTGGGAAGATGACAAGTACTGAATTTGAGCGAAATGCATGTAAATTACAAATCGCCATCCTGGCTTATAACCTTCACAATGGCTTTAAAAGATTATGTTTACCAGAAACCAAGAACACAAAACTAATTGATACCGTTCGCTTGCAGCTTATCAAGATTGCAGGAAAATTTGTACGATCAGGTCGTTATCTCACATTTAAGCTATCAAGTCATTGCTTGTATAAGAAAGAGTTCATGGAAACTTTAAGCAGGATCCAGATGCTTCCACGGTTTGGATGATAAAAATAGGAATAAACTGTAAATTCAAAATTGATTTTACATTCCACAGGATAAGTCTGCCCTTTTTGGAATAATTAGGTAAATTATGGATTTTTAAATTTTGTTTTCTCCCATCACCCTTAAAAAACAAAATAATTTATCCATTTAAATGGAAAAATTTCGAAATATTTTCTCGTTGAATCCAAAAAACATCTAAAATCACCTTTTGTGAATAATTCAGGATAAATATTCTCCGTTGTGTCCCAATTTTTACTTGATTCTTTATCTGGTCTTAGAGTACCAGTTGAGGGCGTTTGTGCAATCTTTAGTGCTTTCGTTTTTCCATGCCAAATAAATTCATATTTTTCTTTATTTTCATCGATTTCTTCCCCTAGAATATTCTTTAACTTAACATAATCAATTTTGCCTTCCGTAACAATTTCTGGGAATAATCTTTTTAATGTTCCTATATTCTTTTCAACTAAATCTAATGATTTTCCATCAAGCTTCTCCATTAAAATTCTCTCTCCTAATATCTAATTCATTTTTGTTATTAGAGGGATTACACTATATATTTAATTATTTTCACCTTAAATATCTTAAACTGCTCTTATATCATTGATTCCGTTCTTCTTCAAAGTTTGAATGACATTTGTTTTCACAGTATCGTTTATGAAACCTGACTCTTTAAAAATAACCTTGATATCGAAATCTTCAGGTTTAAGCTTGATCATTTCATTTACAATCTTCAAATCAATTTCATTTTCTAGACATATAAGGGCAGCACCAAAAGCAATACTATAGATTAATCTACCATTAAAATAAAATTCTTCTATCTGTGTAGTTAGTGGTATTCCAAGCTTTAGCAAAATCTCAAATAAAAGATCTTCATTTGTACGATCTTCTTTGATGTTTTCAAGTTGCTCTAACATCCCTTCTTCAAGATTCTCTATGTTAGGATCCCAAGGTTTCACATTAGAAGAATCCAGTTTAAATACTTTATATCCGCTATCTAAATCTTTTTTTCCTGTTTCTTGAATAATTAAGTCTCCAGCACGGTTGATACGATCTTTACCAATTTCACAAATATCTTTGTATCCAGCCTTATAGGCATTTGAAGTTTCTTTTGTAGGTTCATCTAATTGAATCATGATAAATTTTCTTTTTTTACCGTCTTCTGAATTCAACTTCATTACAGCATGAGCTGTTGTGCCTGAACCCGAGAAAAAATCTAATACAATATCATTATCATTCTCGCTACTAATGTGTAAACATCTTTTTATCAGCTCAACCGGTTTTGGAAAATCAAAGTATTTTTTATCTTCGAAAAGTCTTTTTAATTCTTGGGAAGCAGACTGTGTATGACCAACTTCCTCATGATACCATAAGCTTATTGGAACTCTTCCTTGTTGTATTTCAGAGAGGAATCTCTTTATTCTCGGTGTGTTACTCCCATCCTTTCCAAACCAAATTCTGTTATCTTTAATCAGTTCCTGCATCCTTTCTTTTGAGGTACTCCAACACCTCCCATTTGTAGGGCTTATCATTTTTCCCGATGGTGTAGTAATAGGGTAATCATAGTCAGCATTATAAGTAGCCACTGTTAAGTTATCAGATTGCCACGGACCTCTTGGATCATCATCTGGGTTTTTGTATCTTGCTCTTTGCTCTTCTGTCATTGGTAATAAAATTCTCATGAACTTCTCTTTATTTTTTGCATAGCAAAGTATAGTTTCATGATTCAACGAAAAATATTTAGCATCATTTTGTGGTGAAAACTTCTTCTCCCAAATGATTTCTTCTATAAAGTTAGCCTCACCAAAAATTTCATCAGCTATTTTTCTTAAATTATGAACTTCATTTACATCAATACTTATAAATATTGTTCCATCTTCTTTAAGTAGTGTTCTAGCTAATTTTAACCTTGGATATAACATATTCAACCAATCTGTATGGAAACGACCACTCGTCTCTGAATTCACCTTATTAAATTGTTCAGTTATTTCCTTATAATTCTTAATGTTATCTTTAAAATCATCCTTATATACGAAGTCCTGACCAGTATTATATGGAGGATCGATATATATTACCTTTATCTTACCAAAATAAGATTTTTGAAGAAGTTTTAATACTTCAAGGTTATCTCCTTCTATATAAAGATTTTCACTCGCATCCCAGTTTTTACTTGATTGTTTATCAGGTCTTAATGTTCCCGTAGATTGAGTTTGAGCCATTTTCAGTGCTTGTGTTTTTCCATGCCATGTAAATTCATATTTTTCTTTATATGTTTCAATATCTCCACCTAAAATTAGCTTTAACTTATTAAAATCAACCTTGCCTTCTGTTATAACCTCTGGAAAGAGTTGTTTCAGTGACTCAATTTTTGTGTTAATTAAATCTAGCGAATTCCCATCTAGCTTTTCCATTAATCCAGCTCCTTGTTAATTTAATTCTTCTTTCAAATCTGCAATTTGCCTATTTATTTCTTGTACCTTGACATTAAGCTCTACTTTTTTATTAAATTGTGATTCTTTCTTTATAGACATTTTAATCTTTTTTAATTCAGCTTCTAATTCCTTGATTTTTTGAATGATCTGTTGCTGCTGTTCGTGTTTCTTTACATCTCTTTCTTCGTGATAATAACCTAGCGTTTCAGAGTTTTCAAAAGCTTCCACAGCAAGGTCAAGGTCTTTGTAGAAAGCATAAAAATTATTAAAATCAAGATTCGAAATATTAACTGAGCCTATAAAATCCTTCTCTACTTTTTTATGGTCTTCCAAGGTAAGCCAAGCTGTTCGGTGAATATTATTAAGAACAACACTAGATTTATCCACTTTATTTAATCTCTTCATACAAGTACTAATAATTATTTTATCATTCAATTGAAAGACAATAATAATTGGATTTGGTAATGCACCATGAATTACTTCTTCGACTATGTTTACGTGCTTTTCTGTTGACTCTTCTCTAAGAAAAACAGTAATAAACATAACACCCTCATAATGAAATTCATCGGTTATATAAGGTTGTATATTAATAGTGGTAGGTGTTAATAGGTACGTTAACTCAATCCGTTCAATATGTTTGGTAATAACATCTTTTTCTTTTTTATTAAGATCGGCATACTCATAAAACATCTTTTTATCTAATTTCTTTTGGAGCGCTTGTAGTTTAGAGTCTAATCCAATCATTTCATAAAAACGGGAAGCGACCATATCCACCATCCTTAATCTACTATTAGGTATGAGATAATTTCAAAGTCTTGTAAGCTCGTATTCATGCTTGTTACAAGACTGTCTAGATTTCCTAGACTAAATATATTAAATGTAGATTGTTCATCAATCTTTCCAACAATCTCATTTGCTGCTCTTTCAAGCAACTCTTTATATGAAGTCATATCTTTACCATTTCTTGTTTCTTCATTGAATGCTTTATATAAATTACTTTCTACCTCTTGTTGGCCATGACATAAAGAACGGTACAAATCTAGTATCTTTTTGACGTGAACATGATTATAAAGAACTTCCCCGTTTCGATTCATGAAGACAAGATAGTAAGGATGAAGTGCATTTTTTTCATTAGAAGATGTAAAATTGTTAATCTGCTTTAAACAAAAAATAACACCTTTCTGAATTTCATCTTTCAACTTTTCGTTCCTATTTGTTGTTATGCTAAATAATCCAAGTGGAGTGTTCTTTACAAAATCTTTATTTTTTTTCATAAAGTTTAATAAGTCCATCCTAAAGTCATCCATCGTAAAATCAGTTAATGAGATGTTTCCTGATATATCTTCGAGATCTATGACCTCGGTTTGAAGCTTTTCTAACTGTTTTCGACGATATTCAAGATCTTTCATGTCATTGCTGTTCTCTGCAATTACATTCTCTTCTCCTGTTGAGGAGATATCTAGGATCGTCATTCTGTCCTTAACTCTACCAACCAAGTTAATGTATTCGTCGAGTTCAATGGAAGGCCAATAATTTACAAGTTGAATCTTATCGTTTTTGCTACCTAATCTATCAATTCGTCCAAAACGTTGAATAATTCGAACCGGATTCCAATGTATATCATAATTAATCAAGTAGTCACAATCTTGCAAGTTTTGACCTTCTGAAATACAGTCGGTTGCGATTAAAACATCAATTTCACCATGAATGTCTGGCATTACCTTATTTCTTTCTTTTGAAATAGGAGAAAAATTGGTTAAGACATTATTAAAATCAGCTTTTTTCAACTTAAAGGTTGTCTTTGGATTGTCTGAGCCTGTTACCACTGCAGTATGAGTATCAAAATACTCTAGTATCCATGTGTGTAGATTGTCATATAAGTATTTAGCAGTATCAGCGTAGGCTGTAAAAATTAGTATCTTTTTATTGTCTTCATTTATAGGATTCTCAATTTTGGTCTTAATCTCTTCTTTTAATGTTAAAAGTTTTTTATCTCGATTTGGAGAAACCTTTTTTGCGTAAATTAATAGGTTAGAAAGGATTTCTTTATCGTATAGTAAATCTTGTTTCCATCGAACAAGGTCTACATCTTTAAGTAATATTTTTACTTTCGAGCCAATCAGGGCATCTTCCAATTCTGGGTCTTCCAAATCTATATCCATAATGTCATTTATTTCATCTGAAGAAGGTGAATAGCTATCTATCTTATCGATAAAGGAATTAATATTATAAATGATACTTTCTAATGTTAATGAAAACGAATGAATTGAGCTTTCTAATCGCTTTAATAAGTTAGATTTCATTAGGTGAATTAAATTATTTTCACGGTCTGTCTGTCGAAAGATTTGTCCATTTGCAACTTTAGTATCATATTTTTCGCTGTATAAATCTCTCAAATGAAGCAGTATGTACTGCATAGGAGAGTATACTGCCAAGCGGAGTCTTAATATATCATTATTAATCTTCTCAAGAGCAGGAAATTCATCTTTATTATCAATAGATACCTTCTTATTATTTGGTTCTAATCTAGTTGGAAACTTTCCAATGTCTTTCATATTATAGTATTTCTCTATATGCCGTCTTGACCTAGCTATAGTTAATGAGTCTAATAGTGTGAAATAATCCCAACTTAGCATATCTAATAAACGATCAGTAGTACGTTCTTTTTCTACTAGATTACTCCATTTATTGAATTGTGATTGTGCAATCCGAATAGTGTGAGAAATACTTTTAATATTTGCTGAAGAAGAAAGCGCTGCGTCTTCACCTTCTGTAATAAAAGCAATTTGATTTTTTAAATCATCTAACTTATTGTTGACAGGTGTGGCAGACAACATTAATACTTTCGTTTTGACTCCAGAACGAATTATATCTGACATTAATCTAGAGTATCGTGTGACACGATCATTCCTAGCCTCATTGTTTCTAAAATTATGAGATTCATCAATAATTATTAAGTCATAGTTCCCCCAATTTACGTGCTCTAGATTAATATCACCGCTATAACCGGATTGTCTAGATAAATCGGTATGGTTCAATAAATCATAAGAGAATCTATCTTCAGATAAAATATTTCGTTTATCATTTAAACGATATATTGACCAGTTTTCTCTAAGTTTTTTGGGTGCTAATACCAGAACACGATGATTTCTCAATTCATAGTATTTAATTACCGCTAAAGCTTCAAATGTCTTTCCTAATCCAACACTATCGGCAATGATACAGCCACCATGAGTTTCAATTTTATTAATGGCCCCTACGACTCCATCTTTTTGAAAGTCATATAACTTGTTCCAAATGATTGTGTTTTCAAATCCGGTTTTAGATTGTAAGGCATCAAAGTCTTTTGCACCTTCTAAAAAATCTTTAAACAGATTATAAAGTGTAACAAAATAAATGAACTCAGGTGAATTTTCTTTATGAAGTAATTCAATTCTTTTAATTATCATTTCCCTTACATCTTGCAAAGCTTCTTGATTGTTCCATATAGCATTAAAGTTTTTTAGTAACTGAGCATTTGATTCAGAATCATCTATAATATTATTAATGTATATACTCGATGAATTACTATATCCAAGCCCTGCACTAGAGAATGGTGCTCCACCAACTAATCCAATTTGGCTCCCATCTTTATTAGACACATGATATAAACCACCCTGAATTTTTTGCTTTGTGACAGACTTAAACTTAGCATTACTTTTAAGCCATTTACCCAATTCAGAAGCAATAAATCCCTGAGTTAACTCGATTCTATACTTATGTTCTTCTTCTACTCCAAACAAAAGTGACTCATTTTTTTCAATCTGTTCTCTGTTAAAGTCTTTATCTTCTATAAATGTGGGTTCAGTAAAAATAAATCTAAGTTCTTCCACTTTTGAAAGCTCTTTTTTTAATTCAACGAAAGCATATAAGGTAAAGTGAGCAGCTGCTACTGATATCTTACTACCCTTATTAATGTGTTCTTTTAATACATCCCCTACCAAGCCGGTCTGTTTGTTGTCAATGATTCCCTTTTTCATAGCCATTCACATTCCTCCAACTCCGAAGCTTAAATTCATTCTGTTATATGTCAAAATACTTTTACTAATGATGTTTTATATATAATATAATTATATCATTTTCCAGTTTTTTTCTAAATGACTTATCCAATATGGAAATAAGACACTAGAATTGTAATCAAGTATTATTTGATATTTCTCCATTACCTCACAAATATCTTTATATACTTTTCAAATTGATTTATTTAGACTGAGCAGATTTAGGTTGTATTATCATTTAATAATTAACATGCTATCAACAATTGCATACTTTGCTCATTAATAGGATAAACACTCCATATTCAGGAAAATTCCTTTAAATCCATGTATAAACCTACGGTAATCTGTCTACAATGCTTTAAAAATACGGTCAAACAAATAGTGAGTTATAAAAAGCACAACTGCAAATCTAAAGAAAACACTTTCTCCAAATAATTGCTAGCCGTGCTTCTACTTAGTTCATCATGGGAATTTAAATACTCTGTTTATTACATTAAGTGAGCGAATATAACACTACCTTTATTCTGTACTATTTCAAGAAATTCTTCAGCATCTTCTAGTGTTTTGAACTCTTTTTTAATTAATGCTCCATCAGCTAGCCCTATTTCACTCCCCACTTTATAGCTAACAATATACTTCTTGATAGTTCCCACAATTTCTACTACTAATTTAGCCATCTGTCATTCCTCCATATATTACAATAGTCTCTCGGCATTCGCCGAGTCCTTGCAGTTCAAGAGTTTACTTGAACCTTTTATATTGAATCCCTCCTATTTTAGGTGGGGTTTTTCTCTGAGTTGATTTTTAAACTGGAAAACAACTGTCGGAATATTGTCATAAAATATTGTAATTACCCCTTGACTTTTAAAAAACACCCTAATAATCGCTGGTGTAGGGACCTTTTTCCCTAACTACTTGTGATAGAGGTGTTGAATTTGAAACCAGTGTTTATTCCCCATCAAATGTACCAAGATTTTGTGATTGCTCAATTAATTGAGCATTACTCTAATGGGATTCTTCTTCTTGTAAAAAATGATTGGCCTGTAATCAAAAAATTTTGGATCGCAGATCTTTCTGTTACAGCTAGTTGGCTTTATGAGACCTATTCTAGCTCTAATAAAGGTACTCAACCGCAGGATCCAACTTCTATGATGCGTTCTTATCTTTTATCGCTTCTTATCCAGCCAACTGAAGGCATAACACATTGGGTGGATCAACTTCGCCGTGTTCCTTTATATGCTATCCTTAGTGGATTTAAGCCCGGCGATACTCCTGGCGTCGGTACCTTCTATGATTTCTTTGATCGGATTTGGGCCTCTGACGAGGCAAATACGAAAAATAAGATCCAACCAAAACGCAAGAAAAAGAAAAAGAAAAAACAAGGGAAAAAAGGAGAAAAGGAAACGCCCAAAAATCCTGGTATTGTAGCAAAACTTGTGAATCGCTATTTCCTGTATGATTCAAAGCAGAAATTCCTGCCGCAGGATCCATTATTTAGTTTTTTTCAATCGCAATTTCTTGAAGTATCTGCAAAATATGGCTTACTCGGAAATACGAACGCACTCAGTGTAGCCGGTGACGGCACACCAGTAGAGACGGCTAGATATCCAAGAAGTAAGCGAACGTGTGATTGTCGTGCCCAAGGGCTAGGGGAATGTAATCATCCCCGTGAGTATTCTCAGCCTGACTGCAACTCAGGATGGGATAGCTCACGAGAGCGTTACTTCAATGGGTATCACTTGTATATGTTATCAGCTAGTGACAGCCCATATGATTTACCTTTGTATCCAAGACTTCAACCCGCATCTCGACATGACTCTATCAGCTTGGTTGCCAGCTCGATTGAATTTTCCCAACGGTTCACCTTGGGCACGATTGACAAAATGCTCCTTGATGCAGCTCATGATGCAGAAGCTATTTATAAGCTTTTAGACCATCACGACATCGAGCCCTTTATCGACTTAAACGCTCGAACAAAAAAGAATTTCAGTACGGAAAGTGAAATTCAAATCTCTTCTAATGGAACGCCAATCTGTCCTATTGGTCTTGAGATGAAACCGAATGGGTTTGACAAATCCCAAAATCGTCAAAAGTGGCGGTGTCCACTTGCTTGCGGAACGAAAAATTCGTGTGAAAAGAAATGTTCCCAAGCAAAGTATGGTCGGACATTCCATACCTTTAAAAAGGACAATCTACGGCTGTTTACAAAAACACCTAGAGTGTCAGAAAAGTGGAAGATTACTTACAAACGACGCACATCTGTTGAAAGATCCAATAAACGTGAAAAAGTGGATTATCACTTAGAATCTGGTAGACATCGGTCCACAAAAATGTGGTATATCCGAATATACGGTATCATGATGTGCCAACACATGGATGCTTGGTATAGCCATCGAAAAGAAACGCTAAATCTAGAAAAGTTGTTTAACTGAGACGCAGCCTAATCTACCTTTTTCCATTTTTAGGAAAAATTGAATAGCCAAGGTTTTATTTGTCATGCCCATTTTTGAAAATGGTATGAAAAATAACCTTATCGTAAATAAAAAGATGAATTCCTAGTTAATTTCTTACAATTCAACAATGAACTCCTGATTTATCCCGAGAGTCTATTACACAGTTTTTTGTATTAGCTCGAAAACATATTAAGTCCATTGGATAAGATAACCATAAAGCCATCTGTATAAGAACTTTTTATCTGTATGTTTAAAGTTGCGGTGATTTGTCTACAATGTTTAATAAGCCTGCGGGCATTTGGACATCTTTTCATCATAAGACTTCCAAACCACCGCATTTTATTTCTAAAAAAGCCTTGATAGCAAGGCTTTCTCAGATTCAGTTAATAAAAGTACAAGTACTCTTTATGGTTAGTGCGGTGATTCGTCTACAGTACCTTCACTTTATGCGGTTATTCAACTACAGTTAGTTTGCTGTTAATTGAACCCAACTTTCAAGTGATAAAAATGGTGTCTTACTAAAATCAATTGCTGTCTTTTTTGTCTTGAAGTCATATTTAACTTCTTTTATAAAGTTTAATGTAAAGCATCGTAATTCAGTCTCGCTTAAAACGTCCTGTTTAAATTCAAAGAAATCGTTGAACAATGTATCAAGATTTTCATCTTCTAGCAAGCTATCTATTTGCTGGATTAAATGAAGAATTTTTTCTTTAATAGCCTGTAATTCAGTGAGCATAAGTTTTGCTTCTTCCTTAAACTCCTGTTCATGACCGATTAATTCATAATCAAGTGTCCTTTCCAAGAAGATGACATATTCTTTATCCTTGTCAACTTCCACTGATTGTTTTTTGAAATTTTCTTTCCACTTAACTAATAGTTTTTTTGAGCCTTCAAACATTTGCTTTTGATTGATACTCAAATAACCAAAAAGTTGTTGGAAAACAATCTCTTGAATAGTTTCACTTAAAATGGATTCTTTACATAAGTTGCATCGATACACACGTCTAGGTGTAACACTATATCCTGATGTAGTATTTTTGGCTTCAAGCACACAGTCACACTGAACACATTTTAATAGATCCTTAAGTAAGAAAGGTGTCTCCATCTTTTGACCATACTTAGACTTAAAGTTCCTAGTTTGATCTACTAGTACTCCAAGGTAATGCGGTACAATACCAGTATGTGTATCAGGGAATAACTCAAACTGACCAATAGGCTTTCTTTTACTATTATTTCTGCTTTCTCTTACATTCCAACTTGTATGTCCTAGATAGAAGTGATTATGCAGAATCTTATCAATTGTTCCCTGGGTCCAATCAGTACCTTTTGGAGATTTCACCTTACATTTATTAAGAAATTTTGCAATTACATTATTTGAGTAACCCCAGCTTGATAGATAATAAATCAGAAAAACTACATAGGCTTGGCCATTTGAAACATCAATCTTCGGCTTACTTTCAGTCCCTTTAATGTAACCATACGGAAGGTGAGAAGCTGGTCTTTGTTCTAATTTTAGAATCGTGCTCTGATAAGCAAATGTTTTATTTCTAAGTTCTTCAGATTTATAACTGTTTATTAAAGATCGGATCTGTGTTAATACATCATCTGGATTCCAAACTCCTGAATAATCACTGCAATAAAACTTCAAGTATGGTCTTAACATTATTAATGGTTTATAGACTTGTAGAACAAAATCTGAAGTTTGGCGGCTGATTCAAGAGTCATCATAAAAGAAAATTGCACCTTGGAATTCATCTAATAATGCTGTCTGGTATAGGACTTGCATCCAAGGACGGTCAATGGCGCGATTGTGAGTAGCAGAAACTGCTTCATCGACGCACCATAATAAGATGTAGTACCCCTCTTCTTTAGCCCGTTGTAAAATTTCTTGCTTCTGAATATCAACACTGTATTTATCTTTCTGCTTCAAACTAGAATACCTTATGTAACCGATAGCTGGTTTTAATAAGGTTTCAATCTCTGAAACAAGATAAAACTCTAATTTGTGCTTTAAGTTATGAATAGTATGATTGATAATCTCTTTAATTTTTGTAGACAAGATCGATTGCTTAACATCTACTATTTCACCTCTACCTTTACACATGAAGTTCCCCCTCTAAAAATTCTGTGAAATAAACCTTAAAATCAATCGAATTACTGCTGATTCTTATATCCTCTAAGAAAAATGAGAGATAAATATAAATTTCATCTGTTTTAATTTTGTAAAATAACTTTTGTTTAATTATCTTCTCAATATCACCAAGTACCTTCTTAGTGTAGTTAAGTTCATCTATCTGCCGTTGAATTAATTCCTGTTCTTGTATTTGTTCATTTCTTCGATTAAATAACTCTACAGGATCTCTCTGAAGACTTTTGTTTCTAGAGAAAAAATTAGTTCTTCTAAGCCTCATCATTTCATTCAACTGGTCTCTTTTTTCTTTTAAACTTCTAATAGCTTTATTTGTTGAAAAAACGGCCAACTTTTTTATCTTTTCCCGTGATAGATTGTTAACAATCATAAGCATCACTTCAACTATTTCTTCATTTAGATCTTGGACAAAAATGCAATTGCTCTTGTGGTTTTTGCAGTAGTAAGAAGCTGTTAAACCACCTATTCTGCCGTTTCTATGTGTCATTTTTTCAAAACATATACCACAGCTTGGATGAAAGAATGCTTCTTGTTCATTCAATCTAATTGCCTTTATAAAATCTGTTTCATAATAGTCCAACACATCTTGAACCTTCTTAAATAGTCCAAGAGATATAATTGGATTTACATAAGTTAATTGAAAATAGTTCCTAGACTTAGAATCATACCCAGCATAAAAAGGAGTTCTTAGCAATTTCCAGCAATCTTCTACGGATTTACGTTTATATTTACTTTTAAACTCTGTTAATAACGTTGATAATCTTTCAAATGTATCCGTATTCGAAACCTCTTGAAAGAATGTTAGAATACTGTAATGATATTTTTCATTTATCAGATATCTTTTGTTAACTTTGTCATTAATATATCCAAACTTCTTATCTGGATAGAGATTTTGAACAGTTTTTATTCGTGACGCAATATTTGTTCCATCTTGTTGACATTGGATACCGTGTACACCTTCTGTTAAATAGTTATAACTAAATGGTGCCGTGTCTCCCAATATTATTACTTTTACCTTATTTTTCAAAATAAGACTTACGATTTCCATGTACTCATAGTAGTTACGTGCCAGCCTGTCACGGGCGAAGACAATCAATACTTTAATCTGCCCCGCCTCTATTGCTTTTAATAGTCTCATCAATTCAAATCGATTTTCCATCCCTACTTGATTAGCCGATAGCACATTTTCATTGAATATTTCAATTTCCTCAGACCAAAAGCAATCCTCTTCCTCAAACCATGAGTGGCCATTTTCTTCAGCCCAGTTTTTAGCCTTTTCTATCTGTAGTTTTATTGATTGTGAACTTCCACTAATACGAAAATAAGCAGCTATGACTCTTTTTACTTCTTCCTTGATTTGGTCATAAACCGTAGGAGTTTGGACATTAAACAAATCTCTTTCCAACTAGTCATCTCCTTTATCAAAATCATTAATAAATTTTGTTATCTGTTCTTGGTTGCTAAACAACAAGTTACCTTTTAGTACAGGATCAATATTGAGCTGATCCAAAACAATTCGTTCCATAATCCTAAATAACCATATCGCCGTATCAGGTGATTGTTCATCAGAAAAAGAAACTGTGACACTTCTATTTTTCATAAATTCATCACTCCTTCCATTTTTACCCATGATGGACAGAAATGATGAATTTCATTCATCTTACTTTTTTAAGGTCTGTTTTACGTGAAATGATTTGTTAATTATCCTTTCAACTTTTATTGATTTAGAAGCACTTCCAGGCAGACCTAATTCTTTATACATCCTGTGCATCTTTATCCTCCTCTTTTTTTAAGCCCCATATATCTTTGCGTTTTATATCTTCTACCTGACCAATAAATCGATCTATTACGGATCGGTGAATCCCATATTCAGTGCAATTAGTTCTGAGCTGATGATGAAAAGTATCTAATCTAAAGTTGTTTTCCTTTCCGTTTAATCCCATGAAATAACCCCCTAAATTTTAATTTTTCGTTGGTCTATAAACATTTTCGTTTTAATTTGATTTATAGACATTTAAAATTTCCTATCTATTCACTCCTCATGACTTCTAACTAAAATAAATATTGAATTTACAATTCGGAAAGAAGAATCATTCTGGATTTAGCCCGTTCAAAAGTTAATAAGATCACTATAATTCTCTGTTTTGTTTAGATTTGAAGTATTTTTTCATTAAATCCCCTCCTTTTCCCAACAAAAAAAGCACTCATCAGAAGACACAGTTATCCCGTGTCATTTCTGTATGAGTGCTTCTCGAATCAGAAATAAATTAAATTAGAAATTTATAGTTTTATAGATTGAAAAGAAGTTTCTTTCCTTGAGTACCAATATAATTTACATTTCTAAAGAAGTCAATGGAAAAGTTATATTTGTTTTATGGCAATTTATTGTTGCCCTAAAATTTATTACAAATAGGTTTTGTTTAAATGCACAGTAAGGTTACGAAACGGAAAAAATTGTTAATTTATACCAAGAATGCGCGTTTGGAAGAAGAATAACTTACCTTATGGCTTTTTCAATTAATGTTATATGGTAATTCGAAGGGCCTCCAGCTGATCTGTAATTAATTTACCCTCCTGGGTTTGACTTTCTATAATTCCCTTTAAAATACTTAGAAATGTCATAAAAATTAAATATCAGTTTACTAGTTTGTTGATCCTCGATTTTTGATATAAAATTAAATTAGTATTTTTATAAAAGGGAGAAATTATATGGGTAAAATGATTGCTTTCATTTTCTCTATTTTACTTTTATTAAGTGGATGTGGTTACGTAGTTAATAACAATACTACAAATGAAAATGAATCTAGTCAAAGTTCAAATTCTAATTCTAGTCAGGAGGATGATGATGAAGAACAGACTAACACATTTAGAGTGGCAATTTCATATCAAGAGGCTCTTGAAATCCAAAGTAGTCTAAAAGATAAACCTCAAATTCACAAAAACAACCAATTCATCAATGCAACAATCGAAGAAATAGATAAGTATATGAACCCGGACAATATTTTAAATGATCCGATACAGAAATATCAATTTCTTAATTTAAATTACTCAGATAGAGTTACCCTGAAAGAAATAAAGAAATATTTAAGTAACATGGGTGCATTATCTGGTCTTGAGGAAACCTTTATGAAAGCTGCTAGAGAGTTCAATATTAACCCTGCGTATCTAGTTGGACATGCCATTCTAGAGACAGATAAAGGGAAAAGCGAATTATCAAAGGGATATGTTTCAAAAACAGGTTTAACACAGGGTAAAAAAGTATATAACGTCTATGGTTATGGTGCAAATGATGGACCTGTAAAGAACGGTATTGATATGGTTTATGAAAATGGAGCTTCATATGCCTTTAATGAGGGGTGGTTTACATTGGAGGATGCAATTTACTATGGAGCGGAGACTATTGCAAAACATCATTTTAAGGGGCAATATGAACAAAATACTTTATATGAAAATAGGTGGAATCCAAATAATCCTGGAAATAATCAGTATGCAACTGATGTAAGGTGTCCGCAGCCACCTTCGATGGCGGTTTTATTGCCAGCGGCAGTGACGGGGCAACTGACTAACGGTCACCCTCAACACCACTGGCATTTACAATGGACAATTTGGTTGTCGAAGATTAAAACGGAAAGTTCCCGATTTTTTCTTTCGACTCTTTTTCAAGAAAACCATTCAAGTGATATAATGCATTTTTCATTTTGATTAACTCATGTATCTCCGTTCTTAATCGTTCAATAGTTGCTTCCATCTCGGCAATGCCATTCTCCAACTGTTCATAATACTGGGGAATCCCTCTACTACAGTTCATTTATCACCCGATGTATATGAGATTCGCCTACAATCTTATTACCTTGAATAAAGGCATCCAATAAGCTTTGACTACAAAGTGTATTGATCTTACGTGGAATCCCTTGACTAAAATTATAAATTGCCTGGATAGCCTCTTCTGAAAAGATTTCATGAGGGGTTTCAACCACTTTTAACTGATGTCGTATATAATCAATCGTCTCTTTTTCTGTTAGACCACTCATTTGGTAGCGCATCTGAATTCGTTGTTCAATTGCTTCAAGTTGCTTTACCCTTAATAGATTTCTTAGACTTGGTTGCCCCACCACAATAAGAGATAAAGGGGACATTGAATCTTCTTTAAAATTGAGAATGAAGCGTAGTTCCTGTAACATTGAGTCAGAAAAGTGATGTGCCTCATCTAGAACAATGACGATACGCTTTCTCTCATTTTCATAAAGATCAAGCATCAAAGATTGGTACTGTCGCTTTACATCCGTTGAACGAAAGGCAGGTTGAATGCCGAAGTTCTGCAGAACTTCTCTGTAAAAAAGTTTTGGATTCAAGGAAGAGTCACATATATATAGATAATGATAATGAATAGGATCTAATTGATGAACTAACGACCGGATTGCCGTTGATTTTCCCATCCCAGCTTCCCCTGTTAAAAGACAAAATTGACGGTTCTGCACGGCATATTCTAATCGTGCAGATGCTTCCCTTTGGCTAGAGGAATTGAATAGATGCTTAGGTGAAATCTCACGTGTGAAAGGAACACCCTTCATTTCGAAAAAGTCTAGCATCATTCATTCCCCCTTGATTGTTTCTCTTTTAATTTGGCAAAACTGGTTGTACCAACTTGTTTTCGTTTTTCTTCTTCCTGGTGCCTCTTCAATTGTTCCAAGAAACTAGAAACACCTACAGGAGAGTGGTCATTTTCCGCATCCTCTGGTAATTTGGAGTGGCTTTGATTACGGAGTTCCGCAGGCTTAGCGTCATCAAAGCGCTCATCATCCTTCCATACTTGAATCATTGATAAATCGAATGGATTATAGCGAATTTGAATTCGTTTTCCACGTAACGAGGAATCTACATCATACTGATTGCCTTCTAATTCGATGATCGCTGTTTTTCGTACAGTTCGTTCCTCTTCCCAAAGGAAAATCTCTTTCAAGCTTTCTGCGGGAAGGTGACGAGTTTGTTCTTCCTTCGCTTCATAGCGTTTCTTAGGCGTTTGTTTTGTACTGCGATGAATACGGTTATCATATGCTTCTAACCAAGACCGTAGGTATTCGTTCAATTGCTTTAATGTCGTGAGTTTTCCTTGATTGATTAACAAATTCGCTTCTCCTGTAAAACTACTATCTACAAATTGGAAATATTTCTCAATTTTTCCTTTTGATTCTGGCGAATATGGCTTTGCGTGCACAAGTTTTGTACCCATTCGTGCACACATAATTTGAAACTGCTTGGCACTATAAACCGAACCGTTATCGCAGAAAAAAAGGTTTGGAACACCAAATCTTACAACAGCTTTTTGAACACAACGTTCTAAACGAGGATATCTTTCTTCCATAAAAAATTCGGCATGCATAATTCTTCTACTATGATCGTCTATAATCGCTATGAGATAGGCCTTTTTTCGCTTATCAGGATTTTTTGGATCGGGTAAATAGAGGGTGTGCTGCGTATCTGCTTGCCAGCAATCATTTGGTGAATCATGTTCAAAATGTCGGAATTCCTTCTTTACCGCACGGTAAATGTCTTTTTTACTCCAGCCCGTTTCTTGGAAATATCGTGATAGAGTGCGAGGTTTTAGAACACCCACTGAAACCATACCCTCTAACTCTAGTATTCGGATAACCTGTTCAACACTTCTACTAGGTAATTCCTTTCGTAACTCAATCGCTCGTTTCAGCACCTCTGGATCTTGATTCTGTAAGCTTCCTCTTTTTTCTCTCAATTGAGGTTTAAGTCCCTCAAACCCATCCTGCTCGTAAGCTTGAAGATACCTCTCTAATGATCGAATACTCACTGTATTCTTTTCACTGCCTGGGACAGTATATCTTTGTTTAGCAACTTCCTTTAAAAGGGCATACCTCTCCCCAGGCTGTAGTTGCCGTTGAACGATTGGTGCAATTAATCCAAATCGAAAGGCAGCTACCTCGTTTCGCGTCGTTTCATTCATCTCTTTTTCTCCTCTCATTCCATAAAATAGGAAACAACCCCATTTTCCTAGATTTTTAGCTTCTAAGATAGGGACATATTTTGTGGAGCAAGAAAAAGGAATTTTTATAAATATTGACCAATTAATCCGACGTTTTACCTGACTTCACCGATAGAAAATGGGCTGGCGGAGATTGATCATGGAAAGAAGCCTTCCTTTACAAGGAATAGCGCCATCATTAAAAAAGAAGGAGAGAAGAAGTTGAATCTCTTGGCTAGAGCTTATTCCTTCTCGATATAAGGGCAGTACCCCTTCTTCACCATCGAACTCAGCTATCCATTTCTTTCGTTGATCAATCCACCAGTTTCCCCATAGTTCTTGAAACCGACGCTTCCAACGATAAAGTGTCTTAAGGGAAACGACTGAAACTGATGAGGTCGTTAAAAGCTCAGCTAATTGACTAATGGGAATGCCGCTAATCAACCATCTTCCTAAAAATTCATAAATATGTATGGCAAACCTTCCCCACGGGATAGCAAAGCAAGGCATCAACGAAAAGGTTTTATTACAATCTGGACACCTTCTACGCATGATAGGAATCCGGAAGGATTGATGCTTAAAATGAATCGTTTTTTTATACTTTCCGTGTTTTCTGGTTTTCCTTCCACAACAGGGGCAAAAAACCTCTTCATTAAAAGTTTTAACAAATCTCTTATATTTATTGATAGCAATGGGGCACTTTAGTATAATAGTCATCATAGTGTGAGGTTATTTGTTCTCTGGGCCGCCAAGCGAAGAGGAACAAATAACCTTTTCCTTTTCTAGTTTAAGAGCCGTCAGCTCTAATGACATTATACAATAGTCATTAGAGCTGACGGCTCTTTCTTTTAATACCATCCGACAAAAATAAAGACCAACTTCCATTAGATAGCGACATTAAGGATGGCTGCGAACA
>NZ_JARFVC010000055.1 GCF_029193815.1 Cytobacillus sp. S13-E01
GTAAGCGTCAAATAATCCCCACCTGTTTTCAGATGGGGATTTGATTTATGCTTTATTTAGATTTAACAAGAACCCGGCAATTCTCGGGAAGTGTCGGTGACCATGGCAGGAATTCGGCCAATTTTGTTTTGTCTGTCGTATCAATATTGGGAAGCTCCTGAAATAGATAGCTAAGATAATAGAATGGGTTCAATCCATTTTCCTTTGCTGTCTCTACAACACTATAGATGATCGCACTAGACTTTGCTCCCCTTGCGGTAT
This sequence comes from Cytobacillus sp. S13-E01, assembly GCF_029193815.1. GTDB lineage: Bacteria > Bacillota > Bacilli > Bacillales > Bacillaceae_L > Bacillus_BV. The sequence continues at coordinate 262 of NZ_JARFVC010000055.1, forward strand.
TACTAAACAACCAATTTTTGCGGCCGATTACAAAAGGTTTAATAGATCTTTCGGCTAGGTTGTTATCAATCTCCAAATGTCCGTCCTCTAAAAATGCTACTAATCTATCCCATTGATTACGGCAATATTTGATAGCTTGACCAAGTGCACTTTTTGGCAATACACGGGGTGTTAGTTCTTTTAACCATGCCGAAAAAGCCTCTAGCACTGGTTTGCTGAGTTCCTGTCGTGCGTCGAAGCGCTCCTCCGGACTTACGCCCTTTAGTTTGCGCTCGATTTCAAATAATTGGTTACAATAAGCCAAACCTTCCTTTGCCTTGACGGTAGATGTGCTTGCGGTCTCAGGAAGCGCTCGAAGGGCCTCGGTGAATTTTCGGCGGGAATGCGCCCAGCACCCGACCAACCTAACATCCGGTATATTATTGTAACCAGCATACCCATCCACATGCAGATATCCCTGGAAGCCGTCCAAAAACCGCTGAGGATGCTTGCTAGCCCGTGTTTGCTGGTAATCATACAGGACTATAGGCGTATTCCCATGACCTGAGCGATACAGCCAGATATAGGATGTCGACGCCTGTGGACGATCTGGCTCAGATAAGACCTGCAGGGTTGTTTCATCGGCGTGTAGCCATTCCATCTGCAGGAGGTTCGCATGCATCTCCTCATAAATCGGACTAAGCCATGTTTCTGCCCCATAGATGGTCCAGTTGGCTAGCGTTTGACGAGAAATAGACACACCAAATCGCTCCAAGTGCTTTTCTTGGCGGTACAGGGGCATGCCTTCAACATATTTTTGGGTCATGGTAAATGCCATCGCCGAAGGGGATGCTAAACTACCAGGGAAAACTGACTTCGGCATTTCCGCCGTCACAATAGGTGTTTCTAATTCATTACGCTCGCAGTGGCGGCAACTATATACATGGCGAACATGTTCAACCACTTTGACCTGTGGTGGGATAACCTTTAATTCCTTGCGTACTTCTGTACTCATTTCATGCATTGTACCACTGCAGCACGAACAAACCTGTTCCTCATCAGACAAACGATAGTGAATCGTCTCTGTAGGCAGGTTTTCGAATTTGCGTTCACGTTCTCCACGCTGTTTCTTACGCTTATATGTAACCGTCTCAACGGTTGGTTCTTCAACCTTCGGGTCGAATGTAGCTTCGGCTTCATTAAAAAGGGAAAGTTGATCCAGGTCGGTCTTCTCGCTAGAAGCCCCGAATCTGCGCTGTTGGCTCAGACGGAATTGTTCCTCGTACCATTTTAGTTTAGCTTCCAACTCTTCCTTTTCCATTTCGAGTTTCTCGTTGAGCGCTTTGTAATATTCAATTGTATCTTTTGAAGTTTGCGCTGTCTTTTCCATACACCTAGTATACGGAAAAGAATCCGGTTTGACCAGCCGAATTCCCCCTATTTTGTATTTAACTAGTTTTATAGAATAATACGTGCTTTTACTTCCTGATGGGCTTGCTTTTGTTCGATGGATAGTCCATCTAGCAACCAACGAAATTGGCGAGGGCTGATGTTCTTGGGGGTCTTATCATTTTCCGATGGCCAATGGAAGGTACCTTTTTCCAGCCGGCGATAATAAAGCCAAAACCCATTATTTTCCCAATGAAGGATTTTTAACTTGTCTCGCTTCCGATTACAGAAAACGAATAGACTGGGCGAAAAGGGATCAAGTTCAAAACATTCCTTCACGATGACAGCTAGCCCATCAATCGATTTGCGAAGATCTGTACTACCCCGCGCTAGATAAACCCTTTGAAATTGGGTATTGGTTAACATTGGTTTTTAAGCACATGGACAACATCTGATAATAGATCCATGTTGGCTCCAGTTGGTACCTCAACTGTGATCGTACCAAAATGAAGCAGAACAGAACCCTGCCCCGAAGGGGGTGCTTCTTCATCAACCTGAACAGTGAACCATTGTGCCGCAACGGGTGTCTGTTTGGAACCGCTGTTACTTTCAAATTGCCGTATCCAGTAATACATTTGGTGGACTTTAATTTCTTGATGTTGGCACCAATCCACTACACTCTCTCCACTCTGTTTCCATTCTTCGTATCGTGCTTTCCATTCTATTCTTTTTTCCTTAAGGGTCATAGAAAAACCTCCCAATATGATTTCTAGGGAGATTATCTCATGGACTCACTATTAATAGAATGTGGGCTGTATTTGACGCTTACATTGAAAAGAGCAAAAGAGACAGCAGAGGTTATAAATAAAGATTTAAATATTCCACTTATTGAGATGGATGAATTTTTAGAAAGGTACTTTGGTGATACTGAAGGAATGACAGTAGAAGAACGGATGACGGTATTCCCAACTAGAAATTATACTAATCAGGAAGATAGAGATTCTTTAAACGAGCGAATAATGAACGGGATAGAAAAAATAAACCAAGATTATCGAGGAAAGAAAATTTTACTTGTGGCACACGGAGCTGTAATAAATGCAGTTTTAGCTAAGTTTTCAAATGGTGAGATAGGGTCAGGGAAGACCAAGTTAATAAATGCGTGTATTAGTAATATTGAGTTTGTACAAGAACTATGGAATATAAAGGATTATAATCAAGTTACTCATCTTTCTCAATATAGTGAGGAAGGTAGAATATAAGTTTTTTATTAACGGGGGCGAATGCTGAACAAAGGGATTCGCCTTTCTTTGTTGAAGTAAAGAGCAGAAGAGTTGAACAAGAAGGATAGTTCGATAAGAAATTTTGGAATTATATGTTAAATTTGTAGTTGGTGCTTTAGAAATATTATTTTTAAGGAGACAAAAATGGTTTTAGATAATTTTGAAGAATATGATGACCCTATTTTATACGATAAAGAAAATGAACCATATATGCCAGAGTTGCCCTTTTTATTAAAATGGGCATCAAGAAAACATGGTACTATCATTGATTTGGCTTGTGGTACTGGTAGAGTAACTATTCCATTAGCGAAAAGTGGGCATAAACTTATAGGAGTAGATATACATAAAGGAATGTTAACCCATGCCCAAAAAAAGTCATCTAAACTTAATTTGCAAATAGAGTGGGTAGAACAAGACTGTACTAAACTGAATTTAAACATTAAAAGTAATTTAATATATTCAGTTGGTAACTCATTTCAACATTTCCATACAAATGAAGAACAGGATGGATTACTTTCCTCTGTAAACAAACATTTAGAGATTGACGGAGTTTTCATTTTTGGTACAAGGTTTCCGAGTGTTGAGGAATTACTACAACCAGGTACAGAGGAGTATTGGAGAACTTATACTGACAGTGAAACTCTAAATACGGTTGATGTATTTACTATTAGTAACTATGATTCATTAAATCAAATTCAACATTATACGACGATTAGGAAATACAAAAACATGGATGGTGAAATAATAAACGAAAAAAGCACTAACATTAGTTTGAGATATGTATTTCCCAAAGAAATGGAAAGAATTTTGTTTGCAAATGGTTTTGAAATTCTTTATGTTTACAGTGATTGGAAAGAAACTCCAGTAACTAACGATAGTTATGAAATGATTTATGTTTGTAAGAAAATAAGATAGCGTTAAATATAAACTTTTTTAATAATTTCATACTTGAACTAACGGGGAGCTTTTGCACAAAGGTTATTATTACTAAATGATGTAAGTGTTAAACAAGGCGATCATTAAATTGATCGTCTTTTTCTTATATAAGAATTAGGATGAAATTTTGGAATATTATGTTAACATTGATTAAGGCGATATTGTATTATCGAAGCAGGTGTTGTTTATTTTGGGAGCAATAAATATTGCTTGGTTTACAAAGTTATTAGGCTAATATTGTTTAAAGGATAATGTTTAATATTAATTGGAATAAAAGGGGGATTTACTTTGTATTTGATAGTATCAATTATTTTATCTGCTGTATTGGGTTATCTATTGCTTATGACAGGACCATTGGTTGGCGGGTTACTTGCATTCGGTATAGTTGCAGGTACCTTATTTAGAGTCCTATACCTTTTAAATGACATCCATAAATGGTTATTAACAGTTGCTCCAAAAACAGATAAAGTACAAGAGGCTTATGAAAACTATATAAAAGAGAAAGAAAATAATGAACAAGGGTAGAGGCTTTTCGCTTACACAGCAATGAAGGACAGGGCATAGAATACGATTATTGGAGAGGGGTTTCTTAAATCCTTATCTTATTGTATAAACGGGAGCTTATCTTGAAGAGGGAAAGTCCCTTTTGGTGTTGAAGTTATTAAGCTAACGAGTGATAGTATAAGATGGATAAATTTAAATTATGATGAGGTGTTCAATTGAATAAGTTTAATTACAATACAGAGACAGAAAGATTAATAATAAGACCATATAATAAAGATGATTATTCGAATTGGTTAATTCAATTTATCAATAGAATGCCTTCCCAACACAAATATGATGAGGGTAAAGTAGATATGAGCATCTGTACTGAAGAATGGTTTGGAGAATTAGTAGATAGGCATCAACAGATGGCTTCGGATGATAAAGTGTATGTATTTGGAGTTTTTCGAAAAGAAGATAATGTGCATATTGGGTGCAATAGACTTCTCTACAATTATGAGGGATGATTTTCAATGGGCAAGATTTGGGTATACGATTCATAACCAATTTTGGAGACAAGGTTATGGAAAGGAATCTGTTAAAGCTGCAATGACTCTTGCTTTTGAAAAGCTAAATTATCATAGAATTGAAGCACATATTAATGTCGATAATGATCCTTCGATTAAATTAGCAGAAGGTGCTGGAATGCAATTTGAATGTATAAGAAAAGGTTTTATTTATGAATTTGACGAATGGACTGATAATCTAATTTACTTTATTAATTCAAAGTAGTTCTTATTGAACAAACGGGAGCGTTGATCCAAGAAGGATTAACGCTTATTTTGTTGAACTTAGTTTGGGGTTAAAAGAGGGGGGGATATGTATGAAAAATCGTTATATAAATCTGTTTATTGGACTTATCGTTAGTGCTTTATTTGTCTTTTTATCTCGTGAAATGGCGGGTCATAATGTTTGGTTTTATGACCTTCCTATTATAAATAGATTACCAGGAATTCTTTTTGAATTACTTTATTTAGTAGGAATAATTTTTTTCTTCAAGTTTTCTTATATATGGATAAAAGAACTTTGGAAGTTGAAGTGAATTTATTAAACAAACGGGTGCGAGAGTTGAAGACCAAATATTGATAGCTTTTCTTACCTGACAACCGCAGGATAATTTTTAAAAAAGGAATGCCACTCTTTTGATAGAATTACTAAAGTTAAGAAAATAAGGAAATTAAAGAGGTGGCACACTTGTCTAAAATTGGTCTATTAACCGTAACTCATGATCCTAAAGGAAAGAACATTAAGTTACTTGATGAATTACATAAGGAATTTGAAGAAATTTATGGAGAACTTTTTATTACAATCAGTGATGAATCTTCCGATGATTTAGTAAATAAATTTGAAAGCACACAGTTTAAAGTAAAATTGATCCCCAAAAAGGGAGCTGCCGAGGCACGAAGAGAGGTAGTGAATTTTGGTCTTTCAGGCACAAGTGAATATTACCATTATTGTGACTTTGACCGTTTACTAACATGGGGTAAAAACTATCTTGAAGAATTAAAAAGTTTAAATACAATTATACCTAATCATGACTATCTCATATTAGGTAGGACGGAAAGAGCATTTAGCACACACCCTAGAGCCTGGATAGATACAGAGAAAATTACAAATACAATTTGTTCCATGGAGTTGAATAAAGAAGTTGATATAACAGCTGGTTCCTGTTCCTTTTCAAGGGAATGTGCTAAGTACATTAACAAATATTCAAAGGACAAAATGACGGACTCAGAATGGGCGATGATCATTCATAGAATAGCAAAATTAGGTGTAGATTATCGTGCAGCGGAAGGATTGGAATACCAAGTGGAAACAAATGGAGTAAATACAATTGTAAGCAATGCTGAAGAATGGTTTGGTAGGTTAAGATTAAGTAATATCATTAGTGAATCAGCATTGAAAACTGGAAAATGATATTCCAGGCGGTGTAAAATCACCTCTTTTATATTTGGGTTGTTAAACATTACACTTAAAGTAAAGGGAGCGAGAGTGGAACAAGTAGTTATCGAATGCGGCAGCTCCTGTAGTTTTATTGAATTAAAGAGCAGTTTAGTGAAAGAAGGAATTTAATAGTGGTTCTTAGAATACATACGTAATTAAGAAGTCTACTAAGGGGTTTTAAAGGCGTGAAAACTAATAAGTCATGGTTATTATTCTTAGCTATTATAACGATTGTTTTCAGTGCAGGTTGCTATGCTGATGGGGGAAAGGTAACAACAAAAGATGTATTAAAACGGAATGCGGATGCTGATATTATTCAATACAATAACGGTAATGTCTATTCAAATGTTACTAACCTTGAGTGGTTTCAAGAGGAGAAAAGTAAGTATTCTAAAGTAAAATATGTTGGAGAAATTATAAAGCAAACCAAGAGTAGTTTTATGTTTAAAGACTTTTATGCAACTAAACTTCCAGTGGGTTCAAAAATATATTCTACTGACGAAGATGTAAAGCTTTCAGGGATATTAATTGTTGAACACGAAGGAGAAGACTTATATTACATGAGGTTATTAGAGGGATAAAGGTAGTATAAACATAGAAAATCTTGGTATTCAACTATAGGGTGCCGCTCGACATGTTCTGTTATAAGCGTTCGAAACGTGAAAAACAGGAGATTATCTAAGATTAATCTTAACTTTACAACTAAGGATGGGAATGATAGAACCATGTTTCTTGAAACCATCCCGTCAATACTCCTGCATGCGTCTTGGCTGACAGGTCAAGGGGTTTGAAGTACAGGTAGATTCGGCAGAACAAAGGCTGAAGCCATTCCTTCGGAAAAGGTATGCCAACGGATATGCCGCACGGCTGAAAAACTAGATAAGGTGAGAATTGTTCTACTGCAAAAGAACTGACGAATAACCGAATGTAAGGGTCTAAAGTTAGAACATAGGGAAACTTATGTACCATCCAACGATGGGGTGAGTGGTGTAGAGTAAAAATGCACCCTATGAAACACGCTATACCGAACAATTGGCGGTATCCAGCTCACAGGCTTACAGGTTACACCTACGTCTAGAACGGATAGCTAGGTTGTAAGGGACTTGGAAAACAAGGAACGTTGCAACAGGGACTGTCATCCTAAACGGTTGCTATAAGGTAAAACGAAGTGCATTTATCCTTGTGAGGGTAGGGGCATTACTGATGAAGCTCTTGTAATGAGAGTGGAAGAATAGCCCCAAGTCTAAGGACATAGAATAATTATTTTCCAAAAGTGTATTGCACCGATCGGGTAGGAACGTGGGAACATCACCTCTTAGAGGAGTGATGCCACAGTGCAAACTTTACGATATTGGGATTACTACGGTATGACGGAAACTTTTACGGAGTTATATGATGAATCTTCTAAACAAAAGTCCTTTTCACAACTGTACGATATTATAACATCTAGAGAAAATATCTTATTGTCCTATCGGACTATAAAGTCTAATAAAGGTTCCAACACTCCTGGTACAGATAGAAAAACCATAAAAGATATTCAAAAGCTATCAGAGGATGAACTTGTAGAAGAAATTCGAAACAAGTTGAAGAACTATCAGCCCAAGAAAGTAAGACGCAAGCTTATTGAAAAAGATAATGGTAAATTAAGACCACTTGGAATTCCCTGCATAATAGACAGAATCATACAACAATGTTTTAAACAAGTTCTCGAACCGATTGCTGATACGAAATTTTATAAGCATAGTTACGGCTTCAGACCTCTTCGGTCTACGCATCACGCAATGGCAAGAGTACAATTTCTAATAAATAAATCATCACTACATTATGTGGTTGACATTGATATAAAGGGATTCTTTGATAATATAAACCATACTTTATTAATCAAGCAACTATGGAACTTAGGTATCCATGACCGTCAGGTCTTGGCTTGCATTTCCAAAATGCTAAAAGCCGAAATTGATGGTGAAGGTATCCCAACCAAGGGTGTACCGCAAGGTGGGTTGTTATCGACGCTGCTTTCAAATATCGTACTTAACGACTTAGACCATTGGGTAGCTGAACAGTGGGAATTCTTCCCTCTTAATAAACCTTACAAAACACGAGAAGGTGAGCTCTATGCAAAGAAGCGAACCAAACTAAAAGAGGGCTACCTCGTCCGCTATGCGGACGACTTTAAAATTCTTTGTCGTGATTGGAAGACTGCCCGAAAATGGTTTCATGCTGTTAGACTGTATATAAAACAACGTCTGAGACTAGATATTTCTCCAGAAAAATCACAAGTTATAAATCTACGAAAACTAGAGTCTGAATTCTTAGGATTCACAATTCGTGCGAATCGAAAAGGAAAAAAGAGAGTGGCACACACAGGTATAAAAGCCAATAAAAAGCAAAAAATCAAGGTTGAAGCTAAAAAACATATTCAAAGAATTAAAGCCTCACCTACTGCTCAAAATGCCCTTCTCTTTAACAGTTTTGTTTTAGGAATTCATAATTATTTTAATCGAGCAACACATGTTAATAATGAGTTTTCACGTCTTGCCTATGAGTTGCAAGCATTTATATACAATCGTCTGAAACCTGTTGGGAAATATGAACATCCTACAAACCCACCGCCAACTTACAAAAAGTTTTATAGTCTGGGTTTCAAAACATTTAAAATCTCGAGCGTGTATCTATTTCCTCTTGCCAATGTGAAAACGAGAAACGCTATGAATTTTAGTCAATCTCTCACACCTTTCACAAAGTCTGGAAGAGAAAGGATACAAAAAACGCTTCGTTCAGAAATTCAACAGGAGATTTCAAAATTAATGAAATCAAAAATTCCGACACGAAGTGTCGAATATATGGATAATCGAATAAGTCGGTATAGTATGAAAATGGGGAAATGTGAAATCACAGGCGTGTTTCTTTCTGCTAGTGAAGTTCACTGTCATCATTACATTCCGTTACATCTCGGAGGAAGCGATAAATTTAATAATCTACGCATTCTACATAAAGAGATACATCAATTAATCCATCAAATAAACACATCGACGATTGACACACTCATAAAGAAACTTGGAATTACTGAACCTATGGTTCAGAAGATTAACCAATATCGTCAACAATGCGGTATGGAACCAAGTTTATAATCTCAAATCTATGAGTAACTAGGAACTTATAATTTAGTACATATCTTTAGATGGAGCGCGGAGTGCTGGGAAACTAGCACGCTCCGTGTTGAGCAGGGGAAAAGCTGGAGATAACTTCAAATGCTTACCTATTGCTGACTTTGATATAAAAGGCAAATGCATATACAACCTAAAAAATTGATTGGTGGAATAGATTATGGGTGGTATAATTAGAAAAAGAGTATCTTGGAGCGGAGGAAAGTGCTGTGGAAGATATATTAAAGCAAATTTTAAGTGAACTGAAAGAAATTAAGACAGATATCGGTGAATTAAAAACGGGACAAGCAAGACTTGAAGTCGGACAACAGAAATTGCAGCAAAACTTGATTGAAAGTCTTGGGACTTATACAGAGAAAATTACTGAACATGTTGATGACAAAACCGAAGTATTAAATAAAAGAGTTTATAAAGTTGAATCCGAAATAGAGAGATTAAGCAGACAGTAGAGAAGTTGAACTTCAACACTGTCTTTTATTTTGGATTTGTTTACCTTGTGAATTTCATCACTTAAAGTAACGGGTGCTTTTGTGCGATAAGTACATGTTATTTAATAAGGCTTAACCGCACCCTAGAGGAGAACCCTTAGTGTAATAGATCTTGTCTTTTTTTGTACATACTTTTTTGTCCAATTCACTGCCGAAAGAGGGATGTAAAAATTTTTTTGTCTCTTTTGTACATAGTTTGTTGTCCTCGGACATCAGATGTAAAAGGACAAGAAAGTCTAAACTAATTTTATATTGTTTAATATTGATTTACCAGTACATATGAATTTTTTGTATGTACTTTTTTGTCTTTTATAATAGACAAAAAAGTCTAAACTACCTATACTTGAGACAAGAAAGTCTAAACTTTCCAATTTTTCAATTTTTCTAACTTTAACAGCGAAAGGGTGTCTATATGTATAAACCTTTAATTACCGATGGAAGTAAAAGGTTTGGGAATAATAGGTGGCAGTCATATAGTTCCAAATTGAAGCGTGATGTTTTTTTATTCAGTGATTTAGAGTATGAACATTGGTTACTGGTTGAATCAAACCCTAAAATTGTAGAGTTTTGTGAACAAGCCTTATTAATGGAGGCGTTTGTGAATAGAAAATTGCAGACATCTATTATCGATATGTGGGTTAAATTTGACAATGGAAAAGAAGAGTTTATAGAAGTGAAGTATACTTCGGATCTTTCTAAAGAAAAAGTAAAAAAACAGATTTCCGTTCAAAAAAATTGGTGTAATGCACATGGATTTCAACACCATGTAAGAACAGAAGAACATATTCGAGCAAATCAATTACTGCTTTCAAATTTAAAGTTAATAATAAAGGGAAACAAACAACAAAAGCAAGAAATTGAGATTGAGAGATATCAGATTATGAAAATATTGAGGCAATATTGCCCCAATAAAGTGTTGATAAGTTCCTTAATTGTTGAAACTCAAATTCCCCTAAATAGATTGTTGCTATCGCTAGGGAAAATGATATTTAAAGGCGAGGTATGTTCAGATATAGCATTGGAACATTACGGAAAAAATACAGAGGTGTGGATTGATGCATAGGAGATTATTTGAAGATTTAAAAATTGAAGAGCGTTTTCTTGATATTTCAACTTGGCCGCAAGTAATAAGCGAAAGACTAAATGAGGATGATAGAAACATTTTTTTAGCTAGGAAATTAGCCATTGACTTAATTATGACAACAAAAACAAGTATATCAGAAATAGAACAACAAGCAGGGATACATAGAAGTGAAATATACCGATTCGTCAGAAGGTGTTTAGAAATGGATGAGTTTGAACAAATAAGGGGGTACCGGGCCTTAATACCTTATAAAAGATTAAGGGATTATAACAGGAGTGAGTTTCCCACACATACAGAAGAGGAGTCGGATAATTTTACTGGTACTTTTAGTTTATTACTCGATACTTATCCAAGCCTAAAGGACTTAATTATAGATTGTTATTTTAACAGAAAAAGTAATAAGAACAAAATAAATGATCCTATCATTAATATGAAAAATCTACATAAAAAGTTTATTGATGAGTGCAGAATTTTGGGGATTAAAATGAACGAATACCCTTTTAATACAAAAACTTTAGCAAAAAAATCGCTTGAACGGTATGTAAAAACACTATCAAGGGCTTATTTTGTTGAAGTAGCAGGACGAAATGGTGAACAGGCAGCTATGGTTGCCAAAAACACTGGTACTGGAAATAAAAACAATCCCATGATAATCAGACCTTTGGAACGAGTGGAATTTGACGGCCATAGAATTGATACTTCAATAGCAATAATTTTTAAAACCCCAGAGGGTGATGAGATTGTTGAAGTAATGAATCGGATATGGATTCTATCCATTGTCGATGTGGCAACAAGAACAATATTAGGTTATCACCTTTGCTTAAATAAAGAATATTCTTCTCACGATGTTCTAATGTGCTTTAGAAATGCCATTTTTCCTTGGAAAAAGAAATCACTTACTATTGAGGGATTAAGCTATTCGGAAGGAGCGAATTTCCCTTCAAATTTAATTCCCGAGGCTAGTTTCGGATTATGGGATGAGCTTTGTTATGACAACGCAAAAGCAAATATCGCAAAAAACGTAAAAGAAAAACTTGTTGACTTGATTGGTTGCTCTATTAATTTTGGTCCTGTTGCAGTTCCAGTTAGAAGACCCATTATCGAGCGTTTTTTTAGGACTTTGGAACAAAATGGATTTCACAGGTTACCCTCTACAACTGGAAGTAACCCACAAGATCCAAAAAGAAAGAAGTCAGAAGAAAAAGCTATAAAATATAGAATTACTGCGGAACACCTTGAAGAACTTACAGATGTGTTAATTGCTGAATATAATGCGACTCCACATGAAGGTAATAATAATCTTAGTCCATTAGAGGTTTTTGAACAAAGGGTGGATAAAGGAATGACAATAATTCAATTACCAGAAGAAAAACGAAATGAAATTGCCTTTTTTTCTTTAAAAACTACAAGGAGAGTAAATGGAAGCGTACAGGAAGGGAGAAGACCTTATATTTTTTATGAAGGAGTAAGATATACGAACGAAGTCCTAAACCGTTCTCCGCATTTAATCAACAAAAAACTCGAGTTACTAATCAACACGGATGATTTGAGAGTTATAAAGGCTTTTTTAGCAGATGGAAGTGAATTAGGAAATTTAAGTGCTAATGGTAAATGGGGAATAACCCCTCATGATCTTAGGACTAGGAAGGCCATAAATAAACTAAAAAATAAAAGGCTAATACATTTCACTCAATTTGACGATCCGATTCAAGTTTATCAAGACTACTTAGAAAAAGAGGCACAAAAAAATAAAACAAGCAGAAATAAATTAGCATCTCTAAAAAAAGGACAAAAAAGTAAAGAAGAACGATATCAAAAAGGAAAGTCCAATGATGAAAAAGGAACTAAAAATGATGGGAATTTAGATAATATTTCTGAGTTATCTAATGTTAAGCAACAGAGGAAAGCCGAAACAGAAGAAAAACAAACTGATACACGAATCTTGAAAAAAACAATAATTTACTAGTTGGAGGTTGGCTATGTCGGAAATATTGGAAACCAATCAAATTAATAATGACATAATAAGACCCTTTATTCCTAAGGGAACACATCCAGTTGAAACAGGAAAATATTTAATTTCAACAAATGAAATTGATAGAATGTATCAGACTGTGATTCAATGGGTTGAAAATAGAATTCCAGGTGCTATTATTTATGGCCGTCCTAGACTTGGTAAAACAAGAGCAATCTCCTATTTGATTAATTGTTTACCTCAAGATTTTGGAGAAAATACGCCTATTTTTCATATTCGTTGTCGTAAATATAAAAATCCTAATGAAAACTTTTTCTTTGAAGATTTATTAAGTGCTGTGGGTCATTCAATCGTTATAAAAGGGAAATCGAATATGAAGAGAACTAGACTTCTAAGATTTTTGGTAGAACGTGCTGACGCTTCAGGTATTAAAAAGGTTATTTTTTTCATAGATGATGCTCAAAGATTGGAAGAAATACATTATGATTGGCTCATGGATCTATATAATGAATTTGATCAATATGGCATAACATTAACTACCATATTAGTAGGACAAAAAGAATTGGTTCATCAACGTTCAGCATTTATTAATGGTGAAAAGTTTCAAATAGTGGGTCGCTTTATGAGCCAAGAATACCAGTTTAAAGGCCTTAAGACACTAAATGATCTAAGGATCTGTTTAATGGGATATGATGATTATTGTGAATATCCTTCTAATAGTAACTGGTCTTTTACAAAATATTTTTTTGCTGATGCCTTTATTAGAGGATATAGGTTACAACATTCTGCCGAAGAATTATTTCAAGTTTTTATTGATTTAAGAAGGGAATTTGGATTACCTCAAAAAGGTGAAATCCCAATGCAATATATAACCTTAGCAATTGAATATGCCTTAAAAAAATTTGGAAGTAGCGGTTTAGATTTGCCTACAATAGAAAAAAATCATTGGGAAGAGGCAATAAAAAATACTGGATACATCCAATCAGAATTGTATCAAATTAATTAAAAGAGGTTACAAGATAAGAAAAGGTTGGTGAAACTATGGATCTTCAGTTTACATGGTCTTCTGATTGGATTCAAAATTATGAATCACCTTGGGGAATACTAGAAAAATTCAGATGGGCTAATGCTATTGATGGTAACACAGTTTTAGAGTTAATAGGAAACGAGAATGTTAAAAAATTAAAGATGATTTCAAATGCTGGAAGCCGTCATCGTAGCATTATTTATTTTTCAAGTATTGATCCGAAAAGGACCGAAACTATTTTTGGGATTGATTTAAAGGAATACAATGATAAATTAATAGATAAACTAATTCATATAATTCCTAAAATTAAGTCTGTCAGTAATTATTTTTACGACAACATAACATATTGCCCAATTTGTTTAAGTAAGGGATATCATAGTATATTTCATCAAATTAAATTTTTTGATTACTGTGCATTCCATCCTAATCAAAAATTAAAAGATAAATGTTTACATTGCAAGCAAACAATGCCAGAGTACCTTATTAATAAGGGTAATCTTGAGGCTTACCGTTGCAGCTGTGGATATTGCTTTCTTGATTCAGAAAATATTAGGTCAATGGTATCATCTTGGAAAGAACAATTAAAAGTTCAAAACAGTCTCATAAATTCATGGCTTAAAATACCTCGATATAAAGTTCATACATACAATATACTTTACCCCTTTGATAACTACAAAAAATATCTTGAAGTTGATAAGAAAGATAGTGATTATCTCAGACTCTTACCAAAATTATTGACGAATGCTTTTAATGAAGGTGCATTAAACAATACAGTTATTAAAATATCTTCCAAGGAGAATATCTTCAATATTAAAAATGATTATCAGCAATTAAAAAACAATTATATGGAGGTTTTCCCTCATCGATTTTATTCGTTTGAATTCAAAGAAAAACATAGGATTGACAGTATTTACTTTGAAATTTATAAACAATCAAGAATTCTTTATAAAGCCATAAATCGATATATTCTTCGTAAAGTTATTAAAGAACACAATAATTGTGTGAAAATATTTAATAAGGCAAGACAAAACGGTGATGTATGTCCTCATGCGTATGCTTTTATTTTATGGAAAATGGAGTGTGAAGGAATAGATGCTTTGTGGAAAATCGAAAATCAAAGTAGAATTTTTGAAAATCTCGGTTTTTCATGCATGAATGAAGATTTTAGTATTTTTCTTCATGGTTCTTTTATGACACATTTAGAAGAGATATTAAATCCTATAACAAGAAATTACGATTTCAATTTCTTAAATTGTAATGTCAGCAGTATAAATTATATTCTTAACAGAACTATCTCTCATCTATTAATTGAACGTTATATTAAGTGGCTAGAGGTTGTACATGATCCGGAAAAGTTTAAACATACTTATCCTGATGACAACATACCGATGTACATTGCTAAAATCCCTGAAAATTATAATGAAGAAATAAGTTTATATTTTCCAAATAAGCGGATTAATCACATGAAAAGTATAATAATGAACATTAGTAATCAATATACCTGTCCCTTTCATAGGTCAAAAAGGTATCCACGCTATAAATCTCCAATTCGAATTGCAATGGATAATATGTAATTGTAATCTAAGAATGCAATGCGGGTAGTGAATATACGTATTTTAACAGACAAAAAAAGAAGATGAAACCTATTTACTGTTCATTCTTATTTTTTTCAAAAATAGTTGGATTTACTATGTATAAACAAAATAAAAGGCAGGGTGATGTTATTTAGTGGTGTATGGTTAAGTGCATTTGCTAGTTGAATTACTAAAGATACAAATGTGGCTATACATTATCAATTCCAAAATAATATTGGAGCAAATATAATGATTGTTTCAAACTTTTTATAAAGAAAGGTAGATAGATATGCTATCTTTTCCAGTTGCTACTACCCGAAAAGAAAAGATCGATATAATAAATGAAATTAAAGAAAGATTATTAATTGCACATCCGGACAGCATAATGGCAATTTATTTGAACATATATTGAAAAGAGAAGGAATTGTTACAATTTTATAACGAAACTTTAAGTTGTTAATGGTATCACGAGAGTTTAATCTTCATTCCTTGACTGAATATTTGAAAATTGAATAAAAAAAATTATTTGATTAAAGAGGTGATAGCAGTGAAGCACGCATTAATTATAGGAGGAACTGGTATGTTATCTAAGGTAACTCTTTGGTTAATAGATAACAATTATCATGTTTCGGTAATTGCTCGGGATTCGCAAAAAATGGAAAAATTGATTAATCAGTCCACTAACAAATCTAAAATAACACCTGTTTTAGTTGACTACAGTAACGATTCTGCATTGAGAAACTCAATACAATCTTTAATTGAAAAATATGAATCAATTGATTTGGTTGTAGCTTGGATTCATTCATATGCTAAGAATGCATTAAATTCTATTACTCAAGTTGTTTCAACTAGTAGTAAGAGAGATTGGAAGTTATATCATATCTTAGGAAGTAGTAGTAATTGGCTATTCGCAATTTTGAGTGGAAAACACCTTCATTTAACAACTTACAAGGGTAGTAGTTTCAATTGGGCTTGTCAAGGAAAGCACTTGACAAGCCCAATTGAAACTACTAAATGGTCTGTAAGTTAAATGAAGGAGTTACTCTGATAACTCTGTTACCCTTAGGTTCAACCCACCGGCAATAAGATAGATCATTGTTATTAAGTTTTTAGTTGAACGGTATCCTCTTGCTTGTCGTTTGGCTGCTTGGATTAATCCGTTTGTTGCCTCAAGTATGCCATTATTGATACGACTCTTAAACCATTGAAGGATACCACCACGATGCTTGTGTACACTTTTGGCCACCTTCACCATATCAGGAATCTGGGATCGTCTTGCCCAAGAAAGCCATTCATCCAAATAGGCTTCTGCTTCGGAGACATCCTTTTGCCAGAACCGTTGAAATGCTACTTTCAGTTGATAGGCTTTCGCCGTCTTTAGGTCTTGATCCTTTAATTTAAGCAATGTTTCTTTTTGTTTCGTGTTTAAATTGTCTTCATTTTTTATCCATGCATACCGGCTATTTTTTAACTCGGGATGATCTTTTTGCTCTTTACGACGTGTTTCATCCACCGCCTCATTAATCATCTTCATGACATGAAATTTATCGAAGGTAAGGGAGGCTTTTGGGAACTGTTCTTCAGCCCCCTTGATAAAGGCTGGAGACATGTCAATACTGAATTCTTTAATATTATCGGGGTGGCCGCCATGAACCATTAAATCATGTTTAAATCCCTTTAATGTATGTTGATCTTTGCCCTCTGTAACAGAAATAACCTTACGCTCTTCAAGATCCATGAAGATAGAGACATATTCGTGCCCTCTTTTTCTGGATGTTTCATCAAATCCTACCTGCTTTACAGAGGAATAGTCTTCTCTTTCGCGTGCTTCATTTACATAATGATGAAGGATTGGCCAAAGAGTTGTATCATGTTCACCAACAAGATTTGCCACCTTTTTAACGGGCATAGCTTTCATTAGAAGGATGACGAACGCTTCAAAGTACACAGAGAAACCAGACCGTTCACGGGCCCAATTTGGTTTTATTGTTTTAGCAGATCCGTCACATTCTGGACAATCTGTACGTGGTAGTCTTGCATGAAGATAGGCTTGGTACTGAAAGAAATTTAAGTGTCTCCATGTTCGTTCACGTCCATGGTCATAAATACGGGCGGGACTGCCACAAGTAGAACACTCAAATTTGCTGCCTTTTACCGTTGAAGCATATATGTGTAATTCTTTATCATCGGGATTGAATTCTACATGATCTACTTTCCATCCAGGGCCTAAATTTAGTGCCATTTGTAATAACTCATTTTCTGTCATTTTTAAACTACCGCCTTATCAATTATATTGGTAGTATCATTGTTGACAGATTAATTCCATACTAAACTGCGATGAACC
>NZ_JARFVC010000056.1:0-15000 GCF_029193815.1 Cytobacillus sp. S13-E01
ACGTTATCTAGTTTTGAAGGAACAAATCCTTCATATGTTTGGTGACTATGGCAAAGAGGCCACACCCGTTCCCATGCCGAACACGGAAGTTAAGCTCTTTTGCGCCGATGGTAGTTGGGGGTTTCCCCCTGTGAGAGTAGGACGTTGCCAAGCAAAATGAGAGAATCAGCTTTTATAGCTGGTTCTTTTTTGGTGTTATGATTATTTTCTTCTTTAGGTATTATATAAAACCGTGAGGTTTTAAATGTAATAGAGTGAAAAACAAAGTAGGGTCGGGTTTCGAGAATCGAAGTAGACAAGGAAGTGAGCGAAGGAGAACCGGAGTGTACTGCGTACACGAGGATCACAGAGAGCGAAGCTGACGCAGGATACTGAAGGTTATCGGAAGCCGACCGCCGAACACGGAAGTTAAAGCTCGTGCGCCGATGGTAGTAAAATTGATCTTCTGCTAAGGTCACCACATCCTGTGGCAACGCAGAAGTCAGGCCATCCATGGCCAAGTCCTGTGAGAGTAAACGTTGCCAAGCAAAGCGAGAGAATCAGCTTTTATAACTGGTTCTTTTTTGGTGTTATGATTATTATTTTCTTTAGGTATTAAATTGATACCATAAATAACAGTACAAATAGCAAATAAAAACGCTTGGATTTGATGAAATAAACCGTTCCATTTTGAGGTACATAGGTGGAAAATTGATATTAGAAATGGCATACGAATCGACATATACCATTTTCCTTTTATATAGGGATTTATAATACCTCTTATAGTAAATAAAACCACTAATGACAAAATAAATTTAAAGGACAATGCTTATTGGACACTCAAAATTAAGTGTCAATTGGGATGTCCATTCTTACGATATTTCTAAATACATCAGAAGTCATCTCCTAAATTTAGTAGCCATTGATAGTTAAATTAAGAGGAGATTTTCCGGTTAAATTACGTAATAAGGCTTGGTTCGGGGTATATAAGCGGAGGTTTTCCGCTTAAGCAATGCAAAATGATCCATTTTGACGTTTTTTGTGTAAATAGTCGGAATTCTTCCGTCTATTTAAGCTATTTTAAGTGCTATTTCGTAATTAAGGGAAATTTCTCCGCTTATTTATTAAACCATGCTGATTCCCTCATCTCTTGGTCCTTGAGGGTTCGCTCTTTATTTTTATTTATGGGTGTCAAAGAGGTGTCAAATCTGTTGTCAGATTGCACGTCTTTGTTCAAAGATAAGAAAGTATAAAAGTTTGTACCTAGTTTTAGTGTCTAGCTCCGGGCGCCATCGGACCTGAGGTCATAAGCCAATCCCTTCACGAAGGCAAAAAACGCCTTCAGCCAGGGCTCGTCTTATGCTTGACTTGCACAGGATGTGCTGATGTCGATGTTCGACACAGGACGTGGCGCGTTTTAATCGACGCGCCGATAGGCGGGCGCCCCTTTCGCTTTTCTTATTAGCTAATACTAGTTCCTTCATTTCTTTTGTATTAAAGTATAAAGGGTATTAAGAGTACCTTCGTTTTTCGTGTCACCGATTTAATTGTTTTTCCAAGAATTGAAAAAGCAAATAGGGTACTTTTTCAGTAGATATAGATAAAAATTGATTAATAAAAGGATAATCATTGCTCGAGTAGGAGTGTAGTAATTCACTCCACCACTCAGTTTCATAACGTGAAATCATACTTAGATTATATAGTAGCAAATAATGTATCATTACTTCAGGTAACTTTGTTAAATTATCACGGCTTTTTGGTAAGTAATAGGATTCTTCATATAAGTGAAATAGTAAGGGTGAACAGTTTAGAGGTGTTAAGTATTCAGTATGTTCGTTTGCAAGTAAGAATGTCATTTTTTGCTGTGGACCTTCATTTGTTCGTTGTTCGTCCTTATCTAAAGTAAATTGTACAGGAAACATTTCCAAGACAAAATCTTCAAACCGGCGTAAAGTCATATGATAATCATCAAGTATTGTAGTTGGAATTGTAATTTTTCGGTCAGTTACCTTATCTATTTTGCAAAAATGGTCTGATTGATAATGTAGAGAATAAAGTTTACTCATTTCTGGTAATCTTCTTAGTAGTTGATCCATCGAATATTTTTCTCCATCTAAATGTTTCACATGGAACATTTTTTCAGAAAAATGTGTAAAAAGGCCACTCTTCTGGACTTTTACTTCGTCCTGTGAGAATTCATAGCTTTGTTTTTTTCTTTTTCTAGTCGATACTCCGTGGGCCAACACTGAGGTTGATTCAGGATATTGCGGATCTACTGTTAGTAAACAAGCCTTTAACAGTTGGACCATCCCGTAAAATAATAAAACTGGTTTTATAGAAAATGGTGCACTGGCTGCTAGTTGATAATAGTTTTGACCATGTTCTAAGTAATAAATAAAAGGATAGCAATTATCATAGCTCTTTTTATCGGCATCCGCGAACTTGGACCTTCCATAGGTTTTTAATAAAAGGCTTTGTATAGTACTTGCCGAATGAAACGAAGTAAATGATTTCCATATAAATCGGTGACTTATCAAATGTTATTACCTCCATTTTCCCAGAGGTGCTTAATTTTGCTCTAGAAAGGGTTGTATAATATCTTTTAGGATTACACATCTTCTGCTTTTTTATTAATATTATTATCCGCGTTATAAGAGCATAATGTTACTGTAATTAATTACACTTACTTGCATATTATTGTTTGAATTATCTAACATATCGTATCATCCTTGACAGTAGTTTAACCAGTTGTTAATCTACTAATAATATTTTTAGACATTAAAGGGGGATTTTTAACGTGTGGGAAACAAAATTTGCTAAAGAGGGTCTTACATTTGATGATGTACTATTAGTACCATCAAAATCTGAGGTACTTCCACGTGATGTTAACACAAGTGTTACTTTAACAAAAAACTTAAAGTTAAATATCCCAATTATGAGTGCAGGAATGGATACTGTAACTGAAGCAGAGATGGCCATTTCAATGGCACGTCAGGGTGGTATCGGGGTCATTCATAAGAATATGTCAATTGAACAACAAGCTGAGCAGGTAGATAAAGTAAAAAGATCGGAAAGTGGAGTTATTACTGACCCATTTTATTTAACTCCTGAACATCAAGTCTACGATGCAGAGCACTTAATGGGGAAATATCGTATTTCCGGTGTGCCAATTGTCAACAACTCAGATGAACAAAAACTTGTAGGGATTTTAACGAACCGTGATTTGCGTTTCATTCAGGACTACTCGATTCTAATCTCCGATGTTATGACAAAAGAAAATCTTGTTACAGCACCAGTTGGAACAACACTAGAACAAGCAGAGAAAATTCTGCAGAAATATAAAATTGAAAAGCTTCCTTTAATTGATGAAGATGGAGTTTTGAAGGGTTTAATTACAATTAAAGATATAGAAAAGGTAATTGAGTTCCCACACTCAGCAAAGGATCAACACGGACGTTTATTAGTTGGTGCAGCAGTTGGGGTAACAACTGATACAATGCTACGTATTGAAAAATTAGTTAAAGCAAATGTTGATGTGATTGTTGTTGATACAGCACATGGCCATTCTGCTGGTGTATTAGAAACAGTCCGTACAATTCGTAATGAATATCCTGACTTAAATATAATTGCTGGTAATGTCGCAACAGCAGAGGCGACTCGTGATCTAATAGAAGCTGGAGCAAATGTAATAAAGGTAGGAATTGGACCAGGATCTATCTGTACAACACGAGTTGTAGCGGGTGTTGGTGTTCCTCAGATTACGGCTGTATACGACTGTGCTACAGAGGCTAGAAAACATGGTGTCGCAGTTATTGCAGATGGTGGAATTAAATATTCTGGTGATATTGTCAAGGCGTTAGCTGCAGGTGGTCATGCTGTCATGTTGGGTAGTATGTTGGCAGGTGTTTCTGAAAGTCCTGGTGAAACTGAAATCTTCCAAGGACGACGTTTTAAAGTATACCGTGGAATGGGTTCAGTAGGAGCAATGGAAAAGGGAAGTAAGGATCGATATTTCCAAGAGGAAAATAAAAAATTTGTACCAGAAGGAATTGAAGGAAGACTTCCCTATAAGGGTCCTCTTACAGAGACAATCTATCAGTTAGTAGGTGGGATTCGTTCTGGAATGGGCTACTGTGGGACAAAGGATTTACAGGAGCTTCGTGAAAGTGCACAATTTGTGCGTATGACTGGAGCAGGTTTAAGAGAAAGTCATCCCCATGATGTTCAAATTACAAAAGAAGCACCAAATTATTCATTATCTTAGGTAAAAATACCCATACAAATTGGTTCATTTTACTACTAGAAAGACAGGGTGTAATACTCTGTCTATTTTTTTTGAAGTGAATATGTTAAAATTACCTTTGGTCATCAAAGTAATCCATTCTTACACAATAAAAAGTATTTGGAGGGGCGGCACATTGAAAAATAACAAACGATGTAGGATGATCGTAAGTATTCTCACAATCTTCTTACTGTCTTTCTATATTAATAATTCAAATAGTGTACTAGCTGAAACAGACCCATTAGGCATTGAGGCAGAAGCAGCAATACTAATAGAGGCTTCAACAGGCAAAATTTTATATGAAAAGAATGCTGATAAAGTTTTAGGTATTGCAAGTATGTCTAAGATGATGACTGAATACTTACTTTTTGAAGCATTAGCCGAAGGAAGAGTAACATTGGATCAGCAATATAATGTAAGTGATTATGTCTATAGAATCTCTCAAAATAGAAGTTTATCAAATGTTCCGTTAAGACAAGATGGAACTTATAGTGTTCAAGAATTATATGAATCAATGGCAATTTACTCTGCAAACGGATCTACGATTGCGTTAACAGAAATCATTGCAGGTTCTGAAACTAATTTTATTAAAATGATGAACGATAAAGCAGCTGAACTTGGATTACAGGACTATAAGTTTTATAATTCTACAGGCTTAAATAATAAAGATCTTGCGGGAATGCACCCTGAAGGAACTGGACCGACAGATGAAAATGTGATGTCTGCAAGAGCAACAGCAAAATTGGCATATTATCTTTTAAAGGATTTTCCACAATTATTAGAAACAGCTAGCATTCCGAAAAAGAAATTTCGTGAAGGTACAGATGATGAAATTAACATGGATAATTGGAACTGGATGCTACCAGGGTTAGTGTATCAATATCAAGATGTGGATGGTATTAAAACCGGTTCCACAGATTTTGCGGGCTATAGCTTTACAGGTACTGCAGAGCGTGATGGAGTACGTTATATTACAGTAGTTATGAATACAGATGGTTATAAAGCACGTTTTGATGAAACTAGAAAAATGCTAGACTATGCTTTTAGTAACTATTCAATTGAAGAGATTTATCCAGAAGGCTACCAAGTTAAAGATCAGTCTTTTTTACCTGTTGTAAAAGGGAAGGAAAAAGAAGTTGAGATTGAATCTAGTGCTCCTATCAATGTTGTATTAAAACGTGGTGAACAGGAAAAGGATTTATATAAGGCTGAATATGTACTTGATAAAGAGTTACTATCAAAAGAAAATGAATTAATGGCACCGATTAAGAAGGGAACAAAAGTCGGTCAATTAGTCGTTTCCTATAATGGAACAAATAACTATGGATTCATCACACCTGAGGGTGAGAATACTTTAAAAGCCGATTTAGTCACTATGGAAGACGTTGAAAAAGCAAATTGGTTTACGTTAATGATGAGAGGTATTGGCGGATTCTTTGGTGATATCTGGTCAAGTGTCTCTGATACAATCAAAGGATTATTTTAATTGAGTGGCTCCTGCTTTTTATAGCAGGGCTTTTTTTAAAAGATAAGAAAGTATAAAAATTTGAACCTAGTTTTAGGGTCTAGCTCCGGGCGCAATTGGACCTGAGGTCAAAGGCTATCCATCCGACTCGTCTTATGCTTGACTTGCACAGGATGTGCTGATGTCGATGTTCGCCACAGAACGTGGCTGGTCTTTTTCGACGTTCCACGGAGGTCTGCGCTTTTCACATTTGTCCTTTTGTATATAACCCATATAAGTTTTTATGAGTATAGACGATTTTAATAGGATTTTTTTGAAAAATGAGGTAAAATAATGGACAGATGCATTTTTTAGTAGAGAGTGAATGATGTTCCTCTTTTAAAAGAATGCTAAATATAGTGTAGATCTAAATTGAATTTGTTTTTCTAACTTAAACAAAATGTCATTAGTTGTAGTGCTGGTTATTATTCAGTACAATAATGATAAAATCATTTAGTACATATAGGAGGATTACTAAGTATGGCAAACATAGGCACAGATCGTGTAAAACGTGGTATGGCAGAAATGCAAAAAGGCGGCGTAATTATGGACGTTGTCAATGCAGAACAAGCAAAAATTGCTGAAGAAGCGGGTGCTGTTGCTGTAATGGCTTTAGAACGCGTACCTGCGGATATCCGTGCAGCTGGTGGGGTTGCTCGTATGGCAGACCCGACAATTGTTGAAGATGTTATGAATGCAGTTACGATTCCAGTAATGGCAAAGGCTCGTATTGGGCATATTGTTGAAGCACGTATTTTAGAGGCTATGGGTGTGGACTATATCGATGAAAGTGAAGTTTTAACACCAGCTGATGAGGAATATCATTTGTTTAAACGTGACTTTACAGTACCATTTGTATGTGGCTGCCGTGATTTGGGTGAAGCAACACGCCGCATCGCAGAAGGTGCTTCAATGCTTCGTACGAAGGGTGAACCTGGTACTGGCAACATCGTTGAGGCGGTTCGCCATATGCGTAAGGTAAACGCTCAAATCAGAAAAGTGACTGGGATGAGTGAAGATGAATTAATGACAGAAGCTAAAAATTTAGGTGCACCATTCGAATTATTATTACAAATCAAGCGTGAAGGCCGTCTTCCTGTTGTTAACTTCGCTGCAGGTGGTGTAGCTACACCGGCTGATGCAGCACTTATGATGCAGCTTGGTGCTGATGGTGTATTCGTAGGATCTGGTATCTTTAAATCAGATAACCCGGCTAAATTTGCACGTGCGATTGTTGAAGCAACTACGCACTATCAAGATTACGAATTAATTGCAAAACTTTCAAAAGGATTAGGTTCTGCAATGAAAGGAATTGAAATCTCATCACTATTACCAGAACAACGTATGCAAGAGCGCGGCTGGTAAGAGAGAAGGAGTAATATAATGGTGAAGATTGGAGTTTTGGGTCTCCAAGGAGCTGTTCGTGAACATGTACATTCCATTGAGGCATCAAATGCAGAAGCTATTGTGGTAAAAAGAATAGAGCAATTAGAAGAGGTAGATGGACTTATTATTCCAGGCGGAGAAAGTACTACAATGCGTAGGTTAATCGATAAATATAGCTTTATGGAACCTTTGCGTGATTTTGCTAACTCCGGGAAACCAATGTTTGGTACATGTGCAGGACTAATTATCCTAGCGAAAAATATTGTTGGTCATGATCAACCACATCTTGGATTAATGGATATAACTGTTGAGCGTAACTCATTTGGTCGCCAACGTGAAAGTTTTGAAGCAGAGCTCGTTATTCCTAATATTGCAAATGACTTTGTAGGTGTTTTTATTCGTGCCCCTCATATTGTAGAGGCTGGTGAAGATGTTGAAGTACTGGCTAAGCACAATAACCGAATTGTTGCCGCTAGACAAGGTCAATATTTAGGCTGTTCATTCCATCCAGAATTAACGGATGATCATCGTTTTACCAAATACTTTGTACAAATGGTTGAAGAATCGAAAGAAAAAAATCTAGTATAAAAATATTGCAACATGCACACAATTATAGTAAATTATAAATTACTAAAATCACATGGTTAAAAACTATGACAGGAATTAGTAACATTCATTTTTTCTTAAGAGAGTCGGTGGTTGGTGTGAACCGGTGTAAGATGTTTGTGAATCCATCCTTGAGTAAAATACTGAAGTCATTTACTTAGTAGGTATTTTCGGTTAAGAGCCGTTATTTCTTATTCAAGAGGAAGATATCTTTAATATCTTCAACTAGGGTGGCAACGCGGGTTAACTCTCGTCCCTTTTTTAGGGACGGGAGTTTTTTGTTTTTTTGGAAAGAATAACCTTTGTCTTTAAACTAGTTTCATCTAATGCGTTAGGATTCGTAAGGTGCATTAAGGCCCATCTCAAAATTTTAAACCTTATCGGTGGTTTAGGTGGGTGATAAACTGAACAACTGCCCCTAAAGGTCCGATAATTTCAACTAACAATCAATCAATCGGGATGAAGAAAGTGCCACTGATTGAAGTTTCACTTTATTTTAAAATAAATACTAAGGAGGCAATTGACAATGCTCGATTTAAAACATTTTCGTGCTAACTTTGAGGAAGTAAAACAAAAGTTAGAACACCGCGGGGAGGACTTAACAGATCTAGGGAAATTTGAAGAACTAGATGTTAGACGTCGCGAATTAATTCTTAAAACGGAAGAATTAAAAAGTAAGCGTAATGAAGTTTCTGGACAAGTTGCAGTATTAAAACGAGAGAAAAAGGATGCAGAGCATCTAATCACTGAAATGCGTGAGGTTGGAGATGAAATTAAGGTGCTTGATGATGATCTTCGTCAAGTTGAGGATCAGCTAGAGTATTTATTATTATCTATACCAAACATCCCACATGATAGTGTACCTATTGGTGAAACTGAAGATGATAATGTTTTAGACCGTAAATGGGGAGACTTGCCGCAGTTTTCTTTTGAAGCTAAGCCCCACTGGGAAATTGCAGATGGTCTTGGAATAGTAGACTTCGAAAGAGCATCAAAAGTAACTGGAAGCCGTTTCGTCTTTTACAAGGGCATGGGTGCGCGGTTGGAGCGTGCTTTAATAAGTTTTATGTTAGATCTTCATGTTGATGAGCATGGCTATGAAGAAATATTACCACCATATTTAGTAAACAGAGCGAGTATGACAGGTACAGGTCAACTGCCAAAGTTTGAAGAAGATGCATTCCTAATTGAAAGTGAAGATTATTTTTTAATTCCTACAGCTGAAGTTCCTGTTACAAATCTTTATAGAGATGAAATTTTATCTGGAGAAGAGCTACCACTAAAATATGCTGCATTTAGTGCATGTTTTAGGTCTGAGGCGGGTTCTGCAGGGCGTGATACTAGAGGGTTAATACGCCAACACCAATTTAATAAAGTTGAACTTGTCAAATTTGTTAAACCTGAGGATTCTTATGATGAACTAGAAAAGCTTACAGCTAATGCTGAGAGAGTTCTACAACTCCTTGGACTTCCATACCGTGTCATGAGCATGTGTAGTGCAGATTTAGGCTTCACGGCTGCAAAGAAATATGATATTGAAGTATGGATTCCTAGCTATGAAACGTATCGTGAAATCTCATCTTGTAGTAATTTTGAAGCTTTCCAAGCACGTCGTGCTAATATCCGCTTCCGTCGTGATCCTAAGGCAAAACCAGAGCATGTTCATACATTAAACGGGTCTGGTCTTGCAATTGGACGTACAGTAGCAGCGATTTTAGAGAACTACCAACAAGAAGATGGAAGTGTCATTATTCCAGAAGTACTTAGACCTTATATGGGGAACAAAGAAGTTATTGGACGTAAGTAAATAGCTAAGAAGAAGGAAATTATAGTCCTTCTTCTTACAATTTCACATAAAATATAAAGTTTTTTTAAACTTGTTGACACCCAATTGTTTAATATGATATATTAGTTCTTGTCGAAACGGAGGAATACCCAAGTCCGGCTGAAGGGATCGGTCTTGAAAACCGACAGGGGTGTAACAGCCCGCGGGGGTTCGAATCCCTCTTCCTCCGCCATTTTATTTTCGACATTAAAATCTAAAATAGCGCATAAATTTTGGAGATTATAATTCGTTACATTTATGTAACGAATTTTTTGTTGTTTAGGAATTTATAAAATTGTAAGGTTGTGTATAACTTCGTGTCTTTGTCTTTCTACGTCTATCTCCAGGCGCCATCGGACCTGAGGTCATAAGCCAAGCCCTTCCCGAAGGCAAAAAACGCCTTCAGTCAGGGCTTGTCTTATGCTTGTCGCCGATAGGCGGGCGCCCTGCGCTTTTCTTATTGTTACATATAAAAAAAGATAAGTCTTCCGGGTAGGAAGGCTTATCTTTTTAGCAGCTGAGAATGATGTAGGGCATTCGATATTTTTTCGATAATAGGTTCAATTGTTTGTTCTTTTTGGATGATATCATACTCATTAATATTAATTCGTAAAACCGGACAGGCGTTAAAGCTATTTATCCACTTTTCATAACGTTCATGCATTTCTTCCCAGTACTGGGCAGGAGTTTGTTGTTCCATTGGACGCCCGCGCTCTTTAATACGTGCTAGAATATCATCTAGACTACCTTCTAAGTAGACTAGTAAATCAGGGTGTGGGAAATACGGTGTCATGACCATTGCATCAAATAAATTTGTATATGTTTCATAGTCAGTTGGTGTCATTGTTCCTTTATCATAGTGCATTTTAGCAAAGATCCCAGTATCCTCATAGATAGAACGATCTTGAACAAAACCTCCGCCATATTCAAAAATCTTCTTTTGCTCCTTAAAGCGTTCGGCTAGGAAGTAGATTTGAAGGTGGAAACTCCACCTTTTAAAATCAGCGTAAAAAGGATCTAAATAAGGATTTGTATCTACTTTTTCTAAGGAAGTACGAAAACCTAACGAATTTGCTAGCGCATTAGTGATTGTAGACTTTCCAACTCCTACCGTACCAGCGATTGTGATAACTGAATTAATAGGTATGTCGTATTTATTTCGCAAATTCATGTTGTTCATCTCCTTTGTAAATCGTTTTCTCAATTTTATTTATCATCAATTGTAAATCAGTATTATTTTGAACAAAATCTAATTTATCGCCATTAAAACGAATGACTGGTATGTGGGGATATGTTTGCTCAAAACGTTGCATAGCTAGTTCATAGTCCGATGAAAGTTGACTTAAATAAGCAGGAACAATGCTTTTTTCAATATCGCGCCCACGCATTTGAATTCGTTTAAGTAATGTTTCTAAACTAGCGTGTAAATATATGACAATATTAGGAACTGGCATGTCATCTGTTAAGATATGATAAATTTGAAGGTATTTATTATATTGAGGAGTTCGTAATGTTCTCTGTGCGAATATTAAATTTTTAAGAATATGATAATCACTTACAACAGGCTTTTCTATTTGTAAATATAAGTGATTAATATCTTCAAGTTGTTTGTATCGATTACACAGAAAAAACATTTCTGTTTGAAAGCTCCACTCATCTATATTCTCATAGAACTTCCCAAGAAATGGGTTCTCATCCACAATTTCTTTTAGCAGCGCAAACTGGAAGTGTTCTGATATTGATTTAGCGAGTGAGGTTTTTCCAACACCGATAGGACCTTCTACTGTAATAAAAGGTGTTTGGCTCATCTCGTCGTCCCCCTTTAAATGAAAAACAAAATCTGTCGAAACCTGCTCAAATTTAATATAGCACTATTCGTTTCTTAGTTTGCTACATACCCGACTCCTATGAATATATTAAAATAAAAAAGATAAAATTTATTTTAACACAGACAGAAGGTTCATGGGGGAATCTTGTCGAAAAATAATCAGGAACTTATAATCAGTCATATACGTTTATAACTTAAATCTAGATCGTGTAAAAATTAAAATTATTTATAATGTCAATACTAATAACAGTAGTTTGGTAATCATTATAAAGAATATTTTTTAAAAAATATTTTCCGCCTTGTATCTACTTGAGAACATAAAAAATGAGGTTATGTAGGGAGTTTTTATATGTACACTGATGAATATTTTATGAGCCTAGCGATTAGAGAAGCAAAAAAGGCTGAAGAGATTGACGAAGTTCCGATTGGAGCAGTTATTGTAGTAGATAATAAAGTAATAGCATCCGCACACAATTTCCGTGAGACAAAGCAACGCTCGATAGCACACGCAGAGTTGTTAGCTATAGATAAGGCATGTAAAAAAATAGGATCATGGCGGTTAGAAGGAGCAACATTATATGTTACACTTGAACCATGCCCAATGTGTGCGGGTGCAATTGTTTTATCTCGTGTAGAAAGAGTAGTTTATGGTGCAAGTGATCCTAAAGCTGGATGTGCCGGAACACTGATGAATCTTCTACAAGAAGATCGTTTTAATCATCAAGCAGAAGTAGTTGCAGGTGTTCTAGATCAAGAATGCGGTAATTTGCTAAGTAATTTCTTTAAAAAAATACGCAAACAAAGGAAAGTAGAGAAACAGCAAAAGAATCAGCAGTAACCTATAAGGCAATGTTCGCTTCAAATATTTTACAGTTCATTTGCATTGCATTTTCCGTGAAAAGCAGATATACTTATTCTTGCGTCGGAAATTAGTTGGCCAATAAAATATGGTATCAATTTTGCCGTGCTAAGCGGGGAGGTAGCGGTGCCCTGTACTCGCAATCCGCTCTAGCGAGGCCGAATTCCTTTCTCGAGGATAGTCCACTGTAGGGTCTGCCTCAAGTAAGTAGTGTTGACGTTTGGGTCCTACGCAATGGGAACCCACGAACCCTGTCAGGTCCGGAAGGAAGCAGCAGTAAGTGGATCATCACATGTGCCGTAGGGTTGCCTGAACCGAGCTAACTGCTTGGGTAACGCTTATGGTGGCTATTCGACAGAAGGTGCACGGTAAAATTGATCCCATAATAAAACTCATCCGTTTTGGGTGAGTTTTTTGTGTTTATGCAGGAATTTTAAAATATTTTATCGCTTTAGTCGAAAATACAAGTTGTATAACGAATACTTAACAATCATTTTGAAATTATTCTTTTAAATGCTGTATAATAAATAGTGGAATAGTAGAGGGAGGGCGAGTTTGTGGCGTATCAAGCATTATACCGAGTCTTTCGACCAAAAATATTTCAAGATGTTGTAGGACAAGAGCATATTACGAAAACACTTCAAAATGCCCTTCTCCAAGAGAAGTTTTCACATGCATACCTCTTTTCAGGACCACGTGGTACAGGGAAGACAAGTGCAGCTAAGATCTTTTCGAAGACTGTTAACTGTGAGAGAGCGCCTGTTTCTGAACCTTGTAATGAATGTAACTCCTGCAGAGGTATATCTGATGGATCAATTTCAGATGTAATTGAAATTGATGCTGCTTCTAACAACGGTGTTGATGAAATTCGGGATATCCGTGATAAGGTAAAATATGCACCTAGCGCAGTAAAATATAAGGTGTACATAGTGGATGAAGTCCATATGTTATCAATCGGTGCGTTTAATGCATTACTAAAGACCCTTGAAGAACCGCCCAAACATGTTATTTTTATTCTAGCTACAACAGAACCACATAAAATACCTTTAACCATTATTTCGAGATGTCAGCGTTTCGATTTTAGGCGTATAACCGCACAAGCTATTGTCAATAGAATGAAAGTGATTATTGAAGATCAGCAGGTTAGCGTGGAAGAAGCTGCGTTACATACTATCGCAAGAGCTGCTGAAGGTGGAATGCGGGATGCACTAAGTCTGTTAGACCAAGCGATCTCGTTTAGCGATGATGAAGTCAGTTTAGATGATGTATTGTCAATTACAGGCTCAGTATCACAATCTTTTTTATCCAATTTAGTGAAAGCGATTGATGAACGAAATGTTTCATGGGCATTAAAAACACTAGATGATTTAATGAATCATGGTAAAGATCCGATGCGATTTATAGAAGATCTGATATTCTATTACCGTGATATGCTTTTATATCAGACTGCTCCACAGCTTGAAGAGACATTAGAACGTGTAATGGTCGATGAACAATTTTCGGTACTGGCTAATAAAATACAAAAGAGCATAATCTATGAGGTCATAGATATATTAAACAAGAGCCAGCAAGAAATGAAATGGACAAATCATCCGAGAATATTTCTAGAAGTGGCTTTGGTTAAATTGTGCCAACAAGATGAGCCACAAAGCATGCAATCAATGCCAGAAGTTGATACACTTATAAATAGAATTAAACAACTAGAGAATGATCTCCAGGAATTAAAAGGAAAAGGGATTGCTGTATCAAATGTGGAATCTCCAAAGACTGAAAAAAGGCCACAGAAAGTAGCTAGAAACGGCTATAAGACACCGATAGGAAGATTAATTGAAATCCTAAAGCAAGCAACACGTCAAGATCTTGAACTTTTAAAAAGTCGTTGGGGTGCTATGCTTGAACAGTTACGTAAACAAAATAAAGTTTCACATGCAGCACTTTTAACAGATAGTGAACCAGTTGCTGCCTCAAATGGAGCATTTGTATTAAAATTTAAGTATGAAATCCATTGTAAAATGGTTGCCGAAAACACTAATAGTGTTCGAGACAATTTAGAAAACATCTTATTTGAACTAACAAATAAACGCTATGAAATGGTTGCTGTACCTGATGATGAATGGGGTAGTATAAGAGAAGAGTTTATACGTGGGCAACGTAATGAAAGTGATAGCACTGAGGAAGAGGAAGATCCACTCATTGCTGAAGCTAAGAAAATTGTAGGTATGGAACTCATTGAAATACAAGAATAATGTAATTTTAAAAGGAGGCACACACACATGATGCGTGGCGGAGGAATGGGTAATATGCAAAAAATGATGAAACAAATGCAAAAAATGCAAAAGGATATGGCAAAGGCACAAGAGGAATTATCGGAAAAAACAATTGAAGGAACAGCGGGCGGTGGGATGGTTACCGTTGTCGTTAATGGACAAAAAGAAGTAATCGATGTAAAAATTAAGGAAGAAGTAGTAGATCCTGAAGATATCGAAATGTTGCAAGATTTAGTGCTTGCCGCAACTAATGATGCCCTTAAGAAAATGGAAGACCTAACCAATGAAACAATGGGACAATTCACTAAAGGAATGAATCTACCAGGAATGTTCTAATTGCTGTTGTCTATACAGATAAATGGCTATTATAGGGGGAAATTAGATAGATGCATTATCCTGAACCGATATCAAAGTTAATAGATAGCTTTATGAGATTGCCAGGCATAGGTCCTAAAACTGCCGTC
>NZ_JARFVC010000057.1 GCF_029193815.1 Cytobacillus sp. S13-E01
GCCCCGGGGAGGGGCGGCACCACTTTCAATGCGGCGACCTCCCCCTATACTATTAAAAATTTTTCTCCAAACATTGTATAATGTGATAGATTATCAGAATTATCATCACAAGTGGAGGGAACTGAAAGGTGGAAAAGTGGAAAGTGTATATGGAGATTTATCAATTAAAACAACAAGGGTTTAAGATAAGGAGGATCGCTAAAAAGCTAGGGATTTCAAGAACAACCGTTTACAAATATTTAGAAAAATCGCCGGATGAAATGAGTTCATGGATGGCATCAACAAAAACAAGAGCAAAAAAGCTTGATCCATATGAGATGGTTATTCAAACATGGCTAAGTGAACATCCTGATCTCTCTGCATCTCAAGTTCATGACTGGTTATTCGAAAAATATAAGGGTATAGAGGTGGCTGAGAGCACAGTACGTGGTTATGTTAAAGAATTACGGGAGAAATATTCGCTTCCTAAAACAGAAACAAAACGTGTCTACGAAGCCGTTCCAGACCCTCCGATGGGGAAACAAGCTCAGGTAGACTTTGGCCAAACTATACAAAAGACATCAGATGGAAAAGAGGTCAAATTATATTTCATTAGTTTTGTACTTTCGCACTCCCGGTATAAATATGCCGAGTGGTTGGACAGGCCTTTCACTACGAAAGATGTGATTCGAACGCATGAAAATGCCTTTCAGTTTTTTGGGGGTATTCCTCACGAAATTGTTTATGATCAAGACTCTCTTATGGTAGTCAGCGAGAATGCTGGAGACCTAATTCTTACTGGTGAATTTCAAGCTTATCGTGAAGAAAGGAAATTAGTCCTTCATGTTTGCCGCAAGGCGGATCCTGAAAGCAAGGGGCGAATTGAGAACGTGGTTGGTTTTATAAAGAAAAACTTCGCTAAGAATCGTGCCTTTCACAATATCGATCAGTGGAATGAACAGGGCATCGCATGGCTTGAAAGAACAGGAAATGGTAAAGTTCACAATACAACAAAAAAGAGACCAGTCGAAGTGTTTAACCTTGAAAAACAACACTTAAGACCGGTCACTACAAAAATTACTATTTCAAGTATTGATTCAAGTATAACAAGAACCGTTAGGAAGGACAATACTATTCTCTACCTATCAAATCGGTATTCTGTTCCTCTCGGAACCCATAAGAAAGATAAAGAAGTTTATATCGAAGTGACAGATAAGAACCATTTACTTGTTCGAGAAGAAAAGGAAGGGCCTGTAATTGCCTACCATAAGATTAGTCACGAGAAAGGTAAACTGATTCAAGATCGCCAGCACACACGGGATCGCACAAAAGGCATAGCTGTTTTCATAACTAGTGTTTCCGAGAAATTTGAGGATGTGGAGCTCGCGACTGAATTTCTAACTCAAGTCCATCGTAATTACCCGCGGTATATTCGTGATCAACTTCAACTCATCTCAAAGGTGCTTCAATCTGAGCCAGAGTTTGCGAGTGATGCTTTAAAGGAATGTGTCAACAGGGGGCTGTATAGTGCGACTGAATTTAGCGATATCATCCAACATGTCAAACGCCAACGCCAAGTAAACAGCAAACCAGAGGATCGAACGGGTGAACAGTTGAAACCAATCTATGCAACCGATCAATCTGTAATTAATACAAAACCACAGACTCGAGATATAAATGAATATATAGCTTTACTGGAAGAGGGTGTATACAAATGAATCATTCCATTGAACAGCTGCAACACCGTTTACGTTCCTTAAGGTGGGCAGAAAGCGCCACCTACCTCCCCCAGCTGATTTCGAAAGCGGAAACAGAGGATTGGACGTACCGAATGTTTATTGACCACTTGACGGCTTACGAACAAAAGCGTCGTGATGAGAAACAAATTGAAAAGAGACTAAAATGGGCTGGGTTCCCTTTTTATAAAACACTTGAGGCATTCAATCTGAATGAGCAGCAATCACTAAGCAAGAAGCAAATCAACCAATTAAAGGAGTTCGCATGGCTAGATCAATTATACAACCTTATCCTTTTAGGACCAACAGGGGTGGGCAAGACGCTCCTGTCAACGGCACTAGGAATAGAAGCTATTCATCAAGGATACAAGGTGTCATTTATATCTATGGGTGAACTCATTCACACATTAAAAACAGAGGAATTTACAAGAAAGTCACAGACAAGGATGAAACGTATCAGAGACTCCCATTTAATCATTATTGATGATTTGATGTATATGGCAATGGATACTCGTGAAGCCAATCTGTTTTTTCATTTGATTAATGACCTATATGACAAATCTTCTGTCATTATAACATCGAACAAAGGGCCTCAAGAATGGGGAGAATTATTAGGTGATCCTGGCATTACAACAGCCATTTTAGATAGACTCATCCATCGGGCAGAAGTGATTCATTTTAGAGAGGAAAAAAGTTACCGAATGAAACATCGTTCTTCCATTTTTGGGAACGAAAGTGTTCAAAATTAATTAGCAAAAAGTGTTCATTTTCACTTGACGGTTACACTTATCTAGAAAGTTAGAGATTCTATTAGCATTTGAAAATCCTTTGCATGGACTTCCACCTATAATGATTGGAACTGAAGGAAAATTTGATTTATCAAATTCCGTAATATCTCCATGAACGATATGTTCACCTATATTTGATTTATACGTTTCAACCATATCCCTCTCTTTCTCGATACCGAAAATGATTGCTGAAGCTTTCTTTTTAACTGATAAAATTTGATTTATATCTACAACTTTTTTCTGAGCATTTAGAACGGTTGTTTTAGAACTAGTTGACTGTTGTTTATCTTCTGTGTAACCTTCGACAATGACTTTATCATTGAAAATTTCAACTTGTAAGTAGTCGCACCCATTAAATAATTCAAGTGCATCTTTTTTACGGATATCTATTACAGGCTTTGTCGTTTCTTTTAAAACACGTTTAGAAACGGTGTTATCCTTTTCATCAGATGAAGCTACAATAATGATTTTTTTGGATTTTGAGTCGATTATGTATTTATAATTTGCTCCTGGTTGAAATACCGTGTTTTGAAGCTCACGATCCTGTAGATAGATACCTCTTTCGGGCCTCTTAGCTTTCCTTTTTTTAAGCAAACCTTTAATAAATTTCATACATCATCATCCTTTTTTCCTTATTTGTTTGTTATTTGTATTTCTCTCTATCTATTAATATTATACCATATAAATATACAAATATACAGTAATATGTATCTAGTATTCTATTTTTTTCAATAAAAAAAGAGACTCTATTAGTCTCTTGAAAGTACCTGTTCAGGTGAATAAAATTCACAAGGTAGGCGTTTGAAATGGTCTTTTGTTCCACTTAAGAACATTTTTATTATTTTATGAAGATAGATTAGATAAATAAGCATCAGATTTATTTAATTTTATAATTATTTACTAAAAAAACAATAAGTAATATATATACAAAAATGGAAACAGGTGCAGTTACAAAAAATATTACCCTTAAAATTAAAGAAGATATACCAAAATACTCACCAATCCCTCCACATATTCCGAAAATCATCCTATCAGTGGTGGATTTAGTTAACTTTTGTAACATTTAAATTCCCCCTTTTTGTTTCTTAATCACTTCTTACACGTACTTACATCTTATATAGTTACGATAAATTGAATAAAAAGTTTCAATTATTATAAATATTTTTAAAATTAAGCGCTAATGAGAGTTATTGGAGAATTATATTCGAAGCGGAGTATTATAGTAAGAATATTATTTTTATTTTAAATAATTTTAAAATAAATTTTACAAAAATGGGTAAATGTGGTAAATTGATATTTGTTGGAAAATATATGATAGATTAAGGAGAGATGTTCATGAAGAAGAAGTTTTTAAGCATTGCCTTATGTTTAAGTATTATGTTGTTATTAACATCACAAGTATCAGCTAAGAAGGTAGATGAATCAGAAGTTAGTGTCTTGTTTACTAATTTCATAGACAGTGTATTTGATGATTTAAGTAATCTTAATGTACTAGATTCAAGTGGTTCAGATATAACTGAAGAGTTTATCGAGGAGACTTCTGATTTTTATGATAATGAAGATTATAAAAGTATTCAAAATTTGATTAAAGATAATGACTTATCAGTTTCTTTAATTAAGATTGATAATTTAAACATTGAAAGTATTTCTGATATAAGAAGCAAAACCGTTTCAAAAGAATATTATGAATATGCAACTTCGGATAGGGGATATAGCGGTGAATGGATTGTTAATGTAACTGGTAATTATTCTTATAATGCAAGTACTTATGCAGTTACCTATGCATCTACACCTTCAATTTCTCTAACTGCCACAAACTTTGGTGCATCGTTTTCTCCATATATGGATAATGTTAATACTTCTAGCTCATACTCTGGTAGCACAGCTACATTTACAGCAACATATACTATGAGGGCTGTACAAGGTATAAAGCCAATAACAGTTGATCACTATTATGGAAGCTTTGCTGCTAGTTTCCAAGACCATCCCTTACAATAAATAGTAAATATTTAGAATAGAATATAAATAAGGAGATGATAAAGTTGAAGAAACATAATCTCCTCCTGAATTAGAAGAATAAACTATAGTAAATACAAAAAGAATTTCATATAAGTGCTATGAAATTCTTTTTGTTTAGTTTCCTTTAGTTAAAATGCTATAGAATGCATAAATAGTAGAAGTTAAACCTGTTAAAAATAAAATCCAATAAAATAACTTTTTAGTATTCTTACTACGAAAATATAAATAAATCACTATATAATAAAATATAGAACTACATACTAAGAATAAGATAACATGAATTATATTACTCAATGATATAGTAGCATATTCTATCTTTATAATTTCGAAAGATGAATTTAAACTGTATGGGTTAGTAAAAATCATTAAAAAAGTACTTAAAAAAAGTATTGCACCCATTCTCTGTAACAACCATTTAATATCTCGTTTTTTTTGGGGTTTAATAATAGTTTTTTGTGGGTTAATAATAATGGCATCATTTTGGTTTTTTTGAATCTCCATAGCATTTCTCCTTTTATAAAATTTTTCTATATTATACCATATATACACTAAAAGAGCCTTTCGTCTTAACTTACCAGTCATTTTATACTATCTTTGTAAAACAGTTTGAAATCGATGAAAGAAGCTTTAGCTAACAGTATTCCATTTGGAAAAAGATTCAAAAAAAGAGACTTTATTAGTCTCTTAATCTAGTTTATTCATTAGAATCAATTATATCTTCAGGTGAATAATATTCTCCTGGTAAACGTTTGAAATGCTTTTTGTTCCATGTAATAACGCTTTTTTTATTCTTGGATGCTAAAGTCGATAAATAAGCGTCGATAAAATCTACATTCATAGAATGATAGGCTTCAAGTGAAGATAGCAATACTTCTTTTTCATCTACTTTGATTCCTGGGGATTCTATGATTTGCGAAAGCTTTGAAGCAATATCCTTCGGTGTATATTTATAACGTGAAGATTCAAGTACCCAGCAACATTCTGCAACGATGTGGGATGTAAGGATTAAGGTTATTTTCCCATTAACAACCTCTTGAAAAACCTCTAGTGCGATAGGTGATTGGACTGGATCATCATTTGTAAGAAAACGTATTATTAGGTTAGTATCTGCGTAAAATTCCTGAATGCTCATACAATATAAAACCTCACTTTAAAATTTTTACAGAAGTTCACCTTGTGTTTTCTCGTCGCTAGCTCTACTTCTTATTGTTTCCCATTCAAGGACCGTTTCCTCTTTAGATGGCATTGATCCGAATAGTGAAAGTAATGAATCTTTCTTAATAGCTTTTATAATTACTTCACCAGATTCATTTAAACTAAACTCTATTTGGTCACCTGTACTAGCTTGAATTGCTTCTCTAATTTTTTGTGGTATGGTAACTTGTCCTTTGGAAGTAAGGGTAGATTTCTGGGATAAGGTGACATGTGAACCTTCATGGTAAGACTGTGGTTGGTAAGCCATTTGTATTGTTCCTCCCCTTTGACTTAAAGTAGTATTGGTTAACATACTACTTCGATAAAACTAAATACTCTCCTTTTCATTATTAATTGGGTAACCCACTTTCCCTACTTACATACTATTTTAGTATTACTTTTAATTTTAGTAAAGAAATTATTTCACTCCTTACTTTATCTTTATCCCTTACTCGATATGATCTGTGTCTCTAGTTCCTGAATATTGCAATCAGGACAAACATATTCGATTAACATAGTTTATCCCACCTTTTTCACTCTCATAGTGCTATAACTCCATTTGCGATTTTGATCTATTATGTTTAAGATGTTCGATAGAGAGTGCGAAAAAGACAAACGAAACTTTATTTCTAAGTTGACTTGGTTTTGGGTGTATGCGACAAGCTTGAACCACTCATGGTTAAAACCACGAGATTCCTGGATAACCACTCCTAACAGAGGGTAATTTATCAGGCTACCCCCGTCGTTCCGACGGTTGTTTTCCCTAAAAGGGGTACCGTCAGGAAAATGCGGATTTACAACGCTAAGCCCATTGTCCTGACGGTACCCCCGTTTTTTAACAACGTTAAGAAAGTTTTAGTGGTCTTAAAGAATCTAATGAGATCACTTTCTCCGAATTAAAGTGGTATTCTCCTAGCAAATTAATATGTTCCCATCCTAAAGGTGACATATTGTGTAATAAGTCTTCATTAAAACTACCTGTCCGTTTTTGATATTCAACTACTTTTGTTAGATGTAGAGTATTCCAGATACTGATAGCATTGATAATTATATTTAGAGCACTGGCTCTTTGAAGCTGATGCTGTATGGTTCGTTCCCTAATTAATATCGACCAAATTTCTAATCCTTCAAACAATTTGGATACTTTTCAAAAGATGTTGCTGCTGATTTAGAGATAACCACGTCCTCATTAAGAAAATGTAATTACTAACATAATGATAGAAAGCCTTTTCATACTAATTACCTCTCCCAATTGGAAAAGTTTTGAAAATACTAGGAAAGGGATATTTGAAAGAAGTTCAGCTATACCAATTTGCGGGATGTGACTGGAGTAAAAATTACAGATTTGGTAAAAAAGGAAAATCCCTTTAATTTATTTAGAAAAATGGTCATTTTTTACTATTAATTATGGGATAAAGATAAAAATTCCCCCTATTTCAATTATTCTAAGGAAACATGTCTTTTCATAATTCTTGAACAGGGCTTCCACGAAATAAGTAACAAGTTTCAACAAAAATCTGGTAAAATAATAGGAACTTGTGTTCTGATTTTAGTTGTTTTTTTGGGGGTTAATTACTCTTTAATTAGTAGGAGGTTGATGGTCGTTATGAAAAGGTACAAAAGTTTAGAAAAATATGAGAATGAGAACTCAGAATTCTTATCTCAGCCTATTGTTAAGAGTTTCTTTGATAAAGATGCTAGCAATTTGTTACTGCTCAAAGAAGCTATTATTGAAGGGAACTCGATTGCTAAAAAGCAATTGGATTACAGGTTTGCCGAACACTTTTATTTATATCGTTTAATCAAATATACGTCTACGCTCTCCCATCATTTTTCTAACGATTTTGATAAAAAACGCAGAAAACAGAAGGAGCGGTATCTTCTATTAATAGACCAACCCTATGATAATGGAGAGGGTCAAAATTCTATGGTAGATTATCTTTCATTTAAACAAGAGATTGTAAAGTTTGATAGTGCGAACATGGACTCTTCCTTATTTGATTTGGTAGACGATGAATTGTTGTATAACGTTTTAATGAAATTAAACAATAAAGAACAAGAAATCCTTCGACTTCTTGTGGTTAAACAATTAAAACAAGTCGAAGTAGCAGAACTGTACGGTGACACGCCTCAAAACATTGCTAAGATAAAGAAAAAAGCATTAACAAAGTTAAAAAGTGAGTATAGAAAAGAGGTCGAAAAGAATGAGAATGGACAAGCAAATAGATAAAAAGAAGATCTTAACCAAAGCACTACTACTAATGAACCCTAAGATTAAAAAATCATTATTAAATGCGGAAAGGAGCGAAAGAGAGGATTTGGAACAAGAAATAAGATTAAAGGTCAGCGAAGCTGTACTTAATGGAAAAATTGAATTTCCACTTACTTATAGTGATTACCAGGAAGAGTTCAATAAAAAAAATAATTTACGGGCTAACTTTTGTTAGGTCGTTTTTTTATTTATTTGAAATAATTAATTTTCACATTGATGGTTTATTAACTAAGAATTTCACGCTCTTTATTACCAAAGGGGGTGAATGAGATGGAAATGCCCGTACTAGTCGGGATACTTGGTAATTTCGGCTTTCCTGTTGTGATTGCAATCTATCTTTTAATGCGTTTTGAGAAGCGAATTGAGAGTTTAACAGAAGCAATAGCGAAACTACAACAAATAATGAATACAAAATTTTAGAAAAAAATTAAGTGGTTGTTTTTTTAAAAAAGATTTCTCTTTCATTAATAACAAGTTAAGAACGGCGCCGGAAAAAACTTGTTAAAAACTAAAACATTAATTAGGAGGAATTTTTTATTATGGCTTATATTTCAGGAGTTTCAGAATATACACAAATTTTACAGGTTACTAAAGCAAAAATCGAGAACATGCAAATTGCACAGCGAAACATGCATGACTCTGGAATTGTTGATTTGGACACGAACAGATTAACAACAGTATTAGGAACAGTAGCTAGTGTTTTAAGTTTCGCTTTTCTTCAAAGCACAGCTGGTGGTGCGGCAATTGCAACAGTTGGTGTGGCATCAGCATTAGCACCTAACCCAAAAGAAATATTAAAAGATCTAGTTTATGAAGGTTATTGGAACATGGGTTATATAGAAGAAGTGTTCAATAATCCAAAATATGACTTGGTTGAGGCTGAATTTCCTTTTATCGAATATGTTGTTGATGGTAAGACAATTCGATTTGTTATGGGTCCAGCAGCAGTTCTTAGAGTTCGTACTACTGATGGTTATTGGGAAGTTAGAAGTTAAATAAAAAAAGTGTCTTGGATAATATCCTGGGCACTTTTTTTATTTAAAGTAATTTTCAATGTCTGTTAAAGAACGACCGTTTAAAATTTCAAAGCTATTTTGACTGGTTGGTTTATAAATGTATACCAACATATAGTTTTCATCATATATGGTCATTCCTACACTTCTTTCTTCGTTTTCTCTTATTGTAATCCAGTAGGATTCATCGAATTTTAATTTTTTCAAGCTGCGTTCTTTAAATTCTACTTGTGAGAAGATTTGTATAAAATTGTTAATCTCATTCTTGTTTTGCAGAATTTTTTCTTTGTTGTCGGAAGACTTAATAATCTCGATAGAAGTTATGTCAGATACATCAATATCACTTAATACATTATCTAACGATGTAGTTTTGTTTACATTATAAAAATAAAAAATACCTAAAAACACAATGATTATTGATGCAAAAGCCAATAAACTCTTTTTCAATCAAACTCTACCTCCTTTTTAGAATATTCTTTCTAATAATACCATATTTCTCCATAGTTTTTTTACTAAACAAAGAAGTAAAATAATTAGCTGAATGAAAGCTAGAATCTTTTTCATATAATTTATAGGGGTACCGTCAGGACAATGGGCTTAGCGTTGTAAATCTGCATTTTCCTGACGGTACCCCTAAAAGGCGTAAACCTTCAATCTCAATATTTGTCGCAGCATTCCAATCACGAAGATGTTCTGCACCAAGCACCATTTCGGCGCACAGTAACAGAGATAATACGCCCTTGAATCTCACGAGATTTAGCAAAACGAATCCAACCTAGTTTAGGCAACTTAATCTTGTTATCTTCTATTTTAATATTGTTATTCGTCTTCTTTGTGGTGTAAGATTGCACAGGACGTTTTCTGCTTTTAAATACAGGTTTATCATTCTGTTTTTTATAGAAACGATCATAAGCCTCGCTTAATGTTTTTACAGCTGTTTGCACAGCGATAGAATCAACTTCTTTTAACCAAGGATACGTTGACTTCAAGCTAGGTAGTTGTTTTGAACATGTTCCATAGGAAAGACCTTTTCCTGTTTCTTGATATGTTTCATTCCACATATTAAGAAAGTGGTTATAGACAAAACGACAAGAACCCAAGGTTCGGTTCATTAGATTTTGTTGTTCTTTATTGGGATAGATACGATATCGAAACGATTTATGTATAGTTTTTCCCATGAATCAAACCTCCTCCTTGTCATTTCTTTCTAAATGTAGAATTAAAC
Organism: Cytobacillus sp. S13-E01; assembly: GCF_029193815.1. GTDB lineage: Bacteria > Bacillota > Bacilli > Bacillales > Bacillaceae_L > Bacillus_BV. The sequence continues at coordinate 10,227 of NZ_JARFVC010000057.1, forward strand.
AATTGGTTAAAGTGATTCTTCATATTGTTTTATAACTTTATAGAAAGTATTTTTCTTTAGATCTAGCATTTCATAGAATTTTACAGCTGTAATCTCTTTTCTTTTCCAGCTATTATAATATGTTGTAATAATGTGTTTTTGTTCTTTAGATAAAGAGTTAAAAGTGATTTTAGGTCTTCCTAATATACCCTTATCTCTGGCAATAGCAATTCCTTCAGCTTGTCTTTGTTTGATCTTCTTGCGTTCCTGATCTGCAACATAAGATAGAAGTGAAAGGAACTGATCTTCCATGAGTTTCCCCATATCACCCATTTCTTTGAATTTTCTACTATCAAATAAGGACTCATTATCTAAAACGATTATGTCAGCCTTTAGTTCTCTAGTGATATGTTTCCACTCACTTATTACTCCATCATAATTTCTTCCTAAACGATCCAGTGAATCAATATATAATAAATCACCTTCTCTTATAAATCTTTTCATAAGCTTGTACTCAGGGCGTTCAAAGTCTTTTCCTGTTTGTTTATCGATAAAGATTAATCTCTCTTCAATACCTAGCTCTAACATTTTTTTATACTGTCTTTCTATATTTTGATCTTTACTCGATACACGAATATAAGCTATTTTTTTATTTTCATATCCCATAAATTTCAATACTCCAATTTCACATTCATTAATTACAATATAGTTGATCTGACCAAAATTAGCTGATTATCGGATTAATTGCTTTAACATTTTCAAATATGACACTTACTTTTATATAGCTGTTTTCTTTCCTTAGAATAATAAATGGTTTGTTTAAAAATAGAAATTGAGGATGGACGTCATACTCATGGATCAAGTTCAATGAATCTAAGTGCATAACTTTAGAATTTGCCTTTACACGAAATAATGAGTAAATAGCATATACTTCACTGTTTTCGAAATATAAACCATCCTCTTTATGCTCGATGGCGTAGTTATTCATATCTGTTTGTATTTCAAATCCACTAGTAGCAAGAGAATATAAATCAACCTTTTTTCCAGCAGACTCTAATAAATGGATTGTAAATTCAAATTGACCAATTTTTTGTTTTAAGTACAGCTCAGTAATCTTTCCATTTGTTAAAGCCATTCCTTCATTATCATAAAAAACTAAAGATGAACCTTTTTCAATTCCATCAAAAAACATTAATTCTGAACTATCTATTGATATTCCCTGTTTTATTAATGGTAGAAGACGGTTAGGTATCTTTACTGACTTTAGATCTGTTATCTCTTTTTCCAATAATGGTGGCGTTATATCACGAAAAATGAAACCATTGTCAACTCTAACAAATTCAAACTTATCATTTACGCTTGTTTCTACAAAAAAACTCTTATACTCTTTCAATTGAGAAATATGAATCATCTAATCTTCTCCGATCTAAAATTTAATTTTATCTAGTGTCAACTTTTTTCGAACTACGACATTAAGCATTATACTTCTTATATTTGGCTGCTCCTTCATAAAAATTAAAGTTTACAGGTGCCAAAGCTATACCCCATTCGCCACCTGCTTTTTTATCGCCAAACCAACTTGTTTTTCCTGAAAAGGAATCCAATCCAAGCCTAATTTCTTTGAATTCTTTTAGATGCGGAAGTAAAAATTCAGTTAAATACTTCTCGTAAGAATCATAATAAACAGCTCCTAGATTCCCCTTACAAATTTTTTTGTAGAATTCATAGAAATTTTGTCCGTCATATTTTAAAAAGAATTTCATTTCAAGTCTTAGTTCACCTTTTGGTGGAAACAAAACATAAATATCTTTAAATTTATTTAGTATTTCATTCATTAAAAGCACCTCTTTATCTTCGAAATGTCCAGTTTTAATTAAATATCATAGGAGTCACATACTTTAATTTCCCACCAATTACATTTTGCGTTTGGTCCGTAATTATCCGTTATCCAATTTTGGATAATTTGTTCACAATCTGGATTGTTCGGTCTATTAACATCTTCCTTAACGTTTAAGACAACTGGTTCGTTATTATCAAATACTACAAAAAACTTCTTATAACCTGCTTCAATTACATTTAAAACACATGTTTTACAAAACTTACCCTTTAAAATCGTATTATCTGGATTTATAAAAGTAGAAGGTGGATTAAATAATTTAGGTGACACTTCATTACAAGAACTACATCTATTCTCCACTAAAAATTCCCCTTTGACATATCCATATTCCTTCAATTTTTCTTCCATTAATTGTTTTGCTTCAACAGGATCGCTTGGTAACTTAATTACTTCAGCTTTTCCTTCAGCAATAAGAGTGTCGTAAAACGCTTTAACGTCAAAATTCCTCTTTCTAGGTTTTGAATGCATGTTTATTAACCTACTTTCTATGTCGTATAATCAGTCTGTCTAATATTAGGTAAATCGCCTTTTGTTCGTAATTATCTTTTTATTGCCATCGCAAAAACATTAGCTTCTATTTCTTTTTGGTGGTCAGACATATCAATCATCCTTAAATCGAAGTGCGACACACTTATCCAAAGAATTTTTTGTAAGACTTTCTCGCTTCTCTCAATTGCTTATTTCTATACTCAACAAAGTTATCTGCATCTTCTTCTGTCATATCTGGAAACGTATAAGTAAACCAAGGTTTTTCGTTACGCTTAAAGATTGTTATTTTCCAATATTTCTCTTCCTCGAAATAATAACCTTTTGTTGCACAAATACCTCGTACTGCGACATAACTTACTGTGTTCTTTCCCACAAAATCTCTATTACACCATTATCATCTGTTACATATTCAAAGCATCTTTGACAGTTACTGTTATCACACTCCAAGTAGTCCATATTGGTTCCGTACTCTGCTGTCCGCAGCCACCTTCGATGGCGGTTTTATTGCCAGCGGCAGTGACGGGGCAACTGACTAACGGTCACCCTCAACACCACTGGCATTTACAATGGACAATTTGGTTGTCGAAGATTAAAACGGAAAGTTCCCGATTTTTTCTTTCGACTCTTTTTCAAGAAAACCATTCAAGTGATATAATGCATTTTTCATTTTGATTAACTCATGTATCTCCGTTCTTAATCGTTCAATAGTTGCTTCCATCTCGGCAATGCCATTCTCCAACTGTTCATAATACTGGGGAATCCCTCTACTACAGTTCATTTATCACCCGATGTATATGAGATTCGCCTACAATCTTATTACCTTGAATAAAGGCATCCAATAAGCTTTGACTACAAAGTGTATTGATCTTACGTGGAATCCCTTGACTAAAATTATAAATTGCCTGGATAGCCTCTTCTGAAAAGATTTCATGAGGGGTTTCAACCACTTTTAACTGATGTCGTATATAATCAATCGTCTCTTTTTCTGTTAGACCACTCATTTGGTAGCGCATCTGAATTCGTTGTTCAATTGCTTCAAGTTGCTTTACCCTTAATAGATTTCTTAGACTTGGTTGCCCCACCACAATAAGAGATAAAGGGGACATTGAATCTTCTTTAAAATTGAGAATGAAGCGTAGTTCCTGTAACATTGAGTCAGAAAAGTGATGTGCCTCATCTAGAACAATGACGATACGCTTTCTCTCATTTTCATAAAGATCAAGCATCAAAGATTGGTACTGTCGCTTTACATCCGTTGAACGAAAGGCAGGTTGAATGCCGAAGTTCTGCAGAACTTCTCTGTAAAAAAGTTTTGGATTCAAGGAAGAGTCACATATATATAGATAATGATAATGAATAGGATCTAATTGATGAACTAACGACCGGATTGCCGTTGATTTTCCCATCCCAGCTTCCCCTGTTAAAAGACAAAATTGACGGTTCTGCACGGCATATTCTAATCGTGCAGATGCTTCCCTTTGGCTAGAGGAATTGAATAGATGCTTAGGTGAAATCTCACGTGTGAAAGGAACACCCTTCATTTCGAAAAAGTCTAGCATCATTCATTCCCCCTTGATTGTTTCTCTTTTAATTTGGCAAAACTGGTTGTACCAACTTGTTTTCGTTTTTCTTCTTCCTGGTGCCTCTTCAATTGTTCCAAGAAACTAGAAACACCTACAGGAGAGTGGTCATTTTCCGCATCCTCTGGTAATTTGGAGTGGCTTTGATTACGGAGTTCCGCAGGCTTAGCGTCATCAAAGCGCTCATCATCCTTCCATACTTGAATCATTGATAAATCGAATGGATTATAGCGAATTTGAATTCGTTTTCCACGTAACGAGGAATCTACATCATACTGATTGCCTTCTAATTCGATGATCGCTGTTTTTCGTACAGTTCGTTCCTCTTCCCAAAGGAAAATCTCTTTCAAGCTTTCTGCGGGAAGGTGACGAGTTTGTTCTTCCTTCGCTTCATAGCGTTTCTTAGGCGTTTGTTTTGTACTGCGATGAATACGGTTATCATATGCTTCTAACCAAGACCGTAGGTATTCGTTCAATTGCTTTAATGTCGTGAGTTTTCCTTGATTGATTAACAAATTCGCTTCTCCTGTAAAACTACTATCTACAAATTGGAAATATTTCTCAATTTTTCCTTTTGATTCTGGCGAATATGGCTTTGCGTGCACAAGTTTTGTACCCATTCGTGCACACATAATTTGAAACTGCTTGGCACTATAAACCGAACCGTTATCGCAGAAAAAAAGGTTTGGAACACCAAATCTTACAACAGCTTTTTGAACACAACGTTCTAAACGAGGATATCTTTCTTCCATAAAAAATTCGGCATGCATAATTCTTCTACTATGATCGTCTATAATCGCTATGAGATAGGCCTTTTTTCGCTTATCAGGATTTTTTGGATCGGGTAAATAGAGGGTGTGCTGCGTATCTGCTTGCCAGCAATCATTTGGTGAATCATGTTCAAAATGTCGGAATTCCTTCTTTACCGCACGGTAAATGTCTTTTTTACTCCAGCCCGTTTCTTGGAAATATCGTGATAGAGTGCGAGGTTTTAGAACACCCACTGAAACCATACCCTCTAACTCTAGTATTCGGATAACCTGTTCAACACTTCTACTAGGTAATTCCTTTCGTAACTCAATCGCTCGTTTCAGCACCTCTGGATCTTGATTCTGTAAGCTTCCTCTTTTTTCTCTCAATTGAGGTTTAAGTCCCTCAAACCCATCCTGCTCGTAAGCTTGAAGATACCTCTCTAATGATCGAATACTCACTGTATTCTTTTCACTGCCTGGGACAGTATATCTTTGTTTAGCAACTTCCTTTAAAAGGGCATACCTCTCCCCAGGCTGTAGTTGCCGTTGAACGATTGGTGCAATTAATCCAAATCGAAAGGCAGCTACCTCGTTTCGCGTCGTTTCATTCATCTCTTTTTCTCCTCTCATTCCATAAAATAGGAAACAACCCCATTTTCCTAGATTTTTAGCTTCTAAGATAGGGACATATTTTGTGGAGCAAGAAAAAGGAATTTTTATAAATATTGACCAATTAATCCGACGTTTTACCTGACTTCACCGATAGAAAATGGGCTGGCGGAGATTGATCATGGAAAGAAGCCTTCCTTTACAAGGAATAGCGCCATCATTAAAAAAGAAGGAGAGAAGAAGTTGAATCTCTTGGCTAGAGCTTATTCCTTCTCGATATAAGGGCAGTACCCCTTCTTCACCATCGAACTCAGCTATCCATTTCTTTCGTTGATCAATCCACCAGTTTCCCCATAGTTCTTGAAACCGACGCTTCCAACGATAAAGTGTCTTAAGGGAAACGACTGAAACTGATGAGGTCGTTAAAAGCTCAGCTAATTGACTAATGGGAATGCCGCTAATCAACCATCTTCCTAAAAATTCATAAATATGTATGGCAAACCTTCCCCACGGGATAGCAAAGCAAGGCATCAACGAAAAGGTTTTATTACAATCTGGACACCTTCTACGCATGATAGGAATCCGGAAGGATTGATGCTTAAAATGAATCGTTTTTTTATACTTTCCGTGTTTTCTGGTTTTCCTTCCACAACAGGGGCAAAAAACCTCTTCATTAAAAGTTTTAACAAATCTCTTATATTTATTGATAGCAATGGGGCACTTTAGTATAATAGTCATCATAGTGTGAGGTTATTTGTTCTCTGGGCCGCCAAGCGAAGAGGAACAAATAACCTTTTCCTTTTCTAGTTTAAGAGCCGTCAGCTCTAATGACATTATACAATAGTCATTAGAGCTGACGGCTCTTTCTTTTAATACCATCCGACAAAAATAAAGACCAACTTCCATTAGATAGCGACATTAAGGATGGCTGCGAACA
>NZ_JARFVC010000058.1 GCF_029193815.1 Cytobacillus sp. S13-E01
ACAGAGTTATCAGAGTAACTCCTTCATTTAACTTACAGACCATTTAGTAGTTTCAATTGGGCTTGTCAAGTGCTTTCCTTGACAAGCCCAATTGAAACTACTACCCTTGTAAGTTGTTAAATGAAGGTGTTTTCCACTCAAAATTGCGAATAGCCATATTTAAATTGTATGGATACTTGCTTTTGCCTTCTATATGATTTTGGGAGGAGGGAAGTGCCTTCACTTTGGTAATTAGTTTAAACTTACAAAAGGGTTGAATAGAATGTTAAAAAAATTTATAGGTAGATCAGTTTTAGTTATTATTCTATTATTTGTGATTTTTATTTGTTTTTCAGCTTACAGTATCTGGTCTTATAGCGACATAAATCAATTGGTTAAGTCTGATGCTGCTATTGTTCTTGGTGCGGCTGCTTGGGACGATGAACCATCACCTGTTCTGCGGGAAAGAATTAACCACTCTATTTGGCTATATCAAAATGGATATGTAGATAAAATTATTTTCACAGGTGGCAAGGTCGCTGGTGATAAATATGCCGAATCAGAGGTTGCGAGGAAGTATGCTACTAAACATAATATTGTTCCGGAAGATATTTATATTGAAACTAAATCGAAAATAACAGAAGAGAATCTTCTATTCGCTAAGGATATTGCTGTTAAAAAAAACTTAAAGACCTTCATCATTGTAAGTGATCCAATGCACATGAAACGAGCAATGTTAATGGCTGAAAATACTGGGATGGAGGCATACTCATCACCGACACCAAGTTCGGTATATAAATCGTTAAACAGTAAAATTCCATTTTTCTTTAGAGAATTATTGCTCTACATAGGTTATATTTTTAGTTTGCCATTTCGGTAAATTAACCTTTTTGATTTTGATTAGAATTCCTGATCTATTTCTTCAACTACAGAGTGTATTCCTTAGAAGATAAGAATGCATAAAAGTGGTGCCATCGGCTCGAGCTGGAGAAGTGCCTTTTTAAGTATAGTACGGGTGCAAAAAATCCAATAGTAGGTAATTTGAAAGTTGTAATATTTACTTTTAAACAGGGGTTGGAGTTTATACGACGAAAAGTAGGTTAGTTTAGGAAATAATAGGATAGAATAAGAAAAAAACGAAACGGTGAAGGCAAATGAATTACAAGGAAATAATAATCTTACTTATTATCATTGTAGGAATACTAGGGTGCTTATCTATCATTCGATTAGATTGGAAACGATATGGCTTTATTTTTTTAATCAGTGTTATTTCTTCCAATTTGGTATGCTATATGTTTACCTATACAGGTCTCTATTCATTCCCCAATAATGTATTTCATGGTGGTTTATTGATTCCGTATGGATTAGTTTCGACAGTTTTTCCTTTTTTAGCACTGTTTGGAATTAGGTATAGTCCTGAAAAATGGGCTTGGAAAATACCCTTTTATTGGGGAATTGTTCATTTGGGCGTTCTTGGAGAAGTTATCTTACTAAATACATCCATTTTTAAATTTGAACCTGAGTGGGATTTATGGGACAGCTATACATTATGGTGGATTAATTATTTATTATTTGAACTTTTAGGAACGAAGGTTATCCCAAGTCGCCTAAGAAAACCAATTACCTCTGACTCGTTTAGATATGGTAGTTGGGCTTGGATTGTGTTTCATATTATTGTGATTACGACTATTTTCTTAGCGGGAGTATATGTAGGGATTACCGTTTTTTAAAAGATAATCTGAATGTCTAGCATTAAAGTGTGAAAATGTAGAACTGTTGTGGTGACAGTAGCAAAATGAAACATTTTTTAGAACAATAGTAAATAACTCAAGCTCATTATGATACAATCATGATAATTAAATGTAGTATAAAATGGGGAAATTGACTCCCAAAATTGATTCGAAATTGAGACATACCTTGGTAACAGAGGATCCCCAACGAAGGAGGATGGCATTTGGATATAAAATTAAATCAAAAAATCATTAAAGAAATGTGCGGTACAGTCTCCTTCAAAAGAGGAGACTCTTTTTATCGTGCTAATAAAGTAACATTTGAAAACTATAGTCCTGATACTTGTGAAGCGACCGTTAGAGCAATGGAAGACTTCCATGTCACCATTAAAAAGGATAAAGACGGTGGCTTTGTTACGAAATGTAGCTGCCCAACGCTTGCTTCCTTTCAAAAAGATTGTCAGCATACTGCGGCCGTTTTACTGTCAATTTACGATCATCAGCTTCAAGGAACGAAGCCTTTTGTTCTTAGTGAAAGGAAGTCTGATCATTCAACAAGTCAGCAGTTGACAGAAGGGTTACTGACTCTTTTTAATGATCAACCAATTCGACCAAGCGGTCATCAGCTTCACTTTGAGAACAGGGAAGTACTGGATGCAGAGTTTACGTGTAAACCCGTTAGCATAGTAAAAGGCCGCCATTTGTTTGCAGTTGTCATTAAGATTGGACAAACCGATGTTAAAAATATCCGAGACTTTCTCGACCATGTGAAAAAGGGCAATCCAAGCCCGCTATCAATTTCATTTACTTACGACCAAAGCCTACATTGCTTTCAACAAGAAACAGATGCTGTTATCGAGCAGCTTATTCAAGTGATGCATGATGAAAAAGTGGACGTTGATGCGCTACTGGACAAATCTGACTATAGAATAAGTAATCAGATGTTACTCATTCCACCTTCTTCTTGGGAACGGATTTTACCTATTCTTAATAGAGCACCACTGGTGAAGCTGGAATATGGTGGGCATTCGTTTACCGGAATTCGCTTATCGGACGAACCGCTTCCATTACAGTTTGAATTCGTTGAGATGAAAGGAAAAGATTATCAGCTCAAAATCACAGGGTTGGATCGCATGATTGTGTTAGATTCATACAGCTCCGTCCTTTATGGAGGGAAAGTAACCCAGTTAAAAAGTCTCGACTGTAAACGTCTTGCTGATCTAAAACAAATGCTAGATTCTTCATTAACAAATGAAATTCCAATCCCACAGGAGCAAATGGAGTTTTTCCTTGAAAAAGTGGTACCTGGTTTAAAAAAACTAGGAAATGTACAAATATCTGGTGCAATTTCTAAGGCGTTTATGAAGACACCATTAGTTGCAAAACTATATTTGGACCGTTTGAAAAATCGTTTGTTAGTAGGCCTAGAATTTCACTATGAAAATAGTATCATTAATCCATTGGAAAATCGAGAAGTCCAATTAGTATCCATGTTTCTAAGGGATATAGAGAAGGAGGATGAGATTCTTCAATTGATGGAAGATAGCTGTTTCAACAAAACAGAAGGGGGCTATTTTTTACACAATGAGGAGTTAGAGTATCAGTTCTTGTACCATGTTGTTCCTAAACTTCAAAAACTTTTACAAATCTATGCAACTACCGCAGTAAGAAACCGGATTTTTAGAGGGAGCGCCAAACCGCAAGTTAGGATAAGAATGAAAAAAGAACGTACCAATTGGCTCGAATTCAAATTTGAAATGGATGGTATTCCTGAGAACCATATCCGTGAAGTTCTACAGGCATTAGAGGAAAAAAGAAAGTATTATCGTTTGCAAAACGGAACACTACTGTCGTTAGAGACGAAGGAATTTGAAGAAATTAATCGTTTCCTAGGTGCAGTTCCGGTTCAGAAGGATGATTTAATAAGCGGTTTGGATTTGCCGATGGTTCGTGGTCTTCAGCTTCTTGATTCAACGAATGATAACAGTATATTCTTACAAGAGGATTCGTTCCGTAAGTTTTTAGAAAATATCAGCAATCCAAGCATGTTGGAGTATGAAATACCCAAGAGTTTAAAATCGGTATTGCGAGACTATCAAAAACACGGTTATAAATGGCTGAAAACACTCGCAAGCTATGGCTTCGGGGGGATACTCGCAGATGATATGGGACTTGGAAAAACATTGCAAAGCATTGCGTTCATCCTATCAGAGCTTCCTGAAATCCGAAACAAGAAGCTACCGGTTCTGATTGTTTGTCCATCATCTTTAACCTATAACTGGCGTAGCGAAATGAGGAAATTTGCCCCAGATATAAAAGCAGTAATTGTTGACGGGGATAAGACGGAGAGGTTTAAGATACACAATGATATAATGGATATGGATGTGGTTATCACCTCATACCCATTATTACGTAGAGATATAAAGTGGTATGAGACACAAGCTTTTAACACGGTATTTTTTGATGAGGCTCAAGTCTTTAAAAATCCTGTCACACAAACTGCACGAGCGGTGAAGAAAATTCAAGCAGATAACCGTTTTGCCCTCACAGGTACACCGGTGGAGAATTCGTTAGAGGAGCTATGGTCAATTTTTCATGTTGTCTTTCCAGAATTATTCATGGGATTAAAGCAATACAGTAACCTTCCAAGAAAAACAATTGCAAGGAGAATTCGCCCGTTTTTACTTCGTAGGTTGAAGGAAGATGTACTTTTAGAACTGCCTGAAAAAATGGAGTCGCTGGAAACTGTGGAGCTGCTTCCTGAACAGAAGAAGCTTTATGCTGCCTATTTGGCGAAGCTAAGACACGACACGCTGAAGCACCTAAACAAAGATACACTCCGTAAAAATCGAATCAAAATTCTGGCAGGCTTAACTCGACTACGGCAGATATGTTGTCACCCAAGCTTATTTGTTGATGGCTACAAAGGTAGTTCAGCCAAATTTGAACAACTGCTGCAAATAGTAGAGGAATCAAAGCTTTCAGGAAGAAGGGTATTAATTTTCTCTCAGTTTACGAAAATGCTTCAGCTTATAGGTAGTGAGCTGGCTATAAGAGGCCTACCTTATTTTTACCTTGATGGACAAACCCCATCTGAAGAACGAGTGGAAATTTGTAATCGCTTTAATAGAGGTGAACATGATTTATTCCTCATATCCTTAAAAGCAGGGGGCACTGGCCTTAATCTAACAGGTGCTGATACTGTTATACTATATGATCTTTGGTGGAATCCAGCAGTAGAGGAGCAAGCAGCTGACAGGGCCCATCGTATTGGTCAGGCAAATGTAGTTCAGGTCATCAAGCTTGTTGCGCGCGGCACAATCGAAGAAAAAATGAATGAACTGCAAGAGAAAAAGAGGCATCTGATTGAAGAAATCATTGATTCTAAGGAGCGAAAGGCGTCGACTTCTCTTACTGAAGAGGACATAAGGGAAATATTGAAAGTGTAGACGATATTCCTCAAAAGAGTATGTATTTTAGAGATTTATTGCTACCAATCCCCCATAATTAATATTTGAAAGTTTCAAATAAGTAAACCTTTTTTAAAAAACAAGAAGCGGTGAAGTGGTCTCTAGAAAAGGATTACTTACCGCTAAACTGTAAGAATTGCTATTGATTTAACAAATACCCAGTAATAATTTGATTAACATGATTAGGCTGCCTTGTTGGTAATTGATGAGATTCTCCTTTTATTACATACAGCTGCTGGTTTGTAAGGTGTTTTTTATAAAACTTTATATACGTATTCATTGCATCAGATTTGCTTCCATAAAGAAGGAGGACGGGTATTTTTAGTCCGATAATTTCTTCCTTGCAGTTAAATTGGTAGGATTCTAAATAAAATTTTGACCAAACACTGGTATCTGATTTATACATATGTTCTCTTAACGTTTTTCGATAACTTTTGTCTTTTGTGTGACTAAACGCAAGAACCTTAGCAAGGAGCCTTTTATTTTTCTCTACCGCCACAATACCCAATCGATGTTCATTTTTCAAAGCAAAATTATCAACAACTGGATATCCCCCTGATAATATAAGGGCTTTAACTCTTGATGGATGGTGTATAGATAAAAACTGTGCTATTGTACCACCTGCCGAATAACCGAAGAGAACAACTGAGCTTAACTGGAGTCGATCCAGTAAAGTAATAATATCCTCAGCAAAACGTCTAATCGTTATACCGGATTCCCCGTAATAGGAACTATCACCATTGCCTACAAGATCTGGAATGAGGAGGCGGAAATGTTTCGAAAGGGGCTTTTGCTCATAAAAAACCTTTCTTCCCATACCTGGTGGATGGATAAATAAGATAGGTGTGCCAGTTCCTATGTCTTCATATGCCATTTGCTCATTATTTATTTCAACCGTATGCATGTTAAAAACCCCTAGTATTTGTATTTAGACAAGTTAAACAGTCGAATTTATCATTTTTTTTATAATTACCTTTATCCTAGGGCATTATTCGTTACTTAAACATGAAGTTAAAAGTTGAAAAAATTTCAGACTCAAATTCCTACATGAACTGTCCGCTTAAAGGAGAAGACGCATCAACAATAATAAAAATCTCCCAAACGAGGTGTGTTAGGAGATTTTTATCTACTATTTAAAAGTAAATTGTTATAGGTAGCTACTTGTTGATTTCGACTATATACTCGTGGCACTCTCTTGCCAATTAAGCAAACAACCTCATAATTAATTGTACCCATGATACTTGCGACTTCATCAATTGAAATAAATCCGGCTTTTTTTCCACCAAAGAGGGTGACTTCATCACCAATACATACATCAACTTGCGAGACGTCCAGTATTGTTTGGTCCATACAAACCCTGCCGACAATTGGAACGCGTTTGTTGTTAAGCAGTACATGTCCTTTATTAGAAAGAGAACGTGATAAACCATCTGCATAGCCAACAGGGATTGTTGCAATGTTTGATTCATTTTCTGTCTTAAACGTACATCCATAACTAAGTGCTTGACCCTTTGACACCGTTTTTAAAGCGGACACTTTCGTTTTAAAATGCATCGCTTGTTGTAGAGGATAGGCGTCATTTATTACGTCAGCGGAAGGTTGTAAGCCATATAAACTGATGCCAACTCGTACCATATCAAGGTGCATGGTAGGGAAGTTAATCGTGCCAGCACTATTACAGCAATGCTTTATAGGAATAGATATTCCGCTTTCATCTAGGTACTGATAGATAGAAGTGAATTTTTCAAATTGTTGTTTCGTATAAGTTGGATCAGGACTATCTGCATCAGCAAAATGGGTGAATATCCCCTCTAAGCTAACGTATTCTGACTTTTGGGTAATGCTAGCTAGATGTAGAGCATCCTCTTTTGCTATAACACCAACACGTCCCATACCAGTATCTACTTTGAGGTGAACTTTAGTTTGAAATTTATGTTGCTCAGATAGGGAAATGATTTTGGTTAGTACTTCCTCAGAATAGACAGTTATTGTAACATCGTTTTTAATGGCTGTCTCAATTGATTCAGGAGGAGTATAACCCAATATTAGAATCGGCGCTTTAATGCCATTGGCACGTAGAACTAGTGCCTCGTCAAGGAAAGCAACACCTAAGTAATCAGCACCAGCTTCAAGTGCAGTTTTCGCCACTTCTGCTGAACCATGTCCATAGCCGTCTGCCTTTACGACAGCCATAAGTATACATTCATTTTTTAGATTTTTTTTAAAAGTTGATGCATTATGAAAAATGGCATCAAGGGAAATATCAACCCACGTGTCTCGGTAGCTTATTATTGTCATAGTGTACCCCACATTGTAATATATTAAATCCCCTCAAGTAAGTTTGAGGGGATGTCTAGACTAATTATTATACAGCAGTTACCGTTTTTTCAAGTGCTTTCTCTACGGAAAGATATTCATAGCCAAGATCCTTCGCAACAGCTTCATACGTAATGTGGCCGGCAACTACGTTAACCCCTAATTCTAGCGCTTTGTTTTCAGCAACAGCACGTTTTACACCTTTGTTAGCAATTTGTAGTGCAAATGGAACAGTAGCGTTTGTTAATGCGATTGTCGATGTTCTTGGTACGGCACCAGGCATGTTTGCAACAGCATAGTGAACAACTCCATGTTTTTCATATGTTGGGTTGTCATGTGTTGTAATATGGTCAACCGTTTCGAATATACCACCTTGGTCAATCGCAACGTCTACTATAACAGATCCTTTAGACATTGCTTTAATCATGTCTTCTGTTACAAGCTTTGGAGCTTTTGCACCAGGAATTAATACTGCTCCAATAACTAAGTCAGATTCAGCAATTGCCTGAGCAATATTTAAAGGATTAGACATTAATGTTTGAATGTCATTTCCAAAGATATCATCGATTTGGCGTAAACGCTCAAGGCTTAGGTCAATCAATGTCACTTGTGCGCCAAGTCCAATCGCCATTTTCGCTGCGTTTGTACCTACTACACCACCACCGATGATTGTAACTTTACCACGTTTAACACCTGGTACGCCAGCAAGTAAGATTCCTTTACCACCATTTGGTCTTTGTAAGAATTGTGCGCCAATTTGTGCAGACATACGACCCGCCACTTCACTCATTGGTGTAAGTAGTGGCAATGTACGATTTACTTCAACTGTTTCATAAGCGATTGCGATAACGCCGTTTTCAGTTAAAGCACGAGCTAGTTCAGGTTCAGCTGCTAGGTGTAAATATGTGAATAAGATTAAACCTTCACGGAAATAGTTATATTCAGATGCAAGAGGTTCTTTCACTTTCATAACCATTTCAGCTGACCAAGCTTCAGCTGCTGTGTCAACAATGGTTGCACCAGCTTGGGTGTAGTCTATATTAGTGAAACCGCTTCCAAGACCTGCCTCAGTTTCGATCATTACTTTATGTCCAGATTTAATCAGTGCATCTACACCAGCAGGCGTAATAGCTACACGATTTTCATTATTTTTAATTTCTTTAGGTATCCCGATTAACATTATATAAATCCCCCTTAGTACTTTCAATCAATTAACTTGACCCTATTAGTATATTGTCTTTGGTCAGGTTTTTCTTTGGTAAGATAAGAGAAAAAAAGAATGGTCATTTGGTTAATTTCACAAATGACCATTCTTGGCTAATTTTCTAAGTTTTATATCTAGGAATAATGTCATCTTTTGATTAGGATTTTTTAAATCAATTTCGCCAATTTCTGATATTCGTTTTAAACGGTAATTTAGGGTATTCGTATGAACGTGAAGGGCTTGTGCCGCATCATTTACATTGCTATCCTTATTCAAAAACACCTCAAGAGTCTCTAACATATGTGACTTATGAATGTTATCATAGTCAATCAGTTTAAGTAGGGTGGGATTCTCATAATTGTCCATGCGCTTTTTTTCTAAAATAATATCTAAATAACGATAGATCCCAATTTGTTGATAACTATAAAGCTCGCTCATTTCATCAGGGAATTGTCCTTTTAAACTAGTAACAGTTAATGCCTCTTGATAACTTTTTTCAATTTTTTCGTAATTCTCATAGATAGTTCCGCTACTGCCAATGATATGTTCAATGCCAAACCGCTTTTTCATTTGTGAAATGAAAGCCTCGATAAAATCACTCATACTTTTTTCTGATGATTGGAAAGAATGAGGGGAGGCGAGTAAAATAAGTTCCCGGCGATCAGCTACATGAAATGTGATTTTTACCTGCTGTGTAGTTGTGATCATATACGTAATTTGCTGTTCAGTCTTTGTCGTGATTTCTTCTTGGAATTTGAAGACGAGTACCGAGAATTTAGGTGGTGGGGTAATATCAAGTTGTTCAATTTTTTCTTTTATTTCTTCGTGGGTCTTAACATGTCCTGTTAACAGTTGCCAGAAGAACTCTTGATACCCTTCTTCTTTCTTCTTTTTCCTAATCTGAAGCTGTAATAACTGATTTTTAGCGGCTTGAGCTGCGTTTTTAAGTAAAATTAAGTCACCATCAGTAAGTGGATTTCCGATTTCTAATGCCCATATATATCCTAAAACTTCATTGTTTTTTCGAATCGAGATCGCAACTCGGTTCCCTAGGCCTATCTCATTAATTGTTGAAATTCGAAGTGGGTCATCACTTTGAACAAGCTTTTGAATAATGCCATCTCTCCATAAGCTATTGATTACTTTCTCAGGAACTCTCCGTCCAATAATTGTTGCAATTCTAGCGGAATCTGTCGCATCACTATGAGTACTATAGGCAAGGAGGCGATGATTTGCATCTTCAATTGTAATGGGACATTTAATAACCTCACTAATCCGATCAACTAAGTTTTCAAGGCTTCCAAACGTTCCTTTAAAAGGGTCTTTCTCATATTGGTGTTGAACCATCTATTTCACTACTCCTTACATACACGAATCCGTTACCCTACATTTTATTATAACGAAATCGTCGTTAATCCTCTAGCTAAATTTTAGTAAGTGAGTGTGAGCTTTTGCTGATATGGCAAATGCACTAATGATGGTCCCTAATTTATTAGCGTTAATCTTATTAAGTAAGGTTGTTGTTAGAGAAACTAACGAATTCTTTGAAAATTACCAGCAAGCCGCATAGAAAAAGGCGAGCTGATTATAAGCAGAACTTCGGGTCAACCGGGTTCTGCTTTTTTAAAAGATAAGAAAGCATTCCTGTATTAAAGCAAAATGAGATTTGAATAAAATAAGCCTCCTTGGTATGATACAAAGTGTCCAAGCTGATCAGCGCAAAGGACATTTAATAACCAAAGGAGGACATAAAATGAAGTATAAACAAAATGACAAGATTCTGCAACTTACAGAAAAAACCTTAATTATAGGGGTTGACATTGCTAAACATAAGCATGTCGCAAGAGCACAAGATTATAGAGGTATACAATTTGGAAAAGCTCATACATTTTTAAACACATATGAGGGTTTTGAAGGTTTCATAAACTGGTTAAATCAAATCAAAGCTAAACAGTCTAAGGAAGATGTCATCATTGGGATGGAACCTACTGGACATTATTGGCTTCCGTTGGCTTATTGGCTAAAAGAAAAAGGAAAAAAGGTGGTTGTAGTTAATCCAGCTCATGTTAAGCAAACAAAGGAGTTAGATGACAATTCTCCTACTAAGAATGATTTCAAGGATGCTAGAGTTATCTCTAGACTTATTGAGGGCGGAAGATATTCGGAGCCCAATTTACCGGAAGGTATATACTCGGATTTACGTGAAGGTATGAACCTATATAACCAATTGGTACAGGACCTAACAGCTGTGAAAAATATAGTTCACCAATGGCTCGACCGTTTCTTTCCTGAATATTTAACGGTCTTTGGGAAGTGGGATGGAAAAGCTTCTCTACAAGTTCTAAGAATGGGACTTTTTCCTGATGAGTTATTAGAGCGTGAAGACTTGGAAATTCTAGCTGAAATTCGTAAAGAAGTTAAAAAAGGTGTGGGAATAAAGAAGGTTGTTCAGTTGAAAAACGTTGCCCTTCGTTCAGTAGGCATTAAAGAGGGGCGAAGTCTAGCTAGGTTAAAATTAAAAAGCTTACTAGACCAATACGATCTTCTTTCAGAACAATTAGAGAGCGTCTGGAGTGAAGTAGAGAACATCATACAAGATGTTCCAGGGGCGAGAGAGATGGGAGATATTAAAGGTATTGGACAAGTTACAGTAGCCTCCTTTTTTGCAGAAGTCGGTGATTTACAAAAGTACTCACATCCCGACCAAATTGTTAAGTTAGCAGGATTAAACTTAAAACTAGCTACATCAGGAAAGTGGAAAGGGCAAACAATTATTACTAAACGAGGGCGTCCTAAATTAAGGGCACTATTGTTTAAAGTCGTGTTGCCTCTTGTAGCTCAAAATCCTGCATTTAAGGCACTACATCAGTACTTTATTACACGAAATGAAAATCCATTAAAAAAGAAGCAGTCTATCATCGCTATATGTTGTAAATTAATTCGTATTTTATTTACGATTGGAAAGAAACAAATTGAGTTTGAACCAGCTAAAATGTTACAAGATATTCCTCATTTTAGTATGCAAGAAGCTGCTTAAAAGGATAGGGTAAAGTGATCAAAAAGAAGTTAGGTGCAGAAAATAGTCGAAGATTTATATAACATAAACAGTAGTATCGATGACAATATTTAATTCTCATTTTTTATTCACTTAGTAGTCGAAGTATTTTAAAGTTGTTTCAATTTGAAGAAGACTTACAACAGAAGCTAGGAGCAGTCGGCAAGCATTTATACTATTGGGCAATGACCCCGCAAGAAAGCATCGCCGACCCCACTTCATGGATAGGCAGAACGAAGGAATGTATGCGCATATTTTTCATATGACGCCGTGAGAAATGGGAGGGTGTGCCGCCATGAACATT
Source organism: Cytobacillus sp. S13-E01 (assembly GCF_029193815.1). Taxonomy (GTDB): domain Bacteria; phylum Bacillota; class Bacilli; order Bacillales; family Bacillaceae_L; genus Bacillus_BV. The sequence goes on from NZ_JARFVC010000058.1 coordinate 12,059, forward strand.
GTGGGATCCAATAGCGACCATATTTCTAGATATTATCCTTTTTTGTAAAAAAATAGAAGAAGAGGGTTTATTTAACTATGTCCTCCTCCTCTAAAATACAAATAAAGTTCTGTTAGTCCATTAAAGTGCAGTCTTATTGAAATTTGAAATACTGAGAAAAACAGAGAAAACAAGAGAAAAACCTTACTTTAATGAGGGAGTATAAAA
>NZ_JARFVC010000059.1 GCF_029193815.1 Cytobacillus sp. S13-E01
ATGGTTCTTAGCCATCTATATGATCGCTCATGATAAACGTGGTGTATCTGCGACAAGGCTTTCAGTAGAACTTGAAGTAACGTATAAAACCGCTTGGCTTATGCTTCATAAGATTCGCCAAGCAATGAGAAAACGTGATGCAAACTATACGCTAGCAGGAATCGTAGAGCTAGATGATGCCTTCTTTGGTGCGCCGTCCGAAGGCGGAAAGCGCGGGAGAGGCACAGACAAAACCAAGGTATTAGTAGGTTTATCCTTGAACAAACAAGGACATCCTCTTTTTCTAAAAATGAAGGTCGTCCCTAACATAAAGCGGGAAACCTTGATTGATTTTGCAGAGAACAACATCCAAAAAGGTTCAACAATTAGCAGCGATGCCTATCATTCGTACCGATCACTCAAAGGTGCTGGTTTTAAACATGAGTATCAAGTATTCAATGCCAAAGAAAGTCCAGACCATCTTCACTGGCTACACACTGTTCTTTCAAATGCTAAAGCATTTGTTGGTGGAACGTATCACGGACTTGACTCCAAGCATCTCCAATCCTACCTAGACGAATTTTGTTATCGATTTAATCGAAGAAAATTCAAAGGTGAATGGTTCCATCGTTTAGGGGCACTCTGTGCATCAACAAAAACAGTTACCTATTCTGAGCTAGTGGGATAATCATTTTTAAAAAATATATTTCTCATTTTAATTTTGGTGTCCGTCTTCGGACAATGCGATATACTAAGTTATTCTTACCACATTAACCATCAATGAAATGAAGGATATTTTCGTATACATGCAGTGGCTTTTCCTCCGGAACCAAATGCCCTGTTTTATCAAAGGAAATAAATGTTGATATAGGTAGATCCTGTTGAAGTCTTTTTCCAATCGTAACAGGCACAACTTTATCCTCTTGGCCCCAAAGTAGTAAGCTTGGTGTCTTTATTTTTTGTAACTCTTCTGATTCAAGATCACCTTCCCTATGTCGAATCATCCGCGTTAGAGCCATAAATATTTTGTCATCGTTAAAGGGTTGAAGGTAACCATTTCTCATTGCTTCGTCAATTAACGAATGATCGTGTACTACATTTAAGAGGTTACGTTCTACTCCTTGTTTACCTAAATATCTCTTAACATACCTATGAAAAAATGGAATATAACTTGAATAGATTAAAGTAGTTGATGACCGTTTCATATAGCCTGAACTACTTAGTAAGACAATTTTTTCTACCAAATCTGGTCTTTTTCTAGCGACATTTAATGCTATTTGTCCACCCATAGAATGGCCTACAAGAATAACATTTGAAAGTTTTAGACGAATAATTAGTTCTTCAACGATAGAAGCCATATTTTTATATGAATAAGTAAAGGTGGTTGATTTTTCGCTTTGACCAAAAGGTGGGAGGTCAAGTGCCAATACTGAGTGATCTTCACTTAATAGTGGGATTAGTCTCCGATAGCTAAAAGTAGAAGATAAGAAGCCATGGATTAGGATGAAGGTTGGGCTGCTTTTACTTATATTTTGATAAAACTCATAATGGATGTTTACATTTTGAATTTGTATTTTAAAATGATTGGGCGTTTCAATTTTCATATCTATTCACTCCGAATAATTTAAAAATATTTTATCCAATTACTTGCATATTACACATCTGCAATTCTTTAAATAATAACATGAGTTGATAACTTTAAGATAGATCATTAAAAAAGGACAAAACCTTGACGGTTTTGTCCAAAAAACAAAAGGGGGGGAATACTAGAAAGCCTTATTAATAATATAGTTGCCAAAAATACTTAGTAATAAACATAATATGTAAAAATTTATGATTATTCGGGTGCCACTGCAAAAGGGGCTGTTAGACCCCCATCTTAAAACTTGGAGACATCCTGTGCAAGTCAAGCAAAGGAAATGGCTTATGACCTTAGGTCCGGTGGCGCCTGGAGCTACAGACGAAACTAGGTGGGATTTTATACTTACCTACCTTTAAAAACTCCTTACTGATGTTTATATTTCAGACTGAAATAGTAAATCCTAAATGTGTAACTAAAAAACAATTTTTGATTATATTCATAAACTATGATATAATTTTAAATTGCGTATAAAATATATATATAAAATAAAGTTCTAGGAGTGTTTGCATGTCTGAAATATATCAAGTAGGTAGTGTTGTTAAAGGGAAAGTAACAGGAATTCAACCTTACGGAGCGTTCGTAGCGTTAGACGAATCAACACAAGGATTAGTCCACATTTCTGAAGTTACTCACGGATTTGTTAAGGATGTTAATGAACATCTTAAAGTTGGAGATGAAGTTAATGTAAAGGTTCTTTCAATTGACGAAGCGGCTGGGAAAATCGGTCTTTCAATTCGTGCGACTGAAGAGGCACCAGAAAAACCAGTAGCTGCAAAAACAGCTAAACCAAAAAAACGACAAGCTACTGTAAAAGCTGAAAGCTATAATACAGAGGCACCACAAGGTTTTAACACCTTAAAAGAAAAATTAGAAGGCTGGATTGAACAATCTAATCGAGAAGATCTAATTAAAAAGTAATAATAAGGAAGGCTACGACATTTAAAATGACGTAGCCTTTTTAATAAGATATGAAGCTAAAATTTTTAATAATTTTTGATATCTAGTTCCATGTGCCCTGCGCTTTTCTTAGTTAATCAGATTATATCCATAAATTCTAAAACGCTGAGTGCAACTAAGCCTCTGACTTCGCCCTTTCTGGCTCGCCACTCACTGAGTCTTCTTTATTTTAGCTAGCTTGTAGGCCTAGGTTCTGGTGCATTTTCAGTTTCCGTGGCTGGTTTAAATAATAAGCCAAGATTGATTAATCCAGCAATACCGACTAGTCCATAGATAATTCTAGATAATGCTGATGACTGGCCGCCAAAGATTGCCGCAACTAAATCAAATTGAAAGAAGCCAATAAGACCCCAGTTAATGGCACCAATAATGGTTAAAAGTAACGCTATACGTTGAATTGTAGTCATAGTCTAACCTCCCTATACTTATTTCATCTTTATTTTTAGTTAAAATTCAAAAATTATGCATGGGCATATTTATTGTGGAAATTCTAATAGAGTTAATTTCTTTACATTCTTTTATTAAATCATTCATAATTAAAATAAGGAGGCGATTTTTAATGCAAAATTTTACATATCATAATCCAACTAAATTAATTTTTGGTAAAGGACAGGTAGAGCAGTTAAAGAATGAAATCCCAAAGTTCGGAAATAAAGTTTTAATGGTATATGGTGGAGGTAGCATAAAACGAAATGGGCTTTATGACAGTATAATTGGTTTATTAAATGGAATTGGCGCAGAAGTATTCGAGCTTTCAGGTGTTGAACCAAATCCAAGGTTAACTACAGCCCATAAGGGTATTGAAATCTGCAAAAAGGAAAACATCGATTTTATCTTAGCTGTTGGCGGTGGAAGTGTAATTGACTGCACTAAAGCAATTGCAGCTGGAGCGAAATATGAAGGCGATGTATGGGATTTTATCTCTCGAAAGAACGTTGCCAAGGAAGCACTTCCGTTTGGTACAGTATTAACACTTGCGGCAACTGGGTCAGAAATGAATGCAGGCTCTGTAATTACAAATTGGGAAACGCAAGAAAAATACGGGTGGGGAAGCACAGTAACATTCCCTCAATTTTCAATTTTAGACCCAGTAAATACTTATACAGTTCCACTTGACCAAACAATCTATGGCATGGTAGACATGATGTCACATGTGTTTGAGCATTATTTTCACCATGTTACCAATACCCCACTTCAAGATAGAATGTGTGAGGCAGTATTGCGCACAGTTATGGAAACAGCACCTAAACTGCTTGTGGATCTTGAAAACTACGAATACCGTGAGACCATCTTATTAAATGGAACTATCGCTTTAAATGGAATGTTAAACATGGGCTATCGTGGTGATTGGGCATCACATAATATTGAACATGCTGTTTCAGCGGTTTACGATATTCCGCATGCAGGTGGGTTAGCAATTCTTTTCCCTAACTGGATGAAATACACCTTAGATGAAAATGTCGGCCGATTTAAGCAACTTGCGGAGCGTGTATTTGACGTTAATTCAGAAGGGAAATCTGATCGAGATGTAGCCCTAGAGGGTATTGAAAAACTCCGTGAGTTCTGGAACAGTATTGGTGCGCCGTCTAGATTGGCTGATTATGAGATCACAGCTGAAAAACTAGAGCTTATTGCAGAAAAAACAGTGTCTTTCGGTGAATTTGGAAACTTTAAAAAGCTCGGAAAAGAAGATGCACTTGCGATTTTAAAAGCATCATTGTAAAAAAGACTATTAGCAGACCAAAGATGAACTTTGGTCTGTGTTTTTATTTAAAGATAAGATAGTAAAAATTTGTACCTAGTTTTAGTGTCCAGCTCCGGGCGCCCTGCGCTTTTCTTATTTGTCATGAATTGTTTTTTTATTGGACGCGCTTACATAATAGGGTGCTGCTTGATTTACGTTGCTTGATTCGTTAAAGTGAAAGAGGCAAAGCCAAAATTCAATAGTATGGAGGACCAAAACATGACACATGTTCGTTTTGATTACTCAAAAGCGTTAACTTTTATTAGTGAACATGAACTTACATATTTACGAGATGCAGTTAAGGTTGCGCACCATTCAATTCATGAGAAAACAGGCGCAGGTAATGACTTTTTAGGGTGGGTTGACCTACCAAGAGAATATGACAAAGAAGAATTTATACGAATCCAAAAAAGTGCAGAAAAAATTAAAGTTGATTCTGATGTATTATTGGTAGTCGGAATTGGTGGATCCTACTTAGGTGCTAGAGCAGCCATTGAGATGTTAAACCACTCTTTCTATAATGCTTTATCCAAAGAGCAGCGTAAAACACCACAGGTTGTTTTCGTAGGAAACAATATTAGTTCTACATATATGAAAGACCTAATGGATCTTTTAGATGGAAAGGATTTCTCTATTAACGTTATTTCTAAATCAGGAACCACGACAGAGCCGGCACTTGCATTCCGTATTTTCCGAAAAATATTAGAAGAAAAATATGGGAAAGAAGAATCTCGCCAACGTATTTATGCGACTACTGATCAAGAACAAGGAGCATTAAAAACATTAGCAAATGAGGAAGGTTACGAGACATTCGTTATTCCTGATGATGTTGGTGGACGTTACTCTGTATTAACCGCAGTTGGATTATTACCAATAGCAGTAAGTGGCGCAGATATTGAACAGATGATGAATGGTGCTGCACAGGGTAGTGAAGACTTTGCGAAATCAGAGCTTGATGAAAATCCTGCATATCAATATGCAGCAGTTAGGAATGCGCTCTATAACAAAGGAAAAACGATTGAAATCCTTGTTAATTATGAACCTGGTTTATATTACTTTTCTGAATGGTGGAAGCAATTATTTGGTGAGAGTGAAGGGAAGGATCAAAAAGGTATTTATCCATCATCCGCAAATTTTTCAACTGACCTTCATTCTATCGGTCAGTACATTCAAGAAGGACGTCGCGACTTATTTGAAACAGTCCTTAATGTCGAAAAATCGCGTCATGAGCTTACAATTGCTGAAGAATCAAATGACCTTGATGGACTTAATTATCTTGCTGGGGAATCAGTTGATTTTGTTAATAAAAAAGCATTTGAAGGTACAATGCTTGCACATACTGATGGTGGTGTTCCCAATTTAATTATCAATGTTCCAGAGTTAAATGCGTATACTTTTGGATACTTAGTTTATTTCTTTGAAAAAGCATGCGCAATGAGTGGTTATTTACTTGGAGTAAACCCATTTGATCAACCTGGAGTTGAAGCATACAAAGTAAATATGTTTGCTCTCCTAGGTAAACCAGGCTTTGAAAAGAAAAAAGCAGAGCTAGAAAAACGACTGAAATAAATGGTTTGGAGATTCTACAGTTTTGTGGAATCTCTTTTTTAGCTTACGTAGTTTTCTGTAGAGATGGAAAAGAGGTTTAACCGAAAGATCTTTTATTAATATTTATTAACTTGGACAATCTAACAATAGATTACATAAAAAGGGGTTGTTCAGTATGATACCAATTCCTTCGACAATAGAAGGAAAGACCTATCAATTATACAAGCTTGAAAAAGAACTAAAGCCTTTAGGTTATTCAATCGGTGGAAGTTGGGACTATGACCATGGTTCATTTGATTACAAGATTGATGACGAAGTAGGCTATCAATTTTTAAGGGTACCATTTGCGGCTGTGGATGGGCAACTTGATTCTCAAGGCACAACTGTTCAACTAGGTAGACCATTTCTTCTTTCACATAAATATCAAATTGGATTAGATGATCATGTTGAATCAGATATGGATTTCATGTCTGCTAGTATCGATCAATTTCAAGAACCACAAGATCCTGATGCAAAGTTTCCAGAAAAATACATTGATTTGGGAAAATCTTTAGTAAAAGAGCTTGAATCTATATTAGAAGATGATTAAAAGGGATTCCTTAAGAATCCCTTTTTTAAAAGATAAGAAAGTATAAAAATTTGTACTTAGTTTTAGTGTCTAGCTCCGGGCGCCATCGACCTGAGGTCATAAGCCAAGCCGTCTAGAAGGTCAAAGAACAACCTTCCAGACGGCTCGTCTTATGCTTGACTTGCACAGGATGTGCTGATGTCGATGTTCGCCACAGGACGTGGCGGGTTTTAATCGACGCGCCGAGAGGGCGCCCTGCGCTTTTCTTATCGTACAAATAAGACGTCATTAATCCTTTATTACTAACAACTCATCATTCAGTTGTATTTGAAAACTTAAGGCTGGGTTGATGATTGAGTTGTCTCCTCGTTTAACGCCAAGTAATAAAATTTTATGTTTTAAAAGTTCCGTGCTACTTTCACTAAAGGATTTCCCAATTAAATCATGGGTAATTTCAATATATTTAAGTTTACTGCCTTTTAATTGATCGAGCATGCTTAAGAGGGCATCAGACATTCCGTGTGAAACAATACTATTGATCATAAGGTAGCTCGAGAGTCGGTTGGTTTCAATTATTTCATCAGCACCTGCACGTTTCGCGTTAGTTACTTGATGGGATGCTAAAATCTCTACAATACTATATGCATCAGGATTAAGTCCTTTAATAGCAATTAGTGTAAGAATGGAGGACATATCCGCCTGTTTTTCATCCTTACTCTGATCAGCTGTAATGATTACCATTTCAGCTTGATTAATATTAGCTTTAAGTAATGTGTCATCAACAGTGGGATTACCTTTAATAAAATGAACGTTGCGTAATGTTTCGGGACAAGCTACTAGGCTTTCATCTACTAATATGATCGAAGTAGAATGGTCTAAGGAATTAAGTTGATTAATCGTTTCTCGAACTTTTTCATTCCATCCTATAATGACAACATGTTTATTCCCGGTAAATACCATCTTACCTTCTTTTAAAGTGTTATGATTAGTCACTGCTGTTGTTGCTAATGTGACAAAGTAGGTTGTAACAAATCCTGTCCCGACTAAAATTAACACCATACCAAGACTTCTACCTGGTATCGAGGTCGGAACAAAGTCGCCAAAACCAACAGTGGAGGTAGTAACAAGCGCCCACCATATTCCATCAAAAATAGTTGGAAAGTTCTCTGGCTCAATAAGGTGGATTACTGATCCAAATAAGGAAATGATAAATAAAATGATAATTAGTATTCGGGCGATTATTGGCCACCTTAGAAAAGTGGTTAGCATAGTATTTGTTCTCATTAAGAATTCCTCCAAGAGTAATACCAATAATAATTATTTTTCGATTGAACGAAAGGTGTAATAGTAGAGAAATAATTAGCTCTCACCGTTAATAGGAAGAAATGTAAGCACCTCTTTTATAATTGTATTAATTTTTTTATTTGTAGCCTCTTCTCCATATGCTTCCTTCGCTTTTTCAATAGCCTCAATAACATCTTCATCAAATTCGATTAAGGGTTTATCCTCTTCTGATTCATTATAGAATTGAATAAACACATCAAGGCCTTCATTCATTTTATCAATCGAATCACTTAAGGATTGCTTCTCTTTCTCATTTAACTTCACTTTATAAGCCTCCAGTCCATAAGTTGCTAAGCGGGGCGCCCTGCGCTTTTCTTAAAAGATAAGAAAGCATTCCTGTATTAAAGCAAAATGAGATTTGAATAAAATAAGCCTCCTTGGTATGATACAAAGTGTCCAAGCTGATCAGCGCAAAGGACATTTAATAACCAAAGGAGGACATAAAATGAAGTATAAACAAAATGACAAGATTCTGCAACTTACAGAAAAAACCTTAATTATAGGGGTTGACATTGCTAAACATAAGCATGTCGCAAGAGCACAAGATTATAGAGGTATACAATTTGGAAAAGCTCATACATTTTTAAACACATATGAGGGTTTTGAAGGTTTCATAAACTGGTTAAATCAAATCAAAGCTAAACAGTCTAAGGAAGATGTCATCATTGGGATGGAACCTACTGGACATTATTGGCTTCCGTTGGCTTATTGGCTAAAAGAAAAAGGAAAAAAGGTGGTTGTAGTTAATCCAGCTCATGTTAAGCAAACAAAGGAGTTAGATGACAATTCTCCTACTAAGAATGATTTCAAGGATGCTAGAGTTATCTCTAGACTTATTGAGGGCGGAAGATATTCGGAGCCCAATTTACCGGAAGGTATATACTCGGATTTACGTGAAGGTATGAACCTATATAACCAATTGGTACAGGACCTAACAGCTGTGAAAAATATAGTTCACCAATGGCTCGACCGTTTCTTTCCTGAATATTTAACGGTCTTTGGGAAGTGGGATGGAAAAGCTTCTCTACAAGTTCTAAGAATGGGACTTTTTCCTGATGAGTTATTAGAGCGTGAAGACTTGGAAATTCTAGCTGAAATTCGTAAAGAAGTTAAAAAAGGTGTGGGAATAAAGAAGGTTGTTCAGTTGAAAAACGTTGCCCTTCGTTCAGTAGGCATTAAAGAGGGGCGAAGTCTAGCTAGGTTAAAATTAAAAAGCTTACTAGACCAATACGATCTTCTTTCAGAACAATTAGAGAGCGTCTGGAGTGAAGTAGAGAACATCATACAAGATGTTCCAGGGGCGAGAGAGATGGGAGATATTAAAGGTATTGGACAAGTTACAGTAGCCTCCTTTTTTGCAGAAGTCGGTGATTTACAAAAGTACTCACATCCCGACCAAATTGTTAAGTTAGCAGGATTAAACTTAAAACTAGCTACATCAGGAAAGTGGAAAGGGCAAACAATTATTACTAAACGAGGGCGTCCTAAATTAAGGGCACTATTGTTTAAAGTCGTGTTGCCTCTTGTAGCTCAAAATCCTGCATTTAAGGCACTACATCAGTACTTTATTACACGAAATGAAAATCCATTAAAAAAGAAGCAGTCTATCATCGCTATATGTTGTAAATTAATTCGTATTTTATTTACGATTGGAAAGAAACAAATTGAGTTTGAACCAGCTAAAATGTTACAAGATATTCCTCATTTTAGTATGCAAGAAGCTGCTTAAAAGGATAGGGTAAAGTGATCAAAAAGAAGTTAGGTGCAGAAAATAGTCGAAGATTTATATAACATAAACAGTAGTATCGATGACAATATTTAATTCTCATTTTTTATTCACTTAGTAGTCGAAGTATTTTAAAGTTGTTTCAATTTGAAGAAGACTTACAACAGAAGCTAGGAGCAGTCGGCAAGCATTTATACTATTGGGCAATGACCCCGCAAGAAAGCATCGCCGACCCCACTTCATGGATAGGCAGAACGAAGGAATGTATGCGCATATTTTTCATATGACGCCGTGAGAAATGGGAGGGTGTGCCGCCATGAACATTGTGGGATCCAATAGCGACCATATTTCTAGATATTATCCTTTTTTGTAAAAAAATAGAAGAAGAGGGTTTATTTAACTATGTCCTCCTCCTCTAAAATACAAATAAAGTTCTGTTAGTCCATTAAAGTGCAGTCTTATTGAAATTTGAAATACTGAGAAAAACAGAGAAAACAAGAGAAAAACCTTACTTTAATGAGGGAGTATAAAA
>NZ_JARFVC010000006.1 GCF_029193815.1 Cytobacillus sp. S13-E01
TATTGGTGTCCCCCCCCCCCCGGGGGCGCCACCACTTTCAATGCCAAAACCCCAAGTACAGTTGGTAAAAAAGTGTTCATTATTATCTATCAAAAACTGTCTACTTTAGTTTAGCAGTTACAGATGCTCTATTCTTTTCTTTTACGGATCAAAATATAAACTTCATCACTACCAATAAAGCATTATAAAGCTGTGTTCGTTAACATTGTTGTTAAGAGTAACTAATTATAATTTCACAATATGTAAGGAGTGTTAATCATATGATTTGTTAACACTCTTTTTTCTATCTCGTTTGAACGGGAGATCTACCTCAAATGTAATTAATTACAAAGATGTGATGAAAATCACTGAATCTTTTTTATTTTTAATTTACACTTATTTAAAGGTAAACTTACAACCTTTATTTCAATCTGTGCAATGGAAGCCATTTCCTTTAAAAAGGAAAACCCACCTTCTTGAATAAACCATCGTATGCTTGACTTGCACAAGATGTGCTGATGTCGATGTTCGCCACAGGACGTGGCGGGTTTTAATCGACGCGCCGATAGGCGGGCGCCCTGCGCACATATGAAAAAATTAGATTTCAAAATAAAACTGTGCTAACTTGTGTTGACAACTCATATAAAGTACTAATGTAACTTTACATGTGAAGAAGTGAACAAAAGATATTTGTCTAAAAAATGTTTGAAGCAAAAGGAGTGACATTTAAATGCACATAGTTGTATGTGTTAAGCAAGTACCAGATACCAAAATCATCAAAATAAACCCCAAGACAAACACCTTAGACCGCAGAAGCGCACCAGCCATTTTAAATCCATATGACTCCCATGCCGTACAAGCAGCAGTAAATTTGAAGAATACAAACGATGATAAAATATCAGTCCTTTCTATGGGTCCACCCCAAGCAACAGCCGTTATCAAGAAAAGTGTAGAAATAGGAGCAGATCAAGGATATCTAATTTCAGATAGAGCATTTGCTGGTGCGGATACATTAGCAACGAGCTATGCGCTTTCAAAGGCGTTGGAGAAAATAAACAAAGAACAACCGATTGATATAATCATTTGTGGAAAACACGCGATTGACGGTGATACAGGCCAGGTGGGTCCTGGTATCGCAAGAAGAATGGATATTCCGCCAATAACAAATGTAATTGAAATAGTGGAAGTAAATGAGCGTGAAAAAACAGTATTATTAAAAAGAAAATTAGCAGACGGTTATGAATTAATTCAATCAACAATGCCATGTTTATTAACCGTTGAAAAAGAAGTTAATGAAGTAGAATACTCCCCGCTTACTAATATGATTCGTGCAGCAAGATATGAACCGATCATTTGGAGTGTAAATGATCTTGGTGAAGTTGATAGGAAACAGCTCGGACTAAAGGGTTCACCGACGATCGTAGGTAAAATGTTCACACCACCAAAAGAAGAAGGTGGGAAAACAATTGAGGGTTCGGTCGATGAACAAGTTACACAATTAATGGCAGTGCTAGCAGAAAAAAAGGATTTATTTGTTGCAGGTAAATAAATTCGCATGGGGGGGATAAATAATGGAAGGTAATAGAGGTGTGTGGGTGTTTATTGAACAAATTGACAACCAAATTGCAGCAGTGTCATTAGAGCTTTTAGGAGCAGGTAGAAAGCTAGCTGACAAGCTCGAAGTGCCATTATCTGGTGTTTTGCTAGGTGATGGTGTAAAGAATCTTTGTACAAAGGTTATTGAGTATGGAGCTGATGAAGTATATGTAATTGATGACCCAGTCTTAAAAGATTATCGAACTGAAACGTACATGAGAGGTGTCTATAACCTGTGCCAAATGTATAAACCAGAAATTTTTCTATACGGGGCAACACCTAATGGAAAGGATTTAGCAAGTGCTGTTGCAACCGATTTAGCGACAGGGTTAACAGCTGATACAACGATGCTAGATGTTGACCCAGAAAGTAGATTACTAGAGGCGAGTCGTCCAGCATTTGGTGGAAATATCATGGCGACAATTCTTTGTAAAAAGCACAGACCACAAATGGCAACAGTACGCCCGAAAGTTATGAAAGCGTTAACACCTGAAAGTGGAAGAAGCGGAAAAATTATTGAAGAAAAAATTGGTATTAAAGAAGAAGACGTTCGAACTAAAGTTTTAAAGATTGTAAGAGATGTTGATAAAAAGGTTAACTTAGCAGAAGCACATGTAATTGTAGCGGGAGGAAAAGGCTTAGGGGATGAAAAAGGGTTTGGGCTGATACATGAATTGGCAAATGAATTAGGTGCTACTGTAGGTGCAAGTCGTGACGTTGTAGAAGCAGGCTGGATTGGGCATGAATACCAGGTTGGACAGACGGGTGAGACTGTAACCCCAAAACTCTATTTTGCGATAGGAATTTCAGGAGCGATTCAACATGTTGTCGGAATGAAAAACAGTGATATGATCATTGCTATTAATAAAGACCCAAATGCGCCTATCTTTGATGTTGCAACCTATAGTATTGTCGGTGACGCCTTAGAAATTTTACCTAAATTAATAGAACAGTTTAGAGATGCACGGAAAGAAAAAGGCGGTGAAGTTAGTTATGTCTGAGAAATTTGATGTTATTGTCGTTGGAGCGGGTCCAGCTGGAACTTCATGTGCTTATACATGTGCTAAAAATGGTTTAAATGTGTTGTTAATAGAGCGTGGTGAATATCCTGGAAGTAAAAACGTGATGGGGGGTGTTCTATACAGAAAACAAATGGAAGAAATTATTCCTGAGTTTTGGAAAGAGGCACCACTAGAACGTCCAGTTATTGAACAAAGATTTTGGATGATGGATAAGGAATCGATGATAAGCTTTGGTTACAAAGGACTTGAGTGGGGACAGGAGCCCTATAATAACTTTACGGTTCTTCGTGCGAAATTTGACCAATGGTTTGCTAATAAAGCAGTTGAACAAGGTGCGCTTTTAATTAATGAAACTGTTGTTACAGAGTGTATTGTAGAAAATGATAGAGTAATAGGTGTTAGAACAGACCGACCAAATGGTGATGTATATGCTGATGTCGTTGTTTTGGCTGATGGTGTTAACTCTCTTTTAGGAAAACAATTAGGATTCCATAAAGAATTTAAACCACATGAGGTGGCATTAACCGTGATGGAAGTTATTAATCTTCCAAAGGACAAAATAAATGATCGGTTTAATTTAGAAGATAATCAAGGATGTACAGTTGAAATCTTCGGTGATTCTACAAAAGGTAATCTTGGTACTGCATTTTTATATACGAATAAAGATAGCTTAAATCTTGGAGTAGGTACAACTCTTTCTAGCATGATTAAAGCTAAGATAAAACCATATGATTTGTTAGATTACTTGAAAAACCACCCAATGATAAAGCCATATGTTGATGGTGGTGAGCCGCTTGAGTATTTGGCACACTTAATTCCTGAAGGAGGCTATCATTCTATACCGAAATTAGTTGGGAATGGTGTACTTGTTGTAGGAGATGCTGCTCAGCTTGTGAATGCAATCCATCGAGAGGGTTCAAACATGGCAATGTCATCTGGGAAATTAGCCGCAGAGGCAATTTTACGAGCTAAGGATAGAGGGAAATTTGATGAAGCGACATTAGATTTCTATAGAACTAGTATTTATAACAGCTTTATTGGAAAGGATTTAAAAAAATACAAAGATGCTGCGCACACCTTTGAAGAGCATCCACAATATTTTAAAGAATATTTACCGATGATGAATAAAGCAGCAAGCAAATTCTTTACAGTAGACGGAACCCCGAAGAAACAGAAACAAAAAGAAATTCTTAGATCGGTCACTAGTGAAAAGGGGACTTTTAAAGTAATCCAAGACATGTATCGCGCATGGAAGGTGATGAAATAATGTCAAAGAATATTGAAGAAAAACAATATTTAGTTCGGTTTAAGGCTGATAAAAATTCACATCTAACGGTATTAGATCATGATGTGTGTATGACACAATGCCCAGACAAAATATGTACGATTTTCTGTCCAGCAGAGGTTTATAAATGGGAAGAAATAAGAATGCACGTCGGTTATGAAGGTTGTCATGAATGTGGAAGCTGTCGTATAGGCTGCCCATATCAAAATATTAAATGGGAATATCCTAAGGGTGGCCATGGTGTAGTGTTCAAATTGGCATAATCACACTGGAGAACATTAGGCAATCGTATCCTAGTGTTCTTTTTTTGTGTACTAATTATTATGCAGTTTATTTCAGGATAACACCTATAGGCGCTGGGAAAATGTGCTTTAATTAGTAAATACTATTTCCATAGAGTGTACATTATTTCACAAATGAGTGTAAAAAAGAAAGGTGAAGCCAGTGGGGAGGTTAAACGATTTGTGTATGTTGGAGGTTAATGGTGAAACAATCTGATTTGCACTTGCTCTCTATTTCTTTTGCCATTTCAAATGCTTGATGAACACAAGGGATTTGGAGGGAAACATAGTGTGGCGAATTATAATCAAACGACCCTTCACTAGTAGTCTGGAAAACAATAATTTTCCAATGGAATTTTTCTTTGCCTTTTTCGATCTCAGACCCTTCTAAAGCAATTAACCAATGAGTAAAAGATGAAGAGCTACCATCATTGTCAAGGAAAACCTGAATATCACTTTCACCAATTGGTATCAGTGGTTTTTGATAAAATTCACGATAGTTTGGAAACGCATTCATTATTTTTCACTCCTTTAAAAATGTAAGCTATTATTTGTTAACTTTATTATATGTGAAAACAACGGACTGATGTAGTAATTTTTTAACTTTTCAGAAAAAGTTCACAACTTTATGTCAGACAAGTAAATGTTTTAAGTATATAGATCAAAATCTCCGACGTTCAATCGCTATAAGAAAGAGGCCGAAAGTGATTTGTATCACGGTGGTTATATTACTAATTCGCTATAATTAGGGTATAACAATTTTAGGAGGACTTGATATGTCTGGATGTATGAGTAGTATGTTTCAAGGTGATGGAATCAGTTTTTGTACCCCATTAAATAGACTAAAAGAAGAACATGTTACCCTGAATCTTCAAAAGAAAGATTTATATACATTATCAACTACAATTGAACAAGCGGAAGCAGAAGTTAGCTGGTGTGATACGATAAAAGAATTACGAGGGAAGGTTCAAGCTTTTATTGCTGATCTTGATCCACACTCAGAAAGGGAAGAAGGCGTTTTATTTCCAATGATGGCAAAATATATTGGTAAAGACGCTGGTCCAATAGCTGTGATGGAATATGAACACGAACAGGCTAAATTAAATATCGCATTATTCTTAGAGAAGACAGTAGATGTTCCTTCAGATCTAAACAAAGAGGATGCAAAGCAGTACGCATCCTATATAACGAATGCATATTTAATTTTAACGGATCATTTTGCAAAGGAGGAAAATGTACTCTTCCCGATGGCAGAAAAAATGTTAACCGATGAGGAAAAGGACTTATTAGAACGAAAAATGAATGAAATTTAATAATAGTTGTCAATAAACGCATGAGATTGTTAGTAACTCTCCGTGCGTTTATTTACGTTCTAAATGTACCATCCCTCTTTGTTAAAACAAATAAGAGTTTGTGCTCGAATGGCTTTATATGAAAAAGAGACATTGAGGTTGTAGATAATAATTATTTGAATTCAGTAATTTTAGAAAAAAAGAGCAGCGTTATACTGCTCTTATGCGTTCAACGCTGCTACCTTTTCGTCGTTGGGAAGTAATAATGTTAAAAATCCAAGCAATGGTAAAAATCCAACAGCAATAATCGTATTTGTTAATCCAAAGGTATCTGCAAGTGAACCTAGTGCAACAGAACCAATTGCCCCCATTCCAAATGCCAAACCAACAATTAAACCAGACATTGTACCGATTTTACCTGGTAAGAGCTCTTGTGCATAAACAACTGTAACCGAAAAACTAGACATTAAGACAAATCCTATAATAGCTACAATCACATAAGCGAATAGAGGTGTTACAAAAGGTAAGATTAGGGCTAAGGGAGCAGAACCTAACATAGAAATTAAAATTACTTTTTGTTTACCAAATCGGTCTGCAAATGGGCCTCCAAAAAATGTACCAACTGCACCAGTTGCCAGGAAAATAAAGATAAAAATCTGTGATTGGGGGATTGAATACCCATATACTTCAATAACATAAAACGTATAGAAATTTGTAATACTAGATATATACCATGAGCGGGCAAAGACTAGGAATACTAAGATTAATAGTGCAATTTTTATAGCTCTTGAATATCCATTGTTTTGACTACTAGCTTTTAATATTTTCGGCTTTAATGATATGCTTTCTAAAGTGTTTGAATACCATTTTGCTATATAGATTAATAATCCAACTGCGATTGCAGCAACAACAGTAAACCAAATCGCCCCAAACTGTCCGAGTGGCACGAGAATAAATGCTGTAATAATCGGACCTAGGGCTGAACCGGAATTACCTCCAACCTGATAAATCGATTGTGCTAATCCTCTACGACTCCCTGCAGCCATGTAGGCTACCCGAGAACCCTCTGGGTGGAAAATGGCAGAACCTAAACCAATAAAAAGAACTGCTATAATAATCGTTAAAAATGTAGGAGCAAGTGATAATCCAAGGATGCCAAAAAATGTAAAGGTAAGGGCAACTGGTAACGCGTATGGCATTGGCTTTTTGTCTGTATACCAGCCAACTGCCGGCTGCATTACTGAAGAGATGATGTTTAATGAGAATCCGATTAACCCAATTTGTGTAAACGTTAATCCGATAGATTTCTGTAGAATAGGGAACATAGCTGGTACTACAGCCTGAATTGAATCATTCAATAAATGGCATAGTCCAATAATAAATAAAATATTGTAGGTTGTTTTTTGTTCGGTTGGCGTTCCCTTGTTTGCTATTTTACTAGTTGCAAGCATTCTGCATTACCCCTAACATATATTTCTATCTTATTTAAATGAAAGCTCTTTTTGTAGATTTTGTAAAGAGTTTTGAAGGAAATAATTTTCAAGTTTTGTAGTTTACTTAAGTTAACTATCTCAAGTTAAAGCTCAATACAAAATTAAACAAGTTCGACGAATTACTTCGTGGGCTATTGTGGTGCTATAACTTTACGGGTTTTAAATTTTCTGATAAATTAAGAGTGAGGATAAAATATTCGCCAATTAGGGAGGAAGCATCTATGAAATATCGTCGTTTAGGACGATCTGGTCTTAAAGTAAGTGAAATTAGTTTGGGTAGTTGGCTTACATTTGGCAAAACAGTTGACGCAAATGTTGCCTCTGAAACGATACATAAAGCATATGAGTTGGGAGTTAACTTTTTTGATTCTGCTAATGTCTATGAAAGAGGCGAAGGTGAAAGGATTTTAGCAAAATCTCTCAAGGACTATAAAAGAGAATCATATGTAATTTCCACAAAAGCCTTTTGGCCAATGGGAGATGGTCCAAATGATAGAGGTCTTTCAAGGAAACATATTATTGAACAAGTACATGCCAGTTTAAAAAGAATGGATTTAGATTATGTAGATATTTTTTATTGTCATCGCTATGATCATGAAACACCTGTAGATGAAACCCTAAGAGCCATTGATGATTTAATCCGTCAAGGAAAGATACTTTATGCAGGTGTAAGTGAATGGTCTGCAGCTCAAATTCAAGAGGCTGTTTCAGTTGCTGATAAATATTTATTGGATCGAATTATTGTAAATCAGCCCCAGTATAATATGTTTCACCGTGATATTGAAGATGAAATAATACCAGTAAGTGATAAAAATGGTATTTCGCAGGTGGTTTTTTCTCCTCTTGCACAAGGAGTACTAACCGGAAAATATAAGGGTGGACAAATACCTAGTGGTAGTAGAGGAGCTAATGAAAAGGTTAATACATGGGTAAAACAAATTATCAATGATATTGTCCTTACAAAGCTGGATAGATTAGAAGAGATAGCCAATGCTATTGAAGTTACACTTCCTGAGTTAGCTTTAGCTTGGATCTTACGTCAGCCCAACGTAGCAAGCACTTTAGTAGGTGCGTCAAATCCTGAACAAATTGCGGCAAATGTACGTGCTTCAAATGTTGTATTGAGTTTTGAGACTTTACAAAGAATCGAACAAGTATTAGCGGTTTAAGGCGTTTTATTTTCTTTGAATTGCCGATATCTAATGGCAGGTTGAGTTAAGCCCTCAACCTGTTTTTTGTTTTTTAGGAATTTATAAAATTGTCAATGATACGATCAATATCAATTGTTCCGTCGCCAGTTTATATTTATTTGCGTTGCTCCTTAGCTTCAAGAGCCTAGGAAATTTGTATTATATCAACTATAATTTAGAGAATCATTAAAGTAACTGAAGGTTCTTCAAATATTGATTAGGCAAATAGAAGTTGACCATTTCCTTCTTTTTGTATAACTTTTACTATGTATTATTAAGGAGGAATTTAAATGGATTGGAATGAAGTTTTTGAATCAGCGAAAGCATGGACGCAAGAAGCAGGTGAAATACTTAGAAAAGCAACACAAGAAAAAATTATAGTAGAGTATAAAACTTCAGCTGCAGATTTGGTGACCCAAAAAGATAAAGAGATTGAACAATTCTTTATTGATCGTATAGCTAAAGAATATCCATCACATTTTCTACTTGGAGAAGAAGGACTAGCTAGTGACCAGAAATTCAGTCCAGATAGAGAAGTTGTCTGGATTGTTGATCCTATCGATGGTACAACGAATTTTGTGCATCAAAAAAGAAACTTTGCAATATCTATTGGGATTTTTGAATTTGGGTTGCCAAAAATTGGGATAGTTTATGACCCTGTGGCAGACGAGCTTTTTCATGCCCAAGTAGGGAAGGGAGCTTTCTTAAATAATATTCCTCTTCCAAAACTAGCGGACAAGACCTTGGAGGAAGCAATTATTAGTATTAATCAGCTTTGGTTAGTGCATAATAATTACATAGATCATCAAATTTTTTCCAGTGTCATTCAAAAAGCTAGAGGGACTAGATACATTGGCTCGGCAGCATTGGAAATTGTATATATAGCTTGTGGACGATTAGACACCTACATTGATTTTCGCCTTTCGCCATGGGATATTGCGGGAGGGATGGTCATACTAAATGAGGTAGGTGGAGTAATGAAGACATTTGAAAATCAGCCTTTTAATGTATTCACTCGTAGTTCAACCGTATTTTCAAATAATAAAGTGTTAGAAGAGCTTTTCTTAAACCTATAAAAGTGGTCTCGAAGATGTATTTTAAGAAAAGTAAATCTTATGTAAAAGTTTAAATAATTATGTCGAAAAAATGAACGCTATACTATATAATGAGTACGATTAGAATTATAAATTAACAAGGGGGCAATAGGATGAAAAAGTTATTAACTTTGCTAGCACTAACATTACTTTTAGCTCTTACTGCATGTGGTGGGGCAGAAGATAATGGCGATGCAACAGGTGGAGAAAAAGAAGAAGAAGTAAAACAATTAACAATGGGATTCATTCCTTCCCAAGAAGCAGATCAAATTGCTGATAATGTTAAACCACTTGAAGAATATTTAACCGAACAACTTGGGGTACCTGTTAAAGCTGAAGTTATGATTGACTTTGTTGGACTTGTTGAAGGAATGAGAACAGGTAAAATTGATATTGGTTTTACAAATCCTTTTGGTTATGTTCAAGCAGTAGAGCGTGCTGAGGTTGAACCTTTAGTAAAGTCAATCCGAAATGGTTCTGATACATATAAGGCACAATTTATTACTAGTGTTGATTCTGGTCTTAATTCTATTGAGGATTTAGTAGCAAAAGAAGGATTAATATGGGCATTTGGCGATACACTTTCAACTTCAGGTTATTTATTCCCAGCTTCTAAGTTAATGGAGCTTGGTGTTGCAGATGTTAATACATTCTTTAAACAAACTGCTGTAGGTGGGCATGATAATGCTGTTTTAGCAGTACTTGAAGGACAAGCGGATTTTGCTACAACTTTTGATGATGCACGTACAACAATTGAGAAAGACTACCCAGAAGTAATGGAAAAAGTAAAAGTAATTGGCTATACAGACGAAATTCCTAACGATGGAGTTTCTGTTCGTAAAGGGATGTCTGAAGACATGAAAAACAAAATTAAGGAAGCATTTTTAGCTATTAATGATAATCCAGAGATACTTGCAGTTATGAACGAAGTATATACTTGGGATGGAATTGCAGAATCAACTGATGAGGAATTTGATGTTGTTCGCGCAGTATTTGAACAATTTAAAGAACAATTAGAGCAATAATACTTACCAATAAAATCTATAAAGAGAGAGGAGATTTCTTCTCTCTTTTTTATCGAAGTAAAGGAGCAGTAAAATGATTGAATTTAAAAATGTTTCTTTAACTTATCCAAATGGACATCAAGGTTTAAAAAATATTAACGTTACGATTAATCCTGGTGAATTCATTGTTGTGGTAGGATTATCTGGAGCTGGAAAATCCACTTTTATCAGAAGTATTAACCAATTGGTTAAGCCTACTGAGGGAGAGTTGTTAATAGATGGAAAAAACACTTTAGCATTTAAAGAAAAAGAATTAAAGTCACTAAGAAAAAAAATTGGTATGATCTTTCAAAATTATAATCTTGTAAATAGAATGTCAGTATTACGTAATGTTTTAACAGGAAGACTTGGCCATACTGGAACACTAAAAAGTATTTTTGGACTTTTTCCAGAAGACGCTAAAGAATTAGCTCTAAACAGTTTAAAAAGAGTGGGTATTGAAGAAAAAGCATATTCAAGAGCAGACCAATTAAGTGGTGGGCAACAGCAACGTGTTAGTATCGCTCGCGCTTTAACGCAGCAACCGAAATATATTCTTGCTGACGAACCTGTTGCAAGTCTTGACCCACCAACTTCACATATTGTTATGAGGGATTTAAAAAAGATTAATAAAGAAGATGGTATTACAACAATTGTAAACTTACATTTTATTGATATGGCTATGGAATATGCAGACCGAATTATTGGCATGAGAGCTGGTGAAATTGTCTTTGATGGTCCTGCATCAACAGTAACAGAAAAAACGTTCGAGCAAATATATGGTCGTCCAATCAAGGAAGATGATTTGCGCGGGAGTGTAGAATAATGGAAAAACAAGCTGCGCCAATGAGAAAAAAAATTCCTGTATTACCGACTCGTACAAAAGCCACTTTTACAGGTATCTTAATAATTGTTATTGGACTTTATCTGTTTTCGGCCTACTTTACAAAGGCCTATCCAGATAGAATCATTGAAGGAATGCCAATTGTCATTGATTTTATTGTTAAAGATCTTATCCCACCTAACTTGGGTTATATAGATAAAGTGATGGCAAGCTTAATTGAAACATGGAATATGGCCTTATTAGCTACTACTTTGTCTGCAATCGTAGCACTGCCAATAAGCTTTTTAGCAGCATCAAATATTAATAAAAAGAAAGGTTTTTACTCTGTTGTTCGCTTTTTATTAAATATCCTTCGTACAATTCCTGAACTTATCTTAGCTGTTATTTTGGTTGCTATCATTGGAATTGGCGCACTCGCAGGTATTGGCGCATTGTTTATTTTTTCACTAGGAATATTAGCAAAGTTAATAAGTGAGACTATTGAAGCAATTGATCCTAATCCGTTAGAAGCAATACGTGCTACTGGTGGGAACATAATTCAAGTTATTTGGTATGGGGTTATGCCGCAAATTTTACCACACTTTACATCATACACTTTGTACGTGCTTGAAATTAATGTACGTGCCTCTGTTGTTCTTGGCTTTGTTGGTGCTGGTGGTATTGGCCTAATTTTAAAGCATCAGCTTGCACTTTTTAATTTCAGTAATGTGTCTACAATTGTCGTCATGACGTTCATTGCGGTTACAATTATTGATTTTACTAGTAACCGGATAAGGGAGCGATTTATTTAATGAATAAGGCAACAGAACTAATTAAACCTCCAGTAAAAAAGAATCAGTGGAAGTTTGCTGTAGTATTTCTTGTACTAATCTTTTTGTATTATATAGCATTAACAACAACAGATTTGACTTTTAGGGGATCTTCACTAAGCCCAGCGGCAATTTTTAAACGACTTTTCTGGGATCCCTTCTTTCTGGCTGATGTAAGAGCGAAAATACCAGAATACGCTTACTATATGTTTGAAACGTTATTAATCGCCTATGCTGGTACACTTATTGCTGCAGTATTGGCTATTCCCTTTGGTTTCCTAGCAGCTAGGAATATGTCCAAAATATCAGGATTAGGTAAATGGATTTTAAATGGGATAAGAGCATTTCCTGAGATAATGCTTGCAATCATTTTTGTAGCAGCTGTTGGTATGGGGCCGTATGCAGGGGTTTTAGCTGTTGGTATTCATTCCATTGGTATGTTAGGGAAATTATATGCAGAGGTTATTGAATCAATTGATATGAAGGTTCTTGAAGCCTTAAGATCAAATGGTGCTAACAGATTGCAGGTAATGTGGTATGGTGTTATTCCACAAGTAATTCCTCAGTTTTCTAACTACGCAATTTATCGATTTGAAGTCGATGTTCGATCATCTACAATATTAGGTGTTGTAGGAGCGGGTGGTATAGGTGCTCCATTAATCATTGCATCGATGCAGCGCAACTGGGAGCAAGTTGGAATGATGTTAATTATTATCATAGTTGTTGTAACAATTATTGATTTAATCAGTGGAACAATTCGTAAGCGGATAGTTTAATTATATGAATTTAGCACTTCCTGTTTCGTGGAAAGTGCTTTTTTTTCTTAAAGTGGAACATATTAACAGGATCTCGATAAAATAACATAATTTTAAGGGAGAATGATCAATGAATGGAAATGTCATAATTACAATTCTAGAAACTAGTGATGTTCACGGTAATGTCTTACCTATTAATTATGGTAACAATGAACACTCTGAACTTGGACTTGCAAAAATAGCAACTCTAATTAATAAAGAACGAAAAGAAAATCAAAGCATGATTTTGATCGATAACGGTGATTTACTACAAGGTACTCCACTTACATACCATTATATACACTCTCGTAGCTCGGAAATGAATCCGATGATCAAGCTTCTAAATGAACTTCAGTATGATGCAGCGGTACTAGGAAATCATGAGTTCAATTATGGGATGGATATTTTAAATCAAGCTGTGAGGGATTCGCACTTCCCATGGCTATCAGCAAATATCATTGATTCCAAAACAGGGGAGCCATACTTTGGTAAACCATATGATATAAAAGTGATGGACCAAGGTGTGAAGGTCGCCATTCTAGGAGTTACAACACATTATATTCCTAATTGGGAAAACCCAAATAATATTAAGGGTCTTGGCTTTGAAGACGCTCTCGAAACAACAAAGATGTGGGTGCGTAAAATCCGCGAGATTGAAAAACCAGATGTCTTAGTTGTTGCGTATCATGGAGGTTTTGAAAGTGATCTTGAAACTGGTGAACCTACAGAAACATTAACTGGTGAAAATCAAGGCTATCGTATTTGTAAGGAAATTGAAGGAATTGATGTGCTTTTAACTGGGCATCAGCACCGTTCACTTGCGTCTGCAGTAAATGGCATAGCAATTGTACAACCAAGTTTCAATGGGCAGGCTATTGGGAAAATTTCAATTAGGCTTTCAAATGAGCAAGGTAGTTGGATAATTGCCGAGAAGAAGGCTGAATTGCTACAAGTAGAAGATGTAAAGACAGATGAGAAGTGCAAAAAGCTTGTAGAAGAGTATGAAAAACAAACACAAATATGGTTAGATAAGCCGATGGGGAAATTAATTGGTGATATGACAATTTCTGACCCATTTAAGGCGAGGCTACAAGATAATTCATTAGTTGAATTTATCAATAAAGTACAAATGGATGTTGCGAATGTCTCAATATCAAATACTGCATTATTCAATAATCTTTCTAAAGGTTTTCCAGAGAATATTACAATGAGGGATATAGTGTCAAATTATATTTATCCTAACACATTAAAAGTGATTCGAATTACAGGCCAAGACATGAAAGAAGCACTTGAAAGATGTGCAAGCTATTTCATATTAAATAATGGTGAAATTGGGGTTAATCCTGCATTTACTACACCTAAACCACAGCATTATAACTATGATATGTGGGAAGGTATTGAATACACATTAGATATAACAAAATCTGTTGGTTCACGTGTAACCAAACTAAATGTTAAGGGAGAGGCGGTTGACCTCGGAAAGGAATATGATGTTGTCATGAACAACTATCGTGCTGGTGGTGGTGGTGATTACATGATGTTTAAAGATAAACCTGTAATTAAGGACATACCCCTTGATATGTCAGAGGTAATTGCTAACTATATCCTGGAAAAAGGAACAATTGAAGCGACGGTAAATCACAATTGGAAAGTGGTTTGGTAAATAAGAGGTCTAGATAATCCGGCTCCTAGGTACTCGAGAAATACGTCTTAAATAAAAAACGTGAATTCAAAGTTGAATTCACGTTTTTTAAAAATTAATTATCTCCACCTTCATTCGGTAATATCAAGACTTCCACTCGTCTATTTTTCTGTCTACCTTCGACAGTATCATTTGATGCGATAGGGCTGTATTCACCGTATCCCTTTGCACTAAATGATTTATGATCTAACTTGTCATTTTCTAATAAAATCTTCATGAAATTGATAGCCCGAATGACGCTCAAATGCCAGTTACTGTCAAATTCACTATTACTAATAGGAACATTATCTGTATGACCACTCACTATGATGTTAAGTGGCGGATTCATTATTAGTAATTCGGATATTGAAATTGCCAAGTCTCTATCTGCTGGGCGTACATCCGCACTACCAGAGTTGAAGAATGTATCGTTAAGAAACGTGATAAGAAGTCCTTCATCCGTTAATTTAGTTTTAAGTTTTGAATCAAGTTTATTTGCCAAAATATAACCATCAATTTTTTCTTGTACTGATTTAAGTTGGCTTTGTTCCATTTTGTCAGGGGCTTCTTCCGTTGGTTGTTCTGGTTCTTCTTCTTCTTCCTGATTTAAAGACTCTTGTTCCGTTTCTGGAAGTGGGCTAGGGTAGTCCATAACACCTGTTCCACCATTAAAAGCACTATTTAACGAGTAGGCGATTTGTTTAAATTTGACAACGTCAACAGAGCTTGCAGCAAAAAGAACAATGAATAATGCTAATAGTAGAGTAAGAATATCTGCATACGGAACTAGCCATGATTCATCAATATGTTCTTCATGTTGTCGATGTTTTTTTCTTCTAGACATCTAAGCTCTCACCCTCTGACATGACTTTTAATCGGTCTTTAATCGATAGATACGTAGAAAGCTTTTGCTCAATTGCTCTTGGGGCTTGACCCTCAAGTACTGACAACACACCCTCAATCATCACATGCCTTACATTTACCTCGTCTTTCGATTTTCGTTTTAATTTATTAGCAAAAGGGTGCCATAATACGTATCCAGTGAATATTCCGAGCATCGTTGCAACGAACGCCGCAGCAATTGCTTCCCCTAAGGCTTGTGTATTATCCATATACCCCAATGCAGCAATAAGACCGATAACCGCACCAAGTACGCCTAATGTTGGTGCATACGTACCAGCCTGTGTGAAAATTAGAGCTCCAGCTTGGTGACGGTCTTCCATTGCTTCAATTTCTTCAGTCATTACATCTCGTATGAATTCAGCACTTTGTCCATCAACTGCCATACTTAAGCCATTTTTTAAGAATGAATCATCAACTTCAGCAACTTTTGCTTCAAGTGCAAGGAGACCTTCTTTTCTGGCAACAGTTGCCCATTCAGTAAACATTGGGATAAGCTCTTCTATAGTGACCATCTTTTTTTCTTTAAAAAGCACTCCAAATAATTGCGGGATTCGCTTGATTTCTTTAGTTGGAAAAGCAATAGTTACCGCAGCAATCGTACCGAGTATAATAATTAAAAGTGCGGCCGGGTTTAATAGAACAACAGGACTTACTCCTTTATAAAACATCCCAACACCTACAGCAATAAAACCAAGTAGAACTCCAATAATAGACGTTTTATCCATAATTTCACCTATACTTTCTTAAAATCTAGTTGCGTGTTTAATCATATAAAAATAGTATACTACGTCAAATAATGTCAAAGTATATTAAAAAAATCCAATTTGTTGATTCATATCCTTTATATCGACAAATTCAGCGAAAACTTTAAAACTTTCTTCTAAAAGGATAATGTTTCTTTACGCAGAATATAATAAAAGATAGTATTGAAAAATATAAAAGTGAGGGTCAAGTATGAATTTTAATGATTTTAAGTACGAGCGTCCTAATATGGAAGCAGTAGAAGGATCGTTTACAAGCGCTTTAGAAAAATTTACAAATGCTACTAGTTTAGAGGAACAAGATGTAGCCATGAAGGAAATAAACAACATTCGTAATACGGTTGCCACGATGTTCGACATTTGTTATGTGCGCCATACGATTGATACAAACGATGAATTTTACAAACAAGAAAACGACTATTTGGATGAAATTCAACCATTAGTTCAAGGGCTGGTAACGAAGTACTATACAGCTTTGGTAAATTCCCAATTTAGAGGCGAATTAGAGGAAAAGTGGGGTGGTCAATTATTTGCATTAGCTGATGCTCAGTTAAAAACCTTTGTTCCTGAAGTGGTCAAAGATCTTCAACAAGAAAATAAATTGACTTCGGAATATACAAAACTAGTAGCTTCGGCAAAAATCTTTTTTGAAGGTGAAGAGCGCACGCTAGCACAATTACAACCATTTGCAGAATCAACGGATCGTGACATGCGTAAGAAAGCAAGCGAAGCACGCTTCAACTTTTTTAGAGAGAATGAAGAGAAATTTGATGAGATCTATGACAAGCTTGTTAAGGTACGTACAAATATTGCGAAAAAACTAGAATTTAACAATTTCACTGAGCTTGCCTACCTACGACTAGGAAGAACAGATTACAACGCTGAGATGGTTGCTAAATTCCGTGATCAGGTAAAAGAATATATTGTACCTTTAGCTGTAAAGCTTAGAGAACGTCAACGCGAGCGTATTGGTGTTGATAGCCTAAAGTATTATGATGAAGGGTTTAAATTTGAATCTGGAAATGCGATACCAAAAGGAACACCAGAATGGATTATTGATAATGGTATGAAGATGTATGAAGAGCTTTCCTCTGAAACAAAAGAGTTTTTCGATTTTATGATTGATAATAATTTAATGGACCTTGTTGCGAAAAAAGGTAAAGCAAGTGGTGGGTATTGTACATATATTCAAGATTATAAGTCTCCATATATCTTCTCGAATTTTAACGGTACGTCTGGGGATATTGATGTATTAACACATGAAGCGGGTCATGCTTTCCAAGTCTACTCAAGCAGACATTTTGAAGTGCCTGAATATAACTGGCCAACATATGAAGCGTGTGAAATCCATTCGATGAGTATGGAATTTTTCACATGGCCATGGATGGAGTTATTTTTTAAAGAAGATACTGATAAATATAAGTTCGCACACTTAAGTGAAGCTTTATTATTCTTACCATATGGTGTGGCAGTTGATGAATTCCAGCATTTTGTCTATGAAAATCCTGAGGTAACTCCACAGGAACGTAAACAAGCATGGAGAGAGATTGAACGTAAATACATGCCAGATCGTGATTATGATGGGAATGAGTATTTAGAAAATGGCGCCTTCTGGCAGCGTCAAGGTCATATTTATTCAACACCTTTCTATTATATTGATTACACCTTGGCTCAAATCTGTGCATTCCAATTCTGGAAGCGCTCTCGAGAAGAAAGCGAAAATGCTTGGAGTGATTACCTAGCACTATGCCAAAAAGGAGGAAGTCAATCATTTACTGAACTTGTAAAGGTTGCTAATTTAATTTCACCATTTGAAGATGGTTGTGTTCAGTCAGTAGTTGGTGTCATTGAAGAGTGGTTAAATAGTGTCGATGATAAACAACTATAGAAATAGTGAAAAAAAAGCTGTTAAATTCCCATTTAACAGCTTTTCTTTTTAGAGAGGTGCATATAAAAAACTTATGAAGTCACAGAACCTTTTATATATTTAAATGGTCTTATTTAATATTAAAGGTTGTTGGTGAAGGTGAGTACTTAATTAATATGTTTACTTTTAGTTGGGGATTCTTAGAGGATACAGCATCCACTATTTCCATAATATATTTATTTTTGAATTTTAGATGACACAGAAATGGTTATAAGTGAAATATAATGTGAAAATAGCTGTTTTTCATACTAAACCAGTATGGCGGCGAAAAAACGTGCCGCCATCATCTAGCATGAAAAAAAGCAGATATTGTACCAAACTTGTATAATCCAGTACAACATTGGTTAGAATCATTAAATTACACATATCCTAAATCTACTTTTTTCATAGAAAACGAAACCATTGTCCGTTATCTTTTACAAAAAAACGTTTCGTTCACAAAAAAACGGAACGTGCATCCGATTACACAACAGACTTAGGCTGAGAGTATCAAACTATTGCTTCAATCAGATCTGGAATGATAGTTTTTGAAAAAATTGTAAAATAAACAGGATAAAAAAAGATAATTGCATTAGCAAGCATACAATATTTGCAATAAAAACGACTAATATGCTGTCCATCCTCTGCAATAGAAGCAAACAGCACTCCCACTAATGATGTAAGAGAAAACAAAGCTGTACCATATAAAGACCCTAATCTTTCGAAACTTAAAATAAACCCTAATGATGAACCGTTATACAAAAGAATAAAAAATGATGTAAATATGAAAAACTTGGGAATAAATGACATCCGAAACACCTCAGTTATCTATATGTAAAGGACTCATAGATGATAACTCAAAGTGACAATTTGTAACTTTATGGTTAGCTATCACAAAAGTGTACGCTAGGTAATATGCAATACATTAAGACAGATACATGTCTTAGAATCAAAAATCTATAGCGCTAAATGGACTAGGTATATCTGTGTTAAGTGGTCATCATAATACTAAGAGAAGTACCTAGAGATGTCCCTGTGGAATCAGGAGCGTTTGGTCAAAATTAGAATAGATTTAATCCATATTGGTATCAATAAAATTTTCTATAAAAAGGGAAATATGTTAAAGATTCTATCAATTCCTAATTGGTTTTAGTATACTAAAGGAAATAAGAATTTGAAGGACAGTGGATTAATGAAGCAAACACTAAGCCTAAATGATTGTAAAACTGAAATGATTTTTTCCTATATAAGTTGGATTTTTTTTATCGCTGCATTATTTGTAATTTGACATCCAACTTTAGCAAGATTAATAGATGTTGAAACCAAATCTTTTATATATTTAGTGCTTATTGTTTTATGACAGTGACTCAGTTTAGTCTATCAAGAATGAATGATGATGAAGAAATACATAAGATTATCATATATAGCAGAATTGTTTTTGATTATGTCGGCTTTTTCTTGCTTATTGCTTTAACAGGGGGCCGGTAGTTGTCAGGTAATCTGATTAAATGTACTTAATTGGTGACAATGATTCCTGCTTTGTTTCAGATAGGTTTGATGATTTGTCTGGAAAAAGTAATAATATATGTGAACTAATAAATGGTGCAGACCATATTTTAGAAGATAAGGATATTAGTAAGTCAATTGAAATTCTAAAGAGTGTTATACAAAGCATAACTAGATTTTTAAGCTGATTACGAAAGGGGCCTGCAAAAAAAAGTGAAGGCAATCTTAATTGGAGTTATTTCGTCTGTGTTTTTTGCAGTTACATTTATTTTAAATCGCTCAATGGAATTGTCAGGAGGAAGCTGGCTCTGGAGTTCATCCCTGCGATACTTTTTTATGGTTCCGTTTTTGTTACTGATCGTTCAATTGAGGGGAAATTTAAAACCACTTTTGAAGGAAATGAAGCAATATCCAATCACCTGGGTAGGCTGGAGTGTTGTAGGTTTTGGATTGTTTTATGGACCAATAACCTTTGCAGCCGCATCTGGTCCAGGATGGTTAGTTGCAGGTACCTGGCAATTTACGATCATTGCTGGATTATTACTCGTCCCATTTTTTTATACAAAAGGATTGACTGAAAATGGCCCGATAAAAATAAGACATAAGCTTCCTTGGAAAGGATTGTTGTTCTCAAGTATTATTTTTATTGGAATTATCGTAATTCAATTAGATCAGGCAAGTGGTGGGCTATCTTCACAGATGCTTTTAGTTGGTGTTCTCCCGGTTATCGTTGCTGCTTTTTCCTACCCACTAGGTAATCGAAAAATGATGGAGCACTGCAACGGTAGGATCGACACATTTCAACGTGTGCTTGGCATGACAATTGCATCTATGCCATTATGGATTGTTCTAGCTACATATGGCTTTTTTACAGTGGGACTGCCTAGTGGTAGCCAAGTGTTTCAATCATTAATTGTCTCAATTTCTTCTGGAGTAATTGCAACTGTACTTTTTTTCTATGCTACTGATATGGTGAAGGCGGATCAAAGCAAGCTAGCAGCAGTAGAAGCAACACAGTCCAGTCAAATCATGTTTGTGTTAATAGGGGAAATGTTGATTTTATCTGAGGCTTTACCAAATTATCAATCAATTATAGGAATGATGATCATCATAGCAGGGATGGTCTTTCATAGCTTTGCCTCTAGCCAAAAACTAGTGATTCGAAGTGAAAAGGCGAGGTCTGCACTATGATTAGAAAAAGGTGAGAATTTAGAGGATTCTCACCTTTTTTATGGCATCACTTTTTTACATATTTATCCTGAAATTCTTCATCTGATTTAACAAGATATAAGATGCCTTCAATTAAACCGATTATGCTTGGAATACCTGTCCATGAAAATAAAAGGTATAATATACCCATCCAAATTTTTCCTAAGTAAAATTTATGAATTCCTAAACCCCCTAATAAAATGCCCAAAACCCCTGCTGCTACACGATTTTTCATGTGGTTTACACCTCCTAATGTAGACGGATTGATTAAATTGATATGAACTTTCTTTCTTAAAGGTTGTGATGTAAAAGTATATAGTTTTAGGAAAACCTTTATAAATTATCGTTAACAAATTCGTGTAAATTATCCCTATTTAAAGAGTAGGAGACAACCGTTCCTAATATACAGTGAACATTTAGCTCCAATAAAAAAAGTAAGGGAGATTTTCCCTTACTCAACGATGATTTTATCCTCTTTTAAAACTGCTTGTAAAGAAGTGATTGATTCATTATCTAATAATAGATCTGCAATCTGATCTTCTAGCTGTTCTTGGATTACACGACGTAATGGACGCGCTCCAAATGCTGGATGATATCCGATTGTAGCTAGCTTTTCTTTTGCTTCTGGTGATACAGTGATTGTAATATTTTGCTCCGTAAGTGCCGCTTGAAGATCTGTAAGCATTAAATCAACAATTTGCAGTAGATTTTCTTTTTGCAACTGTTTAAACTCAATAATACTATCGAAACGATTTAGGAACTCAGGTTTGAAATGCGATCCTAGTGATTCTAAGATTGATGATTCTTTTACAGCATCTGTATTCGCATGATCAAAGCCTACTGTTTTCTTCTTATACCCGACGCCAGCATTACTTGTCATAATAATAACAGAATCTTTAAAGCTAACTGTTCGTCCCTGGCTATCAGTTAGGCGGCCATCCTCAAGAATTTGTAAAAACATATGTTGAACATCTGGGTGTGCTTTTTCAATTTCATCAAGCAAAATAATGCTATATGGGTTGCGACGAACTTTCTCAGTTAACTGACCAGCTTCATCATGTCCTACATAACCAGGAGGAGACCCGATAATTTTTGCAACAGAATGCTTTTCCATATACTCACTCATGTCAAGACGAATCATAGCATCTTTTGAACCAAAAAGTTCTTCAGCTAGTGTTTTAGTAAGCTCTGTTTTACCTACACCAGTTGGACCCACAAATAGGAATGAACCAATTGGGCGGTTTTTCGCTTTTAGACCAGCACGGCTTCGACGAATTGCTTTGGACACTTTTGTGACGGCTTCTTCCTGACCAATCACTTTCTGGTTTAGATTATCTACTAAGTGCTTCATTTTTGCTTGTTCATCCTCTTGTAATTTACCAATTGGAATACCGGTTTTCTTCTCAATAATCATTTGAATGTCACTTACATTTACAATAGATTGAACAGCTTCTTGTTTGTTTTCTAAGTGCTTTTCAAGCTCTGTTTCTTCATCACGAAGTTGTGCAGCTAATTCATAGTTTTCTTCATTTGTTGCCTTGGTTTTTTGATCTTTTATGGAATGTAATCGTTCTTGAATCTCTGTTGTATCAACAGGTGTTGCTAATAGGTTCATTTTTGAACCAGCTTCATCCAGTAAGTCAATCGCTTTATCAGGTAGGAAGCGGTCTTGGATATAGCGGTGTGAAAGTGTTACACACGCTTTGATTGCTTCTTCACTGAATGTTACTCCATGGAAAGCTTCATATTTAGATTGAATTCCTTTTAAAATCTCAATCGCTTTTTCTACAGTAGGTTCGTTAACATTTACAGGCTGAAATCTGCGTTCTAATGCAGCATCTTTTTCAATTTGTCGGTATTCCTTCAGTGTAGTTGCTCCTACTAACTGAAGTTCTCCGCGTGCAAGTGCGGGTTTTAAAATATTTCCTGCATCCATTGATCCTTCTGCTGAACCAGCACCTACAATTAAATGAATTTCATCAATAAACAGAATAATATTTTTTCGTTTTTGAAGCTCAGAAATCAATTGCTTCATTCGTTCTTCAAATTGGCCACGAATCCCAGTGTTTGCAACAAGTGATGCAACATCTAAAAGGTAGACTTCTTTGTTTAATAATTTTGAAGGTACATCACCTTTTGCAATATTTAATGCTAATCCTTCAACAACTGCCGTTTTACCAACACCTGGCTCACCGATTAAAACGGGGTTGTTCTTGTTACGACGATTTAAGATTTCAATAATACGTTGAACTTCTTCGGCGCGCCCAATCACCGGGTCTATTAATCCTGCTTTGGCAAGATGTGTTAGGTTTCGGCCAAATTGATCTAGGAAACCACCATTTCGCTTCGTTTGCTCTGTTTGTGGTTGGTTTGATTGTGGATTATTGTCATTGCCTTTGAACATATCTTCAAAAGGGAAGTTTTGAAAACCATTAAATCCAGTTGGAATTTGAAGATTATTCATTTGCTTCGTATAACATTCACTACAAAGCTGAAGACGCTTGCGTTCATTGTTAATTTGAATATGCAGGTGAAAATTTGCTTGTTTTGTATTACATACTTGGCATGTCATGGTTTGTAACCTCCTTATTATTTGTGCTCGGTTTGACTAATTTTGACTAATTATATATAAATAAAACCGTTACATGGAACGGATATTGAACTCTTACTAAGATGCGAGTATTTGCTATGACCAATTTTGACCAATAGGATATATACAAATAGCCGTCTTAAAGGACGGAATGAGAATTGATCAATGTTTTTTTATTATACTTTGACCTTCCTTGACTTTCAAGTAATTTAAACTAAAGAAATTTTGATCACAAGGAAAATCAGTTTCATACGTTAGAGAACTTATAGTTTTCCTTTGCTTTTTATTATACTTTGACCTTTTTTGACTTTCAAGTAATTTGTATAAAGAAAATATTGGAACCATTTTTCGAACGTGATGCTATCGGTTTCATAGAGTTAAAGTATATCGCTAGTCCTAATCTTCCTTTTTGATACACGTTTTCCTTCAGAAGAGGAATTACTTCAGCTTGAAACGGAGGAATTTTACTAGTAACAATGTATTCAAATTGGAATAGCTCGTCTTTATTCAGATATCACTTCATATACTTGTTAAAAGACAGGTAAGTGAGGTGAGACATTTGAAGGGGAAATGGGGTTCGGCTTTTCAGGTAGGTGCAGTGTATGTTGGAACTGTGGTAGGAGCTGGTTTTGCAACGGGTAGAGAAATTGTTGAGTTCTTTACACAGCATGGTTTGTATGGACTATTTGGAATTATAATTAGCGGTTTTTTATTTATGTGGATTGGCGCAAAGATGATGATTATATCGCAACGAATAGGGGCGAACTCTTACAAAGAATTCATTGAATATTTATTTGGTAAAAAAATTGGAACAATTGTTAATACATTAATGTTATTAGTATTGCTAGGTGTTACATCTGTTATGTTATCAGGTGCTGGTGCAGTATTCCACGAACAGCTCGGGTTACCAAATATGGTCGGAATTATCATAACAATATTTTTAACCATTGGGGTAATGGTATTTGGTGTAAAAGGATTATTTGGAGTTAACTTATTTGTTGTTCCGATTATGGTCTTATTCAGTCTTATATTAGCAAGCAAAGTATTACTAGATGCAGATTACCCAGTTTTAGGAACGTTTTCTAGTAATGAGGGGTGGCAATGGTTGATTTCACCTTTTATCTATTCAGCTTTTAACTTAGCGATGTCGCTGGCTGTGCTCGTTCCACTTGCTAAAGAAGTGAATGATGAAGCTGTTGTAAAATGGGGCGGAATCATTGGTGGAGCAGTACTCTGCTTAATATTAATCACAAGTCACATTTCTCTTTCATCTTTACCAAATGTTGAGCTGTATGAAATTCCAATGGCTGAAGTAATGAGATCACTTTTGTATTCCTTTCATTGGTTATATGTCATTGTAATCTATGGGGAGATTTTCACTTCGGTAATCGGAGATGTCTTCGGCTTGCAGCGACAATTAGAAACGACAATTAAGGTACCCAAATTAGTGTTAGTCACCGGAATATTAGGGGTATCATTTTTAATCAGCTTATTTGGATATAGTTCATTAATTTCATTACTCTATCCAATTTTTGGTTATATGAGTTTAGCAATCTTAATTCTTTTATTGATACCTGATGGATTAATTAGAAACCAGCATAAAGGCAGATGACCTCTATGCTGGTTTTTTACAAAGCTTAGAAAGCACAAATTTTAACTGGTTGCGCTTTCTTATATAAGCGGAAAAACAACGAGCAATAATAAGTTAAATACTAAATGAGAAACAATCACTAGTATGATGTTTTTTCGCCAAGCATATAAAATCCCCCAAAAGATTCCTGCGACTATTGCAGCTAAAATTAGCATCATACTTTCTGAGTAAATATGGGCTGAGGCGTAAAGTAAAGCAGCTATTAGTATGCCTAGAACGTTCGATTTTTTAGCGAATGTTGATTGAATATAACCCCTCCAAAACAGTTCTTCCCCTGGGATGATAATCAGGATTAAAGCGATATAGTGCCACCTTTTTGTAGGAGAAACAGCTTCGTATAAGCTTTGTAAATCATCTAATACTGGAAGACCGAGCATGATAAGAAGTTGTTTTCCAAGTGCAAAGATTAAATAAAGCGCAACTCCTGAAATAATCCCCAGACCGACAGGAGAAATTAGTTTGTTTTTAAAATTTACCGTTTTCATACATAGACTTATGACACTTAATATGGATAAAGAAATGGTGAACATAGGCCAAAAAGAAAGAAAACCAGAAAAGCTTAAAAAAAGAAGAATGTGCGCAAGGATGACTGTGAGTAAGGTAGTGTTATTTATATGCGGCATCACTACTGTTTCCTTTCGACTAAGATTATTTCTTTTAGTGTAGCAAATTTTTATATGGGAAGCATAAATGAAAGTAATTTAGTTATTCTAAACATGACGACATTTAAAAGGAGAAAAAATATGACAAAGTCAAAGCATGAAAAAGAAAGACAATGGAATATTCGAAAACAGTCACAAGATCCGCATGGTAAAGTAAAATCATTTGAAGAACTTGCAGATGAAGTTACACCTCAGATTACAACAGAAAAAAGGGGAGAATAAGCATGGTATTACGTGATAGTCATAAAAATCAGCAAAAAAAAATGAAAAAGGCTTCTGATGCAATTGGTACAGATAAGGACTTTGGGAATGATTTAGCAGAGGGTAAGCATAACAATTTACGTAAGAAAAATAAGTAAGTAGATGCTAAAAAGGATAGAGAATCCACTTATCCTTTTTAGCCACCTATACGTGACATTTCGACTTTATTCTGATTTGTTGAGTTGCTACTACGTTCTTCGGAGTATCGATCTTTTCTACCTATCCAAATATTTTCAATTACTGAGCCTAGTTCTTGATCATTTAAGCTTGAACGGACTGGTTCACGTAAATCATGCCCCTTTGAAGCAAATAAACAAGTATATAGTTTTCCATCTGCAGAAAGGCGGGCACGGTTACAGGTAGAACAGAATGCATCAGACACAGATGAAATGACTCCGATTTCCTGATTCGAACCAATATATTGAAAACGGTTCGCAGTTTCACCTGTATAATTAGGTGCGATGGGTTCAAGAGGCATTACAGCATGAATATCTTCAAGAATTTGTTTCTTAGGATACACATCATCTAGCTTCCACTTGTTACTATTACCAACATCCATGTATTCAATAAAACGTAATATATGGCCTTGTTCACGGAAGTATTTAGCCATTGGAACAACGTCTTTATCATTCATGCCTCGTTTAACAACCATATTAATTTTAACTTTCAAACCAGCTTTAGCTGCGGCATCAATTCCGTCTAAAACGGTTTGAACGGTGACCCCTTTTCCATTAATTTTACCAAATACTTCGTCGCTCAAAGAGTCAAGGCTTACTGAGACCCGTCTTAAACCTGCTTCCTTTAAATCATTAGCATACTTAGGAAGAAGGGAGCCGTTTGTCGTCATGGCAATATCTTCAACACCATCGATGCGATTAATTTTCTCGATAAGTTCAGGTAAATTTTTTCGCATTAACGGTTCTCCGCCAGTTATGCGGATTTTTTTGACGCCTAAAGAATTCACAAAAATCTTTGTTAAACGCTCTAATTCCTCGAAAGAGAGTAATTCCACTCTTTGTAAAAAAGGATAGTCTGGTCCAAAAATTTCAGCAGGCATGCAGTAGGTACAACGAAAATTACATTTATCTGTTACAGATATTCTTAAATCACGAAGGGGGCGTTGCCATTTGTCCAAAATGTTATGATCATTTTTCAAGAATAATCCCTCCTTCTTTTTATTTTTGAACAATTCTCTCAGGGTGAGAGTATACATTAAATGAATCACCGCGTATAAAGCCAACTGCCGTGATATTTAAATCTTCAGCAAGCTTTAGTGCAAGGTCTGTTGGAGCAGATTTAGATAGAACGATACCAACGCCGATCTTTGCTGCTTTTAATAAAACCTCTGATGATATTCTACCACTAAACACAATTACTTTATCTCTAACGGGAATTCTGTTTATCAGACTATGTCCGTATAGTTTATCAAGCGCATTATGTCTACCAATATCAGTGCGACTCACAATAAGCTCAACTGGAGTGCATAGGGCGGCATTATGAACGCCTCCTGTTTCCTGAAAAACAATACTTTCATCCTGCATTTGCTTCATCAGATTACTACATTGACTTGGTGTGATTGTAGTCGTAGCGGTTGAGGTTTTGGCAGTTCGTGCATCATTATGAAAATAAAATTGCCTGCTTTTTCCACAGCAAGAACCAATAAACCGTTTCGAATGTAGCTGCTGACTCGTCGTCATCTTGGAGTGGAGGGATATATATGCATATCCACGTGACTCATCAATTGTGAGTGTTTTAATATCATCTCGGAAACGAATGACCCCTTCAGAAGCTAAAAAGCCGATTACCATTTCTTCAAAATGAATAGGTGTACAAACCATTGTAGCAAATTCCTCGTCATTTACAAAAATCGTCAATGGAAATTCAGTTACTATTTCATCTTGAACGGTTGAAAGAACTCCGTTAACATACCTATGAATAACCCGTTTTGCGCTCATCTTTTCATTCTTCATTATATTCACCTGACTATATATTAGATTATTAAAATATAAACACATTCTTTTTTTTTAGACAAGTATAAAGATTTACCTACGTATCCTTGAGACGATAAAAACAATAACTAACGTACAATTAGTAATAAATCAAAAAAATTGTTGCGATTCACGAAATATGGTGATACTATCATTTTATAAAGTTCATAAATTTGTAACATTTTGGTGCGAGATAGCGATCCTGTCGTCGTATTAAAACGCATACATAATTTGATAAACGATTAACTGTTGGTCCGATAGTAGCGTAACCTGCTTGATACTAACCGTCAATTTTTCTTGAAATGCATTCATTTGCATTTTTTGTGAGATTGACGGTTTTATTGTTTTTGTCCCGCATTAACGGGCAGTAAGACCCACTTCAAAACTTTGAATATTCGAAGAAATGGGCTAGCGCCTAGTGACTTCACACTGATGTACAAGTAAGGCGTATTATACCAGATGTCGCTACGACCCAAGTCATTGCATCGGTTGGAGCTCTGTAGTTCCTATATCACTTTTCAATGACAGTCTACTAAAAGCCGCCATGTCCAGTAGTGAATATCGACGAAAGCACATCCGGTGCAAGTCCTTACGGTGTAAGCGCCCTTTAAGTATTAGGAGGAAATTATGAAAAAGACAAAAAATCGTTGGCTTATCGCAGCATCTGCTGTTGGTATTCATATTTCAATCGGTTCAGTATATGCGTGGAGTAATTTTACCAATCCATTAATTGAAGAATTCGGTTGGACAGCGAAACAAGTACAATTTACATTCAGTTTAGCGATTTTATTTTTAGGATTATCAGCTGCATTTTTAGGTCACTTTGTCGAAAAGTATGGCCCGAAAAAAGCTGGTTTACTAGCATCGATTTTCTTTGGAGCTGGGATTATTGGAGCTGGATTTGCTGTCAACATTGGTTCACTGCCACTACTTTACATAACATATGGTGTTTTAGGTGGAATTGGACTTGGAGTAGGTTATATTGCTCCTGTTTCAACATTGGTAAAATGGTTCCCAGATCGACGTGGACTAGCAACTGGACTCGCGATTATGGGATTTGGTTTTGCAGCTGCAATTGCAAGCCCAGTCATGGAAGTGTTACTTAACTCGGTTGGCACTGCAAACACATTTTATATATTAGGGATTTCATATTTCATTATTATGACTTTATCATCATTATACTTAGAAAAACCAGCTGCAGGTTGGCTACCAGAAGGCTTTAAAGAAAAAGTAAGTGCCGGAAAAACTAAACTTAAAGAAGATCTTTCACAATTAACTGCTAATGAAGCAATTAAAACATCTAGGTTTTATTACTTATGGTTCATGTTATTCATTAATGTAACATGTGGAATTGCGATTCTTTCTGCAGCAAAACCATTAGCTGAAGAAAGCATTGGATTGTCAACTGTTGAAGCAGCTGCACTTGTTGGAGTGTTAGGGCTTTTCAATGGTTTAGGAAGACTTGGTTGGGCTACCATATCAGATTACTTTGGTAGACCTAATACGTATACTACATTCTTTGTTTTACAAATTGCACTTTTTGCACTTTTACCACAAACTACTGAAGCATTCCTATTCCAAGTGATGCTGGCAGTTATTTATACATGTTATGGTGGTGGTTTTGCAGCTATTCCAGCCTATATTGGTGATATGTTTGGAACAAAACAGTTAGGTGCTATTCATGGATATATCCTAACAGCATGGGCAGCAGCTGGTTTGGCTGGACCGATGTTTGCAGCATGGATGAAGGATACAACTGGAAGCTATGCAACTAGTTTAACGTTTTTCTCAGGTATGTTCATAGTTGCCTTACTTCTATCTCTATTAATTCGTCGTGACATTAGTAAATTACGTAGTCAAAATGCTACAATCAATTCAAATAAAACAATGGCAGGTTAATTGCTTTTCATAGCCTATCTTTTTGTGGTACAATACTAAGCAGTTTTAAGCCTCTTAGAGGTAGGAGGAAGTTATGAATAAGTATGAAGCTGAGTTTAGCAATATTGTTCGCTCTTTCAGAAAAAAGCATATGGGAAAAGGCCCAAGTAAAATTACAACGACATTTTGTAAAAATTGGGCGATATGCGAAATGGAAGGAAATCTTTCGCCAGTAGAAAAGTTCATCGCTAGTGCCAGTGAAGGCAAACAAGCACTACGATCAGCGAGAACGGAAATGGTGAAAGATATGTATCAGAAAAACCCTCCACTCGAAATGGAGGAATTTCTACAGTGCAAGTTCGTTGAACTGTTCGTAGACATTGATATTGATCGTGATTTTGGAATGTCTATTTTCGTGTTTGATGAAGACATTCAACAAAAATTTTGTAAATAGAAGGTTTGGCACTTGGTAGCGATCCTGCTTAAGACTAACCACCGATTGACCCATCCATAATGGACATGGGTTACGGTGGTTTTTTATTTTTTATAAGACATAGCGGAAAGTAGTTATGTTGCTTATTTCTGCTAAGTAAATAAGGTATAAAAAGAAATAGTTTTATGTCGAGCTCAGGAACCTTGTGAGGGATATCCCAATCAGGCATCCCTAGCTTTTCTAATAAGGAGTGAATATTTTGGGAAAATCAATACATCCAGGACCACAGAAAAAGGCTTTATTACCAGACCCAAAACATTGGGTAAGTCCTATTCCATTTGGATTAGGTAAGGTGAAACCAAAACACATAAGGGATGGTTTTAATGTACTTTGGGAAAACAAAGATAATTTAGGGTATGCAACAAATATCATTACAAAAGGTGTTTGTGATGGTTGTGCATTAGGTGTATCAGGCTTGTACGATCAAACATTGACAGGTCCACATGTTTGTACAACAAGATTGAATGTTCTTCGTTTAAATACGATGCCTGCTATTAAATCCGAAATTTTGCATGCAGACATTGACGAATTAAAAAAATACGATAGTTCTGAACTACGTAAGTTAGGTCGTATTCCTTATCCAATGATACGCCGCACGGGAGAAAGAAAATTTTCTCGAATTACCTGGGATGATGCGATGGACTTAATTGCCGAGAAGATGAAAAAGTTGGATCCTAAACAATATGCCTTTTATTTGACTAGCCGTGGAATTACAAACGAATCTTATTATGTAGCAGGAAAAGTATCTCGTTTCTTAGGTGCCAATAACATTGATAATGCTAGTCGTATTTGTCACTCTCCTTCAAAAACAGCTCTAAAGCGTTCTATTGGGGTGGGAGCATCGACAGCAAACTATTTAGATTGGATAGGAACGGATGTCTTGTTATTTTGGGGAAGTGTTGCTTCAAATAGTTCTCCTGTATCCACAAAATATATGCTTGAAGCGAAGAAAAAGGGCACCAAGATAATCGTTGTTAATCCCTACAAGGAACCAGCAATGGATAAATACTGGATTCCTTCAAACCCAGAATCTGCATTATTCGGAACAAAAATTGCAGATGATTTTTATCAAGTAAATATCGGTGGCGATATCGCCTTTATGCACGGAATTATGAAGCACTGGTTTGAGATGGAAAAAAGAGGTCACGGTTCGGCTATAAATCATGAATTTGTTAATGAACATGTAAATGGTTATGAGGAGTTAAAGACGGAAGTTCAAGCACAATCTTGGGATAAAATTGTTGAATCTTCCGGTGTTACAAAAGAACGTATTATCGAATTAGCTGAATTGCTTGCAAACAGTAAAAATGCTGTATACGCATGGGCTCTTGGATTAACGATGCACTCTTTTGCAACCGATAATATCTCCCAAGTTGCTAATCTAGCACTTCTTCGTGGACATTTAGGTCGCAAACACGCAGGTCTGATGCCGTTTCGTGGACATTCTTCTGTTCAAGGTAGTGGCGAGATGGGTGCTGATCCATTTGTACTACCAGGTGGAGACTTCTACGGCGAAAATATTGAGCGCATTGAAAAATTATGGGGATTTGAACTTCCTAAGTGGCAAGGAGATATCGTAGGGGTAACACTTGAAAATATCTTGTTACCGGAAGATAATGAGCGAAAGATTAAGCTTTATTATATGTCGGGTGGTAACTTTTTAGAAACAATGCCAGACCCTCATTTCATAGAAAAAGCATTGTCTGAACTTGAAATTCGTGTTCACCAGGATATTATCCTAAATACTTCTACTCTTGTTGATGCAAAAGAAGCAGTTATTGTTCTACCTGCAAAAACGCGTTACGAACAAGAGGGTGGAGGTACGTCTACTTCAACAGAACGTATGGTATATTTTAGTCCTGAAATTGAAGGGAATAAAAATAAAATTGAAGAAGCTCGTGCAGAATGGAAAATCTATGTTGACCTTGCAAAGCGCGTTAAACCTGAAACAGCTCATTTAGTAGATTTTAAAGAGACACAAGAAATTCGTAATGAAATTGCAAAAGCAAATCCAAGCTACGATGGAGTTCAACACCTGAAAAAAGCAGGGGATGTGTTCCAATGGGGTGGAGCTTGGTTATGTGAAGACGGAATTTGTCCAACTCCAGATGGCAAAGGTAATTTAATAGTAGTAGATATTCCAGACCTAGGTAAAAAAGAAGGTCAATTCATCGTAACCTCTCGCCGCGGAAAACAATTCAACTCTATGGTGTATAAAGAGGTAGATCCATTTAATAACGCTGGACGCTATGATGTATTAATCAATGCGGAAGATGCACGTGAATTAAGTATTGCCCAAGGGGAAGGTATTGTCTTATACAACGGGTTTGGTGTATTCCAGGGAAGAGCTAAGTTTGTTGAGATTGCACGTGGGAATGTTGAAGTTCACTTTCCAGAAGGAAACTTCCTCCTACCAAGAGGTCGTTACGAGAAATACGCCGGTATCCCTGACTATAATATCTCGGTAACTCTTGAAAAGGCGGACCGATTTAATGCTCGTAAAGATACGGAATACCTAGAGAAACCGATTGAAGAACTAGAAGAAATACCATCATAAGAAACTGTTTTCTTAACAAAGAAGATATGTCCTACTTCTTAATTCATTCCAATAGAGATCTAAAATAGAATTGTATTATATATAATAGAAGAAAAACGGATTAGGATAGTCCGTTTTTCTTTTTAATTTGTTAAGGCTACTAGTAATAAAGAAAGGGCTAGCATATGTGGAGTTTTGAAAATAAATATTTATATAACCATTGAAAAGCAATTTGGGAAAAAGGTACATTTTCGTTGTTTAGTATATAAGAAGAAACTATAATGTATCTATTCAGGATTTTTTAAGAAACGGGGTATGGAACCGAATGCAGAACGAATATTGGAATCAACAGCGAATTGGGGTTGCGTATACCGCTAGTGCATATGTATTATGGGGTATTTTACCTATGTATTGGAAGCTGTTAGATGGTGTATCCTCCGTAGAAATATTAGCACATCGAATCTTATGGTCATTTATTTTCGTTATTCTCATCTTAATCTCAGTAAAAAAAGGTAGGCTATTTTTAACTGAGTGTAAAAATATCTTCAATAATAAGGCTACTTTATTTGGAGTGACTGCTTCGGCAATTCTCATTAGTGCTAATTGGTTTATTTATATTTGGGCAGTAAATGCGAATCACATAATAGAAGCCAGTCTAGGTTATTATATTAATCCACTTGTAAGTGTTTTATTAGCAATGCTTGTTCTTAAAGAAAAATTAGGGTTTTGGCAGATTATATCCTTTGTTCTTGCGGGTATTGGTGTACTAATATTAGCTCTACAATATGGTCAAATTCCATGGGTCGCAATATCATTAGCATTTAGTTTTGGCTTGTATGGGTTAAC
Organism: Cytobacillus sp. S13-E01; assembly: GCF_029193815.1. Lineage (GTDB taxonomy): Bacteria > Bacillota > Bacilli > Bacillales > Bacillaceae_L > Bacillus_BV. Next base: position 33,594 of record NZ_JARFVC010000006.1, read on the forward strand.
AAAGAAGTTGACGAAGCTAGACTCCCTAATAGGATTAACATTTGAGACAATGCTGGTCGTTCCAATTGCATTTGGATATTTATTTTTCCTAAACCTGGATGGGGTGGATACTTTTCTTCAATCCAATCTAACTACTAAGCTCCTCTTTATGGGTGCGGGAGTTGTTACTGCAATACCGTTGCTATGGTTTGCGAATGGTGCGAAGCGCATCCCTCTAGCGATGATAGGAATCCTCCAATATATTGCACCTTCGATTAGCTTATTTATTGGAGTATTCTTATACCGTGAAACATTTACAAAAGTGCATTTGGTGACATTTTTCTTTATCTGGGTAGCTCTACTAATCTATTCACTATCGAAAACAAAATTACTAATTTATGCAGAGCAAAAGGTTCGTAAGAGCAAATCATTTAGTGTATAAATCATTTCGACAAGTACCAGGTACTTGTCGAAAAATCTTTAGTAGGAAGAATTTTTTTATGGAGTCCTTTTGTAAATCATGTTATAGTAGGATGGAAAAAAAGAATTCCAAGTACTGAAGAGGAAATGATTTCCTCTAGGTGTATTCGGGAGAGGTTCTAGACAAACCCTCTATAAAAAACTAAGGACGAACGATATCCTTGGGGTATTGTTTTTTTTACGTTTATAGAGGAAATGAGCACCTCTTCACTAAAGGAGAAGTGTACAATATGAGTACTCATAATGACAAAGCTGTTGTTGTTTTTAGTGGTGGCCAAGATAGTACCACTTGTTTGTTATGGGCGAAGCAGCAATTTAAAGAAGTAGAAGCTGTTACGTTTAATTATAATCAAAGACATAAGCATGAAATTGAGGTTGCGCAAAATATTGCAAATGAATTGGGAGTAAAGCATACAGTTCTTGATATGACTCTTTTAAACCAACTAGCACCAAATGCTCTTACTCGAACAGAGATTGAGATTAGTCAGGAAGACGGTGAGCTCCCCACTACGTTTGTTGATGGACGCAATCTACTGTTTTTATCTTTTGCTGCCATTTTAGCAAAACAAGTGGGAGCAAGGCATTTAATTACAGGTGTTTGTGAAACAGACTTTAGCGGTTATCCAGACTGTAGGGACGTTTTTATAAAATCACTAAATGTCACTCTGAACCTATCTATGGACTTTCAGTTTGTGATACACACCCCTTTAATGTGGCTGACCAAAGCGGAAACTTGGAAGCTTGCCGATAAACTGGATGCACTAGAATATATCCGAAATAAGACGCTGACTTGCTACAATGGCATTATTGCCGATGGATGTGGAACATGTCCTGCCTGTTTGCTTCGTAAGAAAGGTCTGGATGAGTATTTAGGTGAACTCAACAATTTATGATTAATTCAACTAAGAAAAAAATGTGATAATATGAAAGTGAGGAATATAGGATGTCAGGAAGAAAAGACGAAGAATTAACAGATGTAACATTATTAGGAAATCAAGGAACAAAGTACCTTTTTGAATATTCTCCGGAGATTCTAGAGTCATTTGAAAATAAGCACCAAAACCGAGATTACTTTGTCAAATTTAATTGCCCGGAATTCACTAGCTTGTGTCCAAAAACTGGACAACCAGATTTTGCAACAATCTACATTAGCTATATTCCAGAAGTGAAAATGGTAGAAAGTAAGTCTTTAAAGCTATATTTATTTAGTTTCCGTAACCATGGTGATTTCCATGAGGATTGCATGAATATCATTATGAATGATTTAATTGAGTTAATGGACCCTCGCTATATCGAAGTTTGGGGTAAGTTTACACCAAGAGGTGGAATTTCAATTGACCCTTATACAAACTATGGCAAGCCAGGGACGAAGTACGAAAAAATGGCTGAGTATCGCATGATGAATCATGACTTATATCCAGAAAATATAGATAATCGCTAATGAAAAAGAGGAACGCAGCCTTAATATGCCTTCCTCTTTTTTAAAAATATAAGTAGTATAAAATTTGCACCTAATTTTGGGGACTAGCTCCGGGCGCGCCTTGCGCTTTTGTTCAAAGATAAGAAAGTATAAAAGTTTGTACCTAGTTAGTGTCTAGCTCCGGTCGCCACCGGACTTGAGGTCATAAGCCAATCCCTTCTCGAAGGCAAAAAACGCCTTCAGTCAGGGCTCGTCTTATGCTTGTCGCAGATAGGCGTACACCCTGCGCTTTTCTTATTTCAAAAGCGCCAGTGTTATCAGATGAAAAGTTTTTTCTATGAAACAAATAAAATATTATCCTTCAATAATACGATAATTTTTATGATTGACGACGGTTCGTCTTTCTAAATCAAGGTCTCTATAATTATCCATATAGGTTAAATCAACGATCACGGAATTTTCATTAACCTTTTCAACGACCCCCTTTAGTCCGTCCTTGAATTCGATAATATTTCCGATCCCAGCTATTTTCATCGCACTCGCTCCTCTTCGACTTTATAGAAAATTCAATTAATCTTATTTTGCCTTATTATTTCCAAAACGTAAAGTCTTTTTGGTAGAATTAGTTTAGTATTCTAGCATCTAAATGTTATTGATATATAAGAATATTGCGTATAAATAGTTGAGCTTTTTTTTAAAAATATTGGATTGGTTTTAGAGGGAGGCGGAATGAGAGGTGTGTATACCGCCGGTGTAGTAGAATTCTTTCTTTTAGAAAAAATTATTTTTTCCATATATTATTGGTGCGTGTAATGCTGCTTCATACCTTTCAAGGCAACATGGACGAAATCGAGTAGTAAACATTGATTATGTTAATCATCCTAATTATCTCTTATTTAAAAACTTAATTAGGCATAAACAACTATTTGGGATGGACTTACGCTACTGTCTGAAAAAGGGTATAATGACGCAAAAGAAAATTATGAAAAAATAACAGAATGGTTGCAAATAGATTACGTGGTACATATTTCCAAGTGGATAAAAAAGCCGTATGCCAATTAGCGCTAAGAATGCCCTCTTAAAGGTAATTGGTCAATTATACGGCTTTTAATTATCTAATCAAGTGTCAGTTAGTTGCCACAACTACAACCACCTGAAGGTACAAAGCTCATGGCTGATCTACCGGGAGCTTGAGTCATGCCCGGTCCATAGCCCATACCTGGAGCTTGAGTCATACCTGGCCCATAGCCCATGCCTGGAGCTTGAGGGATACCGTGTCCAAAGCCCATACCTGGAGCTTGTGACATACCTGGCCCAAAGCCCATACCTGGAGCTTGTGACATACCTGGCCCAAAGCCCATACCTGGAGCTTGTGACATACCTGGTCCAAAGCCCATACCTGGAGCTTGTGACATACCTGGCCCAAAGCCCATACCTGGAGCTTGTGTCATATCTGGTCCAAAGCCCGTACCTGGAGCTTGTGTCATATCTGGTCCATAGCCCGTACCGGGAGCTTGAGGGGTACCGTGTCCACCAAATCCCATACCTGGAACTTGCGACATACTAGGAGGAGCTTGAGTCATGCCAGGCCCATGTCCGATTCCATGTGGCTGAGTCATCCAAGGTGATTGTTGCCCCATGCCGGTTCCGTAAGATGGTGGAGCAAAGTCCGTATCATCGTCCATATCGAAAGATGGAGAAGTCATTGTATCATGTGGAAATGAAGGTGTTAAGGCACCACCATAAACCGGTCCAGTCGCAGCTGATGGTCCTGTGCTATATGGCCCGTAGGGTAGTGTCATCGGTACTTGACCTTGCTGTTGATGTCCTTGTAATTCGAACCCTTGCCCATATGCTTTCATTCCAGGTCCAAAACCACCCATTGATGGCTGCTGACCATACATTTGTGGATTCATATTATATCTTTCGTCCAATTCAATCGTCCTCTCATATTTATAAGTAATGTAATATGCCTATCTAACATATCCACCATATACTATGTGTAGGATGACTATTGGTGTTTAGTAGGCAAAGAATTGGGTATCCGCCTTGTTGTCAATATGCTAAAGAGATTATAATAAAATGATAGATCAAACGAGGTGTTAGTAATGAACGAGCAATTGATAGCTGAAATATTAAATAAACTACGTGACGGAGAGTTAAATGAATACCACGTTACGAATGAACAATTTCTGTCATTTCGCATGGTTCTTGTAAAGAGGGATGATTTTAAACATTTCCATGGAATTGCACAGCGAGGCGGTTCCGTCATTTATAAATACCTTAAGGAAGAAAGAAGTTAATTTGTAAATCTAGTATGTCAGTGCGAGTCTCAATAATTGAACAACTCGCCTGATTGGCAGGAATAGGTGATAAATCAGTGAGGTTAAACCTCACTTTTTTTGTTTTAATACATGGATATAATTTCCGAATGCGGACATATCCCTCTAATAATATAGGTTTTAAACTGGTTGAAGTTGACAACCATTTTTTGGTTAATGATAGAATAATAATATCCTGTTAGCCTAGTAGAGAGCCAAGCAAACTACTAGGAGGTAAAAATAATGAAAAAGCTAAAAAAACTAGTAATAGCGTCAACTCTTGCATTATCAATCTTCGCTTTAAATATAGGCGGTGCTGATGCTGCAGTTACTACTCATACTGTTAAGAGTGGAGACACACTTTGGTTAATTGGTAAAGCATATGGTGTGTCAGTTGATCAACTGAAAAGTGTAAACAAACGTACAAGTAATGTTATATATCCTGGCCAAAAACTTGTAATCCCGCAATCTATTACTGCAGCTGAAAAGGATTTACTAGCTAGACTAGTCTATGCAGAAGCTAAGGGTGAATCATATGCTGGTAAAGTAGCCGTTGCTACGGTTGTATTTAATCGTGTTGCGCATCCAGAATTTCCGAACACAATTAGTGGTGTTATAAACGAACGCACTCCAACTGGTAGTTATGCATTTTCACCGGTAGGAAGTGGTTCTATCAAACTAGCAGCAGATGCAGAAGCAAAGCGTGCAGTTGATGAAGCACTAGCATTTCGTGGACAAGGTAAAGGGTCAATTTATTTTTACAACCCAGCAAAAATTACGAATAATTGGATTTTATCAAGACAAGTAACAGTTAAGATTGGTAACCATGTATTTGCAAAATAAGACCTTTAGTAAAAACAGTAAGCATTCATTTCATATTTTATGAAATGGGTGCTTTTTTAGTTAAAAGATAAGGATAGTATAAAAATTTGTACCTAGTCTTAGTGTCTAGCTCCGGTGACCCACTTTTAGATTACTACATACAGTGATCCGGGAACGATTATTTTTTGCAGGAATCGTTATAGTTAGTGATGGTGGAATGACTAGAAAAATGATTTATGAGGATTAAGAAGTTTAAAAATAAAAAATACACTGTTTCTAGAATTAAGGATCATGTGCATATACTAAAAGAAAAACTTAAAGGGTGGTTTATATTTGGTGAAAGTTCTATTCTTTGGTGATCCAGGTATCGATGATTCTTTAGCGATCATGTACGGACTATTACATCCGGAAATTGAGATAGTTGGAATTGTAACGGGTTATGGAAATGTAAGTCAGAAGCAAGCAACACAGAATGCAGCATATTTACTATCTTTAGCCAGAAGAAGAGATATTCCGTTAATAGCAGGGGCTAAGATGCCGTTGACTGGTGAGTTTGTTCCATTTTACCCTGAGATACATGGGGAGGAAGGCTTAGGACCTATTCGTCCACCATTGAATATAAAAATTGATTTTTTGAATTTTGATGAGATTTTTAAAATAATTGAAAAATATAAGCATGAATTAATCATTGTAGACGTAGGGCGGTCAACTTCTTTGGCGATTGCTTTTATTCTTGGTGGAGACATTATGTCAAAAGTAAAAGCGTTTTACCTTATGGGTGGGGCCTTTTTAGTTCCAGGTAATGTTACTGAAGAAGCAGAAGCGAATTTTCATGGAGATTCAACTGCTTCAAACTTAGTAGTAGAACAGGGTCAAAATGTAACAATAATACCATTAAATATAACAAATCAAGCTATCGTTACACCTGAAGTAGTTGCTTATATTAGTCGTAATGTAACCAATCGATTTGGGCCCTTAATCAATCCAATATTTGATTACTATTTTGAGGCTTACAAAAAAAATGTGCCAGGAATTAAAGGGGCTCCGTTGCATGATGTGGTAACATTAAGTGCGCTAGTTAATCCAACAATGATTGAATATGTTTCTAGAAGAGTAAAGGTAGAACTCTTCGGAGAAGCTAGAGGGAAGACAATTGCCGATTTTCGTCCAAAGCCTGAATTCGATCCTCCTGAAACCTTAGATCGAATAGGGTTGCAATTAAACTACCAAATGTTTATTAATGATTTAATAAGAGTTATGATATTGCCTATGAATTATTAGGCTATGGTTAAAAAGGCTTGGTTCTACCAAGTCTTTTCTTAGCTAATCTGATGCCCGAAATAGCGTGAAAAATAAAAAACGGTAACCAAAAGAGCAGTCTGATGCCCGAAATAGCGTGAAAAATAAAAAACGGTAACCAAAAGAGCAATCTGATGCCCGAAACCGCGCAAAAAATAAAAAACGGTAACCAAAAGAGCAATCTGATGCCCGAAATCGCGCAAAAAATAGAAAACGGTAACCAAAAGGGCAATCTGATGCCCGAAATCGCGCAAAAAATAGAAAACGGTAACCAAAAGGGCAATCTGATGCCCGAAACTGCGCAAAAAATAAAAAACGGTAACCAAAAGGGCAATCTGATGCCCGAAATCGCGCAAAAAATAGAAAACGGTAACCAAAAGGGCAATCTGATGCCCGAAATAGCGTAAAAAATAAAAAACGGTAACCAAAAGAGCAGTCTGATGCCCGAAATCGCGCAAAAAATAAAAAACGGTAACCAAAAGAGCAGTCTGATGCCCGAAATAGCGTAAAAAATAAAAAACGGTAACCAAAAGGGCAATCTGATGCCCGAAACTCCGCAAAAAATAAAAAACGGTAACCAAAAGGGCAGTCTGATGCCCGAAATCGCGTAAAAAATAAAAAACGGTAACCAAAAGGGCAATCTGATGCCCGAAACTCCAAAATCAAAAGACATGATGCGTTTTAATCGACGTTCCTCGTGGGGGCGGGCGCCCTACGCTTGTCTAACTGCGATAAGAAAGCATGAAATTCTGTACATAGTATCCATTTTTCATCAAAAGAATCATTCATTTTGTCCACCATCTTTAAAACTAGTAACTTTAAGTCTACCATATTGTGATTTGTAAGAAAAAAGCAAGAAATGCAAAGCTTGATATGATGTATTTATTTTGTAGGAAGTGGAGATAAAAGAGGTAAAATGGTATAATCGTTTGGGCACTATTTAAATATTGGTGAAAATCAGTCTCAGCAATTTATGTTGCGGGCTTTGTAAAATAGAAATGGAGGATTTACATTATATGATTACTGTTTCAAATGTAGGCTTACGATATGGAGATCGAAAACTATTTGAAGATGTTAATATAAAATTTACACCTGGCAATTGTTACGGTTTGATTGGGGCTAATGGGGCTGGGAAATCTACCTTTTTAAAGATTCTTTCAGGCGAAATTGAAGCGCAAATTGGTGAGGTTCATATGACTCCAGGTGAACGTCTGGCTGTCTTAAAGCAAAACCACTTCGAATATGAAGAGCATGAAGTAATGAAGGTCGTTATTATGGGACATGCACGTTTATATGAAGTAATGCAGGAAAAAGATGCAATCTATATGAAAGCCGATTTTACTGATGAAGATGGAATGAAGGCCGCAGAGCTTGAAGGGGAATTTGCCGAGCTTAATGGTTGGGAAGCTGAGCCAGAAGCTGCAATTCTATTAAAAGGTCTAGGTATTTCTGAAGATCTTCACACAAAAAAAATGGCGGAATTAACGGGTGGAGACAAGGTTAAGGTACTATTAGCACAAGCATTGTTCGGTAAACCAGATGTTTTACTACTAGATGAGCCTACCAACCACTTGGACATCCAAGCGATCCAGTGGCTAGAGGAGTTCTTAATTAACTTTGAAAATACAGTAATCGTTGTATCCCATGACCGTCACTTCTTAAATAAAGTGTGTACACATATGGCTGACTTAGACTTTGGGAAAATTAAAATCTATGTTGGTAACTATGATTTTTGGTATGAATCAAGCCAACTTGCTCAAAGACTAGGGTCAGACGCGAACAAAAAGAAGGAAGAAAAAATTAAAGAATTACAAGCGTTCATTGCACGCTTTAGTGCAAATGCTTCCAAGTCAAAGCAAGCTACCTCTCGTAAGAAATTACTCGACAAAATTACACTTGATGATATTCAACCGTCTTCTAGACGTTATCCATTCGTAGGGTTTACACCCGAACGTGAGATTGGGAATGATTTATTACGTGTAGAAGGCTTAACAAAAACAATTGATGGTGTAAAAGTGTTGGATAACGTTAGCTTTATTATGAATAAAGGTGACAAAATAGCCCTAGTTGGAAAAGATGAGATTGCTACTACTGCACTGTTTAAAATTTTAATGGGTGAAATGGAAGCGGATAGTGGTTCATTTAAATGGGGAATAACAACCTCTCAAGCTTATTTTCCAAGAGACAACTCAAAATACTTTGAGAACTCGGAACTAAACCTAGTAGACTGGTTACGTCAATTCTCACCAAATGATCAAAGTGAGAGCTTCCTACGTGGTTTCCTAGGAAGAATGTTATTCTCAGGTGAGGATGTTTTGAAAAAAGCAAGTGTATTATCTGGGGGAGAAAAGGTTCGTTGTATGCTTTCTAAAATGATGCTAAGTGGATCGAATGTTTTACTATTAGATGATCCTACAAACCATCTTGATCTTGAATCAATCACCGCATTAAATAATGGTTTAATCGCATTTAAGGGTGCAATGCTGTTCACATCACATGACCACCAATTTATCGAAACGATTGCGAACAGAATTATCGAGGTAACACCAAATGGACTAGTCGATAAAGAAATGACATATGATGAGTACCTTTCAAATGAAGATCTTCAAAAAGAAATTAAAGCAATGTACGTGTCATAATTAGAAAAAGCGCAGGAACCCTGCGCTTTTTCTACCTTAACAAAAAGTATAAATCCTTTGCAGTCACCGAAAAGGCCTGGTCTCTAAAAAGAATAGATCTATTCATTTTAGTTTTTCGCGATTACTAGATAAAGGAAACTGCTCTAACCACTCATTGTCAATCATCATATTTAACCCGTCTTCACTATAATGTAATAACTCCCCTATCAGTCGTGTATAATGGCCTCCGATATCGTGCCTTGGGCTAAAAGACAAGGAAGTACCATATTGACCAATACCAAAAGTGACGAGTAAGTTTAAATGGAATAACAGGAGTTTATCTGAGAATGGTGATTCAGTTGAGTTGGTAACTTGATCTACTAATGAACTAGGAGAAGGAAGGTCTTCCTCCTTTAAAATTGTACTAAAAATATCAAAATGTTTTGTCGCAATTTCTCGGCCCCGCACCATGTACTTTTTCACTTCCTTCGAATCTGCAACCTGACTAAATGCTATTGAAATTGCTTTTCCCAATTCGCAAAGCTTCATATTTAAAAATAGATTTGAAATTTCTACGCCACTTATTGGCCTTCTATCCCCAAACCAGCCTGCTAAAAAAGTTTGCTTTTTAACAAAGTCAATTGTTTCTGGAATAGGAATAATAGGATCACGTTCGAAAAGGCCTTTAGATTGCATCAATGCTTTTGCCTTACTATGTAGTTGAATCGCTTGGTGTAAGCATTCAGAGAAATAACTGATAATATCAGGTCTTGCAGCAGTTGAAAGAGCAAGGCTATAAACTGTCATACTGTACTGACACATGTGAACTAAATAATGTAAATAGAGCACATCAGAAAACAACCTTGGAGCATTAACATTTACATCCTGATCAGTAAAACCACGAGGTATCGGAAAATTCTCGCTTTGAAACAAGGTAGTGAGTTTATAAATATGCTGTTTTGAATACTCTAGTGCAGTGGCTAGTATTTCACGAATCTCTTGGTCATCACAATGATTTAGAAAATAACGGAAGCCAATGATTACCATCGAATCATCTAAATAATTCGCCCAAAGGTTTGAAATCTCAGATGCCGTAAGAGGAATCGTTGTTTTATCGTTCAATTTGGCATACCTCCAACATGTTTGAATAAGGTTAGTCTAACCTTTTTACTTGTGTGTATCCTTGAAAAGTACTATTATTTAGCATCATCAACTTAATATTGGTTATACATTTTTTTGTATGGTAGTGATTAGGTGAAGAAAGGGAGATATACTTGATTATCGGCCGATTTATTGGTTAGAGGCACAAAAAGGTTATTTCCAGCTTTGGCGCACCAAAAAAGCTCATATCAGCCATGCTGATATGAGCTACACTACTAAAAAGTTACAGCTGTTGTTGGTCTTGCAGCTGTTTTTCTGCCATTTGGATTAAACGCTTTGTCATTTCTCCACCGACAGATCCGTTTGCACGTGCGGTCGTATCTGCACCAAGCTGAACTCCAAACTCGCCTGCAATCTCCTGTTTCATTTGATCAAGAGCATTTCCTGCACCAGGAACTAAAAGTTTGTTTCTTGCCATGATACATCACTCCCGTGCGAAGTTTTGAGTAACCTATAATTAATTACTCTCTTTTAAGATAACCGAATGCGTGTAGGGAATTCATGAAAAAATTTAGTAAATTACTCCATTACAATTACCTCTGGTTTTACTCGAAAGCTGACTGTTCGGAAATAAGCTTCATTTCAGCTTCCATCCAAGAAGGATTTAAGTCTTCCCCAATAAAGACAAGCGTCAATGGATATTTCAACATTTCCTTCATATATAACGGCATTCCATAGGAGTATTGAAAAAGAAATGTGTTATCCGAATGAGTAAAACGCAAATAGCCCTTAATTCGATAAATGGTGTCAGGCATAGCACGAAGCCAGTTTTCAAAGATATCTATATTTAAAGGGTGTTGGAATTGATGGACAAATGTTTTTACACGTAGGTCATGTTGAACATGCGCTTTTTCGCGTGTCTCATTTATACGAGTACGTTTAAACGAAAGATCCTCAAGCCTTACTGCTGAATACCTAGTTAACAAACATTTGGCCTTAGGATTAACAGATTGAATATCAAAAATAATACTACCTTGTTCTGCCTCTGTTAATTGATCTACTTTATTGATTAATAAAACGTCAGCATGGCGTACTTGTTCCTGTAAAAGCTTTTGTAAACGGATACTCATACCATGACGGTCCTTCCAACGATTTGCGTCAACGATTGTCACGATCGATTGAACATCCAATTTATCTGCAAACAAGGGTGATAGGCAAGCATCCAATACCTCAATAGGATGGGCAACTCCTGTTGTTTCAATATAAATGGAATCAAGTTCATGGTCATTTAGTAGTCCATGCATATGAACTTCAAGCTGTCCTTGAATCGTACAGCAAACACAGCCGTTTAATAATTCTTTTAATGGTATATCTTCTGACACCTCATTAGAATCAATAGAGGTTTGTCCAAGCTCGTTCATTACAACAGCCACTCTACGGCCTAATTGTTTTTCTTCAGTCAGCAGGTTTTTTAAAAGAGTTGTTTTTCCACTTCCTAAAAAGCCCGCCAGTATGTATACTTCAACCTTCTTCATTCTATATCTCCTCAGCTATTTATATTTAGGCTGTTTTTTCCGTAAACTTTGATCTTTGAAGCACCTAGCTTATTTACCTTATTAGTGGCATCATTCTTCCCTAAGCGAAACGATATTTATTTACTTTATAGTATCTTATCAAGAAAGGAGCGTCAATTTCAGTGATCAAAGTACAGCCAATGTCGAAAATGGTCATTAATTGTCATAAGATGAATATATTGACAATTGCTAAAAATCGAACTACTATAATGGTAGTAAGGAAAGTTAACTAACTCTAATACTACACGGCTTAAAAACTCGCCGAGTGGAGATGACAGAGGCGTATTTGTACTTATGAGTACAGAATTTAGCTATAAATTCTGATTAACTAAAGAAAACTTGGCTGGCCCTAAGCCTTTCGGTGACTGTCTAGTTGCTCTTACCTTATCAGTAAGTTCTTTAAAACAAGAGGGAGAAGTTCAGATGAAGTATTCAGAATCTGGAACACCTAATTACATGAAGTTTCTTAATAAGAAAAAGGTATTACAATTTATCATGTCTGCACAGAACGATTCCTATTGTCGTGCGGATCTTGCAAAGGAATTAAAAATTAGTAAACCAACTATATCAAATATAGTTGATGAATTAATTTCAGAGGGGTGGGTTTTGGAATGTGAGAGTGAGTTTACAAGCTCTCAAGGGGGACGAAAGCCTGTTTTCCTTTTATTTAATAAAAATGCAAAATTCGTTGTTGGTGTCGATATTGGAGGAACTGCAGTTAAACTAGCTCTACTTAATTTAGATGGGGAGATTATGATTCAGTCTTCGCTTCCAACTCAAAAAATAAGCTCCGAATCACTTGTAGAACGGATCGCAAATGAGATTATTGATATGGTTGCGCAGTCCAAGCTTGATCACCATCAAATATTAGCTGTTGGTGTTGGAGCACCAGGAATAACTGATGTAAGTAAAGGCAATGTCGTTGAAGCGCCAAGCTTGGGTTGGCGCAATTACCCATTGAAGGCGGAGCTTGAGAATCTCATACCTTTTCGAGTAAATATTGAAAATGATGTGAATGTGGCTGTGTTAGGTGAACAATGGAGGGGCGTTGCTAAGAACAAACAACATGTAATCCTCATTACATTGGGTACTGGGGTCGGCTGCGGCATTATTATTAACGGTACTTTATATCATGGTGCAAAATATGCAGCAGGTGAAGTAGGTTATATTATTACAGATAAGGGAAAAGCAAAGCAATCGTATCCATCCATGTTTGCAGGTTATGGTTTTTTAGAAAATCATGTTGGTGGGCCAGCGATTGTTAATCAATTTTTAAAAATTCTTAAATCAGAGAATATGCTTGCATTATATGATATTTCTGATGAAGAGTGGACTGCGAAAAATGTGTTTAAGCTTGCGATCGAAGATGATCCACTTGCTTTAAGGGTAATTGATGATGTGATCGATAATGTTGGGGTAGCAATCATCAATATCGTCTCGATCTTAAATCCTGAAATAGTGGTACTTGGAGGCGGAATTTCTGGGTCTGGTGCATGGTTTTTACCAAAAATAAAAGCTTGGCTAAAAAGTCATCTACCAGAACAAAGTCAAATTGAAATACAAATTACAAAACATACCAATGTTTCATTGTTAGGTGCTGTTTCTTTATGTCTGAGGAATGACGAGCTTTTTAATACGGGGGGATGATGGTTTATGTTTTCAAATGATTTTAAAGTGATTGATATTCATGCACACCTACCATGGCAAGTAAACTTTATTAGGCGAAGTGAAATTGCCGATCAATATAATGCTGAACGTTCTGAGCGAATGAGACTCACATGGGATTTTCCAAATCCAGCCTCTGAAAAAGATGAAGATCGAGCCATTCCAATTATGGATAGATGGAAGGGTGAGCTTGATAAATATGGATTGGAAAAAATGATTTTTTTAACTTCATTGAATAATGATGATTTAGCGGAAAAGGTGAGTCAGTATCCCGAGCGTTTTATCGGATTTGCGCATCATCCGATTGAGAGTGAAAACGCACTTGAAGAATTAACAAGAGCAGTCGATGAACTTGGCTTAAACGGATATAAGATGATGGGACCATTGGTCAACAGACCCTTACATGATCCAACCTTATTGCCTGTTTGGAGATTCCTCGCTGACAGAAAGCTACCTGTCCTGATTCATTTTGGAATGCTTGGAAGAGCAGGTGGTATTGTTGAACATCAAAACATCAATCCATTAGCGATTTTTCGAGTAGCTAGTGAATTCCCAGAGATTCCTATAATTATTCCCCATTTTGGAGCAGGTTATTTTAAGGAATTACTTCAGCTATGCTGGAGCTGTCCTAATGTTCATATAGAAACATCGGGCTCAAACCAATGGATGAGATGGATGCCTTATCACTTAGATTTAGAGATCCTTTTTCGAAAAACGTATGAGTTAATAGGACCTGAACGAATTGTTTTTGGATCTGACTCAAATGGATTTCCACGTGGATTTGCTTATCGCTACCTTCAAGATCAAGTTCGCACATGTAGAGACTTAAACTTTAGGGAAGAGGATATCGAAAGTATTTTTGGTAATAATGCCCGTAGACTACTTAACCTTCAGAGTGGAGTGGAAGGATGACGAAGAGATCTCAACTATATGTGAAAAGTGTATTGACTCCTATCTTTGAATTTACGCGTGAACATTTTTATTCGTATATTCTTGAAATTAGTATTGTCCATGTGTCAATGCTTGGAAAACAAGGGATTTTACCAGAGGAATCAGTGGGGAAAATCATTGAGGCTTGCGGAAAATTACTCGAAACCGACTATCAAAAGGAATATGATTCAGAGTTTGAGGACCTATTTTTTATGATCGAACATGATCTTAAAGAAAGTATTGGTGATGAGCTAGTCGGAAATATGCATATTGCCTTTAGCCGGAATGACATGGATGCAACGATGTTTCGAATGTTTTGGAGGGAACATATTATTGAATGGTTTGAGCAAATTGACCAATTAATAGAGGTCCTTTTAAAAATAGCAGATGAACATAAAGATACAATCATCCCAGCATATACACATAATCAACAAGCCCAGCCAACAACTCTTGCCCATTATATTATCGCAGTCGTTCATCATTTGGAAAGAGATCTTGAGCGAGGTACTTCATTATTTGAGCGAATTAATGTCTCACCAATGGGAGCTGCTGCCTTAGGGACAACGGGCTTTCCAATTGACCGTGATTACGTTGCAGATCATTTAGGCTTTGCTAAAGCTATGGAAAATTCCTATGATGCCATTGCCGCAGCCGATTATATGCTCGAGCTGGCAAGTGTTCTTATTACTTCACTGAGTTCATTATCGCGCTTTGTTTATGATTTAATGCTGTTAACAACAAATGAAGTAAAAGGTATGACGATACATAGCAGCTTAGTCCAAACTTCAAGTATAATGCCACAAAAAAGAAATCCATCATCTTTAGAACATACCCGGTCATATATTAGTAGAACAATAGGTGAACTCCAAGCAGTTTTTCCAATGTCACATAGTGTTCCATTTGGCGATATTGTCGATATCGGAGATGACATCCAGCCGATTTTATATAACGGTATAACAGAAACAAAGGGGATAGTTGCACTACTTTCTGAAATACTTGAGAATACAACCTTCCATAAGGAAGAGCTTTATAACAAATGTAAAAATGGCTTTTCAACTGTAACGGAACTTGCTGATGTGCTTGTTAGAAATCACCAGCTATCATTCAGAGAGTCACATCAAATTACACAAAGATTTGTAGGGATGCTTTTTGAGAAAAACCAAGTATTACTAGATGGTAACGCCGGTATAATAAATAGGTTAGCAAAAGAAATAATTGGAAAAAACGTACATTTATCAGAAACTGAGTATGAAGCAGCAATTGATCCAATCCATTTTGTAGCTGTTAGAAGTGTAAAAGGTGGACCAATGCCTGCTGAAACGACTAGACAAATAGAATTATCTAGGCTGAGAGTCATAGACTTTAACAAACAAGTTAATGAGAAAAAGGATACTATTCGCAAGTATCAATTAGATCTTACCAATCTAATGAACCAAACTGCGAACAAAATAAAGGAGGGTCTAAAAAATGAAAGGTAAAAGCTTACTTAGTTTCTTATTACTAACGTTGATGGCGGCAATTATTGTTGGTTGTTCTGGTGGCGGTGATAATGCCTCAACCGACACAGAAGATGGAGAGGTTATCGAATTAGAGTATTGGCAGTATGCGTATAAATCCAAGGTAGATCTAATGGATGAGTTAATTAAAGAATTTGAAGATGCAAACCCTGGAATTAAGGTTAAACAAACGAATTTTCCTTATGAACAATACAATGAAAAGGTTGCTACATTAGTTCCAGCAGGTAGAGGACCTGATATTATTAACCTCTATTATGGATGGGTACCAAAATACGTTGATTCTGGCTATTTACAGCCGCTTCCTAAAGATGCTTTTTCAGATGAAACGATTGAGAATGAATTTTTCCCATTAGTTGAATCTGTAAAGCTTGATGGTGAGTATTGGGCCATTCCAACTGCTGTTCGTACATTAGCACTATTTTATAACAAAGATTTATTTGAAAAAGCTGGATTAGACCCTAATGCACCCCCAAAGGATTGGGATGAATTAGTTGATTATGCTACAAAGCTTACTGAAAGAGATGCAAATGGAAAATTAATCACAGCTGGAATGGCATTTGAATTAGGTGGTCAGTTACACAACTGGTTCCGTGATGCACTAATCTACCAAGCTGGTGGTCAAGATTTAAGTGAAGACCGCAAGAAAATTTTATGGAATGAAACTCCTGCTGGCTTAGAAGCTTTTAAGTATATGATGGAATTAACAACTCTTCATAAAGTCGGGGAAAAAGGCTTTTATGAAAACGATGTAACGGCTTTTAAAACTGGAAATGCAGCAATGAATATTGACGGATCCTTCCGTTTAGGTACATTAGCAACAGATGCACCGGATTTAAATTATGGTATCGCTCCACTTCCTTCTTATAAAGATAAAGCTACTCAGTCATCTTTCTGGGCTAATGGTATTACGTCAAAGGTTGAAGGTGAAAAGCTTGAGGCGGCATCTAAGTTCCTTCAATTCTTAACAAGTGATGATGTGATGGAGCGTTGGATGGACAAAATCGGTGAGCTTCCGGCGAAAGAAGCGGTAGCCACACAAGATAAGTATGCAAATGATGAAAAAATTGGACCATTTATTGAGCAGTTACCATATGCTAATGCCCACTTCTTTGTTGATGAAAACCTTGAAAGAGATTATGTATTGGAAGCTGGAGACAAAATCATACTTCAAGGAATGTCAATTGAAGATGCTTATAATGAGTTAGTTGAGAGAACTCAAAAATTATATGATGAATACTGGAGTAACAAATAGTACTTGTAAAAGATATTTACTTAGAGAGGCTAGGATGTTACTAGTCTCTCTGTCCTTACATGGAGGTGAAATGCATGGCGAAAATAAATCATAAAAAAGACCTAGCTATTACACAAAACGTGAAAAATAAACAGCCGAAATTTGAGTTTACACTTAAACAGCAGAAATATATCTTTGTGTATTCTTGCTTGTTGATCCCACTGCTATTTTTCATCGTCATTCGCTTTGCCCCTACATTGTATACATTTAATGTAGGGTTTCGTGAATGGGATATATTATCACCTGAAAAACCTTTTGTAGGAATGGATAACTATGTAAATCTTTTTAAGGATGAAGTGTTCTTGAAATCAATGTTAAACACAATTATCTATGTTGTAGTAGGGGTAAGTGGACAACTAATCATTGGTTTAGCGATAGCGCTAATGCTACAAAGAATAAATAGGTTTGTTGGGTTATTTCGAGTGATTTATTTCATCCCCTACATTACAAGTATTGTAGCTGTAAGCTGGGTATTTAAATGGCTATTAATGCCTAATGGAATCGTCAATGACTGGCTTGTGAAGCTGGGATTCGAGTCACAGCTCTTTTTAGGTTCACCAACACAAGCCATCTACGTCATCATTGCAACAATGATTTGGCAGGGATTAGGTTTCCAAATGATTATTTTTTTAGCGGGACTTGAAAATATTCCGAAGATGTTTTATGAAGCAGCGGATATAGATGGAGCGAATGGCTGGCATAAATTTAAAAGTATCACTATTCCTTTATTAAACCCGACAATTGTCTTTTCCGCGGTTATTGGGAGTATCGGCTTTCTTCAATCATTTACGCAGGTGTTAAATATGACTCAGGGTGGACCCCTAAATTCATCGAATACCATGGTTCACTATATATATCAGCTAGCATTTCAACAATACAAAATGGGTTATGCGGCAGCAGCAACGGTCATTTTATTCCTGATTGTCTTATTACTTACACTTTTTCAAATGAAAGTACTCACGAAAAAATTTGAGTACTAATGAGTGATGGTGTAAATAAAGAGGGTGAAAACATGCTAATGAACAGTCCAAGAACAAAGCGCAAAGTCTCAACAGCTTTCGTATATATTGTATTACTAATCGGAGCAATTTTTATGATATTTCCATTTGTTTGGATGGTATCAACATCATTTAAAGCACCTATGGATGTGTTTTCATTACAAATTATTCCTGAAAATCCTACCATCAGAAACTACATAAGAATATTTCAAGAATCTTTATTCGGGACGTGGTTTTTAAATAGTTTGATCGTTGCCACAATTACGACGATCAGTGTCGCATTTTTTGATACATTGGTTGGCTACATTCTTGCTAAGTTTACGTTTAAAGGAAAACACTTCATCTTTATTGCAATCTTAAGTTCGTTGATGATTCCAACAGAAATGCTTGTTATACCGTGGTATATCATGTCAACCGCCTTTGGTTGGGTTGATACATATTGGGGAATCATGTTTCCTGGGGTTATTTCAGCTTTCGGTATCTTTTTGATGAAGCAGTTTATGGAATCCATACCGAATGATTTATTAGATGCAGCAAGAATTGATGGAATGAATGAGTTTATGATCTTCATTAAAATTGCTATTCCACAAGTATGGCCTGCACTATCTGCACTTTGTATCTTTACTTTCCTAGGAAATTGGAACGCATTTCTGTGGCCACTAATCATTATCGAATCATCAGAAATTCAAACACTACCAGTCGGACTCGCCTATTTTTCTGGCGAGAATGAAGACTATTGGGAGATGATTATGACAGGGGCAACGGTTGCAGTCATTCCGCTCATCATCGTATTTCTTTTCTTCCAACGTCATATCATTAAGGGTATTACATTAACAGGATTGAAATAAATTTACAGGGGCTGGCTCAGATACTGAGTTTCAGTCTCTTTTTTTGAGGTTTTAACGGAAAATAGTCTTTATTGGAAGATTAATTGTTTTATTTTCTAAAAAGTTATTATTTGTATCTGAACATAATGGCCCGGGCGCATGATTGTGGATGGTTCCAAAAGAGATTTATCCCACGTCTAAGGGGCAGTAAAATCCCCACTGATTGAAGGTTCACTTTATAGTTAACTGAACGTTTTAAAGACTTACTAGATAAGGTCCTTATGCTAATGGTTTTGTTTTAGATTTTTAACCGGTTATAACTGAGGTTGAATAATGCTGGCTCTTAATGAAAGGTGATATATTAATTGTAATTGGTGATAATGCAGATTTACGCAGATTTGAAGAATCAGGAGTTTAAATCGCTTAAAAGTAATTTGAATTTTTTAAAAATTGATATTATAATAATTGGAAAAAGGGGTTATTCAATGAACATAGTTATTGCTCCAGATTCTTATAAGGGAAGCCTGACATCACTTGAAGTAGGAAATGCAATTAGCGATGTTTTTAAAGAAGTGATACCAGAAGCAAATCTAAAGGTCATTCCGATAGCTGATGGTGGTGAAGGAACTCTTGAAGCATTGCTCTTTGCAACAGGTGGGCAACAAATTCCAATTGAGGTAATTGGTCCATTAGGAGACCGCATTTTAACCGAATATGGCATATTAGGTGATAATAAAACAGTTGTCATTGAGATTGCCAAAATTGCTGGGCTAACGATGATTCCTAAAGAATTACAAAACCCTATTAAAAGTACGACATATGGAGTTGGAGAAGTAATCCTTGATGCATGCAATAGAGGATATCGAGATTTTATTATTGGACTTGGTGGAAGTGCCACTAATGATGGTGGTTTGGGGATGCTTCAGGCTTTAGATGTTACGTTTTTAAATGAGCAAGGAGATCAAATCGTTCCAATAGCTGCCAATTTAGCTAAAGTCAAGAAAGTAGACTTCTCAACAATCGATCCACTTCTAATGGAGTGTCGTTTTCAAGTCGCCTGTGATGTTGTCAACCCATTATGTGGTGAGCAAGGTGCATCCGCTGTGTATGGGCCTCAAAAAGGGGCGACAGCGGCTATTATAAAACAATTAGACGAAGGTTTAGCTAATTATGCCTGCATGATTGAAGATGCACTACATAAAAAGTTGCAAAATATCCCTGGAGCTGGTGCTGCAGGAGGTTTAGGTTTTGCATTTTTAACAATAAATGGTGAACTCACTTCAGGATCAAAGTTGATTTCAGAAGCGTGTGATCTCGAGAATGCTATCCGTTCTGCAAATTTAGTGATTACAGGTGAAGGGCAGAGTGATCATCAAACTTTGTTTGGAAAGGCTCCAATGTTCATAGCAAATACGGCGAAGAACTATGAAGTACCAGTTATATTATTATCTGGTAGTTTAGGCAATGGGTTTGAAAAATTAACCGATGTGTTTACGGCATGTTTTTCGATTACGAATCGGCCGATGACATTGGAAAACTCGATAGAAGCAGCGGATGATTTATTACGTCATCAAGCTAGAAATATTGCGAATCTAGTAAACTTAAACTTTAGAAAAAATGAATAGGCCAAGTGGCAACCAATGTGTGGTCGCCTCTTTCCTTTTAAATTTTAGTTTAAAAATAATACCATCAAATCTTCATCTAAATAGACATTTTCGTCTGGATCTTGTTGCAAAGCTTCTAACCGTAACTTTAAATAATCGGCTGCATCTAGTGCTGTTAAGACTCTTACTTCCATTTTTAAATTTCATCCCCATTTATATTTTTTAAATGAGTATAACAAATTATAACAAAAAAGGTATATTATTTTTAAAAAGATAAGAAAGTATAAAAATTTGAACCTAGTTTTAGTGTCTAGCTCCGGGCGCCATCGGCTCGAGGTCATAAGCCAATCCGTCCGGAAGGTAAAGAACAACCTTCCAGCCGGCTTGTCTTATGCTTGTCGCCGATAGGCGGGCGCCCTGCGCTTTTCTTGTTGACCTCCGTAAATTGTAAAATAGTAAGGTAGAAACGTGAATGGAGCTGATAAAAGATGCCTGATTTTACATATTATCTAGTAGATGTGTTCACCAATCATGTATTTGCTGGAAATCAACTAGCTGTATTTCCTAATGCTGAAGGTATTTCAACGGAACAAATGCAAAAGATTGCAAGGGAACTAAATATTTCTGAGACATCATTTGTTCTGCCTGCAAAAAATGAAAGGAACAACAAGAAACTTCGGATTTTCACGCCAGCCGTAGAGCTCCCAATGGCAGGGCATCCGACAATTGGAACTGCGTATGTACTAGCAAGTAGAAAACTTATTGAAACAAATGAAGGCGCAACTGTGGTGGTGTTCGAAGAAAATGTTGGTGATATTGGTGTCACGGTTCATAAATTGAAGGGTGAGGTTTCAAAAGTTGAAATGGAGCAGCCGATCCCACAGTTTGGTGATATTTATAAGGATAGTGATAAGATAGCCAAGCTGTTATCACTTAGTACGGAAGATATCGACCATAGTCTACCAATCCAATCCGTGTCCGCTGGTGTCCCTTTTTTATATATTCCTTTAAACTCGCTGTCTGCCTTGAAAAAAATTAAATTTCGTTTAGATATCTGGAAAGATCATTTTAGTGCATATGAGGATTTTAAACATGTGTTTGTCTTTTCACGTGAAGTTGAACATAAAGGTTCTACTATCCATAGCAGAATGTTTGCGCCAGCAATGGGAATACCGGAAGACCCCGCAACAGGTGCTGCAAGTGGTCCGTTAGGTGCTTATTTGGTCCATTATGGTGTAACGAAAGAAAATATAGATGGGGAGTATCAGATAGTCAGTGAACAAGGAATAGAAATGGGGCGAGCAAGCTTTATCGACATAACAATTTTGAAAAAAGATGATCAGATTAGTAGTGTTAAAATTGGTGGTTGTAGTGTCGATATTGGTGAAGGACGACTTTATTTATAATAAGGCCTTTTTGTAAGCTCATAGTCGTGATGCCTTGAGAACTTCATTTTAAAAATATAATTAGTAAATAAATGATATTTTTTTACAAATAATGGTATTATTGTAGTGTTGTGTTAATACTTTTTTAAAAAGGGTTATTTTAATTGTTAGGTGTTTTAATACCAGTCCAGGAGGGGTATTATCCTAATCATATATATTGCAACCTTAGTCATATATGCCATTGCCATTGGATTGATTGGATTTGGTTTGTTGTTATTATTTGTTAGAGATGATAAGAAAAAAGCACTTTTTGTTCTGATTATAAGTGTAGTGTTGTTTGTACTAGCTTTATCAAGTAACAAAATTCGTACCCAAGCTAACGAGTTAACACAACTTAAAGCAAGTCATATTGCACTAACTCAATATTACGAAAGAGTATAAGTGAAATTGTACTGATGATTACTTACAAAAGGCATTTTCAGATGAAGGTGATAATCAGGTTTGGAAGATTATCATACTAGCAATCTTTTCCAAAAAAGAAGCTTGATTATGTACATTTTTAATAAATTAGATTATAATATAGTATAGTTGAAGGAGGTGGATAGGAATTGGACGATGACGAACCTGAGGGTGAGAGTAACAATGTAAGAACTATGTGGATTGTTATAAAAACCAGAGTGTATCTAAATACGATTTATTATAGACGGCAATGATTATCTCTTTAGTAAATAATGCGGTTTTAAAACACAAATTATTTAATATGGAGGATGAATTGTTTGTTTATAGAAATTTTGGTTTTAATGATACTCATAGTGCTTAATGCCTTTTTTGCTGCATCTGAAATTGCTCTAATCTCATTGAACGATAACAAGATAAAGGCAATGGCTGAAGCTGGTAATAAAAGAGCAAGATTGTTGCACAACCTTTTGAACGAACCAAGTCGCTTTTTAGCCACTATACAAATAGGAGTTACCCTGGCCGGATTTCTGGCGAGTGCGTTTGCAGCCGGTAGTTTTGCTGGTAAGATTGCGCGTTTTATCTTTATGACAGGGGTACCATTATCAGAAAAGGTTCTTGAGACCATTTCGGTAATCTTGATAACTTTACTATTATCGTTTTTTACCTTAGTAGTGGGTGAACTTGTTCCTAAACGACTAGCCATGCAAAAAGCAGAATCCATTTCCATGTTCGCAGCAGTACCGTTGACAATACTTTCAAAGGTGTCTGCCCCATTTGTAAAATTATTATCATTATCAACAAACACGATCATTCGACTTTTTGGAGTCGATCCCCATTTGGATGAAGACAATGTAACGGAAGAAGAAATCCGGATGATGGTTGATGTAGGAGAAGAGAACGGATCTATACAGACTAGTGAAAAAACGATGATTAACAATATTTTAGAATTCGATAATAAAATTGTCTCAGATATCATGACCCATCGCACAAATGTAATTGGTATTTCAATAGATACAGAATTTAGTGATCTTGTAAAACTAATCAATTACGAAAAATATACAAGATACCCTGTTTATAATGAAGGTCTCGATAATATCGTTGGTATTCTTCATGTGAAAGATATGCTTCAATTTATAGAGAGTGGAGATAACCATTCATTTAACCTCAAAAATTTGATGCGAACGCCTTATTTTGTTCTCGGCTCTAGAAAGACAGACGATTTATTTTTAGATCTACAAAAGAACAAAGTCCATATGGCTGTTGTTATTGATGAATATGGTGGAACAGATGGGATTGTAACTATAGAAGATTTAATTGAAGAAATCGTTGGTAATATTTTTGACGAATATGATGAGCATGAAGAAGAGCATGAATATAAGCAGCTTGATGCTAACACGTTCATGATGGAAGGAACAGTAAGTTTATATGATGTAAGAGATCTATTGAAGATAGACTTACCTGTTACGGACTATGATACCTTAAGTGGTTTTATAATCGGACAGCTTGGAAATATTCCAACTGAAGATGAAAAAACGGTAATCGAGTTTGATGGTATCAATTTTTATGTCGATCAAGTTGATGAAAAAAGAATTACAAAAATAAAAGTACAAAATAATAGATTTATTGTTGCATCGTAAAAACTAAAAGCAGACCTAATATATTAGTAAGTAGTTCGATTATGAAGTAGAAAACTCAATTTAACAAGTTAAATAACCAGCTAATTCAGACAATTTTTGCCAACTCAAAACGCATAGAAAACGCAGAGGTTTTAACATTAAACCGTTCCGTTTTGAGGTACACAGGCGGTAAATTGACATTAGAAATGGCATACGAATCAATGTATGCCATTTTCCTTTTATATAGGGATTTATAATACCTCTTATAGTAAAATAAAACCACTAATGACAAAATAAATTTAAAGGACAATGCTTACTTGGACACTCAAAATTAAGTGTCAATTGGGATGTCAATTATTACACATTTCCATATACATCAGAAGTCATCTCCTAAATTTAGTAACCAGTGATCGTTAAAATAAGAGGAGATTTTCCGGTTAAATTACGTAATAAGGCTTGGTTCGGGGTATATAAGCGGAGGTTTTCCGCTTATGCAATGCAAAATGATCCATTTTGACGTTTTTTGTGTAAATAGTCGGAATCCTTCCGTCTATTTAAGCTATTTTAAGTGCTATTTCGTAATTAATTTCTCCGCTTATTAAACCATGCTGATTCCCTCATCTCTTGGTCCTTGAGGTTTGTCTTATGCTTGACTTGCACAAGATGTGCTGATGTCGATGTTCGCCACAGGACGTGGTGGGTTTTAATCGACGATCAGGTAAGCGGGCGCGCCTTGCGCTTTTCTTGTTTTAAATTGTCTGGTTATGGATAAGATCCGGTGTGGATCGCAGTATGAAGAGTTAATATAATGTATAATATTGATTGACTAATTAATTTATAGTGGTAGAGAGGAATCTGGACTAGTTCCTCTTCTCTTCACGATTAACCCAATAATAATGAGAATAACTCCTAGTACAAGGAACGTTAGATCATAGATAATTGCGTTTGGATCGCCTGGTTTTATACGATGGATTTGAAAGATATGATGATTTGTTATCCCTTCTATTAAATTAAAAGCACCTCCACCAATCAAAATTCCTCCAATTAGTAGACTTACTCCTTTGGCAAGATCAGTTGGTTTTCCCGCTAGCCATAAAAGAACTCCACCAACCACTAAGGCAATGGTAACTGCAAAATTGAATATTCCATCACTAATGATTTGCCCAGAACGGTTTGTATCCATAACAACACTGTGCCATTGTAATAGTTGATGAAAGATAATTCCGTCAAGAGCACCTAAAAAACCGAATCCTATTACAAAACTACCAGTTATACCTTTAATGCTTGAATTGGTGCCCATTTTTATCTCCTTGTTAATCATAATTAGTACATTTTTACATTATGGGCAGAAAAGGATAATAGTATACCAAAGTAAGAAAGTGTGCATCGGTTATATGTACACTGTCTGTTTCCCGATCGGATAACCAGGCGAGCAAGTATTAAAGGGATTAAAAGCTATGTGATAGAATTAAAACTGAACCATCATTGAGAATGGCTTAAAATATATATTTTTTACTTATTTCTTTACGGATTTCATTTTCAGAAAGAGCATTACATATTTAGTAAATATACTAATTAACGAATAAATGAAAAGTGAATAAATATGACGCCAAGTTAACATCTTATATACACCAGCCAATTGGGCGAGTGGCTCTGCTACGTATGAGATAAAACCAGCAAGAATAATCGTTGCAATAATGAATTTTTTTGATCATTGACCCATTGATAGATAAGCATAAATGGGATGATCACTAAGGTAACATCATATGGATAAAATTGTGGAAATAAGTAGGATGACAAGCGGACTGGGTATGTCCACAGCATCATATTACTACCTATCGAGTCTAATATGGTTGCGATCGTACCTAAAAAAAGTCCATAAGTCATTACTTCAAAAATTCTTGTTTTATCTAGTAAAAGCCACCATATAATTGGTGGAAATATTGTAAACAGTACAAGTAACCACCAAGGTAAAGTCATGAAATTATGCTGATACCAGTATTGTTGAATCATTTTAAAAAGGTTCCCTTCAGCCTCGAGAACTTTTTCAAAAGACGAATTATGGCTCGTATTTAGAACAGAAAACATATTCATCACCAAGGTTCACACTCCTTATATTAGAATGTGACAAATGTTTAAGTATAATTCATCAGTTTAGAATAGTGGTAGATGTGATCCTATCAAGAAAAAACTGCCAAAACATTGACGGTTTTAGTTAGTTATCGTAAAAGTCACCTCTACTACTATTTACGTATCATCTACAAAAAGGGTACGCCAAAAATAAAGTTGCAAACTAAAAGAAGGGTAGGGTAATATTATTGAAAAATACATAGAAGAACCTAATGTCTTCGCACCAAGTGAAGTTTGGACTATAGAGTTTTTTTAGCATAAAAGGGGATGAGTAGAATTGATACGATTCGGTTTCATTGGTACTAATTGGATAACAGATCGTTTGATTGATGCAGGTAAAAAGAATGAAGACTTTGCTTTGACAGCGGTATATTCTAGAACGGAGGAAAGAGCTAGAGAGTACGCGGTTCTGCACGAAATAGAGTTAACTTTTACGGACCTTGAGGAAATGGCTAAGAGTGATGAAATTGATGCTGTC
This sequence comes from Cytobacillus sp. S13-E01, assembly GCF_029193815.1. Lineage (GTDB taxonomy): Bacteria > Bacillota > Bacilli > Bacillales > Bacillaceae_L > Bacillus_BV. Next base: position 60,108 of record NZ_JARFVC010000006.1, read on the forward strand.
TATATAGCTAGCCCAAATTCATTTCATGTAAAGCAAGCTATTATATTTATGAACTATGGAAAGCATGTTCTTTGCGAAAAACCTATGGCAACAAACACTGCTGAGTTAGACTTGCTTTTTGAAGTAGCAAAGAGAAACAATGTTTTACTAATGGAAGCATTAAAAACAACTTTCCTTCCAAACTTTAAAATGATAGAGAATAACTTACATAAACTTGGGAAAATCCGTAGATATGTCGCTAATTATAGTAAATATTCATCCCGTTATGATGCTTATCGACAAGGTACCGTTTTAAACGCATTTAATCCAGCATTCTCAAACGGATCATTAATGGATCTTGGCGTGTACTGCATTTATCCAATGGTTGTTTTATTTGGAGAACCTCGAGAGCTTAAAGCCTCAAGTTTATTACTAGAGTCAGGAGTAGATGGAGAAGGGAGCATGATCCTTGAGTATGATGGGATGGATGCGATTATTATGCATTCTAAAATCTCAAATTCTTATTCGGTGTCTGAAATTATCGGGGAAGAAGCAACAATTGTCATAGATAGTATTTCTGAACCAGAACATGTTGAGATTCGTTACAGAGATGGGCGGGTTGAAAAAATAAGCGAACCACAAGAAGAAAATGCGATGTATTATGAGGCTAAAGAGTTTATTGATTTAATAAAGACCGGAAAATCAGAGTCGACTGTGAATTCGTATGAACATTCAAGAATCACCACTAAGATTATAGATATCGCAAGGAAGCAAACTGGGGTTGTTTATCCTTCAGATAAGTAATACGTATAGTGTACTGGAGAACTACTTTAAAGGAGTAGTTCTTTTTTCTTTAGAGAAATTATAGAAAATACTTGTAAAGCGCTTTCAGTTGTCTTATAATTCAACTAAATCGATTTACTAAACCGGTTTAGTAATATTCGTTTAATCGAATTTAGTAGGAATTTGGAGAAGATAAAATGAAAACGGTTACGATGGCGGATGTGGCTAAACATGCAGAGGTATCTAAAAGCACAATCTCTCAATACTTAAATCAGCGTTACGATTATATGGGTGAAAAGACGAAAGAGCGAATTGAAAAGGCAATAAAAGAACTAGGATACCAACCAAATATTGTTGCAAGAAGCTTAAAACAAAAATCAACGTCAACAATTGGTGTTATTGTAGCTAATATTTTGCATGCGTTCTCAACACAGGTAATACGAGCTATTGAAGATATCTGCCATGAATATGACTTTCACATTATCGTATGCAATGCAGATGATGACTCCAAAAAGGAAAAGAGATATATCAATATGTTACGTGCAAAACAACTAGATGGACTCATTATTTTCCCGACTGGAGGAAATGTTTCGCTATACGAGAAGATGGTAGCGGAAAACTATCCTGTTATTTTTGTAGATAGAATAGTGCCTAATATACAGATACCATCTATAATGCTTGATAATGAAAAGGCATCCAGTTTAGCGGTCAAACATTTCATAGAGAAAGGGCATGTACGGATTGGAATCATAACGTCATCCATAATTGAACATGTGACACCACGTATTGAACGAATAAACGGGTACAAAAAAGCACTACAAGAAAACGATCTAGAGATTAACGAATCTTACATAAAAAGTGTGGAACGTCAACAGGTACAGGAATGTCTTAAAGAAATGTTATCGTTAGCAAAACCACCACAAGCTATAATTGCAGGTAATGATTTAACACTGATTGAAATTTTAAAGTTTGTAAGTGAACAAGGTTTGAAAATCCCACAACACTTAGATGTAGTAAGTATTGATGATGTTTCATTTGCCAGCTTTTATAGTCCACTATTAACAACAGTTGCTCAACCAACGTTTGAAATGGGGAAAAAGGCAGCTGAACTTTTATTAGCAAAAATTAAAAAAGAAGATAGTGAAGAACAACACCATGTGTATCGATTTGAGCCAATACTTATAAAGCGTTAGTAGTACAAGACAGGGAGGTCAATTAAATGAACGATATAATAACAATCGGAGATGCCATGATATCCTTTAATCCATGCTCCAAAGGACCTTTAAGACATGTTGCCTCTTTTGATCGAAAAGTTGGAGGAGCAGAGTTAAATGTCGCGATTGGTTGTTCACGATTAGGTTTAAAAACAGGTTGGATTAGCCGTTTAGGAAACGATGAATTTGGAAGATATATATACAACTTTGTACGTGGTGAAGGTATTGATGTCTCTCAAGTGAAATTTGAAGATGACTATCCCACATCGGTACATTTTAAGGAAATTTTAGAGGATGGTAGTGGAAGAACATTTTATTACCGTTTGAATTCACCTACAACTACGTTAACAAAGGAAACACTTGATGCTGAGTATATTAAACAAGCAAAAGTGCTTCATATAACAGGTGTTTTTCAAGCAGTTGATAAAGAAAAGAATGTTGATTTAATTAAACACGCAATCAAGATAGCTAAAGAAAATGGTGTAATCGTTTCGTTTGATCCAAATATTCGTCTAAAATTATGGTCTAAAGAAGAAGCGAAGGAAGCCTTAGTAGATATACTACCACTTGTAGATATCTTTCTAACAAGTGTGGAAGAAGCTGAGCTTCTATTTGGTGTAAGTGATCCTTTTGAAATCGTTGAGAGATGTAAAGTAATCGGTATTCCTTATATTGCAATTAAGCAAGGGGAAAAAGGATCGATCGGTTATCACGGTGGAAAATATATTGTGGCACCGCCTATACCACCTAAAAAAGTGGTTGATACTGTAGGTGCTGGAGATGGTTTCGATGCGGCTTTTCTCTACGGTTATTTGAACAAATGGTCCCTTGAACAAACTTTACGATTTGCGAATACAGTGGGGTCAATGGTAGTAAGTGTCTCAGGTGATAATGAAGGTCTACCTTATATTGATGAAGTACTTATTCAAATGGGAGCAAAAGAGTTAATAGAAAGATAGTCTTGAGGTGAAGAAATGAACATACAACTAGCACTTGATCGCTTGAACAAGGAACAATGTTTCCGAATTTTAAAAGAAACAAAAGAAAGTGTTGATTGGATTGAGGTTGGTACTGGAGTTATAAAAGAATATGGGATGTCCATCATACGTGACATAAAAGAAGCCTATCCAGATAAAATAATCGTTGCAGACATGAAAACATGTGATGCAGGTAAACATGAGGCAATACAAGCATTTGAAGCAGGTGCTGATATTACTACCGTTATGTCATTTTCAGCAGATAAAACCATTACAGATTCGCTGGATGTAGCACGAACCTATAGGAAAAAAATCATGATCGATCTACTAGGTGTAACACAGCAGCAAAGAATGGTGGAGCTAAGTGACTTTGGTGTAGATCTTGTAAGCTTACATTTTGGGAAAGACATGCAATTAGAGGGAGAACTTCATACGGACCTATTTTCATTGGTGCAAGACTTTTCAGAGTTTGAAGTTGCGGTTGCAGGCGGAATTGATTTACATTCACTCCCTGAAATCCTAAAAAAGAAACCAGAGACCATAATCGTTGGAAGCGCAATCACAAAAGCTACTGACTGCAGTGAGGTTGCTTTGAAAATGAAGGGGATGATCAATGAGTATGAAGTCAATCATTAATAGGGTTGCTAATGAAATATCGACTGTTTTATCAATGGTAAATGAAGAAGAAGCTATCGCTTTATCTAAAGAGCTACAAAAGGCAAAACGGATTTTTATCAGTGGCGAAGGACGTTCAGGTTTAATGGGAAAAGCGATTGCAATGCGCCTTATGCACGGTGGGTACCATGTGTATGTTACAGGTGAAACGATAACGCCAAGTATTGAAGATGGTGACCTATTAGTGGCCATCTCAGGATCAGGTTCGACTGGTTCGATGCTACAATTTGCCTCCAAAGCTAAAGAAATTGGAGCTAAGCTATTCTTAGTGACAACTAATAGAGAATCAAAGATTGCAGCAATTAGTGATGGGATATTAGTTATTCCTGCTGCTACAAAATATCGTCTACGTGAGGAACCGAAGACCATTCAACCACTTGGGAATCAATTTGATCAATCTGTACACCTTTTGCTAGATGCAGTAATCATTGCAACCATTCAAGGTGATAATCATGAATCTGCGAATGCTAAGATGACTATGCGTCATGCAAATCTTGAATAAACGTAAGTAATTCTTTTAAAGGGGTGATGTGTAATCTATTAATCTGGTAGATTACGTAGTCTAGTTTTTAAAGCGTTTGATAGTTTACTAACAATAAGGGGGAAAATTAAATGAAAAAACTATTCTCATTATCGATGATCTTACTTTTAAGTTTATCCGCGATTTTAGCTGGTTGTAGTAGTGAAACAGGTTCTGAAGAAGGTGGAGACAAAATAAAAATTCTTGCTGCACATAACCAAACATCACCTGAAAACCCATATCAAGATGGACTATTAAAATTTAAAGAAGTTGCTGAAAGCGAATCAAACGGTTCAATTGAAGTAGAAGTACATGCTGGAACTCTTGGAACAGAAGAGTCAGAATTAGTTGAAAAACTTAAATTAGGCGCTGCTGATGTTGTATTAGTATCACCTGGTTTTATGACACAAACGGGTATTAAAGAAGTTGATCTATTAGCACTTCCATATTTGTTTGATAGCTATGAACATTGGGAAAAAGTTGTAGATGGTGAAGTTGGCGAAAAGATGGCTCAAATCGTAAATGAAAAATCAAATAACGACTTTAAAATCATTGGATATTGGACTGCTGGGGTAAGACATTACTATGGTAAAAAGCCACTAAACTCAATTGAAGATCTTAAAGGTATGACAATTAGAACTCAAACTTCAGGTGTTGTAGCTGATTATTGGAAAGGTATTGGCGCAATTCCAACATCTGTAGCGTGGGGAGAGTTATACCAAGCATTACAACAAAAAGTTGTAGATTCTTCTGAAAATGCGTATCCATACTTTGTGCAGCAAAATCACCACAAAACAGATAATGGTAAATATATTACAGAAACAGGCCATGATTACACAACTCGTTTCTTATTAGTCAATGGTAAAAAGTTCGATTCATACACAAAAGAACAACAAGACATCATTTTAGAAGCAGCAAAAGCTTCAGTAGAAGCTGAAAGACAATCATTATATGATCAAGAGGAAGAATATAAAGAAATGGCAATTGCTGACGGTGCAGTAATTAACGAGATTGATAGAACCCCATTTATCGAATTTGCTGTGCCTCTACAAGAGAAAGCAGCTAAAGAGATGGGTGCTGAAGAGTTATTTAATATTATTAAAGGTTTAAAATAATTGATATTACCAATTGGGATAAGGACACTACTCGTGTCCTTCCCTTTTTAATCTTCTAACTGTCGGTGGGTTCCTGACAATAAAGTGGGGGCAAACCAACAGTTAGAAACTATTTCGAACACGTGATGTGTTTGCAGCTTACGAGTATGCCTTTTTAAGGAGGGTAAGAATAGTTATGTTTATAAAAATGCTTGAGAGAATACAGCTAACAGTGGGTGTTATAAGCTTAACGATATTTTTTATTGCGATTATCATCCAAATTACCTCTAGATACCTTGGTATTTCAGTCATTTGGACGGAAGAAGTTGCAAACTATTCATTCATCTGGGCGGTTTTTATGGGTGCCGCTGTAATGGTAAATAAACGTGAACATTTTAATTTTGATTTCTTAGCGCAAAAATTAACAGGGAAGAAAAAAATATATTTACGAATCTTTAATGACCTTGTTTTATTAATGTTTAACTTTGCAATTTTCTTTTATGGTATACAAGCAGTTACTAATTTTTGGAACTACAATTGGGTTTCCTTACCATTTTTGAAAATGGGCTATGTATGGATTTCATTACCGATTATGGCAATCACAATGTTTATCTACTCTTTATCACACTTACTAACTAGTATAAAAGAACTTAGGGGAAAGGAGGTAAGTGAATGATTGGATTTGCTTTGCTTGCATTATTTCTAATTCTAATGTTTATCGGGATACCAATTGCATTTGTAATTGGGATTGTAGCACTACTCGGGATATTAAATATTCCCTACATTCCAGAAGTAACGATTCCTGTAAAAATGTTAAATGGAATTGACTCATTTGTACTTCTTGCAGTACCACTCTTTATTTTAGCAGCAAATTTAATGAATCATGGGAAAATTTCACAAAAGCTTATTGATCTTTCACTTACTATCGTTGGACCTATAAGAGGCGGGTTAGCCCATGCTAATATATTAGTTTCAATGATGTTTGCTGGTGTATCTGGAGCCGCACAGGCAGATACAGCAGGTGTAGGTAAGATTCTCATTCCTAATATGAAAGAAAAAGGCTATGACAAAGAAACTGCGGTTGGTGTAACAGCTGCGTCATCAACCATTGGAGTAATTATTCCACCTAGTATTCCAATGATCATTTATGCTGGATTAACAAATGCATCTGTTGGTGCATTGTTCTTGGCCGGAATTGTACCGGGAGTATTAATTGGGTTAGGAATGATGTTATTCGTATTATTCATTTCTATTAAAAGAGGCTACCCGAAATACGCACGCTCATCTTTTAAAAAGTTTATAAAACTAGTATACGAAACTCTTCCTGCATTACTTACACCGATTATAATTGTTGGGGGAATTATATCAGGTTTCTTTACAGCAACAGAAGCAGCAGCGGTAGCATCATTATATACATTATTAATTAGTATGTTTATTTATAAGACACTTAAGGTAAAGGATCTTCCAAAGATTTTAGTAGACACCTTATCATTAAGCTCTTTATCACTATTTGCATTAGCAGCAGCAAGTGCGCTAGGTGAATTAATGAGCTATTTCCAATTAGCAACAATGGCACAAGAATTCTTTGTAAACAATGTTGGTGAAAAGTGGATCTTCATTATAATTATCATCGCATTCTTCCTATTTATCGGAACGTTTATGGATGCAATTCCAGCAATGATTCTATTTGTTCCTGTAATTCTACCAACAGCATTACAATTCGGAATAGATCCAGTTCACTTAGGTTTAATCGTAGTAATTACACTAGCAATCGGACTTGTTACTCCACCATATGGATTGTGTTTACTTTTAGCTGCAAAAATAGGGGACTTGTCAATTGAAAGATCGATGAAGGCAGTAATGCCATATATTTTGATTGTTCTTATTGTTTTAATGTTTGTTGCCTTTTTCCCATCGGTAGCATTTTATATTCCGAAACTATTTAATCCGCAACTATTTTAGCCTTCTTTTGAAAGGAATGACATCATGGTAAATAGAGAAATTTTAAACGCAAATGGAACGTTAATGCTAGTGAAAGTAGAATTAGTAAAAGGTTTTGAAGGAGATATCGACCAACATCCACATGAGCAACTCAGTTATATCGAAAAAGGAATCGTAGAATTTGAGGTTGATGGCAAGAAGGATATTTTAAAACAAGGTGATGTACAATACATTCCTTCAAACGTAGTACATCGTGTAAAAGTAATCGAGGAATGTGTCATTCTTGACGTATTTACACCACTTCGTGAGGATTTATTGAAATAATGTGTGATAAGACCTATTCGCACCTTGCGGATGGGTCCTTTTTTTACAGGTGTTTTCTGAAGATTGACGAAATGAATAGGTTCAAAATAAATTAAAGAGGCGTAATATGGTAAAAAGGTATATTCCAACAACTTAGCGTTCTTTGGGCCAATATGGGGCAATTGAATAAAAAAACTACCCCACATGAGATTAAATTTAATTTTTCTTCTCCACTATTCTCACACCATCATCTTCTCCAACGATGACAATGTCAGTCATATCAACAAATAGTCCCGTTTCTACAACACCTAATAAAAGCTTTAATTGATTATGTAGTTCTGCTGGATTTTCAATTGTGTCAAATTGACAATCCAATATATAATTACCGTTATTTGTTATAAAAAATTCATTTTCATTCATTCTTAGTTTGGGTACACTACCGAGACTTTCGATTCGTTTAGCAGTGACCTCCCATCCAAAAGGAACGACTTCCACTGGCAATGGAAACTTACCAAGCTGTGTAACCATCTTAGACTGGTCAACCACAATAATTAATTTATTTGCATAAACGTCAACTAATTTTTCACGTAAAAGTGAGCCTCCGCCACCTTTAGAAAGGTTTAAATTAGAATCAACTTCATCTGCACCATCGATGGCAATGTCTAGATAATCGACGTCGGTAAAGTCAATTAATGGTATGCCAAATTCCTTTGCCCAGCCTTCAGTCCGTTTTGAGGATGGTATCCCACTAAGGCTCATTCCATTTTCAACAAATTGACCTAGTTTTTTTAAAGTCCAATATACTGTTGAGCCAGAACCCAACCCGATAGTCATACCGTCTTTAATATAGTCCGCAGCCTTTTCACCAACTACCCTTTTTTTATCTTCATTCACTGAAAAATTTTTCTTCAATTGAGATCACCTCTTCATTTAACTTCACTTTATTATATACCAAAATGTTTTTTTTAGATTAATTGTGTAAATTTCAATTAAAAGGCCTAATAATATTCATTAATCTATGCATACTATTGTGGAAGTTTATAAAAAAAAGGAGGGAATACTATGTCTAGAAAAACTCAAACTCCATCAAAAGAAGTCGATCAAAAGGAATTACTTGATGACAAGGTGAAAAAGGCGAGAGAGAATAATTTTAAAGGTGATCACATACGCCAAACAAGCCCTACTGGAGTTCCAAATCAATAAGGTAGTTGACAGAAGAGAGTGCACAATAATATACTTTAATTAACATTAGTGTTGAAGGGAATGGAAAAAAGGGCCGATGAAGAGGTAATCTTATTTTCTAACACAGTTTTCAATTGAAGAAAAATTTGGAACTTAGAGAAAAGGGTTAGTCTGTCCATTTATCCATTTATACGAAATACTATAGTGTATTTAAGCATGAATACATGGGATAGTGCGTTTTTTTTTGATACGCAATGTTTGCATGCTAATTTCATAGCTATAGTTGTTTTTCATATGAATAAAAATGAATTTGACACCTCTCTGGGTTACATGCCCTGAGAGTTTTTTTTTACCTCCAGGAGACATTGACTTGGGGTGATTTATGACAATCATAAGAATTAGAGACATTCTAATAGGATTTGGGGATACAACAGTATTGGCTAATTAGCAGTGAAAAATAGGGGATGTCTAGAGTTCCCTATGGTGCCTTATTTATATGTTTATGTTTAAAGAAAGAAAGACGGCAGGGTAACCACTGCCGTCTAATCTTTTTGAACACTATTATAAGCACTTTTAAACCTTTTCAGTCAAGATGCATGGGCAAGTCTTGGTATTGAAAATGTTCCAATGTTAGCTTTTTCAGGTGACTTGGATCTTTTGCTAGGATCTGTTATTTACTACATATACGCCGTAAAAATACCATCTTAATCGCGAACTTTGTCGAAATCATTTTGTAATGATGTACTCGTTCTTTCAAGTTCAGCAATTCTACTTTTAATTGCTTGTCTCACTTCATAGGGGTAATCATTGGTGAACTCGGTATGTAAGACATCAAGATGCTTTTGTAGTGTATGAAACAAATTTTTTTTACTATTTTGAACATCAAGATTTGGGATGTTTTCATATGCTTCACCTTGATGATCAAATTGGTTGTTGTTACTCATGAGAGACTCTCCTTTAACCATTTTATTTTTAGTTTTGACCTATGAGGATATTTACATGCACGTTCCTAAAAAATATCTGTTAAATTAAAAAATACAATGAAAGAAAGTTGTATAAATCGGTCCGGAAAGTCAAAGAACAACCTTCCATCCGGCTTGTCTTATGCCTGACTTGCACTGGATGTGCTAGTGCCGATGTTCGCTACAGGACGTGGGTTTTAGTCGACGTTCATCGTAGGCGGGCGGCCGGCGCTTCTCTTGTAGATAATTTATTAAAGGGGATTTCGGATGCAATTATTAAATGAACGGAACTTTTTTGTATTATGGGTTGGGCAGTTGGCATCAATTTTCGGTAATCGCTTTAGTGAATTTGCGATACCGCTTATTGTTTTACAATTAACTGGATCACCTTGGCAAGCTGGTTTAGTAGCCGTCTGTTCACAGGTTGCTCCCTTGGTATTGGCCATTCCAGCTGGGACGTGGATTGAAAATAAATCAAAGAAAAGGATCGCTATGACAGCCGAAATCGTTCGTGTTTTTGCGATGACGGGTTTAGTATTTGCTGTTAGTTTTGATGTAATCAATGTTTGGTTAATGGCCTGGACACTTCTTATTATGGGAGCTGCGGGAGTGTTTTTTAGGATTTCTTTTAATACAATGGTACCGGTTATTGTTGGTAGAAAACAGCTCGTTCAGGCCCACAATTACTTTGAAGGAGCCGATGCGATTAGTACATTATCCGGTCCAGCACTAGCGGGTCTGGTATTTGCTACCTTTGGAATTGGATGGACTTTAGCGATTGATTCGGTTACTTTTTTAATTTCATTTATTGGGATTATGTTGCTTCAGTATGATGAGAAGATGAAAGTAACGAAAGAACGTCATTCGGCTTATAAGGACACAGTAAAAGGTCTACGGTACTTAATTGGGAATAGAATACAACGTTTTATTACGTTCAATCATGTGATTTTAAATTTTTCTACAACTGCTGTTGTTTTGACAGTCATTATTTTTGCAAATCAAACACTAGAGTTAAGTGTAGTGAGAACAGGATTATTGTTATCAGCTGCAGGAGTAGGGAATGTGGCCGGTGTATTTTTGCTTAGTAGGTTAAATGGTCTGAGCTGGGGTTTTTTAAATGGAAGTATCATGTTGGTTTCTGGTGTTGGAGTTGGATTACTAGTTGTTACCGATTCATTTATTACGGCTGCACTTGGCATGTTTTTATTTGATGGTGCCTTATCCATGGGGTTTGTGGTAAATGGTGCAGCTCGGCAAGCGATTACACCAGATGACTTTCTTGCTCGAGTTGGGAGTGGTGGGATTTTGCTAAGTGGATTGGTTGCAGTTGGAGGGACCCTGTTTGCTGGTGGGGTTTCAGAGTTGTTGAGTCCTCGTGTTGCATTGGGGGTATGCGGCTTACTATTGATGTTGTCTACGGTTGTTTCTTGGATGGTAAAGGAAATTCGAAAGCCTTTACATGAGGTTGAGCCGATAGAGTTAGCGAATTAAAGGAAAAAGGATAGAGTGGCAGGAGATTCTGCGTTCTATCCTTTTTATTCTTTAAAATGCCCAGCTTCCGTTACGGAAAACAGGTTCAACTTTTCCGTCAGTTGTAATCCCATCGATATCCATATCAGCAGAGCCAACCATGAAGTCAACGTGAGTGATACTTGAGTTCGCACCACGTTTTTCAAGCTCAGCTTTAGGCATTGTTTTTCCACCCTCGATACAGAATGCATACGCATTTCCAATCGCAAAATGGTTCGATGCGTTTTCATCAAATAATGTATTGAAGAAAATGATGTTTGTGTTAGAAATTGGTGAGTTATGTGGTACAAGTGCAACCTCACCTAGATAGTGGGAGCCATCATCTGTTTCCACTAAACGTTTTAATGTCTCTGCGCCAGCTTCTGCTTTCACATCAATGATACGTCCATTTTCAAAAGTGAGCGAGAAGTTTTCGATTAAGTTTCCACCATAGCTTAAAGGCTTAGAGCTTGCTACTACACCGTTGACTCCGTCTTTTTGCGGTACTGTGAAAACTTCCTCTGTTGGCATATTTGCAACAAATGGAACGTTTTGTTCATTTTCGCTTCCGCCACCAATCCAAACATGTGTGTCAGGAAGATCAACTTTAAGGTCAGTACCGGTTGCTTTGTAGTGTAGTGTTTTGTATTTTTTGTTGTTTAGATACTCTACCTTGCTATGTAGTGTTGCATTATGCTCTTTCCATGCTTGAACTGGATCGTCTAAATCAGAACGAGTGGCTTGGAAGATCGCACTCCATAGTTTTTCAGATTGCTCTTCGTGTGGAAGATCCGGGAATACTTTTGCGGCCCATTCGCTTGAGGGAACAGCGATGACAGACCAACTAATTTTATCAGCTTGAGCATAGCTACGGTATTTTTCCATTGCTACACCTGCTGCTTTTTGTGCTGCAGCAATACGATTAGGATCTACACCCTTCAATAAGTCAGGGTTTGATGAGACGATTGATAAAAATGCTGCGCCGCCTTCAGCAAGCTCTTCAAAGCCTTTTGCTTTCCATAGTGGATACTCAGTAAATGCTTCGTCTGGAGCAAGATCAAATTTCGTGCGAGTTAGTTCATCATCATTCCACTCCACATGAACATTTTTCGCACCAGCTTCATATGCACTTTTTGCAACCTTTCGTACAAACTCAGCAGTAGAAATAGGGGCATTCACAACAAGAGTTTGCCCTTTTTGGATATTGACACCAACGCGCACAGCTAGGTCGGCGTATTTTGTTAAGTTCTGTTCAAAAGTAGACATAATTTGGCTCCTTTGGTATGTATTTTTCACTTTACTATTGTATCATTTGTTTTGGGGACGGGGAATTGGGAATGTAGTGTGGTAGTGAATTTTGTGCACCATTTAGAACGGGCTGTTCTTAGACGAGTATTTTTAGCATTTTGGCGAGTATTTTAGTTGAGTAGACGAGTATATAGAAAAATAGATGAGTATTTTGAAAGAATTGGCGAGTATTTTTGCTAAATAAACGAGTATTTAAAAATTTGTCACAATATCTAACAGGTACGGCCAAGATAGATGTAGAAATACTATGTATGAAAGGAGCAGTGACAGATTTTGACTAAAAAACCTACAAAAATACTTAAGTTAGAGGCTCTTTTAAGGAGGCTACCACCAATTTACGACAGGAGGCCAAAAATTGAGGAAGAGTTAGCAATTAGTAAAGCAGGCCACAGGGGGGAGCAATCATTAGCTTACCATTTAAAATTTATTCAACATAAAAACTATCAAATAGTAAAGGATATTCGATTAAATCATTTAGAAGATTTATATTTTCAAATGGATACACTCATTTTGTCGGGCCGTTTTATTCTTAATCTCGATGCGAAAAATATGTCCGGAACACTTTATTTTGATCAAGACTTTGACCAGCTTATTCGAACAGGTCAAAATGGAAAAGTTGAAGCTTTTTTAAATCCAATTCTACAAGTACAAAGGCAAGAGCTTCAACTTCAGTCATGGTTAAAAAAGCATAAGTTTCCACCCGTACCTATCGTCTCACTTGTTCTGATAAGTAATCCTTCCTCCATTATTAAAACCGCACCCCAACATATAAAATTAGTACAAAAGGTTGTCTTCCACAGTGCGAAACTTCCCTTTATCTTAGAATCACTTGAAAAAGCCTACCAAAAGGACATACTTACAACTTCTCAAGTAAATAAACTTTCAAAACTACTCATCAAGCAAAACACTCCATTACTGCCAGGTTATTTACAAAAATTTAAAATAAGCCAATCTGAGCTTTTAACTGGAGTGCATTGCCGAACCTGTAATTCGCTACCGTTAACTAGGGCAAAAGGTAAATGGTATTGCCGAGTGTGTGAGCACTATTCGGTTGATGCGCATATTGCTTCGTTGGTAGATTATTTTCTTCTAAAGGGAGACACGATTACTAATAGGGAGTGTAGGGAGTTTTTGCAGATAAGCTCTAAAGACGTTGCAGGAAAACTATTAACTTCCTTAAATCTACCATTTACGGGTAGCTTTAAGGATAGGGTGTATAATCTAGGATCACTAATCGGTAGACTAGATTAGTTGGAGTACGAGTATATCTGAAAATTTCAAGACTATTTCATAGTTATTGACGAGTATTTGGCTAAAACCACGAGTATTTCCTCAATTTATACGAGAATTACCTTTTTTTTACAATTAATAACCTTCCACAGTCCACCCCATTGGCAAAAATCAACAATCCCCTATATAATCAATCTATATATCTACTAATTTGGAGGCAAAATCATGCTAATTAAATGGATTTTTCCACTCCTAGCGGTGATCGGTGGGGTGGCTGTTGCAATTCAGGCGAGTATAAATGGTGGACTTGGTAAAAAAATTGGTACTCTTGAAGGATCTGTCGTGTCATTTTCGATTGGTACTCTCGCATTACTGTTCATCGTCATCTTTTTTGGAAAAGGAAATATTGCGTCTGTTACGACAATTCCGAAGTGGCAGCTGACTGGAGGATTACTCGGGGCATTTTATGTGTTTGCAATTATTCTTGTTGTACCAAAAATTGGAGTTGCTGCAGGGTTAACTGCTGTTATAGTAGGGCAATTGGTAATGAGTGCTGTAATTGATCACTTTGGCTTGTTTGGTAGCCGTCAAATTCCATTTGATTATAAAAGAGGTTTGGCGCTAATTCTCCTGTTTTGTTCTTTGTTTTTATTTTATAAAAAGGTGTAAATACGTTAATAGAAAATGAAAAAGAGCTTGGAAACAAGCTCTTTTTCAAAAGATAAGAAAGTATAAAAATTTGAACCTAGTTTTAGTGTCTAGCTCCGGGCGCCATCGGCTCGAGGTCATAAGCCAATCCCTTCCCGAAGGCAAAAAACGCCTTCAGTCAGGGCTCGTCTTATGCTTGTCGCCGATAGGCGGGCGCCCTGCGCTTTTCTTAAATTATAAGCATAAAATTTGAACTTAGTTTGGATGTCTAGCTCCCGGCGCCCTGCACTTTTCTTGTTTATGTTGTTATGATGATAGTCAAAGTAATAACGAGCACTACTACAATGAGTAGTTTGATACCTTTAGGAAGAGTATCTTTACCTTTTGCATTTATTTTTTGCTCAGAGTCATTGACGGCTTTACGATAATTAGGATTACAGCAACCCATCCTTATGCAGCCTTATCAAATACATCTTCGTCAAGTTTTACGTTATTATTTCGAGCTTTAACAGCTGCTTTGAAGAAGAGTACTATAATAGCGACTGTTATAATTGCTGCTCCAATATAGGAAACGTTCATCGCTAAACCTAATCCAATTTTGGCGTTTAAAATATAAGTTGATGTTGCCGTTGTCATAAAAATTGCTGGAATCATGGCAATCCAGTATTGTTTCTTTGCAATAAACAAGTACATTGCACCAACCCAGAGGGCAATTACTGCAGTTGATTGGTTAGCCCATGAGAAGTAGCGCCATAACAGTGTGAAATCTATTTTGGTTAATGCAAATGAAATGACGAATAAAGGAAGGGCAATCCATAAACGGCTAGTAATTTTCTTTTGCGCAATATTCATATAGTCAGCAATAATCATACGTGCACTTCGGAATGCAGTGTCACCAGAAGTAATTGGGAGAATAATTACCCCAAGTACAGCAAGCGTTCCACCAATTGCGCCAAGCATTGCGATTGAAACTTCGCTAACAACTGCTCCAGGTCCACCTGTTGCAAGAATTTCGCTTAATGTTACCCCATCAAATAAACTCATTGCTGCTGCAGCCCAGATCATTGCAATGATACCTTCAGCAATCATCATTCCGTAGAAAATGAAACGTCCTTGACTTTCATTTTGAGTTGTACGTGAGATAATTGGTGTTTGTGTTGCATGGAAGCCTGAAAGAGCACCACATGAAATGGTTAAAAATAATAACGGAAAGATTGCCGCATTACCAGGATGCATGTTCTCAAATGTTAATTCAGGGATAGGAGCACCTGTTATAATTAAAGCTCCCCCTACACCAACAGCACTAATGACTAGTAGAGCGCCGAAGTATGGATATAAACGTCCAATAATTTTATCAACTGGTAATAGAGTAGCTAAAACATAGTAAACAAAAATTGCTGCGATAATAAGACCCAATGCTACTTTGCCGTCCATTAATGTGTAAAGGAGGCCAGCTGGTGCAGTTACAAACACAGTTCCTACTAATAAAAGGAGTAGAATTGCAAACGCATTCACAACGTGCTTCATTACTTTACCTAAAAATTTACCCGCAAGTTCTGGCAAATGGGCACCACGATTTCGAATGGAGATCATACCTGTTAAATAATCATGTACAGCTCCTGCAAATATACAACCTACTACTATCCAAACGAAAGCTACAGGGCCGTATAAAGCACCCATGATTGGACCAAATATTGGACCAACACCAGCAATGTTTAAAAGCTGTATCAATGAATTATTTTTTTTGCCCATTGGCATGTAATCTACACCATCACTATTAGAGTAGGCAGGTGTCTTGCGTCCTTCATTAACACCGAAAACCTTTTCTACGAATTTACCATAAGTGAAATAACCTACAACTAATAAAATAATACTAGCTATAAATGTAAACATCATAAAACCCCTTTCTTGAATCCGCTTACACTCATTATAAAGAAAGAGGGGGAAATATGACGGTTTTGTGTCTGACATGTTGTTTTTACTGTTTAAGATGTTTCAAAAGCCACTTAACATGTTAAAGTTCAAGTCGAGTGCGCAGCTCCTTTACATAATTCCGACTGACAGAAAGAAGTTCCTTTTTCCCTTGTAGTTCCAACTGAAAGGCGCCATTAAACCAAGGTGTTAACCGTGTCACATAAGTTAAATTGACTAGATAGCTTTTATGAATCCGAAAAAATGAATGTTCTTTCAAACGCATTTCTAAGTCCTTTAAAGCAGTTTTTGTTTCATAAAGATGTTCTTTAGTAACAATTTTTGTATAACGCTCATCCCGGTAAACATACAAAATGTTAGTCGGTTGGAGATAAAGAATCTCGTCATCACCTTCAACTGCCAATTTACTAGGGGGGCTTGTATTTGGTTGATTTCCGTTAGTAGGTATACCTAAACTACGTTGGATCCTTGAAATGGTTTCTCTTAGTTGAACATCATCAAAAGGCTTTAGCAAATAATCAATTGCTTCATGGCGAAAAGCTTCGACAGCAAAATTTGGATAGGCAGTTGCAAACACGATTAAAGGTATATGCTTGCATTCTTTAACAGCTCTTGCAACCTCAATCCCGTTCATTTTTGGCATTTCTATATCTAAAAAAATGACATCGGGCTGAAGCTGAAGGATCTTCATTATGCCATTTTCACCTGTATCAGCTTCTCCTATAACTTCTAAAAAATCATACTCTTTTAAAAGATGACGCAATTCTTCACGGCTATAGCGTTCGTCATCAATTATGAGTACCTTTATTGAATGTTTCATCATTATTCCCCCGAATCTTAATGAGTAAAATATAGAACTTACAAGATAAAATATACGGTTGTTCCCTCTCCAACTTTACTATCGATATTTATTGCGGCAGTATCACCTAACATCAAGATAAGACGGCGATTTACATTGTATAAACCTATTCCAGTACCAGATTCAGAATTAGCTAGGATAATTTTTCCGGCATCATTTATTCGATTTGGTTTAAAGCCGTTACCGTTGTCCCCAACGGATACGAGTGTTGCTCCTTGCTTTCTTTTTATAGATATTTTAATATGGCAATTTTTTTCTTTGTCTTTAATACCATGCTTAATTGCATTTTCAACAATAGGCTGGAGCGTTAAAGGAGGTATCTGTTGTGTAAGAGCTCGCTCATCAATATCATATAAAACCTCAAGCTTATCAATAAATCTAGCTTCTTCAATTGAAAGATATGCACGTACATGATTTAGTTCAACCTCAAGTGTTGTCCACTTTTGTGTTGTCGCCGTTAAATTTTGTCTGAAAAAATGTGAAAGTGCTATTAATAGATTCCTTGCTTTCACCGGATTGATTCGAATTAAAGAGACGATAATATTCAATGAATTAAATAGAAAATGAGGGCTGATTTGAGCTTGCAATGCTTTAATTTCTGCTTCCTTCGCCAACTCATTAGCCTTCTCCACCTCAGCAATTTCGAGCTGATGACTTAATAAGGAGCTTAAGCCCTTAATTAATTGAATAACGAGGTTAGAAATATCCTTCTCGTTTTGAAAATAAAATTTTAAGGTACCAATGGTTTCCCCGCGCCGTTTTAAAGGGGCAACTACAACGGCATGAAGGGGACAATCAGGTTTTGCACAATGAATATCAGTTTGATTAGCAATAAGTAATTGGCCTTCCTTTATTACTCGTTTTGTAATAGCTGTCTGAAGTGGACTATTTGCTTGATGGTGATCATCACCTAGTCCAATATGGGTTAATATTTTTTCCACGTCTGTCATGGAAATCGCAGATGCACCAACTTCCTTGTAAAGAATAGAACAAACTGCTTTTGCAGACTCAACGTTCAGCCCTTTCCGAAGATGGGTAATCGTAAGTTCAGCTAAACGTAATGCTTTTTGTGCTTGAAGTGAGCCTGCTTTTTCTTCTTCATGAATCACATTTTTAATAATTAACAGAAATAGTGCAGATCCGATACCATTTGCTAGAATCATTGGTACACCGATCACTTTGACCAGTGCAATCGAACGTTCATATGGATCAGCAACAAGTAAAATGATGAGCATTTGGATTGCTTCTGCTAGAGCCCCAATTACAAATGCCGATGATAACGAGATGTTTTTTTTATTTTTTTTATGAAAGGTAGCTGAAACAATTCCTGCAACAACTGCGGACAATCCACATGCCAGATCAGTAAATCCACCAAGAGTATAACGGTGGGCTCCAGCAATAATTCCGGCACCAATTCCAACTTTGTAACCACCAAGTAAACCAGCAATAATAATGCCAATCACACGCGAATTTGCAATCGCTTCATCTGGATTTAGACCTTGTGCCCAGCGATTAAATTGTAATGAATCTGTGCTAAAAGCTAGCCCTGAATACGTACCGATGATTCCAAAGAATCCAAAAAATAGAATCGCACTAAATTGTTGTTTACGTCCTATATCTTCCTGGCCAATCATTCTTCGGAAAAACTTAAACCTTGTGATAACAAAAGCGACCGTTACAATAATACCTAGACGTTCCAACATAGTAATCATTAATTCAAACATGGGAGATTCTCTCCTAGTACGATAAATTTCTTACATTTTATCACAAAGGTATGAAAAAGAATGACTATTACTTTAAATATTATTTTTCATGTATGCAAGAAAAAAACAGCTCAACGGGAACTGTTTTTAATGGTCATCTATATTAAGCATGTCCTTTAACGACTTGATACTCCCTTTATCCGTTAATATATACAAGATGTCACCTTCGTATATTTTCGTATCACCGCGGGGTGGGATTAGTTCATTTTTACGGATAATGGCATTGACCAACGCCTTTTCTGGTAACTCAACATCCTTCAATTGTTTGTTAATGAGTTGATTGCCACCACTAACCTCGAGCTCAATAAATTCAGCATTTGCTTTTCCAATTGATACGAGTTCCAAAGTATGTGGGGATTTAGGTTTTGTTTCACCTGTTAGCCTAAGTTTTTTGGCAAATAAAGGGATCGTTGAACCTTGTATTAGTGCTGATGTTAAGACAACGAAGAAGACGATATTAAAGATGAGCTGACTGTTTTCAACTCCTGCAATCAATGGGAATGTTGCTAGAACAATAGGTACTGCTCCCCGTAATCCCGCCCATGAGATGAAAATCATTTCTCTTATATTAAATTTATAAAAAGGGATGGACGCAAAGACTGCAATTGGACGTGCAATTACAATAAGGATAATAGATAAAAGAAGTCCCTTCCAGATGATATCCCAATTCATTAATTGGGATGGGAAAACTAACAATCCTAAGATAACAAACATTAGAATTTGCATCATCCATGCGAATCCTTCATTAAAGCGTAAAATTGAGTGACGGTAGGTTAAATCTCTGTTTCCAATTACAAGTGCAGCAACATATACTGCTAATAAGCCACTTGCATTGACCATCGCTGTTACGCTGTACGTTAAAATCGCAAAAGCTAAGGCGAGAACGGGATAGAGTCCACTTGAATCTAGGGCAATTTTATTGATCGATCTTGATGCCAGTTTTCCGAATAGAAGGCCGAGTAGTAAACCAATCCCCATTTGCCAGAAAAAAGTTAAAATTAATATGAAGACGTTTGAATTGTCTCCAACTAGGAGCTGAATAACGGATAATGTTAAAAACACAGCCATGGGATCGTTTGTGCCAGATTCGGCTTCTAATGTTGCGGAAAGTTTTTCTTTTACATTTTGTCCTGCTAATACAGAAAAGACAGCTGCAGCATCGGTTGAGCCTACAATTGATCCAATTAAAAATGCTTCTAGCCAGTCTATTCCAAGTATAAACTTTGCACCAATAGCCACTACGGTTGTAGTTAAAATTACACCTAAAGTTGCAAGGGATAGGGATGGTCCAGCCACTTTTTTAACAGAACTCCACTTTGTTTGTAGTCCACCTTCAAATAAAATAATAATAAGTGCTAGTACTCCAATTAATTGTGCAACACTGGCATTATCAAAATAAATTAAACCTAAAACATCGCTTCCCATCACCATACCTAGAATTATGAAAAGCACTAGAGCAGGAACGCCTAGTCTTGTTGAGAACTTGGTTGTGATAACCCCTAAGAGTAACAGCAGGGATAATAACAAAATAAAATAATCAGTATCAAAATGTTGTAACATAGCATTTCTCCTTGTTGTTCATTAATTAGTGAATGTCACGCTTTTTAAACCGACCTCCACGGACTTCAGCAATATTTGCTACAGCTAGAAAGGCAGAAGGATCAATTTCTTCAACTATTGATTTTAGCTTTGCTTCTTCGAGACGAGTAATTACACAAAATATTACTTTTTTTTCATCACCTGTGTAGGCACCTTCGCCATTTAAATATGTAACACCTCGACCAAGACGGGCCATTATCGCTTCGCCAATTTCTTTAGATTGATCACTTATAATCCAAGAGGATTTGGATTCATCAATTCCTTGGATGACAATATCAATTGTCTTAAAGGCAATAAAATACGCGATTAATGAATACAACGCACGGTCCCACCCGAAAACAAAGCCCGCACTTCCCAGGATAAAGAGGTTAAAAAACATAATAATTTCGCCAACTGAAAAAGGAAGTTTTTTATTAAATAAAATCGCTAATATTTCGGTTCCATCTAAGGAGCCACCATAACGGATAACAAGTCCAACTCCAATCCCTAATATAATCCCACCAAATACAGCGGCTAGTAATAAATCTTCGGTTAGTTCTGGGACTGGATGTAACAGTGTTGTTGTAATGGAAAGAACAGCAACACCAAACAATGTCGTAAGTGCAAACGTTTTACCTATTTGTTTATAACCTATATAGAAAAAAGGGATATTGAGTAAGAAAATATAAAGTCCCAGTTTTACATCAGTTAAGTATGAAAGGATGATTGAAATACCAACGATGCCACCGTCAATAACTCGATTCGGTACGAGGAAGATTTCCAAGCCAACAGCCATTAATACTGCTCCGATAAACGTAAAACTACCACGTTTTAAGATTTTCGTTTTTGTTAGTTTTTGATGTGATTTTAATTGTTGCTCCAATGTGTCCACCTATAGCCTCAACTCCAATTTTTTGTTTTTAAAATTATTTAAAGGAAGGGATTAAAATTGATAGTATTAATTGTATGTCAAAAATGTAAGGGGAAATGAAAAGGGAACTACTTTGGTTTACTTGTAAAAAATGCTCCGGTACAGGGAAAGCTAAGACCAGAGAATCTACGCTAGTAAAGATAATTTTATCATAAAAATGCGTCAGATTGTTAGAATATGCTTTGATAGAGTAATAGTAATTTATAATTAACATAACTTAGTAATACATACTCTAAAAGGAGAGCACTATCAAAAAATGGTTTGAGAAAAAACTGGTATACAGAACATTTTTAATTGAAAATATCTTATCTGCAGCTCTTCCAAAGCATTTCGATAGCTTCAAACGTGCGAATTAATTAAATTTAGGGTGACGAAATAAAGAGAGATGGATTACACTAGAGTTAGAAAAATTAATGGGGTGTGTATATGAGAATATTAATTGTTGGTGCAGGAGCAGTTGGGGGATATTTTGGTGGTAGGTTATTAGAAAAAGGTGAAGATGTCACGTTTTTAGTGCGAGAAAAAAGAAAAGGATTACTACAAGCTAATGGATTGAAATTGAATAGTGTACATGGAAATGTTGACCTCAAGCCAAAGGTTTTAACAGTAAAAGACACTTCCGAGGCATTTGATGTAGTCATTGTGTCAACTAAAGCATATCACCTAAGCGACGTAGTAGATAGTATCGAACCATTTGTCGCTAAAAATACGATGATACTGCCACTATTAAATGGGGTCTCACATGTTGAGGTCCTTCAAAATCGTTTTGGAAAAGAAAACGTTATTGGTGGGCTGTGTTTTATAGAGTCAACACTTGATGTAACAGGACAGGTAGTACAAACGAGTCCTATTCATGATTTAGTTTTTGGAGAATTAAGTGGAGAGAGAACGGAAAGAATTGAGAAGCTAGAAAAGGCTTTTAGTGGTACAAAGGCTAATTTTCGCTTAAGTGATGAAATCGTTCGTGAAATGTGGCATAAATATTTATTCATCACAACCTTATCCGGTGTAACAACTTTGATGCGTGCACCAATTGGTCCTATTCGTGAGTCTATAGGTGGTCAAGAAACCATTGAACGTTTAGTAAAAGAATTATCTACTGTAATGAGAGCAATTCAAGCACCGATTGCAGAAACAATAGAGCAAATCATGTTAGAACGTGTACAGGCAATGGGGTACGATATGAAGTCATCGATGCAACGGGATATGGAAAAGGGACAAGCGGTAGAAGCGGACCATCTCCAAGGCTACATATATAACATTGCTCAAACAGAAAAGCTAAATGTGCCTGTGCTACAGGTTATTTATAGTAATTTAAAGGTGTATGAACAAAGCTTAGAAGGTTAATTCTATGTATGATGTTTCTAGATACGTCACTTTTTTCATATAGGATATTAAACTTAAACGACGAATATTGTAAAAAAATTGTCTTGTAATAAAACCATTAATGATTTAGTATAGGGTACATTAATACAACATGTCGTTATGAATGAATCGATTTAAAACTGTATATTGTGTTTTTCCTTAAATAAGATGCCAATAGGCTTAATTGGGAATCTGGTAATAATCCAGAACTGCCCCCGCAACTGTAAGTGTGGACGAACTAAGCAAATCCACTGTATAAGAACACTTTAATGGTGCTTATACGGGAAGGGCTTAAAGTAGATTGATACACGAGTCAGGAGACCTGTCTTACTTTAAGATGTTTCAACTTCTTCGGGGATTGAGAAGATGAAATGATAGCAGCAAGAGGCTTATTTAATATATCCCTTTTAATGTTATCGTTTCATCCGCTCAAATTCCTTGAGCGGATTTTTTTATGTGGATGGAGGAATAAAAATGAGAACTCAAATTAAAGAAGATCTTAATTCTGTATTAAACGCTATTAGTAGGGCAGCAAAAGAATATAATCTGGATACAACTGAACTTATTGGTCGAATAAAAGAGATGGGCATAACAGGGGCTGAAGCAAATCAACATGCTTTGTTTTATGCACTAAATAACATTGCAATGGACCAGCCGAGTTGGACTTTTTTAGCGGCGAATTTATTTTTGAACGAATTATATGAAAAGGCAGCTAGCAATCGTGGATATGACCACAAGTTAAAGTACGGAAACTTATACGAACTTATAAAGGAATTAACAGCAAAAGGGATCTATTCTACTGAACTACTAAACTCCTATCCTAAAGAGGAAATAGATGAACTTGAGGGTGTGATTATCCCTGATCGAGATTACTTATTTAATTATATCGGATTGTTTTTATTAGCAGATAGATACATAGCAAAAGACCATGAAAAGAATATATATGAGCTTCCGCAAGAGCGTTTCTTGATTATTGCAATGACCTTAATGAAAAATGAGAACACAAAAAAGCGCCTTCACCTAGTAAAAGAAGCTTACTGGGCATTAAGTAATTTATATATGACGGTTGCAACTCCAACATTATCAAATGCTGGTAAAAGCTATGGTCAATTATCGTCATGTTTTATTGATACAGTGGACGATTCACTTGATGGCATTTATCTAAACAATTGGGATATTGCAAGATTAAGTAAAGATGGCGGTGGAATTGGCGTCTACTACGGGAAAGTGAGAGCCTTAGGTTCTGATATTAAGAAATTCAAAGGAAATTCTTCCGGTGTTGTTCCATGGATCAAGTTAGTAAATGATACAGCGGTTAGCGTTGATCAATTAGGCCAACGCCAAGGGGCGATAGCAGTCTATCTTGACATCTTTCATAAGGACATCATGAATGGTTTTTTAGATTTAAAAACGAATAATGGTGATGAACGACGTAAAGCACATGACATTTTTACAGGAGTTGCGATCCCAGACCTTTTTATGAAGCAGCTAGAGAAGGCTGATGAAAATGGGAGAAGTATTGGAGAGTGGCATACCTTTTGTCCATATCAAGTAAAACAAATGATGGGCTGGAAAGATGATTATGGTAATCCACTTGGACTTGAAGATTTCTACGATGAAAATGATATAAAGTATTTTACTGAAAAGTACGAAGAGGCAGTGAATAATCCATTTCTTCCACGTAAAACATACCGTGCTATGGATATAATGTCACGTATTATGGTGGCACAGCTTGAAACAGGTACACCATATATGTTTTACCGGGATGAAGTGAACCGTCAAAATCCTAATAAACATATGGTAGGAAAGGGCCGAACTTCTATTTATTGTAGTAATCTATGTACCGAAATTGCTCAAAATATGTCTGTGACTACTATTGTACAAGAATATCAAGACGTAGAAGGTAATCTTGTTATGGTTAGAAAACCAGGTGATTTTGTGGTCTGTAATTTATCTTCAATTAATCTACCGAAAGCTGTTCATGAAGGTGGATTGGAGCGTTTAATTCAAATTCAAGTTAGAATGTTAGATAATGTCATCGATCTTAACACCATTTCAGTTGGACAGGCCGGGGTAACGAATAAAAAATACCGTGCGATTGGATTAGGAACATTTGGCTGGCATCATTTACTTGCGGTAGAGGGAATACATTGGGAGTCTGAAGAAGCAATTGAATATGCGGATAATCTTTATGAAGACATTGCATACTATACAATTCGTGCTTCTAATGACCTAGCAATTGAAAAAGGAGAGTACTCGCAATTTACCGGTTCAGAATGGGATACGGGTGAATACTTTTATCGAAAAAACTACAATTCTAACCGTTGGGTTCGGTTACAAGAGAATATATCGAAGCATGGATTGCGTAATGGTTGGCTAATGGCTGTTGCACCTAATTCTTCGACAGCTAAAATAGGTGGATCTACAGATGGAATCGATCCGTTATATGCAGTTGAATATGCTGAGGAAAAGAAAAATTTTAAATTTAATGTGACAGCACCTGACTTAAATCATGAAACATATGACTATTATCGTCGTGCTAGACATGAACTTGATCAAGTATGGAGTATCAGACAAAATGCTGCTAGGCAACGCCACATTGATCAAGGGATTAGTTTTAATATCTATGTACGTCACGATATTAAAGCTCGTGATTTACTAAACCTTCATTTAGAAGCATGGAAACAAGGTTTAAAGACAACCTACTATGTTCGTAGTACATCTCAGGTTGAAATTGAGGAATGTGAAGCTTGTCATAGTTAAGCTAAAGGGGATGAAAAGTCATGAATACATCACTAACACGAATTAAATTATTAAACCCTGAGTTTCCTAATAAATCAACTGGTATTATCAATGGAAAATCATCGGGAATTTTAAACTGGAATGATATCGCATATCCACAAATGTATGATCTTTATCAAACTCTTTTATCCAACTTTTGGAAAGCTCAAGAGATTAACATGCAGGATGATATTAAGCAATGGGATCAGCTTAGCCAGATTGAACAGGATGTATTTTTACGAATTAATACTCAGCTAGCGTCGTTAGATAGTTTACAAACTCCTACAATGAGTCAAGTGATGGATTATGTAACTGATTCTAGCTTTAAAGCAATCTTCGCCGTCATTTCACAGCAAGAAGCCGTTCACAATGAATCATATTCCTATATTTTGAGTTCACTTATTCCTTTGCGTGATCAAAATGAAAGATTCAACCAAGCAAAAGATGACCCGATCGTGAGAAAAAGAAACCAGCTTATTTTAGATGCTTATAATGGTTTCAAAGAGCAGCCCACGCCGCAAACCTTATTTAAATTAGCGGTAAATTCTATTAATCTTGAAGGCATTTATTTCTATGCTGGATTTGCTTTTTTCTATAGTCTTGCTAGGCAACAAAAGATGCTTAAGACAAGTACGATGATTAGCTATATTCAACGTGATGAAATGCAGCATGCGTATTTCATTTCTCAGTTTTTAAGGATTTTATTAACAGAGAATCCTCAGCTAAATACAGAAGAAAACACACAGTATATCTATGATACGATTGATCAAGCGGTCAAGCTTGAGATAGAGTGGGCTAGCTATATACTAAAAGATATTAATGATATTGATTTACTAGAATTTGAGGGCTATGTAGAATATCTCGCAAATAAGAGATTGCGTCAGCTTGGTTTAGGTAACCTTTATGAAGCAAGGGAAAATCCAATGCCGTGGATTCATGTCTTTAGTGATGGAATGATTAATCAAACTAAATCGGACTTCTTTGAACAAAAATCAAGAACTTACTCAAAGGTCACTCAGTCAAACGGCTTTGAAGAATTGTAGGCAAAGTATGAAGGCTGCGATAGTGTATACGTCAGTTACAGGGAATACCAACGAACTTGTAGATGTGATAAGTGAGTTTTTTAAAAATTATACGATACATGTACAAACATATAAAATACATGAGTGTCCACTTGAGCAATTAGAAGAATTTGATGTGATTGCGATTGGAACATACACATGGGGAGAAGGCCAGATCCCACGTGAGATGGTTTCACTTTATAAGGCAATCGAAAGTGGAAATTTAGAAAATGTCATAACTGGTGTATTTGGAACAGGGGACAGTTTTTATCCAAAGTATTGTGGGGCTGTGGATGAATTTAGAGATATGCTTTTTGTCCATACTGAGTTGGTAGTTACATTGAAGGTAGAGTTATTTCCACAAAAAGAAGATATAGAGCGTTGTAAGTTGTTTGTTGATCGACTGATGAAAAGACTAGGAAATAGAGTCGTAACTTTGTAAAGAATCCTCCCGGAGGCTGTTTATTAATTTAATACGCTCTGGGAGATTTTCCTTAAGCTTCTTTCTTTTTAACTAATGACAAAATAATAATAGTGCTAATAATACTTAATGTACCTATCCACTCTTCTAATCCAAAGGTTATCTGCAGCCATATTACTGAGAGTAACGCTGCAGATAGCGGTTCAACAGAGGCAAGTATGCTCGCCTCTGAGGCATTTATATATTTAAGGCTTTCTAGATAACAGTAAAAAGCAATAAGAGTACCAAAAATGACTATGAAAATAACGGCAAAATAGGAAGTTAAAGACCATTGTCCCTGAAACACCCAGGGAGGATGGATAAAACTAAAACTAATGCCTCCAACTAACATACCCCAACCTATGACAAGAGTAGAACTCCATTTAGATAGTAGAGTGTGAGGCTGCAATGTATAAAATGCCAAGGAAACAGCCGAGCTTATTCCTAAAAATAAAGCCCAACCAGAAATTGATAAACTCTGAAAATTACCCTGTGTAACAAGCAGAAATGTACCTAAGATTGCTAAAACAATAGCTAGCATTTCTTTAAAGGTGGGCATTTTTTTAGAACGTAGGGCCAAATAACAAGCAATTAACACAGGAGCTAAGTATTGCAGAACAGTAGCAGTAGCTGCGTTTGAGTGTTTAATAGCCGCAAAGTACGTGTATTGTACAGCCAACATGCCAAGAATACTGAACAATAATAGACTCAACACATCTCGTTTATTTTTCCATATCAGCCATATATTTTGTTTTTCTTTAGTTGAAGCAAACCCTAATAAAATGAGGCCAGCGAATAATAAACGAATCACAACTAACCATTCCGCACTAAACCCCTGCTGTTGAAAAAGGAATTGAGCGACTGTTCCTGATATTCCCCATAACGAAGCACCAATGATTACGAGTGCAAACCCTTTTGTTCTTGTATAAGATAAGGTGATGTTTTCAGAAGTCATGGATACTCTCCTCTACTATGACTGAATTTTATCTATATAATAATATTAAAAAAACCTATTGTTTAAGAATCAAACAGGTAACAATAGCTTTTTAGACTCCTTGTTTAATATGGGGCATAGTTTTAGGTTTAAGCTTCGAACTAATTGTGATGTAAAAAATAATAATCGTTGTAGTAATTAGTGTTCCATGTAATATCCATACCATTTTTGGTAGTGTAAAAGCTTCGAGGAGTATTGGTGCTACGATAAATCCAAGTGCAAAGCCTAGTGATTTTAAAAGCATACCAACTCCGAAAATTCTTCCTCTAATGTGATTGTCTGTTTTTTGCAAAATAGTTGCATGAAGTGTCGTGAACCCTGCATCAAAAACTCCTGTAAGAAAAGCGAAAGGGAAGATAATCCAAGGGTTGAGATTAGATAAAAAGATGATGAAGCCCGTTGACATCAGGATTGCGGTAATAAAACATCCATAATATAAACGACCGCTACGTAACCACTTAATTCTGGGTAAAATCATTGTTGCCGTAACCGAACCAATACCCCATACACCCCAAATCATTCCATAATAAAATCCTTGGCGAGTTGCATCTATATCTTCAGCGAGCAATGGGATTCCTAAATTATGAGAACTACCAGCAAATGCTCCGATAAGGAAAACGATGTTAACCATAAGAAGCATCGGAGCAACCATAATGTATGTATAGACTTCCTTTAAGTCAGTGATAACCGATTTTAGTTTTTCTTTTACTCCACTAGTTAGAGCAGCTTTTTTTGTGCTTGTGCTAGTATTCCATTTCACTTTGACTAGTACTGCAGCAGATAATACATAGGTTGCTGCATCGATAAATAGCGTTATTTTATATCCCAGGAAATCGGTAATAACTCCTGCACCAATAAAGCCAGCAACAAGGGCTATAGATGTTAAGCGTGAAATTAATGCGTTTGTTTCAAGTACTTTATCTTGTCCAAAGATTTGCGGGACTTCTGAATTAAAGCTTACCATGAAAAAGGTACTTGATAACCCGATGAAAAACGCAACTAGTAGAATCATAGTTGGATTTGGAAACGGAATGAGCAACAATATAATGATCGCACGAAAAATATCCGTGTAAATCATTATTTTTCTCCGATCATAGCGATCAGCAAATACTCCTGAAAATAAACTGGAAAGCACTCCACCAAGTGTTCGGACAGCCATTGTGGCTGCTAACCAAAGCGTGCTTCCCGTCGCCGCATACATCACAACGTTTAACACGATTAAATCCATAAATGTTCCAAGATCAGAGAAGGCTTTTGTGTATAGAATAATTTTTCTGTTCATGTTTTCTCCTTAGGTACTGTCTTATGCTGTAGTAATTAACTATATTTTAAAGATTTGTAAATTGTTTCGCAATACGAAATTTTTATTTTTTTCAAAACGAGCATAAAGAAAGAAAATTTGCAGATACTTTATATAAGGACTTGTAGCTCAAAAAATAGAGCGGCCAATCGTATCACCGTATATGGTTGTGCATGTTGTGGGTTCAAGGCCCACCAAGTCCTACTACATAAAAGTCAACAGCAGTGCCTAATATGGTCTGTTGTTTTTTTATGTTTATATTTGTCGAGGACGTGAGATATTTCCTTTTTATCAATTCTTTTGATTTTTCGAAAGAGAATATTACCAATTGATGACTAATTGTGAAATTAATGAAAACACTAAGGGTTACTTAAGAAAAGCTGCCACTATAGACAATAGCAAGTAATGTTTATGAAAACAGCCTTACTAAAAAGGTAATTGATAGGTGTGATGCTATGTTTGGACGGTATAACCGTAACAAGTCTACAAATCAAAATGACGCTTCATCACAAGCTAATGAAGATAATCCTTCGTTCAGACTTTTTAGCGATATAAATAAAAATATCGATAAAATAAAGAAACTACTCGATAATCCTAAAGATTTAAAAATTAGGCATTTCGTGGTAGGAGAGAACCATCATTCAAGCTGTCTTATTTTCCTAGATGGGTTGGTGAACAAAAGGTATATTGCTGAAGACATTCTTAAAAATATTAATAAAAGCTCTGTCAAGTTTACAAATCAATCCTCGGAAGATATGAGAGCGATTTTAATAAATGAAGTGTTGTCGAGTAGTCAGGTCGAGCAATCAAATGATTTAGACAATGTAATGCTCGCACTACTTTCAGGAGATACCTTACTCTGTCTAGATGAATCGGAAACGATGTTAATAATAAGTACACAACAAAGACAAAAGCGAAGTATTGAGGAACCGGTTTCAGAAGGGGTAGTTAGAGGACCTAGGGATGGATTTATAGAATCAATTCTAACAAATATAACGTTAATACGACAAAGAGTGAGAGATCCTAATTTACGATTTGAAACCTATAAAGTTGGCAGGAGGTCAAAAAAAGATCTCGTACTTGCCTATATTGATGGAATTACAAATAAAGAATTAGTTGCAGAAGCAAAACGAAGACTACAGTCGATTGACATAGATGATGCACCTGAATCGGGTATTATTGAGCAATGGATTGAAGATAATTTTATGTCTCCATTTCCGCAAATACAGAATACTGAAAGGCCAGATAAAGCGTCTACATCATTGATTCAAGGACGAATTGTCATTCTTCTTGATGGCACGCCATTTGCCCTAATAGCTCCAGTTACACTTTCTGGTCTATTGCAATCACCTGAGGACTATTATGAACGCTGGTGGGCAGGTTCTTTTATAAGGCCATTAAGATATGTAGCAGCATTTATCGCCTTATTTTTGCCATCGATCTATATCGCGCTAGTTGCGTTTCATCCAGGAATGATACCTTCAAAACTGGCCTTTTCCATTGCTGCTACAAGGGAAGGTGTACCTGTTCCAGCTTTTATTGAAGCGATGTTAATGGAAGGAACAATGGAGCTTTTAAGGGAAGCGGGAATACGATTACCTAGACCAATTGGCCAAACGATAGGGATAGTAGGTGGCTTGGTTATTGGAGAGGCAGCTGTAGCAGCTGGTATTGTAAGTCCGATCATGGTTATTGTTGTTGCATTAACAGCGATTGCCTCATTTTCTATGCCTTCTTATAGTTTTGGAGTAACCTTTCGAATATTGCGGTTTGGCTTTATGCTGTCTGCAGCATCCTTCGGGCTTTACGGAATTATCTTAGCGTACATTGCTATTAATATACACTTGGCTAATTTGAAAAGTTTTGGGGTACCATTTACAGCGCCATTTGCACCAACATTCTTTAAGGATTGGAAGGATATGCTCATCCGTCTTCCGTTTATTATGAATTCTAGGCGACCGGAAATAGTTAAGTCAGAAGATCCCATTCGAGAAGATACAGAAGGTAGGGAAAAGTAGGGATGGCGAATTCAAACCTTGATTATGGTATTAATAACAAAATTGGTAATAAAGAAGTTTTCCTTGCAGTCCCATCTATGATTTTAGGTGTTGGAATCTTAAACCTACCAAGAGCACTCTCAACCCAATTACACACTTCAGATGGATGGATATCGATTATTTTGGCTAGTAGTATAACAGCATTTTTTTCTTGGGTCATCATCAAGTTAGCCCTTACTGCTGGTGATGACTCCATCTTACAATTTACTAGCAAGACTCTAGCTAAACCAGTTGGATATGTTCTAGCATTTCTATTTTTCATCCATTTTTTTTCATATTGCTTTTACGAAACTCGTGCACTTGCCAACCTAGCAAAGCATTTCTTATTTGACAGAACACCGGTAGAGGTCATCGCTTTACTTTTTCTATGGCTAGTGTTTTATGCAGTTTCAGGTTCAAGAACAGCTTTGATTCGGCTAAATGTTATGTTTTTTCCAATTGTATTACTTATCCTATTTATGATTATTTTGTTTAATTTGCGTGAATTCGAATTTGGAAATATTAAACCAATGTTTGTTACCGACATACCTAGTATTTTAAAGGGCTCCTATGATACGATTTTTTCATTTCTTGGTTTTGAAGTCCTATTTTTTTATGTTGCTATGTTAGATAAGAAGCAATCAAGTAAAAATATATCACTTTATCCAATAATCGGTATTGGTCTGCTTACTTTCATTTATGTATTAGTCTATATATTTTCAATTGCAATTTTTACAGTTGAAGGAGCGGGAGCGTTATTGTATCCAACTCTTGAATTAGCAAAGGTTGTTGAATTTCCAGGTGGTATTTTAGAAAGACTGGAATCATTATTCTTTACTGTTTGGGTTATGACTATTTTTAACACAACTGCAATGTCAATGGACATAGCAGTATATTGTTTGCAATTCCTGATTCCAAAGGTAAAACGAATTACCTGTATATTAATTCTCTTACCTTTAATCTATATTAGCAGTATGCTTCCACAAAATTTACTGCAGCTACAACAAGCTGGAGAATACCTTGGATATTCGGGGATAGTAGTTGCAATTATAATTCCTTCTATATTATTTATCCTTACCAAAGTCAAGGGGGGGACAAAATAGTGAAAAAGGTAATTATTTTAACTATTTTAATGTTTTTAACAGGTTGCTGGGATCGTATTGAAATAGAAGAGCGAGGGTTTGTAATTGCAGTGGCAATTGATTCAGAAAAAGAAAATAAAATCCTACTTACCCAACAACTTATAAATCCCAAAGCCATGAATGGCTCATCTAATAGCCAAGGGGGTGGAGGAGGAAGTAAAAGATTTTTAAATGTACAGGAAGCTGGTGATAGTATCTTTGAAATTGTCCGAGGGGTTTCTACAAGCACAAGTCGAACTCCACATTATGGACACACAAAAGTAATTGTCATTTCTTCTGACATTGCAGAGTCTGATAAAATGGCTGAAACATTAGATTATTTTATTCGGAGTCCAGTGATGAGACGTAGTTCGATACTAGCGATATCAAGAGGAAAAGCTGCGGAGATATTAGAAGTGAAACCAAAAATCGAAAGTGCTCCGGCAATGTATATAAAATCAATATCAGAAAATAATTATAAAAATGCAGAGATTTTGCCAAAAGTAAGAATAGGTGATGTTCATGGCTATTTATTAAGTAATAAAAGCTTTGTTATAACAATGATTGAAAAGACCAAAGAAAAACTTGATTTAAGTGGGGTAGCTGTCATACATGGTAAAACAAATACAATGGTTGGAACATTGAACCGGGATGAGACTGTTGCATTAAATTATGTGACGAACGAAATTGATGGTGGATTCATTAAAACATTTCATGAAGAGAAACCAATACTATACGATATATATAACTTTTATTCAGACGTTGAAGTGCAAGCGAGCGATAAAAACAATATATCATTTACGATTAAGATAAGGACAGAAGGCGGTTTGGCTGAGACCTTCCTTTCACAAGATTATTTAAATGAGGAAACTTTTACAGCATTTGAAGAAGCTATTAAAAAAGAAATTTTACAAAAGTCAACCGAAGCTGTTGAAAAGGCACAAAATGAATATAAGGTTGACTACTTAAATCTTGGTGAATATCTCAGACAAAATAATTATAAGTTATGGAATGAAGTAAAAGATGATTGGGATAGTGGTGAAAACTATTTTTCTTCTGCGAAGATTGATTTTGATGTTCAAGTAAGAGTAAGAACAACTGGTTCCGTAAATAAATCAAAGGATGAATAGGTGATAAGAGATGTTGGAAAATATTTTAGGTAGAGTTCCATCAGGGTTAATTTTGCTTTGTGCCTTTCTAAGTTTTATGGTTCCATATCTTATCTATAAGGTGAATACAAAACTTCATGAATATGGAGACCCACCGTGGAAAAAAGAGAAGTGATAATTAATGATATGTAGCCAATAGGTAGGGTTACTAGGGTAGTACAAATCCACTTTATCATATATAATTAAATTAAATAGATATATCTTTTTAGGGGGAAATCCACAATGCTTCAAACTCCAATTAACCGGTTCAGAACAATGGGCTTTCTAGAAGGAGCCTCGTTGTTAATTCTAGTATTTATTGCGATGCCGCTAAAATACTTTGCAGACTTACCTCAGGTTGTTACGGTAGTGGGTTCAGTTCATGGTTTTTTATTTGTACTTTATCTATTTATAATTGCTTACACTACATATAAAATCCGCTGGTCAGTTTTATGGGTTTTCAGTGCTGTGCTAGTAGCCTTTATCCCGTTTGGAAACATAATTCTAGACATGAAACTAAAAAAGCAAAGTTTCTAGTAAAAATTGTTGCACTTGGATAGTATAGTTGTTACCCATCAAAGGAGTTATTAAAACTACGATTTGAAGCGTGGGTGAATAGTAGTTCTGTTGGCGAAACAAGTCTGTGGAATTGGCAGAATAGGTGAAAATACTTAAGAAGAAAATGGCATCTTTCGAGATGTCATTTTTTAAAATTACCCAGAAGTTTTTGCATTTTACATTTTATACCATCATGTGGTATGCTATATTAAAAAAAATATTAGTATAAGTGGTGGTTTGAATGGCTAAAAAAAAAACGGAGCTATCAGAAATGGTTAAAGGATTATCAGATAATGATATTCCACTTGTATATATCTGTTAACTAGACTAATTACTTCTCCAAAAGATTATCATATTCCGTATGAGGTATAGAATTGAACTTACGAAAAGATCAGTAAAATATTTAAGAAACCTCGACAAAAATACTAGTTTTCGAATTCAAAACCATATTAAAATACTTTCCGGGAATCCTCGACATCCAGAATTAGACATTAAAAAGTTACAAGGACAAAGCTATCTTTATAGATTAAGAATAGGTGATTACCGTGTTTTATATTCAATAAGGGATGAAGTTTTATTAATAGTTATAGTAAAAAATTGGTTCCCGCGGTAATGTTTATAAATAATTACCCATACATCGATTTAATTCTTACACTGGCAGCTTTTAGCGTGTAGCTTATGATTATATCCTCATAAAAAAATCCCCGCGAAAAATTTCAATAAATCAAATTTAATCCAGAAATAATGACAGGGCACTTAAAAAGATGAAGGGGTAATCTGAAAATATATGCAATTTGAGGAGATGGGATAATGGTTACATTTATTTTAGTTGTATTGGTATTATTTCTTGTTCCAGGTCCAGCTGTGTTATTAACGATTACCCAAACGGCTAAAGGGGGATTAAAAGCTGGGATCGTTACAGGAGTTGGGATCGCAATTGGTGATTTAATCCATACGATTGCTGCGGTTCTTGGTTTGTCAGCGATATTAATGACATCGGCACTTGCTTTTGAAACGATTAAATATCTAGGTGCTGCATATTTAATCTATTTAGGTGTAACAGCTATACTTGAAAAAACGAAAAAAACGAATAAAACAGTTGTAAAAAAGGCCAAACCTAGCGTATCTTTTCGTCAGGCAATCTTAATCGAATTACTCAATCCAAAAACAGCTTTATTTTTCTTAGCGTTCTTACCACAATTCGTTCGTAGTGATGGATATCCTGTAGTGTTTCAGCTATTAATTCTAGGAATGACGTTTGTATTAATGAGCATATTGTATACTACTCTCTTAGCGTTTATTACTAGTTCAGTAGGTAATAAGCTTTTTAAAAAGAACAGTGTTGTTACACGCTGGCAGGGTAGAGTTGTCGGGTCGATTTATATTGCGTTAGGTTTGAAATTAGCCTTGCAAAACCGAGGGTAGCCACAATGTATTAATTGTTTTTAGACTATACAAATGCATATTAAGAATTACTTTTGGTCAGAAATATTTTGTTTTTGCAAATGGAAGTGCGCTTTGATTGTAATTATTTAGGAAGAAAAAGCGGTTATAGTCACAGTGATAGGATACAAAGGAAATTACAAAACACACTCTCCAATTCAATCTGAATTTAAAACGGTGTGTTTGATGTTTCAACGACATTTAAGCTGGCTAAACTAAGTTAGATATCCAATATAGATTTTGCTAACGAAACGGCTTTATCTTTTTCATAGCTATTGTAGAAGGAAGCTTTGAGCCTGAGCGGATCACCAAAAAAGAACCTTTCATATAACAGTTGCCGGCCGCCAAATGCACTTAAACTAACATCCCAAGCTAGTCTAAACAGTTTGGTTCGTGTTTTTGCATCACAGGAAGCACCCTGTAAATAGTTATTCAAGTCAGTGATTAAATTAGAGTCAAAGTCTTGTTCTGTTGGGATAGAAATTAAACCACTGGCCCCTAATAGTTGTAATATCTCGATATATCTGGGGTAAAGCCCGGGAAATGAGGTAATAGCTGCATACAATGAAGCGGCATTCGGGATCATTGTGCCTCTTTTATCCTGCTTTGCATTTATCTCAGAAGTTAATAAAAGTGCTTTTAATGTTTCAAGCCCAGAAATTAATTCGCTAACCTTTTCCTGTACGTGCTGATAACCACCGATGTCTATTGTTTCTACGATAAGTTGCGCTAAGCCAAGCAGGAACTCAACCTTAACGACTTGCCTAGAAACGGTCTGATGAAGTAAAAATGGATAAAAGTTTGTTTCTTCATACATGTTTGCGGCAATTTCATAGTCCTTGTATAAAAAGACGCGCTCCCAAGGAACCAATACATTATCAAACACAACGATTGTGTCCATTTCTTCAAATCGTGAGCCTAGAGGATGATCAAAAGCGGAAGGACGATAACTGAAAGATTCACGGCAAATAAATCTCAGGCTTGCGGTATTACTTGGAATTGAAAAAGCATATACATAAGGTTCTTCTATAAACTTCCCACCGACTGGAAGCACTACTAATTCATCTGTTATGCCGCCTTGGGTAGCAAGCAAGCGGGCGCCTTTAATTATCAAACCATCACTTGTTGTTTTAACAACCTGAGCAGATATAGGAATGTCGCTATCCTCATAATAACCTAGCGATCGGTTTACCTGAGGACTCACAAATGTATGAGAAAATGTTAAGTCATTTTCTCTTGCATGTTCGTATAGTGTTCTAATATTTGATCCGCGATTGTCTTTATCTTGAAAAAAATCGGAAGCTGCACCCAATGCCATAATTCCTGAATTCATATAGTCAGGTGATCTTCCCATCATGCCGCCAGAAGTTTTTGCCCATTCTTGCGTGGTTAACCTTCTTTTTTCTAAATCTTCTATTGATCTTGGTTGCAAGTATGACGTCCCCACCCTATCACCCGTTATAGGGGATTGAAACGTCATAAAGTCTTTCTTCGTTTTATCCAATTGTAAATCGAATAGATTTGCTTTGCTCTGTAGTAGTCCTTTAAAGGCATAATGTTCGCAAATATTCCCTGTGATTTTTTGACCGTCAATCCAAACTTCCGCATGTAGTTTACTTATCCTATTTAGAAAAGTTAAACCGTCCGCTGCAGGCATAAGTACCCCACCTTTTTAAAATGTTTTTTAAAGAGGATTTCAGAAAATAAAGTTGTCAAAATTAAACTTATGATTCTTGAACGACTAAAATGCTCTTTTTAATAAATTATTTACAGCGAAGTCTACTATTCTTTATTAACGGTATTAAAAACCCACCTAGCGTAATAGGTGGGATTGTTAATATTAAGCACTATCTTTAGTTGTAACATGTAATGACGTTTTCTTTTTAAGTGACCATTTTCTTGTATTAGTCCCAACATAAACCCCTGATAAGACAAATAAGGCGCCAATCCCATGTGCCAAAGTGAAAGTCTCACCCAGAAGCAATGTGGCCATCAACACAGCGGATACGGGCATAACATTTATAAAAATAGAGGCTTTGGCTGCTCCTATTTCTTTTATCCCTTGATAATACATAATAAATGAAATGACTGTAACAAAGACACTCATATGAGCAATTGCCAACCACGCATCAAAAGTAGCTAGCCGAACATCCTGCCAAGTTGTTTCAACTAACGCAAATGGTAGTAAAAATAAAGTGCCAAATGCAACTGCATAGGTTGTCGAAACAACTGAGCTATATTTTTTTAGAACAATCTTTCCTACTACACTATATAGCGCCCAGCTAATCACAGCTCCTAGTAATACCCAATCGATTGGTTCAAAGCCGAGTTGGAAAAGAGAAAGTAATTGTCCTTCGGTAATAATAAATGTTACTCCAGTTAAGGCAATAATCATTCCGATTATATTGTTTTTCGTTATCGTTTCTTTTAAAAATAAACCTGACAAGAGTACGATTAACACCGGATTGGAAGCTATAAATAATGAGCTTTTAATAACAGGTGCATATTTACTTGCTAGAAAAAAACAAATATTATAAATGGCAATCCCGGTTAGTCCTAATATTGCAAATAATCCATAGTCTTTGAGTGTAGGCTTGACTCGCTTTTTCTCCATGATCCACATGATTGGGAACAATAATACCGCTGCCCCAAAGAATCGCAAAAACGCAACTGTCGCTGGCTCAAAGCTTTGCACCGCATATTTACCTGCAATAAAAGCACTCCCCCAAGTAGCTGTAGCTAAGGTCAACATTCCGTATATAAGCCATAACCTCTTATTCATAACGTTCCCTTCAATCTTTATGAATTTAATAAATAGTATTGTAACATTTTTCGGGTTTCGAAACATTAAAAGACAAAAAAACAGGCGAAATAAATTTCACCTGCAAGACTTAAGATTCAAATAAATGCACTTCTCTATTTAGTATAAATGATGGTGAATAATAAATCTATTAATTAATCAGTCAAATGTTCCCTAGAATTTGAAAATGATTTTACTTAGTTTTTAGCTTTTTCTTTGAAAAACCATTTATGATACAGTCGTGATACGTAATAGGTCAACATAATGGTTGTAAAACTCCAGTACCACTTCCAACCATTTTTATATCTAATTAGTTTAGTGTATTTAACTGCATAGACCTCAAAAACGGTAATTAATGAAGAATGAAGGATATAATAAAGACCTTTGATAAAGTTGTTCTTTCTATCGGGGTAGTAAAGGTTAAAAAGGGCACATAACGTTGGATAAACCATATATTCAAACGTAAAACTTGTTTTGTTAACCCTTTTAAAAAATCGGACAGGGTATTCAATTAGATTAAATTTCACAACGAGCAAACCAAAAAGCCATGTGATTATATGTTTGAAAAGAAAAGATACTTGGGCTTCACGAAATTTTTCTCTTGGTACAAATAGAAGCCATAACAACAAAGATATAATCCAAGTCGAAACTAAAATCGACTTGTCTTTTTTATGGCGCATAAAACACACCTCCGATTAGTGTTCAATAATAAGTAATCTGCAACAAAACAGCTGTGTTTATACTTTAAACTACAAAACAAGCATCCGAATAAGCGTTTTGCAAGATAGTTAGGTTTATTAAGGATATAATTTGCTGAAAAATCGCATACTAACCAAAAAAAGGGTGGTGCCCTTATGACGGTTGAACGTGTAGCTCAAATTGTATTATGGGTTGTCTTTCCGCTACTACTTTACAAAGTAACTCCCAGATATCGTATACGTGAAGTGGTTGCTGTGTTTTTATTT
This sequence comes from Cytobacillus sp. S13-E01, assembly GCF_029193815.1. Taxonomy (GTDB): domain Bacteria; phylum Bacillota; class Bacilli; order Bacillales; family Bacillaceae_L; genus Bacillus_BV. The sequence goes on from NZ_JARFVC010000006.1 coordinate 99,528, forward strand.
TTTCAGATGCTAACCTGGTTATTCAGCATTGGATTAACATACTTTGACTTACTTTCTGCACCAGTCCGCGAGTTTCAAGAAGCTACTAAAATTAACTTCACTTTTGAATATATTGTTTTTCCCACATTTGCAGTATTATTTCAACTTTGGTATCCAGAAAATAGTGGGAAGGTGAGACAAGTCTTTCATTATGTGTATAGTGTTGGAGCGATTTTATTGTTTATGTTCGTTCTAGGAAAAACGACCGAATTGATGACTGTAAAACCAGATCATTTATATCGCAGTGCTTTGAATTTTTCATTAGAATTATTAGTGTCTAGGAGATACATTGGATGGCTTAAGAAGGAAAAACCGTTTTCTTATCATTCAAGGAAGCGTGATGTTTATGGGCATTGAATGGTTTATCTTATATTTTGTATGGGGTGTTACCGCTATATCGTTGTTTTTTATTCCACAAGCAAGATTACGTGAAGCTAGTATTTCCTATCTGTTTTTACTTTTCGTTAGCTGGTTTGCAGGGCTACTAGTGGTTGAACTAAACTTGATCAAATACCCTGTTCGGGAACTCGCTTCAGTAAACAAAACCAGTTTCACATTCGAGTTTTTTGTCTACCCTGTCATTGGAATTTTTTTTAATTTATTTTATCCGGAAAACCGAAGCCGTCTCTTGCGTTTCTTATATAGCAGTGCTATCTGTACTGGGATTATTATTCCTGAAGTAATTATTGAAAGATATACAGATTTAATTGAATACGTTCACTGGACATGGTACGTTTCTTGGATTAGTGTTTTTGCAACACTTAGTCTGTTGCGATTATTTTATAGCTGGTTTTTTAAACTGGGGCAAGAAAAGGATAACATTTATATTGAAGATACATAAAAGATTTTAATTTAAAAGTAATTACCTAACGGTTTAAATGTTTCTAAAGTTATTCATGTAAACCTTAGCGAAGACGATCTTTTAGTCCATTTAATACTTTATATTGAAAGTAAAATAGCCCTCAAACTATCAAGGGCTATTTTTTCTTTGCAATTGCCTCACGGTCGTCTATTGTTGGGGGCTGCTCCAACCACCCGTTCTTTATCAAAAGATTTGCTCCATCCTCTGCATATTGGCCCATCTCAGCCATAAGGCGTATGTATTGTAACGATAGGTCTTTCCTTTGACTTACTGACATTGCGGCACCATTGTATCCTAAAGCAACAGACACTAATGAAACGATTTGGAAAAGCATAAGCTTATCTGAAAAGGGAGCTTCTGAAGAATTCGTAACCTCAGATGCCCAAAACCTTGGAGGGGATAGATGCTCTTCAACTAAGATCGATCCTAATACTTCATTTTGCTTTTCGCAAACGGCTATTCCTCGGATGAAATAATCTCGAATTTCAGCTGACTTTGCAACTTGACTAAATGCAATTTCTAAAACCACCTTTACAACCGTCTTCTGCATATTATAATGAATGCCACTAATTTCGATTGCATTTAAAGGTCTTCTTTCTCCAATCCAACCAAACATAAAATTTTGTTTTTTAACAAAATCTACATTGTCAGGTGGATTAATGACTGGTGTCCTACTATATATCCCTTTTTTTAACATCACAGTTACGGTCCGATTGTGTAATTCCATCGTTTCTTTATTGCATTGGATGTAATAACGTCTTTGATCAGATCGCACCGAAGTACCGACTGATAAAGCATATCCGCTCAAACCGTGAAGAGACATGATTTGCAAATAAACCAACATAAATGTATCTGAGAATAATCGTGGCGCATCTAAATTTACATCTGATTTGCTAAACCCTTGTGGGACAGGATAGTTTTCATTCTGGAAAAAATCCTTTAATTTTGTCAAATGAGATTTGGACAAACTTAGAGCATATTCTAGGATTGCGTATACTTCTTTATCTTTACACACTTTGAGAGAATGTGTTAGAAAGTGGCATGCCATGCTATCGTTCATGTATTGTGTCCAAAGGTTGGCGAGTTCAGACGCTGTTAAAGAAATATGGTTAGTCTGATTATCCATGTGACACCTCCTAAATTTTAATTCAACTCTAATTTATTTTGGGTTTAACAGGAAAAATTATGTACACAATAATAATTTTCTAGCTTTGACATCATACTGACATATTGCCAAGTTAAAGTATGCTTGTGAGGAACAGGTACCTAGGTTTTATAGTGAAGAAAAAAGTAGTAGTTAGACACTTTAGGCAAGCATTTTTTCAAAATGGATAAGAAAATTCACAGTATAAAACACACTTTTCTAAAAATTTAAGCTATAATTACATTTTATGATAGTAGAAAGGGATCAAAGCGATGAAATCAATTTTAGTAGTAGAAGATGAACCTGCGATTAGCCAGGTGCTTAAGGTTTATTTACAGAAGGCAGGCTTTCAAGTTGAACAAGCGTTTACTGGTGATGAAGCCATTGTGAAATTTGAGCTAGAATCTCCCACATTAGTATTATTAGATGTCATGCTGCCAGGAAGAGATGGTTGGACTATTCTAAAAGAAATTCGTGAAAAAAGCTCGTGTCCTGTAATTATGCTTACTGCACTTGGGGATGTGAATTACCGACTATCAGGATTACACGGTGGGGCAGATGATTATATTACAAAGCCATTTGTCGCAGATGAGGTAGTTGCTCGCGTTCATGCTGTGTTAAGACGATCTGGAAACATAAGCAAAGAAAATGGTATAAAACAATTTGGTAGTTTACAAATAGATAGGAAAGCACATTCAGTAAAATTAAAGGGAATAGAGGTTGAGCTTACTCCACGTGATTTATCATTGTTTATTTTTCTATCAGAACATCCTAATCAGACATTTACGAGAGAACAGTTGATAGATAAAGTATGGGGTATGGATTATGATGGAAGTGACCGTGCAGTTGATTTATCGATAAAACGGATAAGAAAATCCTTGGGAAACTGGCCAGAAAAAGAAGGGGAAATAAAGACATTTAGAGGATTGGGGTATCAATTTTGTGTTTATGAAAACAGATCGTAAAAGGACCTTACTTCGTTATTGGACTACACGCTATTTAGCGACATTATTTATTGGTTTACTAGTAATTGCGATCATATCCGTTTTTTGGATTCGAAATACAACCCTAGAGAATCGCTTAAATATAACGAAGTTTTTAGCAGAAGAAATCGCTGACCGGTTTGTGTATAATGACTCTGGTCAGGAAATTCATAGACGCAGTGTGCCTGGGATAGTAGAGGACCGCCAGCAATTTCTGGATTTAGATACGAAGCCTTCTATCTATATTGTTGATACAAACGGTATAGTACTTGCTACCAATTTACCCGCACAGCGCTCTCAATCTCAACCTCTCTCACTTACCATTTTACAAAGTGAAAAAGAGATATATAAGCTAAAGTTGTTAAATCGTATGAATTATTATGTCGTGAAAACGCCAATACAATCAGATGAGATAGTACTCGGTTGGGTAGTTATTGTACAAACTGAACAGGATTTAACAATGGTTAATCAAGAATACCGATTATTAGGGGTTATGCTTGTTAGTTTAGCAGTCCTCGGATGGATCGCTATCTATTTTCTTTCCAGAAAACTTTCTAGGCCTATTCAACATGTATCGGATGCAGCTAAAAAAATTCAAGATGGAAATTACGATATACATTTACCACAGGATCCAAGAGAGAAGGAAGTATATGATCTTGTTTCCTCTTTTAAAAATATGGCTAGTAGACTTCAACATTTAGAATCATTAAGGGCAGAGTTATTAGCAGGTGTCACCCATGAATTAAAAACGCCAGTTACATCTATAAGCGGACTACTTCAAGCGGTTAGAGATGATGTTGTGACGGGAGATGATGCAAAAGAGTTTTTAGATATATCGTTAAAAGAAACAGGGCGTATGCAAAAAATGGTTGGTGACCTGTTAGAATTTAATACATTTAGTGTTAACGCAGTTCCTCTTAGTAATGAAAGATATGTGATTAATGACTTGTTAAAAGAGATCACATACCAATGGAATATTGTACAAGATAATGAATTTATAACACTTGATTTTTCCTTACCTAATCAAAAGTATGAAGTCTATATTGACTCGATGCGTCTACAGCAAATTTTAGTTAATTTATTAAATAATGCAAAGCAATCAATTGAAGGAACTGGAACAATAACCGTAAATGTAATTGAAGCCCAGAATGGACAATTAGCTATTGACATAAAAGATACAGGGAGCGGGATTCCGAAAGAGGAACATGGCTTAATCTTCGAACGATTTTATCGTGGTGAAAACAAAAAATTCAAGGTTCGTGGCTTAGGACTTGGCTTATCCTTTAGTAAAATGCTTGCAAACTCAATGGGTGGTGATTTGGTGTTGAAAGAAAGTTCACCGGATGGGACTACGTTCACGCTTTTATTACCTTACATTAAAAAATAAGTAAAATCCAAGATAATTCGACACCTTCTACGAAGGTGTCGAATTATCTTTAAAAGGTCGGTGTCTTTGTTGTTATTAGGTTCTTCTTTTCTTTTTTGGTTTCTTGAACAATTATGACAGCTAAAAGGACCATTATAATCCCAAGATACTGCCAGGCATTTAGTTTTTCTTGGAAAACGACAAAGCTTAATAGTGCAGCAACAACTGGTTCAATTGTTGCAATAATGGAGGCACGACTAGTTTCTACGGATTGTAAGCCTTTCGTATATAAAATATAGGCTAACATCGTTGATAGAAAGCCAAGGCCAATTATGTAAAACCAGACTTGCATATTTGCAAATAAGGGCAGCACAGTCCATAAGCCGCTCAAAGGTGTAATCGCAATAGCGGCAAAAATAAAGGTGTAAACAGTAACCGTCAGTGAATCGTACTTTCTAAGTGCATATTTACCAAAAATACTATAAAGAGCGTAAAAAAGCCCCGAACCAAGACCTAACATCATTCCATAAAAAGAGACGGTTTCATTGTTGTTAGGTAATACACCAATTACTAAGGTGCAACCTAGGAAAGTTGTAACCAATGCTAGTATTTTCCGTGGTGTTAGCGACTCCTTGAACAATACTCGAGAAAATATCGTTACAAAAGCTGGTGCAGTATAAAGTAAGATAGCCGCAATCGAAATGGATGTTTCTTTTATGGCGCTAAACAAAAACCAATTAAAAAAAACAATACTAATAACACCAGTCCCTACAAAATATTTACTGTCTGAAAACTGAATTTTTAAGAGCTTACGATTTTTATAGAGAACATATACAATCAGAAAAAAAGCTGCGGATAAAGCGCGTATTGCAACAACCTGTGTGGGTGTAAAGCCTAGTTCATAAAGGAAGGTTACAAATATTCCTATGATCCCCCATAACGCAGCACCAGCAAGTATAAAAAAATACGGATATTTATGGTCCATGAATCCTCCCTAAATTAACATTGTGCTTTTATAATAGCAAAAGGTTGCGTTTATTAAAAGGAAAATAGGGATGTGACTACTACACGCTTACAATGGCAAATGGATAGTAAACGATGTTAATGTCTCACTTGACGTGCAGGTAATTGTACCACCATGCTTTTCAATGATTTTTTTGCAAACAAATAATCCAATACCTGTTCCTAATTCTTTTGTTGTAAAAAATGGATCAAAGATTGTTTCAACTAATTCTGTTGGTATAGCTGGGCCATTGTTTGATATATCAACTACCAAGTTACTATCCTCTTTAAAACAAGATATCGTTAACATCCTAGGTTTCGTTGCTTTATATCTTAGTGCATCAAGAGAGTTTATAACGATGTTAAGTAATACCTGCTTGATTTCATCTCTATTTGCCGATATAGCTAGTTCGTTGTCGATATCTGTGTCCACTATAACATCAGTATCCACAATGCTAGGGTAACTTAGTTGATAGATGTCATCTAATAGGTTTGCAAGTAAAATATCCTCTCGATAATCCTCATTAATTTCTACTTTTGATGTATGAAGAAATTGAGTTATTCTAAATTTTAATTGATTTAATTCCATTTCAATAATGTCTAGATAGGGAAGCTCTGGATGTTCGTTTTTAAGTATTTTTGTAAAGCCAATAATGGATGTTAACGGATTTCGAAACTCATGTACAAAGCTTGAAGACATTTGCCCAAGAATTGCAAGTTTGTCTTTATGATTTTCATTAATAAAGACCGTTTTCTCCTGAAGTTCTTTATCCTTTAGATATGTATACCTTGATACCGCATGAAAAATAAAATGGTCAAATAGCTGATTAATATTATCTATAGAGTTTGGTAGAACCTTAAAGAGCTTGTCGGATTGGCTAACATGCTTCATGATAATACTTCTGCCTAAGTTAACATTATAGACGAAATCACCAATATTGGTATTGGAATCAAGGCGCTCTTTTGCGACTGAATATGCAAATTCTTTAAGATCATCTTTTGAAAAAGAATCTTTAATGACGAACTTTGTTAGTGTGTACATACGTAAACCGTTTTCTATGATTTTTTCTTTATTTGTGTCTAAATCGGCTATGATAATGTTCTTATACCAATCTTCTAAAAACACTGTTTGTTTATCTTCAAGGAATTCTACTAATAACTCATTATTTAGATCTTGTGTAACTCTATTCAATCATAATCACCACTTCCAAGTTTTGAAACAATAATCCTTTTATGACAAAACTATTCGATTAAATATGATAAAATCCTCTATATTTTTCAAAAAATATTATGGAAATAAACGGGAATACATACATTTTACCAATTCTTTTAAAAAAGTAGGTCAAACAACATGTCATAAATGCTTACGTAAGTAGTATTCTTCTTTAAATCCTAGCTTCCTAAAAACGTTCAGTGAAGCAAAATTCCCAGGAATTGCTTTTTACTTCTATATAAATTCGTTTGTTATTCAATCTTTTAAAAGTGCATGTAATAACAACTTATAAAGCATTTGTCATGATTCCATTTTTGCCAGACGATTGATAACTTCGAGGAGCATTTTTAAAATAGAAGGTAAAGAAGTATATATGTATACTTCTTTCGGCAATAATGGGGGGAGATTAATAAAGTAGGTGGCTAAGAGCAGTATGAATAATTATTTAACAATCGCAACGGAGTTAATTGCAGGGTTAGGACTCTTGTTTATCATTACGAAATTGTTAGGGAAAACGCAATTCTCACAGATTACACCGTTTGATTTTATCTCGGCATTAATTTTGGGTGAATTAGTAGGAAATGCTGTATATGACCATGAAGTGAAAATTCAAGAAATAGTGTTTGCTACATTGGTTTGGGGATTACTCATTTATATAGTAGAAATAATTACGCAAAAATCTAATCGATCAAGAAAACTTTTAGAAGGTGAGCCTAATATTGTAGTACAAAAGGGGCTCATTAAATATGGAGCCCTAAAGAAAAGTAAATTGGATATTAACCAATTATTAAGTCTCATAAGACAACAAGGTTACTTCTCTATTCAAGAGGTAGAGTATGCTATTTTAGAAACCAATGGGATTGTAAGTGTCCTTCCTAAAGCAAAATATGATACTCCTAAAAACAGTGATCTTAATCTACCCCTTAAGCCCGTAGAGATACCAATCATCTTAATTCTTGATGGCGAGGTCGTTAAAGATAATTTAAAAGAAGCTGGTGTTGATGAACTATGGTTGAAAAATGAATTAGCGCAGCAAGGCATAACGAAATTTAAAGATGTTTTATATGCAGAATGGAAGGAAAATCAGCCTTTATTTACAATGAAGTATGAGCATCATATTAGCTAATCATGGTTACAGCTTGAGGTCATAAGCCATTATCCATCCCCTATAAGAAGGAAAAACCAGCTTCCATGTTTGATTTGCACAGGATGGCTGTGCTGTCAATGTTCGCATCAGGACGTGGCGGGTTTTAGTCAACGTTCCTAAGGCAGGCGCCCTGTGTTTTTCCCGAAAAATTTAATCTTAGTGTTGTATTTTTGCCAAAGATTTTCTGGTTATAAATTAAAGGTCAGTTATTATTTTAGTGAACGTATACAGCCCACCACTAATGTTAATAGTTTTTTCATAAGATGTAGAGGTTATTTCGCAAAGAAATGGTCTTTCTGAACGGATATCGTGGACTAAATTGTTAGATGTTGCTTTAAAAAATTTTAGAGCAATTCCTCCAATTGACATTCCTAAATAGTCACCATAGGTATAATCAGATCCTCCTTTTACAAGACCCTCATCGGTGCCAAATAAAGTCCGGAATTTTTCAACTGCAGTTTGTTGGTCCTTAACCATGAAATGAATGGAGGTGAACTGCTGCAGCGAACTAGCCTTATGTTGGATTAATGCATCCATTTCTTTTAAACGGAAATCATCTGGCTGCCCCCACTCGATGAAGAAAGGATAACGTAAATCATTCGTATTTTCTTCATGTATAAATAGCATTGACCATTTCAAAACAGAGCCATCTTCACGTTTTCTGCTTCCTGCAACAGGGCCAATAACAAGAAGTCCCTTTTCTTTAAAGTGTAGTGCTAGTTTGTCTATTTCATTTGTTCGGAATGCTAGTTGTGAAAAGCCCTCGCCATGCCGTGAGTCTGCAACGATTTGTTGAATTAATACATTATCAGAAACTTCTGCAACCTTCCTATCTTTCATGCCAATCCATTCTATATATCGTAAACCTTCAAAATAACAAAGACGATTGTGAGTGCCCCAGTTGGGGTGGTTTCCACCTTGAATAGCATTGAAACCAAGTTGATTAAAAGTAAGCATTGCTTTTTCAGGATTTTTTGTTAAGTGAACAATATGATCAAATTGTAGCTTCATTTAAAAAGCCTCCTTAGATGTACTTGATTTGCTTCAAACAAGTTTTTATATCGTTCTCAAAATGCTTCTTTACCTTCAAGGATAATTTTACTTGTACCAACGGGACGTTCTGATGGTAATGAAGCTCTGGCTATTGCTTTGAAGTGAATGACTATAAAATTGAAAAGGTATGGTTTATAAAGTAGATCCAATTTGATTGAGGGAGCAAGTAAACCTAAGCTCCCTTAATGATTTTTTTTAGACTTATTTTTTGTTTTCCTACTTTTATCCTTCCCTAAGGCATCCCCATTGAAATGGTTAGCTATACCAGTTCGTCGTAGTCCAATTTTAAAGAAATCCTCATTTAAATCAAAGCCAATCGCTTTTCTATTTAAGTTTACGGCAACAGCTGATGTGGTGAATGAACCTGAAAATGGATCTAAGACGATATCCCCTTCATTACTTGAAGCTTTAATCACACGCTCTAGTAATGCTTCGGGCTTTTGGGTTGGGTGGTTTTCGTATTCATCCATTTTGAATCGGACCCTTGAAAAATCCCATACATTGCCGGGCACTTTTTCTGTATTATAGGGCTGTGGAGGAGTTTTCCAATAATCAATTAATTTCCGCTTAGAACCAGTTTTTGCTTCTACCATGATGTCCTTGTAGTTGAAGATATAGGAGCTTTTAGCACATTTATTAGCCATAATTATTGGCTCATAGAGTGAACCAAACATTTTTTTTGATTGCACACCTGAGCTATCATAGGACCAAATGATTCTGGCCAATACATTGTACTTTTGGGAAACATAAACATCTAAATAGGCGATGTATTGTGTGGCTGTCATAAAATAAAAGGTACCAGTTGGTTTTAATATGCGAAAACACTCATCAATCCAGAGTTTGCACCATTCAATGTACTTTTTTGTGTCATCCCATTTATCAACGTTATTTCCAAAATCCTTCCCAATATTGTATGGAGGATCTGCAAATATCAAATCAATACTATCATCTTTTATCTTTTTTAATAGTTCGGTGCTATCACCTAAACCAACAAAGCTAGTTTCATTGTTTTTATATGTAAAATAAAGATTTTTGAAATAGTTAGTCCACATCGTTTTCGCTCCTCATTAGAAACAGAAATTCTACTTGATTTTATCACACAATATAGTTTTGTAGATTAAACAGCAAATTCTTCTTGTTAAAATGTCTTCGTTTATTTAAAATAAAGAGTAATTATTTCGACATTCGAAGTTTTATCATTAAAATCTCATTTTTCCTGAGAACAAAAAAGGTGCTGGATAAGTATGACTGGTTTGAAAGAAGAGACACTCACGACCAAAACATTATTGTTATTTTTCATTCCATTAGGGTTATCTGCGAGTCTTGTTACATTATCACATATCATTATAAATAGTACATTAGCAAGGGCAGCCAATGCCGAACAAATCATTGCAACCTATGCAATTGCGATGAGTCTGTTTACAATCACTGAGCGCCTTGCTGTCATACTTCGTCAAACATGTTCAACCCTAGTAAGAGATAAAACGTCCTATAAAATAATGACTCACTTTACCTATTATGTAATCGGTAGTTTACTAGTAGTATCATTTGCTATTGCCTATACTCCAATTGGGAACTTTATTTTCGCTATGATATTTGGAGTAAAAGACAGTGAGATGGTTGAACAAATTAAAGCAATTTATCAAGTATTAATCTATGTAACAGTTTTTTCAGGGTTACGTTGTTTAACGCAGGGAATCATCATTTATAACCGACAGACAAAATGGCTGACGATAGGAATGCTTATCCGACTAACAGCAATGTATCTATTATCGTTCTATTTTATCCAAGCTGGTACCATTTCTGGTAAAACGGGTGCATATATTTTCCTTGCAGGTATGATGATAGAATGTACGATAAGTATGATTGAAGCTCGTTCGCTAGTGCGGAAAATGCCAGAAATAAAAACAGAGAAAATCCGATCGAAGTCGCAGATATTTAAGTTTTATAGCCCACTGATGTTATCTTCAATTATTACGGTTCTTATTGGACCTGTAATAAATGTGTTTTTGGGTAAAACGGAAGATATTACCTTAGCAATTGCGAGTTATACAATTGCATTAAGTATTACCTATTTATTTTTGAGCTTTTTTTCATACACCCATCAAATTGTTATTAATTTTTATAAATATCATGAGGCGAAAGTAAAAAGATTTACTCTAATTGTAGGTTTTATCCCAGTTTTGTTGATCGCTCTCTTTAGTTACACAGCAATCGGACCATTTGTTATGGAGCATTTCATGGGGGTAAAGGGTCAATTATTAGATGAGAGCTTGCAAACATTACAAATCTTTATGATCATGGCCTTAGTATTCCCATTTGTCGACTTTTTTAATGGCTTGTTAATGCTACAAAGACAAACCAAAGTTACGATTGTTTCACAGTCTACAAACCTGATAATTACCGTTATCATCCTAGTTCTCGGTGTTAAATTTAATGCAGGTTGGAATGGCTCAATTGGAGCTTTAGCACAATCGGTCGGGTTATTAGCGGAATTAATTGTAGTTGCAAGTATTGTCAAATATTTAAAAGCTGAAACAAGCATGATGGTAGTACGAAAAGTAACTAGTCAAGGGTAGCAGGTAGTTGCAAAAAACGTTGATGCTAATTAGTAGTTGTGAGAACATAAATGGTGTTTTTGTAATATTTTTTGTGATAAAAGGGAAAAATAAAATTAGTGTTAGTGTCTAACACTAATTTCCAATGTGGAGGGATATACTTTGGCTATTCTATTTCACTTGTTTCCTAAATTACACTTTACAATTGTCAGAGCAAGCCTCTTACTACGAAGAGTTAATTTAAGGTTAAGACGGTTGTTGAATACGCTATCTTATGCTTAAGTGTTAGAATTTCAAAGCGTACTCTCTAATCACATTGTATAAGAAGAGGTTGGCACATTTACAGTGCCGACCTTTTTTTGTTGTTTAGGAATTTATAAAATTGTAAGGTTGTGTATAAGTTCGTGTCTCTTTCTATCTACATCTAGCTCTATGCGCCATCGAAACAAGTACTTATCTTAGTAGAAGAACTAGGCGATTTTAATTATTTAGGCTGTTTCACTAATATCCAGAAATGAGGTGTTTTGCCCAGTCTAGGTCGAGCTATATTCCATAGGATGTAGTGACAAACTAAACAAATACCTATGGAGGGTGAACATTAAATGTATAGATACGGGTACGGTTTAACAAGAAATAGACTAGTACAGCCAAGACGAATTGGCGCCGGTTTTGGTGGATTTGGTCCTTTAACTGCTGGACTACTTGGAGCTGGTATAGGATATTTAGGTGGGGAACTGCTAGATGGGCCTGATTATGGTGGATATGGTTATCCGGGAGTCGGTCCTGGTTTTGGAGTTGGCTATCCAGGAGTTGGTGCCGGTTACGGAGGAGGTTTTCCAGGTGCTGGTTATGGATATGGACCGGTTGGTGGCATAGGATATCCAGGTGTAGGAACATTTCCAGGGTATGGCCCGAATTTCTTTTAGTTTGAAAAGGTTACTTTTTTTAAAGTAGCCTTTTTGTAGTTTCATAATTTATATCCATAAACTCTAAAACGCATAAGGGCAACTCCGCCTCTAGTTTTAAGGTTGGAATATTCAGAAAAATATTATATGCTAAGTAAGTAAACTTCTAATGTAGGGAAAGAAATGTTTGCCTTGATGAAACGAACCCCTTATTGTATCAGGAGCAGAGCATCGGATGTAATTATTGAAGCGATAGAAAGTACTAAGCATACGTTCGTTTTAGGGGTTCTATGACATCCTAAAGCCATTAGTTGTTAATGGGTATATTTCATAAATTTTTAAAAGCTGTTAACTAGGAGGGAACCTTAATGAAGATTATCGATTTACACTGTGACGCATTGATGAAGATTTCGGATTCAATGGGACAGCTTAACTATAGTGATGATACCGAATTAGAGACTAATAAATCACGCCTACAAAAAGGCGAGGTTATCGTTCAATGCTTTGCGATTTTTATCAGACCTGATATGAGAGCAGATGAAAAGTTTCAAGCAGCACTTGACCAAATCAATTACTTTTATAACGAGGTTTTAGCAAAGAATTCCGAAATGAAGCAGATTAAGGAGTGGGGGGATTTTACCACTTTAAAACCAGGAGAAATCGGTGCGATGCTGACACTCGAAGGTGTAGATGCTATCGGAAATGACTTAGATAAGTTAAGTCTTTTATATCATTTAGGTGTTCGTTCAGTTGGATTAACATGGAACAATGCCAATTTAGCAGCAGATGGTGTAGGAGAACCACGTGGTGCTGGTTTAACTCTGTTTGGAAAAGAGATTGTTCGTTTCAATAATAAGCATCGTGTACTTACAGATGTTTCTCACTTAAGTGAAAAAGGTTTTTGGGACGTTATGGAACTTGCTGACTATCCGATTGCTAGTCATTCGAATGCTAGAGCACTATGCAATCACCCAAGGAATCTGTATGATGAGCAGGCAAAAGCAATGTTTGCAAAAGGTGGAATGATTCACGTCGTCTATTGTCCACCATTTGTTAAAGAAGATGGGAAAGCAACAATTTCTCATTTAATTAGTCATATAGATCACTTTTGCGGTTTAGGCGGTGTTCATTGTGTTGGTTTTGGGTCGGATTTTGATGGAATAGCTACTCACATTAAAGGGTTAGAAGACGCATCTAAATATCAAAACTTAATAAATGAACTATTAAAGTATTATTCTGAAGAAGAAGTGAAGGGTTTTGCATACCAAAACTTTCTAAACCATTGCTCTAGATAAACAATGTCATCATCGGTTGAATCTGGTGATGACTTTTTTAAAAGATACAAAAGTATAAAAGTTTGTACCTAATTTTAGTGTCTAGCTCCGGGCGCCATCGGACCTGAGGTCATAAGTCTGTCTAGCCCCAGCGCCTAGAAACGAGGAGAAACTTCAACTCCTCCTACAGAAGCAAAGAACGCTTCTTTCGGCGGAGTCTCCGAAGCACACGATGTGCAAGTGTCGACAATGCCACAGGACGTGGCGGGTTTTAATCGACGCGCGGATAGGCGGGTGCCCTGCGCTTTTCTTGTTCATCGTTAGCCAAATGGCCAAGAGTAAGCTTAACAGACAAAAAACACTAATAAAAACATCCTAGAGATCTAATTTCAAGGGACTAACTTTTATTTGCTTTATTTCTACATAGATGATATTATATCGATAATTTACTGTTAAGGAGGCACATGATGAGACATGTTCGATTACTAGATATATATAAACACCAGATTACACAAAAATATGTTAGACGTTCTGGCATGGCACATGCTATATCAGTGGCTTATCATGCCTTTCATCTTGCAAAAGAACATAATGTGAATCCTGATTGGGCAGCAAAAGCAGGATTTTTACATGATATTGGTCATTATAAATGGTATAGAGATGGTGAATGGGACTATCAACTTTATCGGGATTATGATATACACCCAATAAAAGGCGCCGAACGAGCACATAAGCTCCTTGTTCGACTAGGAGAAGATAAACAAGCAGCAAAAGAAATTGCTCATGCTATCTTATTTCATACTGATTCTGTCCTTCCAAATGGTGACTATACCTTAAATAACCTGCAAAAGGTAGTGCATTTAGCAGATGAAAAAGATAAAAAGCCAGGAGATTCACATCATTACCTTAAAGTGGATAGGAAGAAAGAGTTAATCCTTATTGAGAAGCTTGATGAAAAAATAGACCTATTGTATGAAAAAAACGAGAACTGAAGGTAATACCCGTAACGAACTGGAAAACATTGTAAAAAAATTTAACCCCGCATGAAGATCCATGGGGGCTTAAGTGTTTATCGAATCGTACCATGTGGTAATATGGCATGTACTCCTTTAACACCATTAACTACTTGAGTTATTCTAAGATCAACTGCTACACTTGCTAACGCCGTTGCTTCGACTTTATTAATGTCAAAAAACTGTTGGATAAGTTGAACCATTTCATCAAGTGCTATTGCTGTTGCTTCATTTAAGTCTTCACTAAACCCAAATGTGACCCATCCCGCCGGAGTATTAGCTCTTGGCATATTCAACTCTATATCATCATGAACAATTAACGTGAAATCAACTTGGTCCATTGGACACTCAATTGCTGTACCTGAGCTTTCACCGTCTCCTTGTAAGGCATGACCGTCCCCAATCGAGAATAATGCACCATCTACAGAAATAGGTAAAAATAAACTACTTCCTCTTACTAACTCTTTACAGTCTATGTTCCCACCACAATACCGAGGTGGGGGTGTAGGATGTGTACCAGGCTCTTTTGGAGCTACGCCCATTAATCCCATAAAAGGAGAGAGTCCAACATGAAACTTATTTTTACCTATTTGACAGCTACCTGTCATGGTCGTGGAATTAAGGTCCCAGTCGACTTGAAGCCTCTCGGTATTTGAAATGCCAAGTTTCTCGTTTTGCCAGTTTTTAATGCCACCGGCCCAATTTCGTCCATACCACCCAGGTACAATTTCATTTAATCTTACTTCTAAGACCATTCCAGCTTTGGCGTTGTTCACAGCAATTGGTCCAATCATTGGGTGACCAAGCTTATCCTCTTTCTCACGTGATTCAAAAACCACTCTTTCCTCATTTTTTGCTATGGAATATCCCCACTGAATATCAGGTGTTTTTAATTGAATGGAATCACCAGACTCGACTGTCAATATAGGTTTATAGTCTTTTTTGAAGGAACCGTGAAGGTTTTGGGATTCTAGATCTAATTTATGTAACAACAATAAGCACTCCTTCTTTTTAAGTATTATTTAGTATTTCGATCAAAGAAGAAAAAACCCTTTAAAATAGAAAACATCTACTCTTACAAAGGGAAAAATATATGGATCGTAAAAATAATTGTAAAAGAAAACGCCATGATACGGTGAAACTTTTTCCGAAATCCAGAAGCCTTTTTGTGCCGTAAGTTTCCTGCGTAAAGTGTAACAGCTAGTAATAAGAGGGCAAGGTACCCACTCACTAGTTTCCCGTGGCCAAAACCAATTCGTTCTCCAACATTGATAAGCATTACCACTCCATGGATGAGAATGAAAAAAGATCCAATTAAAGCAAGTGGAATATGGGCTTTCATCATTTTTCGAGAAAGTTTCGCTAACATAAGTTTTACTTTTCGAACACGTGTTTTCCGTATCACAAAAAAAATAAAATACATATTAACATTAATCAGAAACAAGATGATACTAATTTGTGCTAACAATTGACCAAAAGTTACAATACTAGAGGCTTGTGTTTGGAATAGCCAAATAAACAGTCCTGTCATGACTACAAAAGCTATATTAGCAAGTATCCAAATGTAATAGGGCATAAAAAGCCTCCTTTTTGAGAGGTCACTATAAATAGTTTCCTTCCTTTGTAAATTATATCTTTTCCAAAGTCCAAATTGCATTCATTATGGGAAATACAACTCAACCCATCGTTTCCCTCGGGATAAGACAAAATAGTCTTTAAAATCCCTTGATATTTTAAAATGAAAATATTTACTGAGGTCCAAGCTACACAAAAGATTAGAATCATTTTTGAATACTAGATTGCTCCCCTTACTATCAATCTCACCAAAATAGAAGCCATCTCTTTTGATTAACTCTTCATCATCATAAAAATTTATAACAACTTGTCGGTTCTTAAACTGTCTTAAATGTTTTAGGATAGTCAACATATCTTCCACACTCTCAGAACATAGCCGCCACAACCACATTCGTTAATATATTTTAGCGCAATTGTCTCTCCAAATTCTTGTTGCAATAGTGAAGTAAGGTATTCTTCAGGCTTTCCGAACTTGCTCGGTGTCACTAAATTAACAAAATACCCACTGCCTGTTTGTTTGACTGCAGAAATAGCATCCTCGAGAATTAATGCAACATTTTCCTTATATTCTCCATGTTCTAAATCAATGGACCAGTCTTTTTCCATGATAGTATCTCACCTCATAACTATATTAAAATATAGGATGTAATCATTTTCTGTGATGTACATCACCCCAAGCAGAGTGAATTAACCTATGTGATAAGTATCACAAAAATGTTGAGAGTATTCGTTTATAATTCAACTATAGTGTGAAAGGAGTGTTTAGAAAAATGTTATCAGGACAAGTAATTGCTATAACAAGTGGTAAGGGTGGAGTTGGTAAATCGACTGTTTCAGTAAATCTAGCACTTTCTCTTGCAAGATTAGGGAAAAGTGTTGCGCTTATAGATTTAGATATTTATGGTTTTAGTATTCCAAAACTATTGAACATTTCATATAAACCGAAAACATTTAATGGGAAAATAATTCCTGTAGAATCTCATGGGGTAAAAGTTATGTCGATGGGGTTTTTGTTAGGTGGTAATGATCCTGTTGTGTGGAGAGGACCTATGCTTGGAAAAATGGTCGAACATTTCACAAAAGATGTAATCTGGGGCGAGTTAGATTATGTCATCCTTGATTTACCACCAGGTACTGGTGATGTGGCACTAGATATGCACCAAATGATTCCTCAAAGTAAGGAGATCATTGTTACAACCCCACATCCAGCTGCGACCTTTGTTGCCGAACGTGCTGGAACAATGGCTATTAAATCAAATCATGAAGTATTAGGTGTAGTTGAAAATATGTCATACTTTACACCACCAAACTCGACTGAAAAATATTCAATATTTGGTGAAGGTGGAGGAGACAAACTAGCAGAGGCGTTAAACTCTGAAGTGTTAGCAAAGCTACCTATTGAGCCACCATCATCTAATGACACGCCAGCTATTTATGATGAACATTCTTTATTATTTGAGCATTATATGGAACTTGCCAAGAAATTACTATAGAAGACATAATAAATGAGGACTGAGCCATTCAGTTCCTTATTCTTTTAATCTTTAGGACAAAGGTATATTCCCGATAAAAGTTTTAACAACTATCAGAACTTCCTATTTTAAAGGCAAAAGAGCCTGACCCAAGATGATGTACCCTGAACCAGGCTCTTATATTTTTCGTTTAGAAGAAAAGTAGTCCAAGAGAAATAACGATACCACTTACGAATAACACAATTGTACAGAATCCCATAATGTCTTTTGCCTTAAGTCCTGCAATCGCTAGTGCCGGTAATGCCCAGAAAGGTTGAATTAAGTTCGTCCAAGCATCCCCCCAAGCAACTGCCATAGCTGTTTTAGCGATTGAAACATCAAGTGCCTTTGCGGCCTCTAACATGATAGGTGCTTGAACAGCCCATTGCCCTCCACCTGAAGGGACGAAAAAGTTAACAATCCCTGCACTAATAAATGCGAAAAATGGGAAGGTAAATTCATTTGAGATACCAACAAATGCTTCTGACATAACAGCCGCAAGCCCAGATGCGGTCATCATCCCCATAATCCCTGCATAAAAAGGGAATTGTACGATAATTCCACTAGCCCCTTTAACTGCTTGCATGACAGAGTCTAGGAATCTCTTTGGAGTGCCATGGAACAGGATTCCTAGGAATAAGAATAAAAAGTTAACAATGTTTAAGTTTAATGAAAAACCACTATTAGCAAAATAATAAACTAAAAATGCTAAACCAAGTAAGCCGGTTACTAGAGAAACAATAAAACTATTTTCAAGTCGATCTGCAGGAGTCACAGACCCTTTTTCAATCGTAGCAGCCTGTAGGTTTGGTCCATCATCTAATATTGATTTGTCGACTGTTACCGTTTCTTCCCTTTTAGGCATCATTAAACGGTTTAGAACTGGAAGAATAAGAAAAAGTGCCAATACGATTATAACGTTAAATGTTGCAAAAATCGTCTGACTAGTTGGTATGATCCCTATTAGATCTTGAGAAAAATGACCTTCTGTTGCAATTGTCAGTGGTATCGAACCTGAAAATCCGCCATGCCAGACAATGAAACCGCTGTAAGCGCTTGCAATCAGGAGGCGATAATCTACATTCTTAACCTGTTTAGCTAATTCCTTAGCGAATAAAGCTCCAATAACTAGACCAAAGCCCCAGTTTATCCAACTAGCAATAACTGAAACAATTGTTACAATAATAATCGCTTGACCAGGTGTTTTTGCAGTACTTGCTAATGCACCCAATCCTTTTTTGAATACTGGACTACTCGCTAAAACAAATCCAGTAACTAATACAAGTACCATTTGCATGGAAAAAGCCAATAAACTCCAAAATCCATCACCCCAATACTGCACCATGTTCATTACAGTACTATCTGTGAAAATAAGACCTAATCCAAGCACAACAAATGTCAAAATGACAACAAATAAAAATGGGTCTGGCAAATAACGTTGCATGAGTCGATTAAAAAAACTAATGACTGCTCTCATTTTTTATTCTCCCTTCTTATTGGTTACCTCTAATACCTAGTAATATTTCTACAAAATTCGTAATATTCCTTTTTTAGAATTTAAAAAAGTAGTAAAGTGCCAAAGAAAGGGAAAGATTATTTAGACTTTTATGAATATATGATATATTTATTTAAAGGTAAGAAAGCAAGAATTACTGAACTATATCCATAATTAAGGGGGAATACACATGTCAGCGCAATATCCAATTGAAGAAGTAAGAAGTCAATTTCCAGCATTAAACCGTGAATATAAAGGTAAGAAGGCAATTTACCTAGATGGACCTGGTGGTTCACAAGTTGTGCAATCGGTTATTGCTGCAATGTCGGGATATATGGAAAAAGGTGGAGCTAACTTACATGGGCAGTTCCCATCAAGTGTTGAAACAGAAGAACATATTGCAAATGCCCGTGAAGCAATTGCGGATCTAGTGGGCGCAGATCCAGATGAGGTTGCATTTGGACAAAACTCGACGTCACTAGCATTTTCAATTGCACGCTCACTAAGTTCCTTATGGTCAATAGATGATAACATTGTAGTGACTGAAATGGACCATCGTGCCAATGTTGATAGTTGGGTGACAGCGGCAACCGACAAGGATTTGGATGTACGGTTTATTCCCGTTGATACTGCCAGTTTAACACTTGACCTTTCAAATCTAGACAAAATAATTACCGATAACACGAAGCTAGTCGCAGTTACTTTGGCATCAAACGCAGTTGGTACAATTACCGATATCGAAAAAATAACAGAACGCGCACAGGAAGTTGGAGCGATTGTTGTGGTTGATGCCGTACACGCTGTTCCCCACTTTAAAATAAACCGAGATGAAATAGGTGCCGATATCCTTTTATGCTCAGCTTATAAATTTTTTGGACCACATGTTGGGATTGCGATCATTAAGAAAAATTTATTTGAAAAGCTCCCAGTATACAAATTAAATCCTGCACCTACATACATTCCAGATAAACTAGAAACAGGAACACAAAACCATGAAGCAATAGCTGCAATTCCAGCCGCCATTGGTTTTATCGCAAGTCTGGGGAGTGGTTCGACAAGAAGAGAAAAGCTAGTAAATGGGTATGAAAGAATAGAAGAGTATGAAAATAAATTGGCAAGAAAATTACGAAAGGGATTAGCTGCCATTCCTGAAGTAACACTTTTTCAATCAGGTGAAGCTACACCAAAAACACCGACAATTGCATTTGTCATTGACGGCTTTGCGCCAAGTGAAGTATGTAAATGGTTGGCTAATGAGCATGCGATTTTTATTGCAGATGGCCATTTCTACGCCAGTACCTTAGGGGATAAATTAGGGGTTAATAAAACCGGTGGTTGGATTCGGGCAGGTCTGGCTCCATATAATAGTGAGGAAGAAATCGATCTTTTCCTCGAAGCTATTCAAAGTTTGATTTCTATGAAGCTAACAATTAAATAACTAATCGGGGCCTGACCGTCGGTGTTAACATACCGAGGGGCAGGCCCTAAAATTATGGTTTCGCTAGTCGCTTCAGAGCATCTAGGTCTAATATTTGAACATCTCTTTGTCCCTTCATGGAGATAATCTTCCCTGCTACTAAGGTAACTAATTTACGACTAATCGTTTCAGGCGTCGTTCCGATTAAGGAAGCAAGCAGCTTTTTTGAAATAGGAAGCTTAAAATTCCCACTTTTCGCTTTATCACTAAAAAGAAGCAGTACAGAAGCTAGACGACGTTCAACCTCCATTAAACTTAATATACTCATCCACTCATCAGCTTGATGTAATCGCTCGTTTAATGCCAGTATGTAGCGAAATGACATATCAGGATTTCGTTCCAATGTTTTCAAAAAATCACCTTTATTTATTGTATAAACTTCTGTGGAATCAATTGCTTCTGCATTTGCGTAATGATTTTCAGTTTGTAATAAGGCTGATTGTCCAAAAAAATCACCAGGAAACAATAAACGGACAATTTGTTCTTTGCCATCCTCTGAAACCTTCGTAATTTTGATTAAGCCTTTATAGACAATATAAAGCGTTTCTGATGGATCACCTTCTCTAAAGATAAAGTCTCCTTTACGAAAAACGAGTTTGTTGAACACTTTCTGTAAAGTTTGAACTTCTTCAGATTTCAATCCCTGAAAAATTGGTATAAGACTAATAAAAGATGTATCTTGGTCACAACTTTGTTCACAGGGCATTTTTTCACCTTCCAATTTTTCTCTGATAGTAAAACACAATAATAATTTTATCATCTTAAGAGATCATTTTTTATTAAAACTTGATTTGCATCAAGGCTATATTACTAATTATTTCTTATGATTAGATTACCATAAATGGAGTGCATATTGCCCGAGAGAATCGATAATGTACTTCATTCTTTTTTAAAAGATAAGAAAGTATAAAAGTTTGTACCTAGTTTTAATGTCTAGCTCCGGGCGCCATCGACTCTATGGTATAAGCCAATCCGTCCGGAAGGTAAAGAACAACCTTCCAGCAGGCTTGTCTTATGCTTGTCGCCGATAAGCGGGCGCCCTGCGCTTTTCTTAAAAGGTAAGAAAGTATAAAAGTTTGTACCTAGTTTTAATGTCTAGCTCCGGGCGCCATCGACTCTATGGTATAAGCCATTTCCTTTAAGAAGGAAAAACCACCTTCTTAAAGGAACCGTCTTATGCTTGTCGCCGATAAGCGGGCGCCCTGCGCTTTTCTTAATTACTTTCTATAAATATTGAAGGTAGTGTTAGAAACCAAATAATCAAGGGTATAATAATAAAAAATAATTTCTATTAAACCAAAGTTACATACACACATTACCTCACATTCAGAATGGTCATTGAATGTAATAATAATTACTAATCGAACATAGAAACCGACTAGTGTGGGGATATTTACACCTACACTTATATTTTGGGGGCATGGAAACATGAATAATCACGAACGTAAAAAAATATGGGAAGAGTTTTATGGTCCGAATATTGGCTATATTTATGATGTATATGAGAAGTATATGGAAAATCCTGATTCTGTTGATCCATCTATAAAATCTTTATTTGATGAATTAGGTCCGCCACCGGTGAATGAACCTACGGAGCGACCATCTACAGAAGCTCTACCGCAGACAAATGTAAAAAAAATCATTTCAGCGATAAAGCTTTTACAAAATATACGTATCTGCGGACATTTGGCTGCCGATATATATCCATTACAGGATGGTTCAACTGGAGATTATCAGAGTTTTTTAGACCTAGGAACATATAACCTTACAACAGAAGATTTACTTGAAATTCCGGCTAAGTTGATCTGGGAGGACGCACCAGCGACTATCCAAAATGGCTGGGAAGCTTATCAACATCTAAAGCGTGTATATACTCAGTCCATTGCTTATGAATTTGGGCATATTCATATAGAGGAAGAAAAGCAATGGTTGGATCAATACGTTGAACTTGGCAATATTGATGCAAAGCTTTCTAATAGTGAGAGAATTGAGTTGTTAGATAGATTACTTCAAGTTGATAGCTTTGAAAAATTTTTACACAAAACTTTTGTTGGCCAAAAAAGGTTTTCAATTGAAGGAATTGATATGTTAGTTCCAATCCTTGATAAGATGATTCAAGCTGGGATTGAAGATGGAGTCGAAAATATGATGATTGGAATGGCACATCGTGGGCGGTTGAATGTGCTAGCACACGTTCTTGAGAAGCCTTACGAACTTATTTTTTCAGAATTTCATCATTCACCGAATAAGGAGCTTGTGCCATCTGAAGGATCACGCGGGATTAATTACGGGTGGTCAGGTGATGTCAAATATCACTTAGGGGCAGATCGCACAATAAAAGGTGAAAAAGAACACACGATTCGAGTTAACCTAGCTAATAACCCAAGTCATTTGGAATTTGTCGATCCAGTTGTGCAAGGCATCACACGTGCTTCACAGGAGGACAGGAAAACAGCTGGATTTCCTACTCAAAACAAGCAAACGTCATTTAGTGTGTTAATTCACGGTGATGCTGCCTTCCCGGGTGAAGGAGTGGTAGCTGAAACGTTGAATTTGAGCCAGCTAAAGGGGTATGAAACTGGTGGAACTGTTCACATTATTGCTAATAACTTACTAGGTTTTACAACGAACAACGTTGATTCCCGATCAACAAAATATGCAAGTGACGTTGCAAAAGGGTATGAAATCCCTATTATTCATGTCAATGCGGATGATCCAGAAAGCTGCCTAGCAGTCATCATTTTTGCATATAAATACCGTAAGAGGTTTAAAAAAGATATCTTAATTGATTTGATAGGCTATAGACGGTTTGGTCACAATGAAATGGATGACCCACAGGTAACACAACCCTTTTTATATCAACTGATTGATAAGCACCCACGGATTGCTGAAAAATATGCAAATGAGTTGATTGTAAGCAAGATCCTAACAGAAAAAGAAGCAAAAGAAAAAGAAGAGATACCATTCAAAAATCTACAAACGATTTTTGATCACTTGCTTGCTAGTGATGCAAATACGGCAAATAAACTAGCAATTCCAAAGCCAGTTGAAGAAATATATCCAGAACTTGATACATCCGTATCAGAAAAGCTTTTAAAAACGATTAATGCAAATCTTTTAAAATGGCCTGAGTCATTTAATGTCTACCCTAAGCTTGAGCGAATTTTAAAGAAAAGAGAAACCGCATTAGACCAAGGAAATAAGGTGGATTGGGCACTAGCAGAAACGCTTGCTTTTGCTACAATTTTATCTGATGGAATACCAATTCGTCTAACGGGTCAGGATAGTGAACGTGGAACGTTCGCACATCGCCATCTTGTCTTGCATGATTTCAATACAAATGAAAGGTTTGTTCCATTGCACAACATTCCAGAGGCAAAAGCTTCTTTTGCCATTTATAATAGCCCATTATCAGAAGTAGCTGTACTTGGGTTTGAATATGGGTATAGTGTGCACTCTCCAGAAGCATTAGTGATATGGGAAGCTCAATTTGGTGATTTTGTAAATGTCGCACAAGTTATTATTGATCAATTTATCGCAGCTGGAAGGTCCAAGTGGGCGCAAAAGTCAAGTCTTGTCATGCTTTTACCACATGGGCATGAAGGGCAAGGTCCTGAACATTCAAGTGGTCGAATGGAACGTTTCCTACAATCTGCGGCAGAAAACAATTGGATAGTTGCTAATGTCACAAGTGCTGCACAATATTTTCATATTTTGCGAAGGCAGGCGCTGATTTCTGACAAAGCAGACGCTAGACCCTTGATTATAATGACACCGAAGAGTTTACTTCGCCACCCACACTCAGGTTCTACAAGTTCAGAACTCACCAATGAAACGTTTAAACCATTGGTTGAACAAAAAGGGACTGGAGAGCAAGTAGATAAAGTAAAGCGGGTAATCTTATGTAGTGGGAAAGTTGCAATCGATTTAGCGTCTAAAATAGAGGAATTAACGAATGAGCAGCTAGGGTTAGTACACATTGCGAGAGTTGAACAGCTTTATCCATTCCCAAAGAAGGAAGTAAGAGAACTAACCGAACGATTTAGCAATTTAGAAGAGGTCATTTGGGTTCAAGAGGAACCAAAAAATATGGGCGCATGGCCTTTCATTCAGTCCATTCTTCCTGAAATTGTTTCTAAAAACTTATCTGTTGGTTATATTGGTCGAATAAAACGTTCCAGTCCTGCAAGTGGTGAGCCGCATATCCATAAACAGGAGCAGGCTTGGATTTTAGAGGATGCGTTATTGTTAAGTAAAGGTGGGGAAAATCAATGATTGAAATTAAAGTACCAGAACTTGCAGAATCACTTACTGAAGGAACGATAGCACAATGGTTAAAAAAAGAAGGCGATTATATTGAAAAAGGCGAAGCAATCGTCGAACTTGAAACAGATAAAGTGAACGTAGAGGTCAACAGTGAATATAGCGGTGTAATAAGTGGGTTTTTATTCCAACCAGGTGACAATGTGGAGGTAGGTCAAGCTATTGCAACGCTTGATGAAAATGGAACTGTTACCGGTGATACAAATGAGGTAGCTACAGCCTCCAAACAGGAGGAAAAGGTAGAGCAACAACAAAAGCCTACTACTGCTACTGAAGAAAAACAGGAAACAAACGCCGTTACGGTACAGGAAAAAGAGAACCAAAGGAAACCTATAGCATCACCAGCAGCTAGAAAGAGAGCAAGAGAATTGGGAATCGATTTAAATGACGTTCCATATCAAGATACACTTGGCAGGGTTCGGGTAGATGGTGTAGAAGCCTACAAGAAATCATTATCAAGTAAGGAAAATCAGCCAGAAGTGAGGAAACAACAGCCACAACAAAAAGCTGACGAGAAGGACGACATGGTCGAGAGAATTAAAATGTCAAGAAGACGACAAACAATTGCCAAAAGGTTGGTCGAGGCACAACATAACGCAGCAATGCTGACAACCTTTAATGAAGTTGATATGACAGCAATTATGGATGTGCGAAACCGGCGTAAAGATTCATTTTATAAAAAGCACGGTGTAAAACTAGGCTTCATGTCTTTCTTCACCAAAGCAGTAATTGGAGCACTGAAAGAGTTTCCGCTATTGAATGCAGAAATCCAAGGTGATGAAATCCTACTTAAGAAATTTTATGACATAGGGATTGCGGTTTCCGCAGAAGAAGGATTAGTCGTACCGGTTGTTCGCGGTGCTGACCGGTTAAGTTTTGCGGGGATTGAAAAGGAAATTGGAGTATTGTCCGAAAAAGCAAAAACGAACACACTTGGCTTACGTGATTTGCAGGGTGGAACATTTACAATAACAAATGGTGGAATATTTGGCTCACTTTATTCAACACCGATTCTAAATGCACCACAGGTAGGCATCTTAGGGATGCACACGATCCAAAGGCGTCCAGTTGTCATTGATAAAGAGGATACCATTGCAGTAAGACCAATGATGTATATCGCACTTTCCTACGACCACCGAATAGTTGATGGAAAAGATGCAGTACAATTTTTAGCGAAAATTAAAGCTCTGTTAGAGGACCCTGAGGATTTATTGTTGGAAGGATAATGAGAATAGTTGAAATGTAGAACGAGGTTTAATCCTTAGTTCGATTAGTACTTGATCCCCAGTAGTACAGTGGGGATCAGGTACATTTTTATTTGTTAAGGATTTCATAAAATTGTAAGGTTGTGTATAACTTCGTGTCTCTGTCTATCTACGTCCAGCTCCAGGCGCCATCGGATCTGAGGTCATAAGCCAATCCGTCCGGAAGATTAAAGAACAACTATCAGACTTTATATGTTGATCCTTTTAGACTTTAAAACAGCATAATAGAACAAAAATCTTGGAATAAGATACCTTGCTATCAGTGATCTCTAAATAGAGTCGGGTATCAAAAAAATATAACTCCGAAAAAAATAAAAAACGGTAACCAAAAGAGCAATCTGATGCCCAAAATCTCGAAAAAAATAAAAAACGGTAACCAAAAGAGCAATCTGATGCCTGAAATCGCGAAAAAATTAAAAAACGGTAACCAAAAGAGTAATCTGATGCCTGAAATCTCGAAAAAAATAAAAAACCGTAACCAAAAGGGCAATCTGATGCCCGAAATCGCGAAAAAAGTAAAAAACGGTAACCAAAAGAGCAATCTGATGCCCGAAATCTCGAAAAAAATAAAAAACGGTAACCAAAAGAGCAATCTGATGCCCGAAATCTCGAAAAAAGTAAAAAACGGTAACCAAAAGAGCAATCTGATGACCAAAATCTCGAAAAAAATAAAAAACGGTAACCAAAAGAGCAATCTGATGCCCGAAATCGCGAAAAAAATAAAAAACGGTAACCAAAAGGGCAATCTGATGCCCAAAATCTCGAAAAAAATAAAAAACGGTAACCAAAAGAGCAATCTGATGCCTGAAATCTCGAAAAAAATAAAAAACGGTAACCAAAAGAGCAATCTGATGCCCGAAATCGCGAAAAAATTAAAAAACGGTAACCAAAAGGGTAATCTGATGCCCGAAATCTCGAAAAAAATAAAAAACGGTAACCAAAAGAGCAATCTGATGCCCGAAATCGCGAAAAAAATAAAAAACGGTAACCAAAAGAGCAATCTGATGCCCGAAATCGCGAAAAAAATAAAAAACGGTAACCAAAAGAGCAATCTGATGCCTGAAATCTCGAAAAAAATAAAAAACGGTAACCAAAAGAGCAATCTGATGCCCGAAATCGCGAAAAAAATAAAAAACGGTAACCAAAAGAGCAATCTGATGCCCGAAATCGCGAAAAAATTAAAAAACGGTAACCAAAAGGGCAATCTGATGCCCGAAATCGCGAAAAAAATAAAAAACGGTAACCAAAAGAGCAATCTGATGCCCGAAATCTCGAAAAAAATAAAAAACGGTAACCAAAAGAGCAATCTGATGCCCGAAATCGCGAAAAAAGTAAAAAACGGTAACCAAAAGGGCAATCTGATGCCCAAAATCGCGAAAAAAATAAAAAACGGTAACCAAAAGAGCAATCTGATGCCCGAAATCTCGAAAAAAATAAAAAACGGTAACCAAAAGAGCAATCTGATGCCCAAAATCTCGAAAAAAATAAAAAACGGTAACCAAAAAAGCAATCTGATGCCCGAAATCGCGAAAAAATTAAAAAACGGTAACCAAAAGGGCAATCTGATGCCCGAAATCGCGAAAAAAGACGATTTAATCGACGTTCCTTAATACGGGCGCGCCTTGCGCTTTTCTTATTAATCTACACTTTTTTTTTATTGTCTCGCCGGTTAAAAGTATTGCCTCAACATCATCAACAATGTTATCTACCCAATCTGATAGAATCGTTTTTTCTGTTGCTGCTATCGGATGTGAATTCGTTACAAACGGATAGTCAGGAATACCCTGAGGAACGGCAGTTGCTTTACTTGTGGAAATGAAAGGTTCTGTTCTGATGAATGCTGATGGAACAGCAAGCTTTTCCATAATTATACCATCGAGCAAACTGCCCGAGCTGCAGGATCCTCAGTCACCAACCACTGAAATGATAAAGGCACATTACATCAACCCCCCCCCCTCCCTCCCTCCCTTGCTTACATTATGTATTCTTTAAAACTATTAAATACCCTGTGATTTATCAGAAAATTATAAAAATAAATAAATCCCGATGTGTGAATGGAAAGGGAAGTAAGTGCAGTAGTTAGGAGTAAAAAACGATTATTCTAAAAATTTTGAAATTAATCGATGGATTTACTGCATCTATAGCATATCCTAACGCATTGCCTGCATATAGTAGTAGTGAAAGGGGGATGTTGATGCAGGAGCTACTTCGAAAACTCAAAGAATCCTATGATCAATTAAGTACTGGACAAAAAAAGGTAGCGAAACTCTTTTTTGAAGAGCCTAACAAAATTGCCTTTTCTCCTGCTTTTGAAATCGGAAAACATGTAGATGTAAGTGAATCCACAGTTATTCGTCTGACCCAGAAGATAGGATATAAAGGCTATGCAGAAGTACAAGAAATCATCCAAAAGGATTTATCAAAGCAAAGGGTAATTACCCAGTATAAAGAAATGTCTACTATGTGCAATCAATCATTCGTTCAAGAGCTATTGGATGCAGATGTGGAAAACATAGTACATTTAAAAAGAGTGTTAGATGAGAAAAGGATGCAACAAGTCGTAGAAAAAATTTCTGGGGCGCGAAGAATCTATATAACCGGAAATCTCCTAAGCTATGGCCTAGCCCATTTCTTTTCATCATGGCTGAATATTATTCTAGGAAATAGCGAACTAGTCTTAAATGGAGATGACCAGTATTATCATCAACTATCAAGAATAAGTTCTGAAGATGTCCTTATTGCACTAATATTTCCTAGGTATATGAGAAGCACTTTAGAAACAGTGGAGTATGCAAAAAATCTGGGTGCTACTGTCATTTCGATAACAGACTCGGAATTGTCTCCTGTAAGCCTTAATTCCGACATTGTATTAAACGTACCTATTACTCCAAGTATTAATGTTGATTCTTATACTGCTGTTCTATCTTTACTTACAACCATTATGAGGTCTGTATCTATTCAAGACGCAGAGAGGGTAGAAAAAAATTTGTTGCGCATGGAGGTTGTTTACCTGGAAAACAACATCTTTTATAAAGAAAAATAAAGGTAAAGAAGTGGAGATGAGAACAAAGTTGAAAATTGATCGGATTATCTTACGAAAAATGAAAATGCCGTTAAAGGATCCATTTGAAACAAGCTTTGGTGCAATAAAAGATAGGACCTTTATGATTGTAGAAATCCATGGTGAAGGGGAAGTAGGTTATGCGGAAGTAGTGACTGAAAGTGCACCCTTATACAATGAAGAGTGTGTTGGTACTGCATGGCACGTTATGGAAGAATTTCTGATTCCACTTATGTTTAAAAATCAGCAATATATCCAACATCCTGACGAAATCTCAGCAATTTTCAAACAAATTAAGCGTCATTATCTTGCTAAGTCAGGACTTGAAAGCGCCTATTGGGATTTACATGCCAAACTAGGTAATAAGTCTCTATCCTCCATTTTGTCTGGTCAGAAAGAAAGTATTGAAGTTGGTGTTTCAATTGGAATTCAAACCAGTATTAGTGAGTTATTGGTAAAAATTGACTCTTACCTAACAGAGGGCTATCGCCGAATTAAGTTAAAAATTAAACCAGGTTGGGACTACGATGTATTAAGAGAAGTACGCAACCATTTTCCACACATTCCTCTAATGGCTGATGCGAACTCAGCTTATACCTTACAAGACATAAACCTTTTAAAAAAGCTCGATGAATTTAATTTGTTAATGGTTGAACAGCCCCTATCCCATGACGATATCATTGACCACAGCATTTTACAAAAAGAACTGAATACTCCTATTTGTTTAGATGAAAGTATCCATCAGGTAGACGATGTACGAAAAGCGTTGGATTTAGGTAGTTGTCAAATCATTAATATCAAAATTGGACGTGTGGGTGGACTAACCGAAGCAAAGAAAATCCATGACTACTGTTTGTCTAGAAATATTCCTGTCTGGTGTGGTGGCATGCTTGAAGCAGGGCTTGGGAGAGCACATAATATAGCTCTTGCATCAATGCAAAACTTTAATATACCTGGCGACACATCGCCATCATCGAGGTATTGGGAAGAAGATATTTTAGAAGAGCCTATTCAATTTTCACAACCAGGTATGATTAATGTCCCAAAAGGACCAGGAATTGGTGTAAATGTTAATTTAGAAAAATTAAATAAGTATACAACCTTATTAAAAACCTATGATTCTTCTGAATTTTAAAAGCACCGAAATACTATAAAAAGGGGAGACTGTCATGAAAAAGATTATTATTTTATCTATTATGTTAGGAATGGCTATCATCTTAACAGCATGTGGATCAAATTCTTCGTCAACAAAGGAGGGGGCAGGAAGTGAGTTTAACTTAAAAGAAGACGGAAAATTTACTTGGGCAGCAAGTGGACTATATAAACCTTTTAATTATAAAGAAAATGGGGAGCTAAAGGGTTTTGATGTTGAAATTGGCTATGCAATAGCTGAAAAACTTGGTTTGGAACCAAATCCAATTACAACACCTTGGGAAACGATTTTACAAGGATTAAAAGCTGAAAAATTTGACGTTATTTTAGGGAGTATGGCAATTACCAATGACCGACTAAAGGAAGTGAATTTTAGTGACCCATATTACTACTCAGGAGGAACTGTTTTCGTTGCAGAGGGAAATAGTGAAATATCATCAGTAGAAGATTTAAAAGGAAAAAGAATTGGTGTGGTTGCTCAAAGCACGTATGATGATGCAGCAAAAAAATATACGGATGACATTAAATACTATAACAGTGATGTAACAGCTCTAAATGACCTAACGGTTAAAGGGCGACTTGATGCAGTTATTACAGCACCAGTAGTTGGATATGAAGCACAAGCTGCCGGCTTAGAAATCATGGAAGCAGGCGAACCTTTATGGATTGAAAAAGCAGGTATTGCAGTACGCAAAGACGATGAAGCCCTTTTAGAAGCCATAAATAAGGCGTTAAAAGAAATTATTGAGGATGGAACATATGAAGAAATCTCGAATGGATTATTTGGGACTAATTTACTTGAAGTAGATCTAGAAGGTATAGAAGTACTTGAATAGTGATCCTGCTTCTCGTTTTAGGAGGGTGATGCTGTGTGATTGATATTATTAATCTTTTTACTCGAACACTTTCGGGATTTTTAGAGGCTAGCTTGATTACGATTCAGTTGACAGCAGTAGGGCTCATTTTGGGCACACTGCTGGGCCTTATTTTTGCACTCTTTAAAATCTCACAATCTAAAACACTACGAAGTATTGCTGCATTGTATATTACAATCATCCGAGGAACTCCATTAATCGTGCAAATTTCATTTTTATACTTTGGGATTTCTTCTGTTATTGTGTTATCGGGCTTTTGGGCAGGTGCTCTTGCACTAGGTATTCATAATGGAGCGTACATTGCAGAAATTTTTCGTGGGGCAATACAAAGCATTGACAAAGGACAGTATGAGGCAAGTAGTTCACTAGGGATGACAAAAACTCAAAGTATGAGAAGAATTATTTTTCCACAAGCATTTAAACGGTCTATACCGGCATTAGGTAACCAATTCATAATCGGTTTAAAGGATTCGTCCTTAGTTTATGTGATTGGTGTAGCAGAGATCTATTCAATAGCAAATATGGAGGCTGCTCAATCATTCCAACAATTTGAGGCATTCTTTGTGGCTGGCCTATATTACCTTGCCCTTGTGATGATGTTCTCTTTCCTTTTCAACAGACTCGAAAATAAGCTTGATGTAGAAAAAGTGAGGTGAGGAATTCATTATGCTAATTGGAAAAAACATATATAAGTCATTTGGAAAGATCGAAGTGTTAAAGGGAATAGATGTGCATGTTTTGCCAAAAGAGGTCGTGGTACTTGTTGGTGTTAGTGGATCTGGGAAAAGTACATTATTAAGATGTTTTAATTTCCTTGAAAATGTTGACAGTGGTGAAATTATCATTAATGGAAAATCGATCAATTCAAATAAAGATAACCTCCCAATTGTAAGAGCCGAAGTTGGTATGGTATTTCAACACTTTCACTTATTTCCTCATAAAACTGTCATTGAAAATGTAATTGAAGCACCTATCATTGTCAAGAAGATGAATAAAGAGGAAGCTACCGAAAAGGGGTTACAAATATTAGAAAAAGTAGGCTTAAGTGATAAGGCATATGTTTATCCAGACAAGCTTTCAGGGGGACAAAAACAACGGGCAGCAATTGCTCGTTCACTTGCGATGGAACCAAAAGCAATGTTGTTTGATGAGCCTACCTCAGCACTTGATCCAGAGCTAGTTAGTGAAGTACTTCAAGTTATGAAACAACTAGCAAAAGAAGGAATGACAATGGTTGTCGTTACACATGAAATGAACTTTGCAAGAGATGTTGCCGATCGCGTGATCATGCTTGATGAAGGAAAGATTATCGAAACAGCCGATCCAAAAACATTCTTTGAAAATCCTAGTAATGAGCGGACGCGTCAATTTTTAAAATTGGTAGATTAGGTGTTGGTATAGATATGGATGAGATCAAATATAGACGATTAACGACAATAAAAGAGATGCATGAAGCCACGAAATTAATTCAAAAGGTATGGGGAGAAGAAGGGACAATCAGTCCTTTTCTTTTTATTGCACAATCCCATGTAGGGGGCTGCTTACTTGGTGCATTTTATCAAAATAACCTAGTCGGTGTGAACTATGGGTTTATTGGGAAAGAAGGATTGGAAATATTTTTATATTCTCATCTATTAGCCGTTGACTCTGATTATCGTAATTATGGTATAGGTGGGAGACTGAAAAACCTTCAGAGAGAGACTGCTAAGAAGGATGGATTTAAAAAAATTGTATGGACGTTTGACCCTTTGCAAAGTAAGAATGCATTTCTTAACTTTCATAAATTAGGAGCTGTATCAAACCAATATAAACAAAACTTTTATGGTCATATGGGGAATGAATTGAATACAGGTACAGATTCAGATCGACTTCTAGTAGAATGGTTAGTTTCAACGGAGAAAAGAAAGGTTTATAGTTATACAGTCGTCACATGTGGGATAAAAGAAGAGGAAACCGTCCCTTTAGTTTCAAGCTGGTCACCAATAAATGCACCTGTTGTTGCAATACCGGTACCAGATAATATTCAATTTATAAAAACGATGAACAGTAATATAGCAAAAAGATGGCAAGTATTTTTACGAGAATCATTGACTTACTATTTTCAGAATGGATACGCAATCGTCGACTTCGAAATGCACAAGGGAAGAGATATACAATATTATATTTTAGAAAAAACAAGGGACTCTGTTCTAGGAAGTGAGGAAGCCCATGACTACAAAGATTAGTGGAGAGATTAAAAAGTATGTGTATCAGACTCAAAAACATTTACACTCTATTCCAGAACCAGCATTTCAGGAAACAAAAACAGCTGCTTTCATTGCTAGTGAATTAGAAAAAATGGGCTATACAGTAATGAAGGGACTAGCAGGAACAGGGGTTACGGCCTATATTGAAGGTAAGCAAAAACATCCATGCATAGCAATACGAGCTGATATGGATTGTATCATTCATGAACATGAAAAGACAATCGTCTATCGACATTCGTGTGGTCATGACGCACACTCAAGCATTGCATTAGGGGTTGCAAAACAAGTGATTGAGCATAGTTCAAATTTAAATGGAAGCATTAAGTTTATTTTTCAACCTGCCGAAGAAATAGGGCAAGGTGCAAAAGCGATGACAGAAGCAGGGTCTCTTGATCATGTCGATTATTTAATTGGCTACCACTTGAGAATGAATTCGGAATGTCCATTTGGAAAAATGGCACCAGCATTACTTCATAGTGCGGCATCTATAATTACGGGAGAGATTGAAGGAAAAACAGCACATGGAGGCCGCCCTCATTTGGGGATAAATGCCATTGATGTCTTAACTTCTTTACTAACAAGTATAAATACGATTCGTTCAAATCCGCTCACAGCTACAAATGTTAAGTTTACAAAAATCGCAGCCGGTGGAGGTTCGCTTAATGTTATCCCTGATAAAGGCACATTTGCTATGGATATTAGAAGTGGTAGCAATGATGAACTTAAAATGACAATTGAAAAGATAAAACGAACCTTGGATTTTACTGCCGAGCAATATGAAGCAAAAATTAGGTATCAGATTAGTGAAGGTGTTCCTGCTCCGCAATATGACGAAAATCTTGTATCAGTAGCTAGTGAAGCAATAAAAAAGGTTTTAGGAACCGAAAACGTTGTCGATCCGATTTTTACTCCAGGCGGTGAAGATTTTCATTATTATACAAAGCTTACCGATATTAAGGCTGTATATTTAGCTATTGGTGCAGATGTTTCCCCAGGTCTACATGATCCTACTATGACATTTAATAAAGAAGCAATGGTTAATGGAATTGCTGTTATCACTGAAATGATTACAAGCCTTTTAGGAGATGATTAGAACTAAATATCAGTGAAGTGTGCCTAATGGTAAAAAAGTTCCGAATACTGTAGATAAACGTAACTATTACATTTGAGAGTACAGCTGGTTTATCCAAAATCAAAATTACATGATTAAAGTTCGCCTGAACATTAATCAGAAATTCTAAAAACAGCAAAACAATACCTTTTATCAGTTTTCCATTTAAAAATTGACCGAAACCAGGAAGGGCAATGCTCCAAAGTAACGTTTCCTTTGCATCCACATCGCTTTAACCATTTCCCAGGTTTTGTCGATCTGGTGCTGAAGGCGGTTTTTCAAGCCACCCATTATCAATCATAATATTTGCCCCGTCTCCTGCGAATTCCGCGACTTCCACACTTAAACGAGTATAAGCTGCGAACAAATCCTTTCTTGCAGATTCTCCCATGCTTGCCCCATAGTAACCCATTCCTGCATTATTTAATGCTGTAGTATGAAACATTAATAATTTATCGCTAAATACAGGTTCTTTTGACGTTAATGGTGCCAAACTCCAACTCATCGGGGTAGGAATATTATCTTCACTTAAAAACTTACTAAAAACGGCACTATGATGTTTGGCAATTTCTGCCCCGCGCACCATATAAGAACGAACTTCATTTGATTGTGCCACTTGGGAAAATCCTGTTAATAATGCACTTCCAAGCGAATTTCTGTACAAATTATCAAATAAAAAACAGATTTCAATTGTTGTTAGTGGTCGTTGTTTCCCTAGCCATCCAGCCATAAAATGCTGCTTATGAACAAACTCTGCTTGAATAGGATAAGGAATATAAGGTGCACGAATAAAAAGCCCCTTTTCCTGCAATACATTACTTGCCCGATTAAAAAGCTCCAATGATGATTGCATACAATTTGTATAAAACTCGCGAATATCTATCCGAGCCGAACTAGGTAAAGCTATGCTATAACTATTAATCCCCATCATACCCATATTTTGAATATAATAAAGCATAAACTCATCGGTAAAAAGCCTTGCAGCATTTAAATTCACATCTTGATCAATAAATCCCACAGGAATAGGGAATTTTTCTTCTTTAAAGATATCCGCAATTATTTCGATGTGTCTTTTTGATAATCTGAAGCATACTCTAATACTTCACGAATATCAGGATCTTCTACATCCTTTAAAAAATAAGAAATCGTACAAATTCCTAACGTATCATTTAGATAGGAACCCCATAATTTTCCCACTTCACTTGCCGTTAACCTAATATGATCATGATCCATTAAATGACCTCCTATACTAATCCATCAAGCATAATATTCTCAAAAGCAGGAAAAAATATTTAGGAACCACCTGATTAAAATCCATCAATAAAAGAGGTCTTGTCCACTTGAATAGACAAGACCTCTTTTTATTCCCCTTATTGGTAAGAGACATGAAATTAAAGGAACGAAGGATCAAATATATGAAGCCATTAAAGGGAATATTCGTGCGAAAAAACGTGGGAGTGCATTTGCGAGGATGGGTTAGATTAAATTAACGAAACGAAGAAATAAATCACTAAAAGATTTAGGAAGGTGTACCGACGTTTTTGGTAGGTACACTTTTGAATTTATGTGAATTGAGGATAAAGTAAACTAGCGGGGGTTTTCTTCATCCCCCACTGATTGTTAGTTGAACTAAGTGGCACTGCCCTTCTCTTTCTTGTTTAACTCCTCACAAATTTGTAAATTTACCAACTTTTCTATAAGAATAAAACCCTTTTGTCCATTTATATTTATTTACATTGAAACTTTGCCACTTAAAAGCAATGATTGACAGGGATAGTAAAAGCTTTATTTTGTAAAAATATATAAATGGAAAGTGTGGCAATTATATTTTCCAAATCTTTATAGGGGAAGTGATTAGGGTTGAATTTTAAAAATTTACAGTCGATTATAACGTTATTAAATGCAGTAAGCAGGCAGCCACTACTGAAAAAATTTAGTAGAAGAAGAAATAACAACAGGGGAATGATATGGGCATCTCTAATAGGCATAGCAGTTAGTGTAATAGCACTGGGCTTAAGAACAAACAAAATCAAAAATATTTTACAGCCAGTTCAAGATCTAATGTTAAATTTTGATAAGCCTTTTGGCAATAAATCTTTTTCTGTTTTGGCTGAGTTTGCTAATGAATTAACTCCTACTAACATTACCGATAAAAACGAATAATTCTTCTGTACACATGCTCTTTTAAAAGGGCATGTGTACTAAGATTTCAACACTGTAAAAATTAATTGTTTAGCATTTTTTCATATAGGGTATAGAAAGAAAAAGGGAGGAATAACTTATGAATATTTACACGAAATTTGCTAAATATATAGTATCTTCATTAAAAGCCCAAAGGCAGTTGAGTATCCAAGAATCCGATTTAAGATTCATAAAAAAAGAAATACTAGACTTGGAAGCAACGGTAAGAAAGGCTAACGAGCCTGGGTGGCTAATCGTTAGCTTAGATTAATAACTTTTCAATTTGATACGCATCTAAAGCCAGCTTCCTCAATTTGAAAATGACTTAGCAATTTGATGATATTCCCCTGTAAAATCCCCAATTATTTTAACTCTCTATCGCTTTAAGATGTTTTTTCTTTGAGCATTAGTAATTTATTTAGGCTCTCCCCCGGTACGAGATGTATTTAATCTACCGGGGGAAGAGCCTAATTATAAAAATTATTGCTTGTTTTTTTGTGGCAATTTTTTACTCGGATTTTCATTTCCCTGATGTTTTCTATTTTCCATGTCTTTCCTCTGATTTTCATGTAATTTTTTCACGTAATCATGTGTATTTTCCATAAAAATGACCTCCTTAAAATTAAAGCTGTAGTTACTTTATCCAATAGAGCTAAATTACATGCAAAACTTGTCCTGTTTCTCAAAAAACACCATTTCCTGACTTAGCTGGTACTCTAGAACACTAAAGAGATGGGGTATATGAATCCTAAGGAGAAAAGAAGTCGTGATCAAAATGACTGAAAATAAAGTGAGTTATGGGTTTAAAA
Organism: Cytobacillus sp. S13-E01; assembly: GCF_029193815.1. Classification (GTDB taxonomy): domain Bacteria; phylum Bacillota; class Bacilli; order Bacillales; family Bacillaceae_L; genus Bacillus_BV. The sequence continues at coordinate 137,168 of NZ_JARFVC010000006.1, forward strand.
AAATTCACTAGACATTTCCCGGGGTTTTGATATATTTTATATAGCATTTTCTAACTAAGGAGCTAATACCTATGCACCCTGTGTTCTATTCACTCTTAGAGAACATGGCGTTTATTATCGCTTTTGTTTTTTTAGGTTTAAAATTACAGAATTCACTATTAGGAAAAATTAAAAATTCACTTATATTTAATAATTTGACATTTCCTTTATTTTTTAGTTTTTTATCACTTTGGGTTATGATGTATATTCCCTTCCATTTTGATGGAATTCGGTTAGATTTAAGAAGTGCACCTCTTTTTTTAATCGCTTATTTGGGTGGATGGAAATTAGGTGTGATTTCTATTATTCTTCCAGCTATTTATCGCTTATATTTGGGTGGCCCAACAGTGATGGAAGGGATTACGCAAGGTATTTTTCTGCCTTTTTTTATCGGTGCTTTATTTCATGTCATCCATAATCGTGAAAAATATAAGGCATTCAACACTACTATAAATATAAAGAAATTGATGTCTGCACTTTTACTATTTGAAATTATCCAAGCTTCCTTACTACTTTGGACAACCCCAGCTACTTTTATAATAGTGTTAAATATGGTTTTATTTAGTATGATTGCTGTAGTAGGAATGGCATTAATGATCAATGATTTTAACAATGCTTCCCTTCAAAATAAGCAACTTCAATTTCTATCGAATTACGACCAATTAACGCAGATACCCAATATCCGTTTTTTTAGAGAAAAGGTCGAAGGTCTAATTTATGAAAAAAAACCAATTGCCATTGCAATGTTCGATGTGGATTTTTTTAAAAACTACAATGATACCCATGGACACCCGGCAGGCGACGTTGTTTTGAGAACAATTGGACAGATTTTAAAAGAGAATATGAGAGACCTAGATATTTACGCAAGATACGGTGGAGAAGAATTTATAATTTGTTTTCAAAACCCTGGCAATATCGAGAATATCAGAAAGCTTGCAGATCAATTTAGATTGAAAGTAAAAAAATATGAGTTTTATGGGGAAGAAACCCAACCAAATCAAGATGTTACAGTCTCAATAGGGATTAGTCACTCTTATGGGGATAAAACATTAAAGGGCTTAATCGAAGAAGCTGATAAAGCTTTGTATAAAGCAAAAAGTAAAGGTAGAAATAGAATTGAAGTAACTGCCTGACCTCTGGTACGATAAAGCACCAGGGATCAGGCTATATTTGTAGGGAAATAATTATTTATGCCCTAATGTTTTCTTAATTGCGATTCCTTCTTTACGGGCAGTAGACCATTTAAATGGTGGAAAACGGATTTCTCCACTCTCTTTCGCATATACCAGATGGTCGAGAGCTTCAAGGATAATATTGCGTTGAAGTTCCTTGTGATATGGAACGCCAAAATGATGTCCCATCATAAATGGTAAAAATACAGCACGTGGTGGTTTTGCATGTTCTGTTACGTCTAACGCCACTGATAATGAAACTGTTGGTATTCCTCTACGTTCTAAAGCGCGCTGCACGAGCGCGACAGACTGGTGACAAATCGGTCATGCGGGTGATAAAAGGGCAATGTCGGCTTGGTCTTTTACAACCGCTTCTGCGATATCTTCAGCCAGAGTTTCTTCTAGTTTATCTGGGTCCATATTGTATCCAATAAAAGAAAAAAGGTGATCACTTAGACTACCGATTACACCTTCTTCTGCAAGCTCTTGCAATCTTTCAATCGGAAAGATGACATTTAAATCTTCGTTCGCACCGACTGTTGGGTATTTTAGCTGATGGATTTCTAAATCCTCAGGCTTTAAATGAGAAGGTACTTTACGATATGTATAGTCTCCAATCGGATGGACAGTATCAAAAGGCATGGTTCCAGAAGGCTGAACACCTGCAGTACTAACAAAGGTTAATTTTGATTCAGATAACGGTTTTTTTAATTTTGCAAGTGGGACATAATCATGCTTGGTAATCATTGAACCAGGATAGCGATCATTAACTGTATTCCAAAGGCCTGGTCTGATTTGTGTTGGTTTAGAGATTTCCATCATGAATCCAATCCCCCGATCTTTTTAAGAAATAAAAGTGTAGATGAAAGTATAAATGTGCTAATGTTTCTGCATCCTTTTTCTCTAGCGTTTCGAATATAAACTCCCGATCTGTATTCGGTGAATCAAGTAAAAGTTTAAGCGCTTCAACCCATGATTTATCAATTTCTTTACGCCCTGCATCCTCATTTCCGTCACCAAAGTGTAATCTTACATAACGAATAAGCTTTTCATGATCGTCATTTGCTATTGCTTCCTTTAAATATGGCAGTGACATTTTTCTCACATCCTTACTTTTATATTACGATTTTAACACTTTCCCTTGGTAAAGTTAAATGGTTTGTTGTTATTTCTTTCCTTTAGCGGTTTGACGTTCTTCTTTTAATTTTTACCCTACATCACGACAATAAAAATATATCGACTGCTTATTAATTTTAATTTAAGGTCGTTTCATTGGGCTTTTGAAGTATAATGAACCTAGTCAGATTTTGAATATGATCTTTCTTTTAGAGAATCCTATATATAAGTCGGATAATATAAAAAAACGAGGTTACTACATGAATAAAAGGTTTAAGGACTATAATTTAAGTGATGAAATAACAAGAGCACTTGATGTGTTAAAATACGAAACGCCAACAGAGGTTCAAGTTGAAGTTATACCTAGAGCACTTGAAAATCAAGATCTTGTCGTGAAATCTCAAACAGGTAGTGGCAAGACTGCTTCCTTTGGTATACCTATTTGTGACATGATTGCATGGGAGGAAAAAAAACCACAAGCATTAATACTTACCCCAACTCGGGAGCTTGCTGCTCAAGTTCGAGAAGACATCACGAATATTGGAAGGTTTAAACGTATTAAGGCTATGGCCGTTTATGGAAAAGAACCTTTTACGAAACAAAAAGAAGAATTGAAACAAAAAACACATGTAGTTGTTGGTACCCCTGGACGTGTGATGGATCATATCGAAAGAGGCACATTAGTATTAGACCAAATAAAATATCTCATTATAGATGAAGCAGATGAAATGCTTAATATGGGTTTTATCGATGAAGTAGAAGCGATCATAAAAGAGATGCCTTCAAGCAGAGTAACAATGGTATTTTCTGCTACATTGCCGAAAGATGTTGAAAATCTTTGTCATAAATATATGCAAACTCCAATTAATATTGAAATTGCTTCAACAGGTATCACTACGAATACGATTGATCATAGTTTAATCGAAGTGAAACAAGAAGGAAAAATGGCACTGCTTAAAGATGTTACGGTCGTTGAAAACCCAGATAGCTGTATTATTTTTTGTAATACGAAAGAACACGTTGATAATGTGTATACGGAATTAGAAGAATCCAATTATGCTTGTGAAAAACTCCATGGAGGATTAGAACAAGAAGATCGATTTGCCGTTATGAATGGGTTCAAAATGGGGAATTTCCGTTATCTTGTAGCAACCGATGTGGCGGCAAGAGGAATCGATGTTGATAATGTAACGATTGTCATTAACTATGATGTTCCAATGGAAAAAGAGAGCTATGTACACCGGACTGGAAGAACAGGGCGTGCTGGTAATAGAGGGAAAGCAATAACATTAGCCACACCTTATGAAGAAAAATTCGTTAGATCAATTGAACGATACATTGGCTTTGAGATCCCTAAAGCCGAACCCCCTATACCACAGGAAGTTGCAAGAGGAAAAGCGGCTTTTGAAGAAAAGATCGGTGGCCGCCGAGTGGTGAAAAATAATAAAACGGCACGAATAAACCAAGATATTATGAAACTCCATTTTACAGGCGGGAAAAAGAAGAAGATTCGAGCTGTAGATTTTGTTGGAACCATTTCTAATATCCCTGGGGTAACCGCAGATGATATTGGAATTATAACGATCCAAGATAGTTTGTCCTATGTTGATATTCTTAATGGAAAAGGCTCAGTAGTCTTACAAGCGATGGAGAATACAACAATTAAAGGAAAAAAACTGAAAGTTAGCAAGGCAATTAAATAATAATGGTAAACAAGGGCGACTATGTGCATTCATAATCGCCCTTTCCATTTTATAACATTCTTTTTCGGTATTATTGAATAATATCTACGTATGAATTTAAAGATAAAAGAAAATAGATTGGCGATGTATAAGTAACTTGGGAAAAAGTAGAAAAGGTTGGTAGAGCAAATATATATAGAATTTGATCACCTTGGTTTATAATAATATCGAAATAGATTAGATTTTAACATTAGTTTTTAAAAGGTGGTTACTTTAGATAATGGAAAAAGAATATAGAGTGTTACTTTATTATCAATATGTTCCGATCGAGGGCGCTGAGGAATTTGCGCAACAACACTTAAAGTTATGTGTGGATCTTGGGTTAAAAGGACGCATTTTAGTAGCAGATGAGGGAATAAATGGTACCGTTTCTGGAACTGTAGAGCAAACGGAAAAATATAAGGCGGCTCTAAGAAATGACCCACGATTTGAAGACATGGTGTTTAAAGAGGACGAGGCAGACGAGAATGCATTCAAAAAGATGCATGTTAGATATCGAAAAGAATTAGTCACACTAAGGCTAGAGGATGATATAGACCCACGAAAAGTGACCGGAAATTATTTAAGCCCAAAAGAATTTTATGAGCAGATGCAAGCGCCAAATACGGTTGTGATTGATGCCCGTAATGACTATGAGTATGATTTAGGGCACTTTCAGGGAGCAGTAAGACCTGATATTACGTCATTCCGTGAGCTTCCAGAATGGATCCGCAACAACAAAGAGCAATTTGAAAATAAAAAAATCTTGACCTATTGTACGGGTGGTGTCCGCTGCGAAAAGTTTTCTGGATGGTTATTAAATGAAGGCTTTGAAGATGTAGGGCAATTGCATGGTGGTATTGTCACATACGGAAAAGATCCGGAAATAAAAGGGAAGCTATGGAATGGACAATGTTATGTGTTTGATGAAAGAATTAGTGTGCCAATTAACCAAGTAGAGCATGTTATTGTTGGGAAAGATCACTTTACAGGTGAACCGTGCGAACGGTATGTAAACTGTGGTAATCCTGAGTGTAATAAAAAAATTATTGTTTCTGAGGAAAATGAACATTTTTACTTACGAGGTTGTACACATGAATGTCGTGTACATCCAAGAAACCGTTATATAGAAGAACATGGATTAACAGAAGAAGAGGTAAAAGATAGACTTCAGAAAGTTGAAAAGGAAAGAGTAAGTCAGGGATAAAAGGATTTTTTTATCCTTTCTTTAACAGATTAGATTTTTATGCGATAGGATATATAAATTCCTTAACAATAAAAAAGCTGTCGAGAATTTCTCAACAGCTTAAGGTTGCTTAGCAAACAACCTTTTTTTATAAAACTAAATCCCAGGTATTAGGAAACATTAAGAGGAAATTAACATAACGCAGTGCCTACAATAATGAGAAGAATGAATAATTTAATATGAAATCATTCCCACCAGTGCACCATAACCATATGCCATCAAACGCCTCCTAACACACTTCTTTAGTAAGCTCCTCCGAACCCGCCGCCAACGTAAGCAGCTCCTACAATAATTAGTAGGATAAATAACACGACAATCAATGCAAATCCACCACCAGCACCATATCCAGCTTCAACTACACCGCTCATAAAAACACCTCCATCCATTCTTTATTACTGTATGTATGATGGTCAAATATTGAACTGGGTAATTGACCATTTTTAGACCATTTGGGCACAAAGTCATAAGAACCTGCACTAGACAACGTAGGTTGTTTTTAGAAGGGTATGAATTTAAGATCATAATAAAAAATAAATACTAGACGATATGCGCCCTTACAGATTAAAGTCAGAAAGCATAAACTAAATAGAAATTACTAAATGACAATAGTAAGGGGGAAAGGAAATGGGATTCGGTAACTATGGTGGCTATGGCTTAGGTGGTTTCGGCGGCGGATTTGGTGCTCCTTGGTGCTCAAGACCTGTTGCTCAACCAGTAGTAGCACCTACTGGTAATAACGGATTTGTATTAATTGTTGTGTTATTCATTTTGTTAATAATCATCGGCGCGATATACGCATAATAAATAAATGATTCCTTTTGGAGAGGTTAGTTTTAAAGACAACTTAAGTCAATCCGTCCAGAAGGTTAACAATAGTCGACTCTTCTTATGATTGTCTCCGTTAGGGATGATTTGTACTTTTCTTATTTTTCTCTACACGTATGTTTGTTTCGAGCTAAAACTAAAAGGGTTTGGAGTTTGTTAAGGTAGCTTTTCATCAATTCCCGCAATCAGGCGCCTATCCTTGTAAAAGGATTAGCGTCCTATTTGTTTAATAGGAAAAATTGTAGAGTATTTTTTTAAAGGGAAAATGGCAATAAATGGCGAAAAAATCATTAAGATTGTGAAACTTTTTACCTAAAATCGTGATAGTTTAAAAGGTAATAACATAATACATAAAAATAACTACCTTTTATAAGATAGCCGATAAGTGTGAATGTGTCAGCGGCGTGGGCAATATATTATTGGAGTTAGATGTGATGGGCGACTTTGGAATACAGCATAATGAAGGTACTTATACATTAATATTTGGTGAGGAATCGATAGTAACTAATAAAAGTATTAATGGTGTTAACAAGTGATTGAAGCAAAATTACGCAACTATGACTCAGTTACGGATATGCTTTTACATGAACAACAAGTGACAAAGGAAATGTATCATAATCAATTAGATACCATTCATACAGAATTAGCGCCACATATTCAAGCAGAAGGTCAAACAGCCATTGATCGCTGGGTTTCTGCTTTAAAAGCAGGTGGGACATTGAAGCCGCTTGAGTTAATGAAAGTAGCTGGAGTGGATATGTCTAGTCCAGAGCCGATTAAGAAGGCTGTGGCTTATGTAGGATTTTTAGTTGATGAGCTTGAAAACAGCTTCTGAAATTTGAGGTAAGTACAGTTGGAATACGTTTTATAAAAAAGAAAAACAATTCCATTTATCAGTAGGCGCTATCCTCTTATACGGGGTTAGCGTCTATTTTCATTTAAGATAGTCTACAAATAGGTTAATATTTAAGATATAAAATATTGAAAAATGTACGACATTAATCGATAAAAAGATATACAGCAATAAAGCCCTTGCTATTGTAGCTCAGAGTTTCTACATTCAGGTAAATAAAATTAAATTGTTTGTTTTAGGGTATTATATAACTTATCTAAGTATATATTGGTTGCTACATTGACAAAACTTAAGTACTATAGAAGTTTAGAAAAGGTAAAGTTCGAAAAGAGGGTTATTATGGAAAAAACATCTATATACGGGTTAACACTCGAACAACTAACAGAATGGTTGGTTGAACATGGTGAGAAAAAATTTCGCGCTAGTCAAATTTGGGATTGGTTATATAAAAAGAGAGTCACTGATTTTTCGTTAATGAAAAATATTAGCGCAAATAGCATTAAATTATTAGAGGATCATTACTATATACAATCACTAAAACAAGAAGTTAAGCAAGAATCAAAGGATGGTACGATTAAATTCTTGTTTAAGCTGCAGGATGGAAATCTAATTGAAACCGTGTTAATGCGATTTAATTATGGATTGTCTGTCTGCGTTACAACGCAAGTGGGTTGTAATATTGGCTGTACGTTCTGTGCAAGTGGTTTGTTAAAAAAGAATCGCGATTTATCGAGTGGTGAAATTGTTGAGCAGATCATGAATGTTCAACATCATCTTGATGAAAGCGGAAAAGATGAAAGAGTCAGCCATATTGTGGTAATGGGAATTGGAGAACCATTTGATAATTATGATAATATGTTGGACTTCTTCAGTGTGGTAAATGACCAGAAAGGTCTTTCTATTGGAGCAAGACATATTACGGTCTCGACAAGTGGTCTAGCCAAAAAAATAAGAGATTTTGCTGATGAAAATCTACAAATAAACTTAGCAGTATCATTGCATGCACCAAATAACGAACTTCGAACTCGGATTATGAAAATCAATAAAGCCTATCCCCTCGAAGAATTAATGCCTGCAATCGACTATTACTTAGAAAAAACTAACCGCAGAATAACATTTGAGTATATCCTACTAAAGGATGTAAATGATCATAAAGAAGAAGCAATCGAACTCGTTAAATTGCTTAAAAACAAACGACATTTATCCTATGTCAATCTGATACCTTATAATCCTGTCGATGAACATAATCAATACGAAAGAAGTACGAAGAAGGCAATACTCGAGTTTTATGAAACATTGTTGAAGCATGGCATTAATTGTGGTGTTCGCGTAGAACAAGGTTCAGATATTGATGCTGCATGTGGCCAGTTGAGAAGTAAGCAAATAAAAAAGGATAAAGCTCGTTCATAGAAAAAAGTCGTTATAAAATTGCAAAAAAAAATGGATATCTTTAATGGGTTTGGACTAAATATAACAATGAAAAAGAGTGAAAAAAAGAGTAGTAGTACAGTTGGTAGAAAAATTTCATAAAAAGTACAGTATTACCCGCGATTTTACAGGTTCTAAAGGTTCCTCGTTCCAGCTATTATCGTTGCCGAGTGGATTTGTTAGATTCAATGGTTCTAAATATCCTGCTTATGTGGAAGAGGTTGAACGTAGATATCGATATGAACTATATAAGTTGCTAAAAGAATTAAAAAGCGCTAGTAATATCAAGATGGTATACATTTTCAAAATATCAGAGGAACTTCAATGAATTCAACAGGCGGAGATAGTGAAGGCACAGTATACTATGAAGTGAATTAAAAGGAATTGTTCAAGGTGGAGTAGGGTTTTATCCTACAATCTATATACATGCAAGAAATATTTATGAAGATGTAGGATTATATCCTTTGCTTAACTAGGATAATCTTGTTCAATAATAATCTTTCGCCTAAAAAGTAGCCAATTTTTAGGCGAAAGATTATAAGTTGTTTTATTAACACAATTCATAATCATTAATTTCAATTTTTTTGATGTTGCTTGTAAAGGATTCGAATAAAATATTGGTCCTTCTATATAAGCAATGATGTTATCCCCCACTTTGACTTTATTTGTGCTTGACAATATTAACCAAATAGATTCTTCTTTTTTGTTATCAGTCTCTTTAATAATTAGTATTTTTCCGTCTTTTAAAATTAATTTTTGATACATACCCTTCAAACTTCTGAAAATTTTCGCTACTTTCTGGTAAACCTTCCGATTTAATACTACTTTTATTTGTTTTAATTACATCGTTAGTGCATCCTGTAATTATTAGTGAAAATAAGATATAGTAAATAAAAATTGAAATTTGCAATGTCACTCCTCATATTAGCAGTTTATTATTAATATGCTATGCGACATAATTTTTATAACTTATTTCGAACCTACATTATTCATCGAAAAACACAAAAAAGCTAGAAACCCTTATCTAAGGAACTCACTTTCCAAGTGAAAATAAATAAAAAGAATCCTTTTCTTGGATATGTTTTATTCACTACAAAGAAGGCAGTTGTACAATGGATTTTCTCAGTACAAATTTAAGAAAATAAGGAATGCTTAAAATATGTATATCTATAGGAAAAGATGCTATTCTTAAAGAGGAAAAATATGTAGCAAGGGAGATTTTAAATTGCTAACAAACCACTTGGATTTTCGATTAGAAGCTAAAATTAAAGAAATATACGAAGAGCATAAAGTGCGCTCTGCAAAAATAGATTGGGGTTATTATGAATTTTTGCCTTGGGATAAAGCTCAAGACTTTAGAAGAGTTCCGTGGGATAAGAGCCAAGTTACACTTCCTAGTGGTATAATAACAGCAGTGGAAACAGCCTTGCTAACTGAAGTAAACCTACCTTGGTTTACCTCTCACTTGGAACAAACGTTTAAAGGCGGATTGTCAGTTATTACTGATTTCGTGCATACTTGGACAGCGGAAGAAGACCAACACTCCAATCTTATTGAAAATTACTTATTAATTACACGAAACGTAGACCCAAAAAGATTACATGAACTTCATAAACAAACAGTTGAGGCCGGTTGGTCCCCTGATTTTCATACTCCTTTTGAAACAATGGTATATACGACACTTCAGGAACTTGCAACAATGGTTTTTTACAACAACGTAGCAAAAGTTGCTGGAACACACGATAAAGATTTAGGTACTCTTTTAAGAAGATTAGCTAAAGATGAAATCTTACATTATGCTTTCTACCGTGACGTTGTTAAATTCCATTTACAAATTGAGCCGAATTATTGTTATTATCTTGGTCATGTTATTAAAAATTTTCAAATGCCTGGAACCGTAATGCCAGACTTCGAAGACAGAATGAGCATCATTGCTAAAGAAGCAAATTATGGTCCTCTTGAATACTTTGACCAAGTATTAGATGTTATTGTAGAATATTGGGAGCTAGAAAACTTAAGACCACTTGCACCCGAAGCAGAAAAGGCACGCGTGGAGGTTATTTCTTACCGGGATAGATTAAAAAAGGTAAGAGACCGCTTTGCTAAGAAAAATGAAAAATAATGAGAAGACAAGCCTAAAAGGCTTGTCTTCTGTTAATTTCTTCATATTCATACTCCTAATACGACCAAGATTTAATCCAGTTAATTCTGATTTCATACTGTAATAGTTTTTAATAGGTCTCATCAAAAAAGTAATCTTTAACGTTTAGTATTGGACATCATATTGATCGCGTTACCCGAGGAAACCATATTGGTTACCCAATAACCACGGAATCCAAAGGATTTGTAAGATGGGTCAGGCATATTTTCTTTTGCTCTTTTGCAATTCTGTTATTTAGTTGTAGTTATAAAACGTATCCAAAAAAGCCACACTATTACTGAATGAATGAATGAATAAAGGGGGTTAAACCATTAATGGAAGTTCATCATGATAATGTCGGACTATCAACTGCAGAAATGTCTTTTCTTTGGCGAAATTACATAGGAGATACTATGTTAGTTTGTATTTTCGAACACTTTCTTCGTAACATTGATGATAAAGACATAGAAAATATCGTATCTAGCGCGAAAGATCTTGCCAATAAACATATTCAACAAGCAAAGGATCTTTTTATAAAGGAAGATTTCCCAATACCACATGGATTTGGGGAACAAGATGTGAATCTTGAGGCACCACGGCTATTCACTGATAAATTTTATTTGTATTATCTTATCCAAGCACTTCGCGGAGGGATAGCAAATTACTCACTAGCCTTTTCAAGTTCACACAGAGAAGATATTAGGATGTATTTCATGCATTGTATACATGAGGACACTGAGCTTTTTAACCAAACGATGAAATTAATGTTAGAGAAAGGACTTACTGCTCGACCACCTGAGATTCCAACACCGAAACAAGTAGATTTTGTGGAAAACAAAGACTTTTTGGGGGAATGGTTTGGTGAAAATAGACCGTTAACCTCTATTGAGATCACGAAAGTCTTTATGAATATAGAAAATAATCTCCTGGGAACTTCGCTAATGACAGCGTTTAGTCAAACAGCAAAAGAACCAAAACTTAGGGAGTATTTTCAAGATGGACATAAGGTAGCAATAGAGCAGGTGGAAAAGTTCTCCCAATTATTAGCAGAAGACTCTCTTTCTTACCAACCGTCTTGGGTTCAGGAGGTAACTGATTCTAAAGAACCTGCGTTTTCAGATTATCTAATGTTGTACCATGTTGGTGTGGCAACTGCTACTGGTATTGGTAACTATGGAATCTCTATCGCAACAAGTCAAAGACGTGATCTTGCGGCTATGTATACAAAGTTAGGTGCTCAGATTGGAAAATATGCTGAAAAAGGTGCGAGGTTAACTATTGAGTATGGATGGTTAGAGCAACCACCCATGGCAATCGATAGAAATGAGCTTCAAAACAAGTAAGTAGTACCACAACGGTGCTGCTTTTTTAGAAACTGGCTTGAAAGTCATTAGTTCAGATACAGAAAATTAATATTTGAGGCTTGTCCCCAAGTTCGGTAAAGGATTAATTGACTGGGGACCCAAAATGCAAAAGACAGCGGAAGTTTTCACCCACTGTCTTTTATTTCCGATTTATTGTTTTGGAATTTCGCATCCATTTTCATCACATGACATAGTCTATTCACTAATATCTGTAAATGGACCATCTTGTTCCATGATTTGGCCAATCGCTTGTATAAATGTCTCAGTTGATTGGGCCCCTGTGACAGTGTATTTTCGGTTTATGAGGAAAAACGGAATGCTTCTGATACCAAGCTCAGCTGCTTCTTGTTCGTCTGCACGAACCTCATTACTCATGTCACCACTTTCAAGCATGCTGGCAACAGCGTCTCCATCCAAGCCAACTTCTTTCGCTAACTCAATTAAAGTTGAATGATCGCCAATATGCTTTGACTCGGTGTAATACGCGCGTAAAATCCGATCCGTCATCACATTCATTAAACCTTGTTTTTTAGCGTAGAATGCAAGTCGATGGGCGTCAAATGTATTAGTTAAAATCAGTGTATCCAATTGAAAGTCCAACCCAACCTCACTTGCCATTTGCTTCAAATTTTGGGTGTTTGCCTTTGCTTGTTCAATGCTCATTCCATATTTATTTGCTAATTTCTCGTACATATTATCATTTATATCCCGTTCTGCCGTAGGATCTAATTCAAAGCTTCGATATACAACTTTAACGGGTTGGTCAATTTTCTTAAGAGCGTCCTCCAGACGCTTTTTGCCAATATAGCAAAACGGTCAAGCAAAATCAGTCCACATTTCAATTAACATCGTGTCTACCTCCATTCCTTTATCCAATTTAGTATACCTACCTTGGTCTATTTTAGTCCAATAAAGTGCCTTAGACAGGAATTTTCTGTTAAGGAAATCATCCTTAGGGAAATAATTCGAGGGTAAGATAAAAACAAAAATAGTCTTTATTTATAAACAAATATAAAAGCGAGTGTTCTTTGTTGTTGAGTGTGAATACTCAAATATTCAAATACTCAAGTGTGAAATGGTTTGTTGTATCTTGCAGTTGGTGATAAAGTAAAATATTTTTCTAAGCGTTTTCATTACGAATGTTACAGAGTTTTACGTGAATTTATACATTTCTAGATTCTTGACTTTTTCATAGAATGAGTTAATATCTAGTATAGTCCTTAAGAGGAATTTGTGATTTTTATAGAATAATAGATAGATACATTTATTTAATATATAACTGAAATTATGAATAAAATTTAGAAGAGGTGGAATTATGAAGAATTTTATTAACAAAATCAGATTCGAAGATAATTATATGAACCTTTTCCTATTAGCTGTTGTTTTATTATGGATAAAAACATATTTGGTTCAGCTTAATGAATTTAATTTAGGTGTAGAAAAGGGTTTACAGGAATTTTTACTATTTCTTAACCCTTTAGGCTCAGCCCTTTTCTTCCTCGGGTTTGCTTTATTAGCAAAGGGAAGAAGAAAATATATATGGCTCATTGTAATAGACTTGTTATTAAGCTTTTTATTATTTGCAAATGTTGTGTACTATCGATTTTTTAGTGATTTTATCACATTACCAACGTTAATGCAGACCCAAAACTTTGGTGATGTTAGTGGAAGTGTGCCTTCACTGTTAAAACCTTATGATCTATTATTCTTCCTAGATACAATTGTATTGTTTGTATTAGTAATAGTTGGACATAAAAAAAATCAAGTCTTTCAAATCGAGCGCAGAAGAATTGGTACTATATTTATAGCTGCTATTCTTATTATGTCAGTAAATTTAGGCTTGGCTGAGAAAGATCGCCCACAATTATTGACAAGAACATTTGACCGTAACTATATTGTAAAATATTTAGGAATGTACAATTACACAATTTATGACGCTGTTCAGAGTATGAAAGCATCTGCAAAACGTGCGATGGCAGATAGTAATGATATTACTGAAGTGATTAACTTTACTAGATCGGAGTATGCAAGCCCTAACCCAGAATATTTTGGGGCAGCAAAAGGAATGAATGTGATTTATATTCATCTTGAGTCAATGCAAAATTTCCTTATCAATTATGAGCTTCGCGGTGAAGAAGTTACACCATTTTTAAATTCTTTAACAAAAGAATCTAACACGATGTATTTTGATAACTTTTTCCAACAAACCGCGCAAGGGAAATCGTCAGACGCTGAATTTTTATTAGAGAACTCCTTGTACGGACTTCCACAGGGCTCTGCGTTTTCAACCAAAGGGTTAAACACATACCAGGCGGCACCTGCCATTTTAGGACAAAATGGCTACACTTCAGCAGTCTTCCATGGTAACAGTGGGTCTTTCTGGAATCGTGATGAAATATATAAATCATTTGGCTATGACAATTTTTTTGATTCAAGTTATTATGATATGAACCCAGAAGATCAAGCAGAGTATGGGTTAATGGATAAACCATTCTTTGAACAGTCTATCCCTTTGCTTGAATCATTACCGCAGCCTTTTTATACAAAATTTATTACAGTTACTAACCATTATCCATATTCAATGGATCAAGAGAAGGCAACCATTGCGCCACATACAACTGGTGATAAGACTGTAGACAATTACTTCCAGACAGCACGATATGCAGACGAGGCTTTAAAAGAATTCTTTGATTACTTGAAGGAATCTGGCTTATATGATAATTCAATGATTGTTATGTATGGTGACCATTATGGAGTTTCTGATAATCGTAATAAAGCAATGTCAAAAGTGTTAGACAAAGAAATTACACCTTTTGAAAGTGCAGGCTTACAAAGAGTTCCTTTATTTATTCGTGTGCCTGGAGTTGAAGGTGGTACACAGAGTCAATATGGAGGACAGATTGACGTACTTCCAACGTTAATGCATTTATTAGGGATCGATACAAAACAATATGTACAATTTGGAACTGATTTATTATCAGAAGAACATGATGAATTAATCCCATTTAGAAATGGAGATTTTGTAGGCCCGACAGTATCATATACTGGTGGCGAATTCTATGATTCATCCACTGGAATTGAAATAAAAGCAACTGAAGAAACAAATCGCTTACAAGAAGCTGTGGATATGAAACTAAGATACTCTGACCGTCTTGTAGAAGGGGATCTCTTACGTTTCTACACTCCTAAAGAGTTTGTTCCTGTCGATCGTTCACAATTTGACTATAATTATAAATTTGTGCCAAAAATAAATTATGATATAACAGGTGAAGGTATTCTCGAAATTAAATAATGTCTTTTTATAAAAGCTATTGAGATTTATAACTCAATAGCTTTTTTTGGTGTGGGAGACATGGGGACAGGTTTCTGTCTGGACCACTTGGTTGAAATAAGAACAAAATAGATTGGCGTAGACCCTGTCAAGCTTCTTTGAATTTAGGAGCTGTAAGTGTTTTTAAGTAAAGTTTGACAGGTATGCTATAGAAACATCTGAAAAAAATCTTGTTCAGAGGTTAACTAACAAAACAAGCCAAAGTATACTACTCATCAATATAGCGAACAATTGTGAGAGAGACAGACAGTCGGGACAATGGACCTGACCCGCCGTCCCTTAAGAAACGAAAAGGTAGGATGAAGAAAATGGGATTAGAAGTAGTGGTCAAAGTGAAATCAAAATTTGTGAAAAGTTATAAAGCGGGTTATCCACTTATTTTTAAAGATGCGCTTGTTAACATGAACGCCCTAACTGAAGAAGGTGATCTTGTTAAACTTGTTGATGAAGAAAATAGATTTATTGGAAAAGGTTATTATGGCAAGCAAAATAAAGGATATGGCTGGGTCCTCACTCAAAATGAAAAAGAAAAAATTGACCAGTTGTTTTTTGAAAAGAAAATTAAAGCTGCGTTAGACATTAGACAATCATTTTTTGATAACCAAGAAACGAACGCATTTCGTTTATTTAATGCAGAAGGTGATGGCATTGGAGGCTTAACGATTGATTATTTTGACGGCTATTATTTAATCAATTGGTATAGTAAAGGAATATACAAGTATAGCGAGTACGTGCTTTCATCTTTAAAAAAGCTAGTTAATTATAAAGCTATTTATCAAAAAAAGCGTTTTAACACTACTGAACAAAATAGTGAAGAAGATGGATTTGTTACTGGCGTAAGAGGTCAGTTTCCGATTATTGTTAAAGAAAATGGAGTTCATTTTGCGGTATACATAAATGAAGAAGCTATGGTCGGTGTTTTTCTCGACCAGCGCGATGTGAGAAGAACGATTCGTGATAAGTATGCGGAAGGAAAGAAGGTATTAAACACATTTTCCTATACTGGGGCATTTTCTGTTTTTGCAGCCTTAGGTGGGGCGACAAAAACAACAAGCGTCGATCTTGCTAATCGTAGTTTAGGCAAGACGATTGAACAGTTCAGTGTGAACGGAATTGATTACGAAGCACATGATATTATTGTCGAAGATGTGTTTAATTATTTTAAATACGCAGGTAAGAAAAAGAAAATATTTGATATGGTCATTCTAGATCCACCTAGTTTTGCAAGATCTAAGAAATACACCTTCAGTGCTGCTAAAGACTATAAGAACCTCCTGAAAGAAGCGATAGCAATTACTGAGGATAATGGTTTAATTGTAGCCTCGACAAACTGTGCTACGTTTGACATGAAAAAATTTAAAGGTTTCATTGATACGGCATTTAAGGAATCTAACCTGAAATATAGCCTAAAAGAGGAATTTTCACTGCCTGATGACTTTAGAACAAGTAAGCAATTTAAGGAAGGAAACTATCTTAAGGTTGTGTTTATAAGAAAGCTTAACGATTAAACTCAACCAATTTTTCTACTTAACGGACTTTCCCTTGCCTAATGTATGTACTTAGTGATGCTAATAAATCCCCTAATTTTATATTGACAACAATATCTTTTCTTGTAATAATATAAATAATTAAATACTGGTACCTTTAATTCAGTCCCGTGAGGCTGACAAGGACTACGGAAATTATGATGACTATGGATAATGGATATGGATATTCTTAATCTAGGGCTCATTGTAAGATAAACGGGCTTCTTGTCGAAAAATGGCAAGAAGCCTGTTTTTTTCCCTAACCGTCTAGCAAATCGAAGAATTCTTCGGTACCAGCTTCAAAAACTACATGATATTGGAGGAATTGGTATGAAAAAGGTGGATTTGGATTTTGCGTTAGAGGCGGTACCACAGGCACATCGAAATGGATTCTGGAAAATGCTTGTGGTAATGTTAGGACTTACATTCTTCTCAGCTAGTATGTGGTCTGGCGGAACATTAGGTACGGGATTAACATTCATGCAATTTATGGGGATTGTTTTAGCGGGTAATCTAATTCTAGGGGTGTACACTGGGGCATTGGGTTATATTGCAGCAAAGACAGGATTATCTACGCATTTACTTACTCGTTATGCTTTTGGGGAAAAAGGGTCTTACTTATCATCATTTCTACTGGCGGCTACACAAGTTGGATGGTTTGGCGTTGGGGTAGCAATGTTTGCGATACCAGTTCAAAAAGTTACGGGTTTAGATACTTATTTGCTTATAGCGATCGCAGGGATTTTAATGACAATAACGGCTTTCTTCGGTATGAAGGCATTAGCGATCCTTAGCTTTATAGCTGTGCCGTTAATTACAATATTAGGTAGTTTTTCTGTATTTAAAGCAACAGAAACTATAGGTGGCTTAGAGGGGTTACTTCAACACCAACCGAATGAAGCGATTGGTCTGGCGGCTGCTTTAACAATCTGTATCGGTTCATTTATTAGTGCTGGAACATTAACACCTGATTTTGTACGCTTTGCAAAAACAAAACGTTCAGCTGTTATCACAACAGTAATTGCTTTCTTTATCGGGAATTCTCTAATGTTTCTCTTTGGGGCAGTCGGTGCCATTGCTACAAGCCAGTCAGACATTTCAGAAGTGATGTTTCTTCAAGGATTAATCATTCCAGCAATTATTGTACTTGGTTTAAATATATGGACAACGAACGATAATGCACTATATGCTTCTGGTTTAGGATTTTCTAATATTACGAAAATCGCTAAAAGCAAAGTAGTTGTATTTAACGGAATAGTTGGTACAATTGCTGCAATGTGGTTATACAATAACTTCGTTGGCTGGCTTACGATTTTAGGGTCGACATTACCTTCAATTGGGGCCATTATTTTAGCCGATTACTTCATAGTGAATCGTGGAAAATATAAAAGGTTTGAAGACATGAACTTTAAAGCAGTCAATTGGGTAGCTCTAGTAGCATGGGGCGCTGGGGTAGCAATTGCGAATTTTGTTCCAGGTGTGCCTCCAATTAATGCACTATTAGGCTCTGCCGTTACGTTTGTACTGGTTTCCAAACTGACAGCGAATACAGAGGTAAAACCTATCATTATAACTGAAATGGAAAAGGTGAGTAAATAGAGTGATTATTAAAAATGCAAAACTAAGAGGAAAAGATGGGTTATGGAATATAGCGGTAATAGACGGAAAGATAAATGAAATTTCACAAGGTATAATGGAAGTAACAAATCAACAGCTCATAGATGTAGATGGTTCTCTTGTCATCCCGCCTTTTATCGAGCCGCATATTCACCTAGATACAACATTAACGGCAGGTGAGCCTGAGTGGAATCGGAGCGGGACTTTATTTGAAGGGATCCAAAGATGGGCCCAGAGAAAAGAAAGCTTAACACATGAAGATGTGAAAACAAGGGCGAAAACGGCTTTAAAATGGCAAATTTCCCAAGGAATCCAACATGTCCGTACACATGTAGATGTTACTGATCCAGACTTAACGGCTTTAAAAGCGATGCTTGAAGTAAAAGAAGAGATGGCTCCATATGTTGACTTACAACTTGTTGCTTTTCCACAAGAGGGGATTCTTTCATATCCAAATGGGGCGGAGTTAATGGAAGAATCACTAAAGATGGGTGCTGATGTAGTCGGTGGTATTCCCCATTTTGAATTTACAAGAGAATATGGGGTAGCGTCATTAAAGACAGCTTTTGATCTTGCTGAAAAATATGATCGCCTGGTTGATATCCATTGTGATGAAATTGATGATGAACAGTCCCGATTTGTTGAGGTTGTAGCAGCGGAAAGTTATGAGCGAGGATTAGGAAATCGTGTAACAGCTAGTCATACAACAGCGATGGGCTCGTATAATGATGCCTACACCTATAAATTATTTAGACTATTAAAGTTATCTTCCATTAACTTTGTAGCAAATCCACTTGTGAATATTCATCTTCAAGGTAGATTTGATACATATCCAAAACGAAGAGGACTAACACGAGTAAAGGAATTGCAGGAAGCTGGGTTAAATGTTTGTTTCGGGCATGATGATATCTTTGATCCATGGTACCCGCTAGGCACTGGGAATATGCTTCAAGTCTTGCATATGGGCATTCATGTTACACAATTAATGGGATATGAACAAATTAAAAATTCTATCGATTTAATTACAAATAATAGTGCTAAGACGTTAAACATTGAAGAAAACTACGGAATAGAAAAGGGAAAACCAGCTAATTTTATCGTATTAGCGGCCGAAAGTGAATATGAGGCGATTCGGAGGCAAGCAGTAGTTCGCTACTCTATTCGTAACGGTAAAATTATTTCTGAAACGAAACCAAGTGAAACAACAATTACTTTTGGGGAGTTAGCAGAAAAGGTGAATTTTAAAAAATAGAAGGGACAAGGGGAGAAGGGACAAGGGGACAGGTTTCTTGTCCCAACATTTTACCTTTAAAAACTTAGACACTGTCTAAGTTTGCGCTTAGCTCAGTTGAAGAATATTGCGATTAATCAATTAAAATTTCATACTCTTAACTTGGCAAGAAATTAAACCTGCTTATTTGTATATCTATAATAGTTAGCGACGAGATTTATATGTAATGCGTAAGAAGAGATGGCACCTATAGAAGAACTATTACAGGAAGTAGTAAAAGTCCGACTCCTGAAAATTGATGAAACCAAAATAAAATAGGGCCTAATCCCTGCTGCGTTAAAGTTTAAAAGATTAGCCTTTTTCTAAGTTATTGTTGAACGTCTTAGGATATTAACTAATTATAAATATTTGGCTTTTCTCTATGATTATTATCCCACTTGCCTCAACTAGAAAAATACACAGAAAGAAACGTATCTTCGTGGTATTAGAAATGAGATTCTTGTTTCTATGATTACTTTTAAAATTAAAATTGCATTGACTCCACTAATGAATGCTAATAAATGGTCTTATTTAAAAATGTTGCTTCTTATGTATAATTTATTCTATAATTAGTATAAATAAAAAGAGACCAGATGCTCTAACATCTGATCAATGCGACTACAGCCGCAAAGTGAACGGCTAACCCAAAGTATAATAGTACTTACAATAAAGAAGTAACTACTCATAGACCTGGCCAGGTGGGAGCAGTTACTTCTTTTTGTTTGCGACGAATAGCATAACTACAATTGTTAACACGCCTACTAAAACTAAGTTAGATTGAAGTGCCAATGTAATTGCTTCGTACGTCGTCATTGATCTACCCCCTAACGTAAGGGAAATGGGTGAACTGCCCACCTGCATATGTAGTTACTAGATTCATATTATCACGTTTCTTTTAAATGTACCAGAACAAAACGAAACAAGTGTTCTTGTTTTTATGATAGTGGAAACATGGAAGGGTAAGATTAACATAATCTTGGCATGCACTAGCTAAATACGAATAAACTAGATTAATAGAAATAGAAACATTGAGGCGAAATAGTATGAAAAAACTGCTTTATATTTCCCTAATCTCCATTGTAGTGGTAAGTATTATATTAAGTAATTACATACGCTTTTAAGTGTTCAGAAATTACTAGGAGTATAGCTTACAATGTTAGAAAGGCAAAAAAAGTAGCAGGTAGTTTGCAACAGATGATACGAAACGGGAGGATTTGTTAAAAGACTTTGGAAAAGATACATCAGGTTAAGCATGTGTATACTATGTTCTTATAATCCATGCAGTATTTTCTAATAAAGGAGTAAATTTGAGAGTCAAACGGGACAATGAACATATCCCTCCGTCCTATATCAGGTTTAAAGGTAGATTAGTTGGTAATAATATATAGAGAGTCCTCGTCGTTAGATTTGTAAAAATTTCATTTGTAAGGGAATCTCAAAGATTCTATTAGGAGGGTACATGGATATATCCAGAGAACAGTTTGCTAATAGTTATGTAGCATTTGCATTTATAAGAGGTCTCAATTTTGTAATTGAAAACGATATAAGACAAGTGCTAAAAAATAATAAATTAACTTTTCCTAGTTTTCGCATTTTATGGATTCTGTATTTTGATACAAATATAACAATGTCAGATCTTACTTACCTAGCTCAAACAAATATCTCAAATGTATTTCGACAATTAATTAAGCTTAAAGAAGATGGTTTAGTTGTAATTGAAAATGGTAATGATGCCCGGACAAAGAAAATATCCTTAGCAAAAGATGGACGGAAACTTGTACAAGACTTTATAGATGAAAATTCAAGAAACTCGGATTTACAGATAGTTCAATTAATCGATAGAGTTTCAAAAGAAGATTTTTCTAAATTTATTAAAGTTTCTTCTTTGTTAATTAATGAATTAATAGGCAAACCATTCAGTGAATTTGTAACAAAATCTTTAACTGAAATAGTAAGCAAACCAACGTCTAAACCTTAAACAACTTCAATTTTATGAGTCCATTTGTAATAAATTTAACAAGCCGATTTACAAGATTTAACATCACTTGTAAATATCGGCTTGTTTTCTGTTTGTCAGGCTTTCCGCATATGGTTTAGAAAGGATAGTCGAGGATTTAAAATTTATTTGCTTTGATTATTTGCATTCGCAAATAATTATTATCTTTATGTATCATAATAGGAATAGTCACTTGTAAACCCTTCACAGAAGTAAATGTATTTTGCTATCCGGTGTATATTATAGAGAAATGAAACTATTAAAAAGCGAAAGGAGTGTTTATTATGCTATCAAAACAGCATTTGTCTTTTAATATTGCGATGATCTTGTTTCCTTGGTTATCGGTATTTTTTTTAGGAGAGCGCAATATAAAACGTTTTTTTCCAGCAGCGTTAATCACGATAATTTTTGAAATGATGAATGCCAAGGTTGGACAAAAGCGGAAGTGGTGGGTCTTCTATGATAAACAGAAATCAGGTTCATCGCAGTTTAGTATGGAATTAATCTGTCAACAATGATACTACCAATATAATTGATAAGGCGGTAGTTTAAAAATGACAGAAAATGAGTTATTACAAATGGCACTAAATTTAGGCCCTGGATGGAAAGTAGATCATGTAGAATTCAATCCCGATGATAAAGAATTACACATATATGCTTCAACGGTAAAAGGCAGCAAATTTGAGTGTTCTACTTGTGGCAGTCCCGCCCGTATTTATGACCATGGACGTGAACGAACATGGAGACACTTAAATTTCTTTCAGTACCAAGCCTATCTTCATGCAAGACTACCACGTACAGATTGTCCAGAATGTGACGGATCTGCTAAAACAATAAAACCAAATTGGGCCCGTGAACGGTCTGGTTTCTCTGTGTACTTTGAAGCGTTCGTCATCCTTCTAATGAAAGCTATGCCCGTTAAAAAGGTGGCAAATCTTGTTGGTGAACATGATACAACTCTTTGGCCAATCCTTCATCATTATGTAAATGAAGCACGCGAAAGAGAAGACTATTCCTCTGTAAAGCAGGTAGGATTTGATGAAACATCCAGAAAAAGAGGGCACGAATATGTCTCTATCTTCATGGATCTTGAAGAGCGTAAGGTTATTTCTGTTACAGAGGGCAAAGATCAACATACATTAAAGGGATTTAAACATGATTTAATGGTTCATGGCGGCCACCCCGATAATATTAAAGAATTCAGTATTGACATGTCTCCAGCCTTTATCAAGGGGGCTGAAGAACAGTTCCCAAAAGCCTCCCTTACCTTCGATAAATTTCATGTCATGAAGATGATTAATGAGGCGGTGGATGAAACACGTCGTAAAGAGCAAAAAGATCATCCCGAGTTAAAAAATAGCCGGTATGCATGGATAAAAAATGAAGACAATTTAAACACGAAACAAAAAGAAACATTGCTTAAATTAAAGGATCAAGACCTAAAGACGGCGAAAGCCTATCAACTGAAAGTAGCATTTCAACGGTTCTGGCAAAAGGATGTCTCCGAAGCAGAAGCCTATTTGGATGAATGGCTTTCTTGGGCAAGACGATCCCAGATTCCTGATATGGTGAAGGTGGCCAAAAGTGTACACAAGCATCGTGGTGGTATCCTTCAATGGTTTAAGAGTCGTATCAATAATGGCATACTTGAGGCAACAAACGGATTAATCCAAGCAGCCAAACGACAAGCAAGAGGATACCGTTCAACTAAAAACTTAATAACAATGATCTATCTTATTGCCGGTGGGTTGAACCTAAGGGTAACAGAGTTATCAGAGTAACTCCTTCATTTAACTTACAGACCATTTAGTAGTTTCAATTGGGCTTGTCAAGTGCTTTCCTTGACAAGCCCAATTGAAACTACTACCCTTGTAAGTTGTTAAATGAAGG
>NZ_JARFVC010000060.1 GCF_029193815.1 Cytobacillus sp. S13-E01
TGCAATATTTACGTCAAAAGTAGACGGGCAGGTTATCGAGTGATGGAGAACTCAATCAATTTCCTAGAGGGTGAACTGAAATTAACCGTGAATCGTGAGAAAAGTGCGGTAGGAAGTCCACTGAAACGAAAGTTCCTGGGTTTTTGCCTACTGGCAACTAGAAACGGTGTCAAAATCCGACCACATCATAAGGCTAAGTCTACCGTGAAGCAAAAGTTGAAGAAAATAACAAAGCGGAGCAGAGGGAAGAGCATTGAAGTCCTCTTCAAACAAATCAAGCAGCTAATGACAGGGTGGATAAACTACTACGGCATTGGTGAAATGAAAAGCTTTATGAATGATTTGAATGGTTGGTTGAAACGACGAATCAGACAATACATTTGGAAACAGTGGAAAAACCCACGAACCAAACGTAGGAATCTCATTCAACTAGGTATCGAAAAGCAAAAAGCCTATGAATGGTCAAATACCCGAAAGGGTTACTGGAGGATTTCTGCCAGTTATATCCTTCATAGGTCTTTAACAGATAGAAAACTGGTACAACTCGGATATATGGATATATCCGCAAAATACCAGTTTGTACACTCAAATTATTGAACCGCCGTATACGGGTCCGTACGTACGGTGGTGTGAGAGGGTCGAACGAATCAATCTTCTGATTCGTTCACTCTACTCGATTTACTTTTTAACAAGAGCCTTTGCCTTATCTGTATTTGCAAAATGGAGCTTTGTGAATGATCGTAGAGCTGCTACACCATGTTTCTTAATTAGCGTAGCAGCAGCAAGATCCACCTTTGAGCCTGCACCTTTTGGAATGTCAATGCCAGCCCTAACGCTTAGTTTTTCAAACTCTTTTACAAAAGCGTATCTAGCAACAATCGATGCAGCTGCAACAGCCAAATGGACACCTTCAGCCTTTGTACTGAAATAAACATTTTCATTTGGGACACTTTGACCGGCTAAATACCGATAGTACACACCTGGTTCAGCAAACTGATCTATTAAAATCCCATCTGGTTTTTCAGGTTTAATTTTTTCCAGAACATTGATTAGCGCCTGGTTATGTAAAAGGGCCTTAATTTTCCCTTGAGACATTCCACTTTCTTGTAGGTCATTATACTTTTCATTATGCAAAATTAAAAGACTATAAGGGATAGCTTTAATTACCTGTTTTGCTATTACGGCAATCTGTGTATCCGTTAAGTTTTTAGAATCCTTTACACCCAGCTCCCGGAGTAGAGAAAGGTTTTGCTTTGAGACATATGCTGCAACTACTGTCATTGGACCAAAATAATCTCCGGTTCCTACTTCATCTGAACCGATAATCGATAATGTTGCAATATTGTCTGGTGGTGAATAGATTGTTTGGGGTTTAGGCTTAGCAGACGATTTAGTTACCTTATCCCCTTTCGTTTGGGTGCTCCATTTCGATGATTCTAATATAGAATCACTACCTTGAAACAGGACTTTTCCAGATTTATATGCTGTAACTGTACAATTTGATAATTTTGCAACAAATAAACCACCCGGCGGAATTTTATTTGTTAAACTAGATGAATAGTGTTGCTTCATTTTTTCAATTACACTTGATTGGACCTTAATAACTGCATTTGACAAAAAACCACTCCTATATTGAAAATACTTATTTTATGCATAGAATGGGGTGCAGAACCCGATATTATTAGACATTTGAGTAGGGAAAATTGCTCATAAAAGGTAACTAGACACTGCTAGGTTACGAAAATACATCCAAATAAATGAGGGAAGTTTCCTTTATCTATCATAACTCTTATTGAGATATCTTTCCATAAGTGGATTGTTCGTGTTATCATAATGAATAGGATTCTGATGAATGGGGGCAATAACTTGTCACAACTGGAAAAAACAAGAACAACAGTAGATATATATGGGCAGCAATATTCAATTGTGGGAACTGAATCGACAAGTCATGTTCGACTAGTTGCCTCGCTTGTAGATGCCAAAATGAGAGAAATTAGTGCAAAAAATCCTTACTTGGATAGTAATAAGCTTGCGGTTCTAACCGCTGTAAATACAGTAAATGATTATTTAAAATTAAAAGAACAGTATGAAAAACATGAACAACAAGTAAATAAGGAAAAGGATTGAAACACGTATGCTTGATCTTATCTTAATTATTATACTTCTAATGGGATTTTTTATCGGTTTAAAAAGAGGTTTTATCTTACAAATCATTCACCTTACAGGTTTCATCGTTGCATTTATTATTGCGTACATGTATTCAGGGGAGCTAGCTCCTGCTTTAAAGCTATGGGTCCCGTATTTAACATTAGGTGAGAATGAGACTATTACCTTCTTATTTGAAAGTACTAATCTCGAGTCAGCCTATTACCGTGCGATTGCTTTTGCTATTTTATTTTTCGGTACTAAAATCATTTTACATATCATCGGATCGATGCTAGATTTTCTTGCCCATTTACCTATACTAAAGCAAATAAATGGTTGGGCAGGTGGGGTATTAGGGTTTGTTGAAATTTATTTAATTGCTTTTATCCTTTTATATGTTGGTGCACTACTACCTGTAGAAGCCCTACAAGCTTCTATTCAAGATTCCTTTATGGCAAAAACAATTGTACAGCATACACCTATTTTCTCTGGTAAAATAAAGGATTTGTGGATTGAACGTATGGCAATGTAACTTCTCTGTATAAGGAGGAGTTTTTTTATTATTAAGGAATTTATAAAATTGTAAGGTTGTGTATAACTTCGTGTCTTTTGTCTATCTACGTCTAGCTCCAGGCGCCACATGACGTGGAGGGTTTTTGTCGACGTTCTTCAGGAGCGGGCGCCCTACGCTTTTCGCATTATATTGTACATTATAGTTAAAAATATGTATCATTTTTAGTAGTCAATCGTAGAAAATGGGGTAGGTGTAATCGTAAATGGAATTAAATAAAAAAGATGTTGTAAAATTATTAGAAACAATTGCTATATATATGGAATTAAAGGGTGAGAATTCTTTTAAAATATCAGCTTTTAGAAAAGCCGCTTTGGCACTTGAAACAGATGATCGAAGCCTTTTGGCAATTGAAGATTTTACGAAACTTCCTGGTATCGGTAAAGGAACAGCCTCTATCATAACAGAATATATAGCGACAAGTGCTTGTTCAGTATTAGAAGAATTAAAAAAAGAAGTTCCTTCTGGATTAATCCCTCTTCTCAAATTACAAGGGCTTGGCGGGAAAAAGATCGCAAAACTTTATCAGGAGCTTGGTATAGAAGATATCGAATCGTTAAGACAAGCCTGCGAGCAAGAAAAAGTTCGTAACCTAGCAGGTTTTGGTAAAAAGACAGAAGAGAAGATATTAGTTGCAATTGCTGAAAGCGGAAAAAGACCAGAACGCTTACCACTTTCAATGATATTGCCGCTAGCTGAGGAAATTGAGTACGCTCTTTCTGTGATGAAACGAATTACAAGGTTTTCACGTGCTGGAAGTCTTAGAAGAATGAGAGAAACTGTTAAAGATTTAGATTATATTATTGCAACAACAGAACCAGAACTAGTGCGTGATCAGCTTTTACAATTAAATAGGCTAACAGAAATCATTGCGAGTGGAGATACAAAAGTATCTGTACAGCTTCACTATCATTATGATGTGTCTGTAGATTTTCGTCTTGTTAAGCCTGAGGAATTCATTACGACACTTCATCATTTTACAGGTAGTAAAGAACACAATGTTCGAATGCGCCAATTAGCAAAAGAGCGTGGTGAAAAAATTAGTGAGTATGGTGTTGAAACGTTAGAAACAGGGGAAATAACTACTTTTGATTCCGAAGAGCAATTTTTTAACCATTTTGGCTTACCATTTATACCACCAGAAATAAGAGAAGACGGCACTGAGGTAGAGCTTTTTACAAGCGATATAGATTTGGTTAAATTAGAAGATATAAAAGGAGATATCCATATGCACTCAACTTGGAGTGATGGAGCTTTTTCTATAGAGGAGATGGCAGATGCATGTAGGAAGAAGGGCTATAAATATATAGCAATTACTGATCACTCACAATACTTAAGAGTTGCAAATGGATTAACACCTGAGCGATTAAAAGAGCAGAGAAAAGAAATAGATCGTCTTAATGAATTGTATGACGATTTTAAAATATTAGCGGGTGTTGAAATGGATATTTTACCTGATGGAACGTTTGACTATGATGACACCCTACTTGAGAGTATGGACATTGTGATTGCATCCATTCACTCTAGCTTTTCTCAGCCTAGGGAAAAGATCATGGAACGTTTAAAAAGAGCATTAACTAATGTACATGTAGATATTATTGCACACCCGACTGGCAGACTGATCGGGAAACGTGAGGGCTATGATGTTGATATTGACATGCTGATTCAACTAGCACAAGAAACCAACACCGCGCTAGAACTTAATGCAAATCCGAATCGTCTAGACCTTTCTGCACATTATATTAAACAAGCACACGAGGCGGGCGTTAAAATCGCGATTAACACGGATGCTCATAATATGGTTATGCTAGAAGATATGCCAATTGGTGTAGCAACTGCAAGAAAAGGATGGGTTAGTAAAGAAAATGTGATTAATACATGGGAGTTAGATGAATTAGTAACATTTTTAACAAAAAGAAAAGTATAGTCTATTATGTTTTCAAGGAAAGCTAAAATTAAGATAACCCTAAACAAATAGATCTAAACGGGGGTATATTCACATGCAACAGCGTGTTTTAAAGGTACTAGAATTTGGAAAAGTGAAAGAGCAACTTATTAAACATGCAGCTTCCTCACTAGGGAAACAAAAAGTAGAGAATTTAATACCCTCTACCAATTATGAAGAAGTTGTTTATATGCAAGAACAAACAGATGAAGCAACAAAGGTATTACGCTTAAAAGGGAATGTACCACTTGGAGGAATAACTGATATCCGCCCAAGTGTTAAGAGGGCAATAATTGGAAGCATGCTGAGCTCAATAGAGTTACTAGATATAGCGAGTACAATTTACGGAGGAAGACAAATAAAAAAATTTATCGAAGGTATGGTTGAGGATGACATTGATATTCCTATCTTGAAGAGTTATGTCGATCAAATTCTTCCTTTGTATGAAGTAGAGCAATCCATTAAACATTGCATTGATGATAATGGAGTTGTCATGGATGGTGCAAGTGACAAGCTTCGGACGATTCGTCAGCAATTGAGAAGTAGTGAATCAAGAATTCGTGAAAAGCTAGAAAATATTATTCGATCATCTTCTGCACAAAAGACACTATCTGATGCAATTATTACGATTAGAAATGATCGATATGTGATTCCTGTAAAACAAGAGTACCGCGGAACATATGGCGGGATTGTCCATGATCAGTCTTCATCTGGAGCTACTGTGTTTATTGAACCACAATCAGTAGTTGATCTAAACAATACGCTCCAGGAAGCTCGCGTAAAAGAAAAACAGGAAATAGAAAGAATTCTTTTTGAATTAACAGGGGAAGTAGCTGAAGTTGGAGAAGACCTACTTCAGAATGTTGAAGTCCTTGCTGATCTAGATTTTATGTTTACAAAGGCAGCTTATAGTCAAAAGACTAAAGCATCAAAACCAATAATGAACAATAATGGCTATGTACGTATTTTTAAAGCGCGTCATCCCTTAATCAGCCCATCTGAAGTTGTTCCAAATGATATTGAACTAGGTAAGGAATTTACTTCAATCGTAATTACAGGACCCAATACAGGTGGTAAAACAGTTACACTCAAGACACTCGGGTTATTTACACTCATGGCACAATCAGGTTTACAAATTCCGGCACTTGATGGTTCTGAAATGGCTGTATTTGAAAATGTATATGCTGACATTGGTGATGAGCAATCAATTGAGCAAAGCTTAAGTACATTTTCTTCTCATATGGTTAACATCGTTGAAATATTAAATAAAGTAGATTCGAATAGCTTAGTACTGTTTGATGAATTAGGAGCGGGTACAGATCCACAAGAAGGGGCAGCGCTTGCTATCTCCATTCTAGATGAAGTTTATAACCGTGGTGCTCGGGTGATTGCTACAACCCATTATCCCGAACTAAAAGCTTATGGCTATAACCGTGAAGGGGTAATCAATGCGAGTGTTGAATTTGATATAGAAACCTTAAGTCCAACCTATAAATTGTTAATTGGGGTTCCCGGTAGAAGTAATGCTTTTGAAATATCGAAACGGCTAGGCCTTAAAGATGATGTCATTAGTAGAGCAAAAGAACATGTAAGTACTGAAAGCAACACAGTTGAGAATATGATAGCATCATTAGAGGAGAGTAAAAAAGAAGCAGAGGCAGAGCTAACTGAAGCTGAGGAAATTAGAAAAGATGCTGAGCAACTTCATAAAGAGCTTCAGCAACAAATCATAGAGTTTAATGACAAACGTGATAAATTATATGAAAAAGCCCAGCAAAAAGCAGTTGACACCGTAGATAAAGCTAAACTTGAAGCTGAGGAAGTTATTCGTGAACTTCGGAAAATGAGAACAGACCAGAATGCTTTAGTAAAAGAACATGAACTGATTGATGCGAAAAAGCGATTAGAGGGTGCTACACCAACTTTAGTAAAGAAAAAACAAGAAGTGCAAAAGAGAAAAGAAAATCAAGACTTTAGATCTGGCGATGAAGTAAAAGTAATCAGCTTTAATCAAAAGGGTCACTTGCTTGATAGGATCGGCAAAAAAGAGTGGCAGGTTCAGATAGGTATCATGAAAATGAAGGTCAACGAGGGAGACTTAGAATATATCAGTCGTCCGAAACCAGTAGAAACAAAGCCGCTTGCGACAATAAAAGGAAAAGATTACCATGTTAGCCTAGAGCTTGATCTTCGAGGGGAACGTTTTGAGAATGCATTAGTAAGAGTTGAAAAATATATTGATGATGCACTGTTAGCTGGATATCCTCAGGTATCAATAATTCATGGGAAAGGCACAGGTGTCCTGCGTTCGGGAGTGCAAGAATATTTGAAAAATCATAGATCTGTCAAATCAACTCGTTTAGGGGAAGTAGGAGAAGGTGGAAGTGGAGTCACAGTGGTAGCATTTAAATAATGGGGAGAGTAATAACATGAATGATTTTTGGGAGAATGAATATATCCAGACGGCAGCCTATTACAGTGTTGTTATTCTTTGTATCATTGTTTTCTTATCTGTCTTTGAACTTGTAACAAAGTATAGGAATTGGGATGAAATTCAAAAAGGTAATATTGCAGTCGCAATGGCAACAGGAGGAAAAATATTTGGAATAGCCAATATTTTCCGTTACTCTATAGATAACCATGACTCGCTTTTTACGATGATAAGTTGGGGTCTGTTCGGATTTATTTTATTACTTATCGGTTATTTCGTATTTGAATTCTTAACACCAAAATTTAAAATCGATGATGAAATTGCAAAAGACAACCGTGCAGTGGGTTTTATATCAATGATCATTTCAATTGGTTTGTCATACGTCATCGGTGCAGGCATAGGGTAAGGTGGGATAGTATGGAAACGTTAGCTAAGGTTCTGTTTGGACTTTGTGGTCTTTTTATTTTAATTGGGTTGGTATATATGACTTTTTTTGTTTAAGTAAACTATCAAAGGGGCATTCGTCAAACGGATGTCCTTTTTATTAAAAGATAAGAAAGCATTCCTGTATTAAAGCAAAATGAGATTTGAATAAAATAAGCCTCCTTGGTATGATACAAAGTGTCCAAGCTGATCAGCGCAAAGGACATTTAATAACCAAAGGAGGACATAAAATGAAGTATAAACAAAATGACAAGATTCTGCAACTTACAGAAAAAACCTTAATTATAGGGGTTGACATTGCTAAACATAAGCATGTCGCAAGAGCACAAGATTATAGAGGTATACAATTTGGAAAAGCTCATACATTTTTAAACACATATGAGGGTTTTGAAGGTTTCATAAACTGGTTAAATCAAATCAAAGCTAAACAGTCTAAGGAAGATGTCATCATTGGGATGGAACCTACTGGACATTATTGGCTTCCGTTGGCTTATTGGCTAAAAGAAAAAGGAAAAAAGGTGGTTGTAGTTAATCCAGCTCATGTTAAGCAAACAAAGGAGTTAGATGACAATTCTCCTACTAAGAATGATTTCAAGGATGCTAGAGTTATCTCTAGACTTATTGAGGGCGGAAGATATTCGGAGCCCAATTTACCGGAAGGTATATACTCGGATTTACGTGAAGGTATGAACCTATATAACCAATTGGTACAGGACCTAACAGCTGTGAAAAATATAGTTCACCAATGGCTCGACCGTTTCTTTCCTGAATATTTAACGGTCTTTGGGAAGTGGGATGGAAAAGCTTCTCTACAAGTTCTAAGAATGGGACTTTTTCCTGATGAGTTATTAGAGCGTGAAGACTTGGAAATTCTAGCTGAAATTCGTAAAGAAGTTAAAAAAGGTGTGGGAATAAAGAAGGTTGTTCAGTTGAAAAACGTTGCCCTTCGTTCAGTAGGCATTAAAGAGGGGCGAAGTCTAGCTAGGTTAAAATTAAAAAGCTTACTAGACCAATACGATCTTCTTTCAGAACAATTAGAGAGCGTCTGGAGTGAAGTAGAGAACATCATACAAGATGTTCCAGGGGCGAGAGAGATGGGAGATATTAAAGGTATTGGACAAGTTACAGTAGCCTCCTTTTTTGCAGAAGTCGGTGATTTACAAAAGTACTCACATCCCGACCAAATTGTTAAGTTAGCAGGATTAAACTTAAAACTAGCTACATCAGGAAAGTGGAAAGGGCAAACAATTATTACTAAACGAGGGCGTCCTAAATTAAGGGCACTATTGTTTAAAGTCGTGTTGCCTCTTGTAGCTCAAAATCCTGCATTTAAGGCACTACATCAGTACTTTATTACACGAAATGAAAATCCATTAAAAAAGAAGCAGTCTATCATCGCTATATGTTGTAAATTAATTCGTATTTTATTTACGATTGGAAAGAAACAAATTGAGTTTGAACCAGCTAAAATGTTACAAGATATTCCTCATTTTAGTATGCAAGAAGCTGCTTAAAAGGATAGGGTAAAGTGATCAAAAAGAAGTTAGGTGCAGAAAATAGTCGAAGATTTATATAACATAAACAGTAGTATCGATGACAATATTTAATTCTCATTTTTTATTCACTTAGTAGTCGAAGTATTTTAAAGTTGTTTCAATTTGAAGAAGACTTACAACAGAAGCTAGGAGCAGTCGGCAAGCATTTATACTATTGGGCAATGACCCCGCAAGAAAGCATCGCCGACCCCACTTCATGGATAGGCAGAACGAAGGAATGTATGCGCATATTTTTCATATGACGCCGTGAGAAATGGGAGGGTGTGCCGCCATGAACATTGTGGGATCCAATAGCGACCATATTTCTAGATATTATCCTTTTTTGTAAAAAAATAGAAGAAGAGGGTTTATTTAACTATGTCCTCCTCCTCTAAAATACAAATAAAGTTCTGTTAGTCCATTAAAGTGCAGTCTTATTGAAATTTGAAATACTGAGAAAAACAGAGAAAACAAGAGAAAAACCTTACTTTAATGAGGGAGTATAAAA
>NZ_JARFVC010000061.1 GCF_029193815.1 Cytobacillus sp. S13-E01
GCCCCGGGGAGGGGCGGCACCACTTTCAATGCGGCGACCTCCCCCTATACTATTAAAAATTTTTCTCCAAACATTGTATAATGTGATAGATTATCAGAATTATCATCACAAGTGGAGGGAACTGAAAGGTGGAAAAGTGGAAAGTGTATATGGAGATTTATCAATTAAAACAACAAGGGTTTAAGATAAGGAGGATCGCTAAAAAGCTAGGGATTTCAAGAACAACCGTTTACAAATATTTAGAAAAATCGCCGGATGAAATGAGTTCATGGATGGCATCAACAAAAACAAGAGCAAAAAAGCTTGATCCATATGAGATGGTTATTCAAACATGGCTAAGTGAACATCCTGATCTCTCTGCATCTCAAGTTCATGACTGGTTATTCGAAAAATATAAGGGTATAGAGGTGGCTGAGAGCACAGTACGTGGTTATGTTAAAGAATTACGGGAGAAATATTCGCTTCCTAAAACAGAAACAAAACGTGTCTACGAAGCCGTTCCAGACCCTCCGATGGGGAAACAAGCTCAGGTAGACTTTGGCCAAACTATACAAAAGACATCAGATGGAAAAGAGGTCAAATTATATTTCATTAGTTTTGTACTTTCGCACTCCCGGTATAAATATGCCGAGTGGTTGGACAGGCCTTTCACTACGAAAGATGTGATTCGAACGCATGAAAATGCCTTTCAGTTTTTTGGGGGTATTCCTCACGAAATTGTTTATGATCAAGACTCTCTTATGGTAGTCAGCGAGAATGCTGGAGACCTAATTCTTACTGGTGAATTTCAAGCTTATCGTGAAGAAAGGAAATTAGTCCTTCATGTTTGCCGCAAGGCGGATCCTGAAAGCAAGGGGCGAATTGAGAACGTGGTTGGTTTTATAAAGAAAAACTTCGCTAAGAATCGTGCCTTTCACAATATCGATCAGTGGAATGAACAGGGCATCGCATGGCTTGAAAGAACAGGAAATGGTAAAGTTCACAATACAACAAAAAAGAGACCAGTCGAAGTGTTTAACCTTGAAAAACAACACTTAAGACCGGTCACTACAAAAATTACTATTTCAAGTATTGATTCAAGTATAACAAGAACCGTTAGGAAGGACAATACTATTCTCTACCTATCAAATCGGTATTCTGTTCCTCTCGGAACCCATAAGAAAGATAAAGAAGTTTATATCGAAGTGACAGATAAGAACCATTTACTTGTTCGAGAAGAAAAGGAAGGGCCTGTAATTGCCTACCATAAGATTAGTCACGAGAAAGGTAAACTGATTCAAGATCGCCAGCACACACGGGATCGCACAAAAGGCATAGCTGTTTTCATAACTAGTGTTTCCGAGAAATTTGAGGATGTGGAGCTCGCGACTGAATTTCTAACTCAAGTCCATCGTAATTACCCGCGGTATATTCGTGATCAACTTCAACTCATCTCAAAGGTGCTTCAATCTGAGCCAGAGTTTGCGAGTGATGCTTTAAAGGAATGTGTCAACAGGGGGCTGTATAGTGCGACTGAATTTAGCGATATCATCCAACATGTCAAACGCCAACGCCAAGTAAACAGCAAACCAGAGGATCGAACGGGTGAACAGTTGAAACCAATCTATGCAACCGATCAATCTGTAATTAATACAAAACCACAGACTCGAGATATAAATGAATATATAGCTTTACTGGAAGAGGGTGTATACAAATGAATCATTCCATTGAACAGCTGCAACACCGTTTACGTTCCTTAAGGTGGGCAGAAAGCGCCACCTACCTCCCCCAGCTGATTTCGAAAGCGGAAACAGAGGATTGGACGTACCGAATGTTTATTGACCACTTGACGGCTTACGAACAAAAGCGTCGTGATGAGAAACAAATTGAAAAGAGACTAAAATGGGCTGGGTTCCCTTTTTATAAAACACTTGAGGCATTCAATCTGAATGAGCAGCAATCACTAAGCAAGAAGCAAATCAACCAATTAAAGGAGTTCGCATGGCTAGATCAATTATACAACCTTATCCTTTTAGGACCAACAGGGGTGGGCAAGACGCTCCTGTCAACGGCACTAGGAATAGAAGCTATTCATCAAGGATACAAGGTGTCATTTATATCTATGGGTGAACTCATTCACACATTAAAAACAGAGGAATTTACAAGAAAGTCACAGACAAGGATGAAACGTATCAGAGACTCCCATTTAATCATTATTGATGATTTGATGTATATGGCAATGGATACTCGTGAAGCCAATCTGTTTTTTCATTTGATTAATGACCTATATGACAAATCTTCTGTCATTATAACATCGAACAAAGGGCCTCAAGAATGGGGAGAATTATTAGGTGATCCTGGCATTACAACAGCCATTTTAGATAGACTCATCCATCGGGCAGAAGTGATTCATTTTAGAGAGGAAAAAAGTTACCGAATGAAACATCGTTCTTCCATTTTTGGGAACGAAAGTGTTCAAAATTAATTAGCAAAAAGTGTTCATTTTCACTTGACGGTTACAGCATCTCATAAATTGCCGAAAGTTCTTTCTTTTTTTAGTTAACACCTTAATTCGTTGATATTTGTTTAATAATAGATCTAGGTCTTGGCTGCATTTTATCGTTTCATCACTTGTGAACCCAGTATTCGTAGCTAGTTTAATCATTTCTTCCCTTTTTAGCGTGATATATAATAGTAATTTTTCTTCGTCCTCTACCTTAACACTTGCCAAACTCAACAACCCCTTCATACCTTAACAGTTCTTACTCTGTGAATTATTACAAATTCTTCTATATATGTAAATAGAATCGCAATATTAGACAATTTTTTTAAAAACTTTATGAACTATTTGTGACTGACCTTGCATATACTGTCATATTACTCTTTTTCCCAGTTATCAATTTCGACAAAAAATGATAGATTACTCCGTAGACAAATGAGCATGTTTACGGCATTATAAAAAATAACACTCGATTAGTTCATAAAATGTGATCAATCTGTTACTAGATATAAAGACTATAGGTGGACGACACCATTATGGATGGGGATAACATGCAATCACAATCAAAATATTATATTTTATTACTTTTCACCAGTCTTTTATGGGCAGGGAATTTTGTAGCAGGAAAATTCCTTGTTAATCACGGCTCTGCTCTTTTACTTACAGAAATGAGATGGGTAACCGCGGTACTTTGTTTAATCCCCTTTGTTTGGTGGAAAGAGAGATCACTAACGTTTCCTATTAAAGCGATAATCCCTCTTATTTTAATGGGGCTTACTGGTGTTCTCTTATTTAACTATTTAATGTTCTTAGCTTTAGAATATACATCAGCAGATAATGTCGGATTATTATCAACGTTAAATCCGATCTCGATTGCAATTGCTTCATTTTTCTTTTATCGCGATAAACTATCTATTCGCCAACTAACAGCCATGCTCATATCATTGTTTGGTATTATTATTGTTATTTCACATGGGGATCTTAACAAGCTATTGGCACTTCAGTTCAATAGAGGGGATTTGTTTATGTTAGCAGCCGTTGCAATATGGGGACTTTATTCAATAGCTGCACGAAAAGCAATGCAATATGTTTCACCATATAAAGCAACATTATGGTCCGGAATTTTTGGTGTTGCTATAAATCTACCATTTATGTTATCAACTGATGGAATATCAAACCCTACACCCTCTTTTTGGTGGGCAATTCTTTATTCCTCGATTGGTGCCACTGTACTTGCAATGATTTTTTGGAATATTGGGATTCAAAAAATTGGAAGTGTAAAGTCAGGAATGTTTTTAAACTTTAATCCTATGTTTACAGCCCTATTAGCCTACTTCTTTTTAGGCGAAAAATTGACTCTAACGCAAACAGCTGGGAGTGTTATTGTAATTTTAGGTATATATGTCTTTACGACTTCTAAAGACAAAATTACTTTACCTATTTCTGACACCAAGTCAAAGGCTTCCTAAAAAAGGCAGAAAAAAATCCCGATTAGATTGCTAACGGGATTTTCCTTTATCTACTTATTGATGTGATCCACATGGGTAACACGGAATTCTTTTTCTTCGATCTTTTTAACAATTTTAGTTAATTTTTCTTCAGAAATATCATCTGGTAAGTTTATTACGATACGACGGAGATACTTTTCACCGTTATCCAAGGTAAGTAAACCATCAATGTTGATATCCTGAATTAAGCTTACGAGATCTTTTATTGCGCCTTTATGTTCAATAGTCGCAATTGTAAGGGTGTAACCACCCGTTTTCATTCCGAATGAATCCTCTAATACATCCATGACATTTGCATGTGTAATAATCCCAATAAAATCATTTTTCTCGTTTAAAACAGCCAGGAATGGTAAACGGCGGATTGTTAAAAACGTCTTAAAAAATGAATCTTCTTCGTATATAAAGCCCTCTTGACTTTTTACCAGTGATTCAATACTATCTTCAGGTGAACCTTTTTGCTCATATAAAAAGTCTAAAAGATGAACTTTGTAGATTAATCCTTTAAACGTAGTTCCTCCATTAGACAATACTGGTACAGAGCGATAGCCTGTTTCTTTTAAGAATTCATAAGCTTCAGTTACAGTAACTGTGTCTTCACAGTATTTAACTTCAGCTTTTGGTACATAGTTATAACGAATTTTCATATAATCCCACTCCTCGTGGTAGAAATGTATATCTACCTATATTATTAGTAAAAATACTTTAAAAAAAGAACATATAATACCAAATGTAACATAAAATACAAGATCAGTAAATAATATTCATAATATTAAATCTATTTAATCATAACTCTAAAGTAACGGCATAAATTCTTCCGGTGTTAGTCCTTCTCCCTCAATTACAATAGCAATCATATCTGTCACTGCAATCGTCTCATGAAATACTCCCTTTTTCCAGATTTTTATAAGGTTTAAAAAAACTCCTTTCATTACGAAAGGAGTTTTCCTCATTAATTGGATCCAGTAAATTGTGGATCTTGGACTGGATGCGCAACCCATCCAGATGGATCGATAAACAGACGAACTGCAACAACTTGGCGGTCTTCTCTTAATGTAAAGAAGTGTGGGGTATCAACCGGAACTGAAATAACATCTCCAGCCTCTAATTCGACATCAAAATAACCTAGTTCCTCGCTGCCTTTTATGACAAAGATTCCGTTACCAGCAGTAATTGCCCGAACTTCATCTTCTGTATGAACATGAACTTGTTCAAACTTCTTTAATAACTCTTCTAGATTTGGAGTTGCCTCTGACAATGCTACAACATCCCATTTATGATAGCCATTTCTCCCAGCTAGTGATTTAATTTCTTCTTCAAATACTGATAACACTTGTTCTTTTTGCTCATCATTTATTTTGCAATTTTCTTGAAGCTGAGCTGGTAATTTACTAGTATCCCAATGCTCATATAATACACCTTGATCCTCTAAAAATTTTGAAACATTTTGATAGCCTTCAATACGTTCCCCTGTGTTACGGATTTTAATGTTTGCCATTTTTCAATTCCTCCTACATTTGTAATTTTTAATTTTTTGATTCTTTATCGCTTTAAAGAAAGAAGCTTAACATGGTAACTAAACAAAAACTCATAGGCTTCTAAATGTTTCTTTGCTTCAAATGCAGTTCTTCCCCATACAGTAATACCATGATTTCGAATTAATACCGCCCCTGCATCACCTTCAACATATGAGGCTAGTTCATCAGCAAGTGTAGGGATATTTGCATGGTTTGTAATAATAGGGATTCGAATCTCCGCATTCTCTTCCCATCTACCAAGAGCTTTAATGATTTCTTGACCTTTAAATACAGCAGCACCCTCTTCGCCGTAAAGCTCTGATATCACATTATTATCAATCGTGTGAACATGAAGGCTACAGCCTGCATTTGTTCGGCTATATATTTCTACATGTAGAAGGGTCTCAGCTGAAGGTTTTAAATGTGTTTGTTCTATCGATTCACCCTTATGGTCGACCAATAAAAAGTCTTCATCGGTACGTTTTCTCTTATCTTTACCACTAGCTGATACTAAGAACGTAAGTGGATTATTCCCTACTTTAATTGACAAGTTTCCACTCGTACCATAAAACCAATCACGACCGGCCAATTCATCTTTCACATCAGCAAGCTCATTCCATCTTTTTAATAAGATACTCATGCGGGGTTAACCTCCAATTTCTTCTCAAGAACATCAATAACCTCATAAAAAGTAGAAAAAGCTGTATGTTTTAAATCTAATTGCTGGCATTTCGCTAATAAAAGGTCTCTTGCAATAACTTCATCAGCTAGCTTAGCAGCCTGTAAGTCTGTTATTGAATCACCAATTACAATCTTGTAATCTTCAACATTAGCAAGTTTTCTCATCAGTGAAGGCTTACAACAGCCACACCCATTCAAACATCCATCGTCACAACTATGCGGCCAAAGGATTGTTATGTTTTCACTTGTAAAATCAGAACCATTACAATAAATTTCGCTTTGGTCAATTAACCCCTCAAGTAATGGGTAAACAAAAAAGTCAATTCCTCCACTAATTATATAAAGTGGAATACCCTTTTCTTTTGTGAATGCCACGAATTCTTTAAACCCTTGTCTAATGACAGCTTCATCAAGTATATAGGAGGTTATTTCTTCTTTAGATGATGACGGTAATAGTGAAAATAGCTTTCCTACGCCTTCTTGTATTGATATGTTTTGTGCTAAGATATCATCCTTTATTGCTTCCCATTCAGGTGGAGCAAACTGTTTCATAATGGCAATGATATTATCACTATTGGTAATCGTCCCATCAAAATCACAAAAAACTACAGGCTTTGTCATGACTTCACCTCAAGAATACCCCAAAGCTCAATCGCTTTTTGCAAATAGCTGTTATCTTGCGCAGCTTCCTGTAGAGTTTTTCCTGCTAATACTGCGTCAACCGCTGCTCTAAATGCTTTGCCACCTCCAACTGCCCCATCAGGATGACCATGTACTCCGCCACCAGCATTAATAATGCTATTTTTTCCGAAATCCTGAATTAGCACCGGTACTAAACCAGGGTGAATTCCAGCAGATGGAACAGGGAATGCTGTTTTAAAACGATTATCTTCTTTCGTTAATTCATCCGCAATACCAAGTGTCTCGTCACGGTTTAATGCTACACTTCCATATGGTGAAGGGAATAGCACCAAATCTGCTCCCGCGTAGCGAAGTAGCTTCCCTAATAGCAATTGATTATCAATTCCATAAAATTCGGAAGGCGTTAGAGCTCCACTTACTGCTGGATGCGCCATAATTGGGATTGTAATTTCAGGGTCCTCAGCAAGACTATGTAAAACATCTAACCCGTATGCAAATACGTTAAATAATACTAGATCTGCACCTAATTCTACGGCTCTTTTCGCTTTTTCCTTAAGCTCAAATGTACGTCCTGATAGATTAACTGCATATATTGCTTTATGTCCTGTTTCCGCAAATACTTCCTCTAAAACTTCCTTACCTGCTAAAACTCTTTGTTCAAACGGAGTTAACTCATTATCAAATAAGATTTCATCATCTTTTATAATGTCCACTCCACCAAGTGCCTGCTCTCTTAACTGACTTCTTAGGTAAGCTAAATCTCGTCCGATAACCCCTTTAAAAATACTCATTACGAGGGGACGGTCATATACCCCCAGAATTCCACGAATTCCTTCAAGGCCAAATTTCGGTCCAGGAAAGTCGGCTTTTACGTCTTCTGAAAACTCTAAATCAAGTAACTTAATTTCACCGTCAAGTGACAGTTTTCCAAATACCGTTGTCAAAATGGCAGGAAGGTCTAAACTAAAGTTAGCACTAGGATAGGCGATCTTAATCTTCCCTTTTGTTACTTCTTTGCCTAAATAGGTATTTACTCGCTCATCCTTTGGAAGTTCTTCGATACTAATTACTTGCCCTTTATGCTTCATTAACTGTTCTTGTTCAAGTGTTGGCAAATCAGTCCAAGACCCTATTGTAAGTCCAAGCGCAATCCCTTCAGCCTTTTTTTTAAGGTTATGTGATCGATCATGAATTAAATATGTTGCGATAATCTGACTCATTATGAACCCTCATTTCTATTATAGAAAAGCCCAGGGAGCCTTCTCACCCGACGTACCTCGAGTCGATGCCTCCTGGAGCTAGATACTATAACAAAGTTTCTTTAAAATAGATAAGAAAAGCGCAGGGCGCCCGCCTATCGGCGACAAGCATAAGACGAGCCCTGACTGAAGGCGTTCTTTGCCTTCGGGAAGGGATTGGCTTATGACCTCGAGCCGATGGCGCCCGGAGCTAGACACTAAAACTAGGTTCAAATTTTTATACTCCCTCATTAAAGTAAGGTTTTTCTCTTGTTTTCTCTGTTTTTCTCAGTATTTCAAATTTCAATAAGACTGCACTTTAATGGACTAACAGAACTTTATTTGTATTTTAGAGGAGGAGGA
>NZ_JARFVC010000062.1 GCF_029193815.1 Cytobacillus sp. S13-E01
AAAGATAAGAAAGCATTCCTGTATTAAAGCAAAATGAGATTTGAATAAAATAAGCCTCCTTGGTATGATACAAAGTGTCCAAGCTGATCAGCGCAAAGGACATTTAATAACCAAAGGAGGACATAAAATGAAGTATAAACAAAATGACAAGATTCTGCAACTTACAGAAAAAACCTTAATTATAGGGGTTGACATTGCTAAACATAAGCATGTCGCAAGAGCACAAGATTATAGAGGTATACAATTTGGAAAAGCTCATACATTTTTAAACACATATGAGGGTTTTGAAGGTTTCATAAACTGGTTAAATCAAATCAAAGCTAAACAGTCTAAGGAAGATGTCATCATTGGGATGGAACCTACTGGACATTATTGGCTTCCGTTGGCTTATTGGCTAAAAGAAAAAGGAAAAAAGGTGGTTGTAGTTAATCCAGCTCATGTTAAGCAAACAAAGGAGTTAGATGACAATTCTCCTACTAAGAATGATTTCAAGGATGCTAGAGTTATCTCTAGACTTATTGAGGGCGGAAGATATTCGGAGCCCAATTTACCGGAAGGTATATACTCGGATTTACGTGAAGGTATGAACCTATATAACCAATTGGTACAGGACCTAACAGCTGTGAAAAATATAGTTCACCAATGGCTCGACCGTTTCTTTCCTGAATATTTAACGGTCTTTGGGAAGTGGGATGGAAAAGCTTCTCTACAAGTTCTAAGAATGGGACTTTTTCCTGATGAGTTATTAGAGCGTGAAGACTTGGAAATTCTAGCTGAAATTCGTAAAGAAGTTAAAAAAGGTGTGGGAATAAAGAAGGTTGTTCAGTTGAAAAACGTTGCCCTTCGTTCAGTAGGCATTAAAGAGGGGCGAAGTCTAGCTAGGTTAAAATTAAAAAGCTTACTAGACCAATACGATCTTCTTTCAGAACAATTAGAGAGCGTCTGGAGTGAAGTAGAGAACATCATACAAGATGTTCCAGGGGCGAGAGAGATGGGAGATATTAAAGGTATTGGACAAGTTACAGTAGCCTCCTTTTTTGCAGAAGTCGGTGATTTACAAAAGTACTCACATCCCGACCAAATTGTTAAGTTAGCAGGATTAAACTTAAAACTAGCTACATCAGGAAAGTGGAAAGGGCAAACAATTATTACTAAACGAGGGCGTCCTAAATTAAGGGCACTATTGTTTAAAGTCGTGTTGCCTCTTGTAGCTCAAAATCCTGCATTTAAGGCACTACATCAGTACTTTATTACACGAAATGAAAATCCATTAAAAAAGAAGCAGTCTATCATCGCTATATGTTGTAAATTAATTCGTATTTTATTTACGATTGGAAAGAAACAAATTGAGTTTGAACCAGCTAAAATGTTACAAGATATTCCTCATTTTAGTATGCAAGAAGCTGCTTAAAAGGATAGGGTAAAGTGATCAAAAAGAAGTTAGGTGCAGAAAATAGTCGAAGATTTATATAACATAAACAGTAGTATCGATGACAATATTTAATTCTCATTTTTTATTCACTTAGTAGTCGAAGTATTTTAAAGTTGTTTCAATTTGAAGAAGACTTACAACAGAAGCTAGGAGCAGTCGGCAAGCATTTATACTATTGGGCAATGACCCCGCAAGAAAGCATCGCCGACCCCACTTCATGGATAGGCAGAACGAAGGAATGTATGCGCATATTTTTCATATGACGCCGTGAGAAATGGGAGGGTGTGCCGCCATGAACATTGTGGGATCCAATAGCGACCATATTTCTAGATATTATCCTTTTTTGTAAAAAAATAGAAGAAGAGGGTTTATTTAACTATGTCCTCCTCCTCTAAAATACAAATAAAGTTCTGTTAGTCCATTAAAGTGCAGTCTTATTGAAATTTGAAATACTGAGAAAAACAGAGAAAAC
This sequence comes from Cytobacillus sp. S13-E01, assembly GCF_029193815.1. Classification (GTDB taxonomy): domain Bacteria; phylum Bacillota; class Bacilli; order Bacillales; family Bacillaceae_L; genus Bacillus_BV. The sequence goes on from NZ_JARFVC010000062.1 coordinate 1,905, forward strand.
AAGAGAAAAACCTTACTTTAATGAGGGAGTATAAAAATTTGAACCTAGTTTTAGTGTCTAGCTCCGGGCGCCATCGGCTCGAGGTCATAAGCCAATCCCTTCCCGAAGGCTAAGAACGCCTTCAGTCAGGGCTCGTCTTATGCTTGTCGCCGATAGGCGGGCGCCCTGCGCTTTTCTTATTAGTTTGTACAATAAATAGATATTTCTGCATAAAATTCCTTTTTCTTTAAGAAACTATAGTGAATACTAACGTGAAGGAGTGATATTAGATGGATATTCGTAGAGTGAAACAAATTCTAACTTCTCCCGAGGATATAACGGTTCACTACAACGGTGCTTCAGTTTGGATTGATAGCTGTGATGAACAAGGAAATACAGCAACTGTTCACTTAAGAGAAAGACATGTAGATAAAAATACAGTTCCTGTAGATCAATTACAAGAGCTATAGTGGCCATTTTTGTAGAGCAGGTGATGGTATATATCATCTGTTTTTACTTTTGCAATAAAAATATATTTATGATTCACCTGGGGTGCACGACCAGTGACTAATCCCAAAAACCTTTTTGATAATTAATGACAACATCAAAGCTTAAGTAGAAGAATGATATGAGAAAAAATGCGATAACACAACCCGTTATAATCCAACCAAAAGTTACTTTATTCATCAATCCACCCCACCGAAGCGAAATACTGTATGTATAGTATTTTCAAGTTCAATCAAGTATAAACAATAAAAAACTACAGCTAGTATTAAAGCTGCAGTTGTTACTTATTCCTTTTTAGCTGATTAATAAACTTGTATCGATCAGCCCGATAGGCTGCCATCACATATTCGAAGGGTGTATTGTCACTTAAAAAGGTCGTAGTAGAGATGAGTAAAATTGGTGACCCCTTATCAAGTTCAAGGTACTTGACCTCTGGATCTTTTGCAATTGAAGCCTCCAAGTACTGTGTAGCATTCTCAATTACCAGACTTAAGTTATCCTCTATATACTTGTAGAGAGAGTGGTTTATTATGTCTTCTGTTACTCCCATCACTAGATTTGCTGGCAAATAGGTGGTTTCAAAAGCCATCGGTGTACCATCCGCCAAACGTACACGTTGGATTTCATATACTGGTGAATTTTCTTTCAAACCTAGCTTGTCTGCGATACTAGTACTAGCAGGAACTATTTCAAAGTGTAGTAGCTTACTGCTTGGTTCTAGCCCGCGTTCAATCATGTCTTCTGTAAAACTTGTTAACCCTTGAAGCCTTTGTTCAACCTTTTGTTTTCCAACAAATGTTCCTTTACCTTTATGACGATACAAATAACCATCATGTACTAGGTTGTTTAAAGCTTGACGAACGGTCATACGACTAATGTTATACAGCTCCGAATATTCGCGCTCAGAAGGAATTGCTTGGTCTGTTTTCAGAATGCCTTTTTCAATTTCATTTTTTATATATTCTTCTAGCTGATGGTAAATTGGGATGGGTGAATTTTTGTTAATCAAATAGGACTCCTTTCTGTCTACCTTTGTTATAGACTATGTGTAAGTTTCAATTAAAGTAGTGTGGCCGCATCTGAATCTGCGATAATCGTTACATTGCTATGATTTTTAAGTGAAGAGGCAGGGAACATATTATCACAGTCGGTAGTTAATAGTTTGTGCAGTGCCTCTGCCTTTTGGTGACCGGAAACTAATAGAAATATTTCTTTACTATCTAAAATGGATGAGATACCCATTGTAATTGCTTGTGTCGGAACCTCTTCTGGTGTAGAAAAGAACCTTGCGTTGGCTGCCCTAGTTGATTCGGTAAGGTTAACGATGTGGGTACGACTAGAAAAGTCTGTCCCTGGTTCATTAAATCCGATATGCCCGTTTTTTCCAATTCCTAAAATTTGTAGAGCAATTCCACCCGACGCTTTAATTATTGACTCATAATGTAGGCACTCTTCTTGATGATTACTTGTGTTCCCTTTTGGGATGTGAATATTGCTTTTAAAAATATTGATATAAGAAAAAAGCTTTTGTTGCATGAAACAGTGATAGCTATTTTTATGAATAGGGTCTAGCCCGATATACTCATCTAAATTAAAAGTGGACACATTTTCAAAAGAAATCCCATTTCGCTTGTGTTCTTCAATTAAACTTTTATATACGCCTTCAGGAGTACTACCTGTTGCTAGACCAAGTGTAAAGGAGTGATTGGTAGTTATACGTGTGACTATTTCCTTGGCTGTAAGTTTGCTCATTTCATCGTAACTTTCAACAACTCTTAGTTTCATATCAGATTCACATCCTCACGTTTGAACGCTATTTCACCACGACAAATCGTCATTTTAACTTGTAGATTTTCATCAAGTATAACTAAGTCTGCATCTTTACCGATTGTAATACTCCCTTTTCTGTCGAAAACTCCTAATTGTTTTGCAGGATTAACAGAACCCATTTGAATAACATCTGTGAGGGCACAGCCTGTATAGTTCATGAAGTTCTTTAATGCGTCATTCATTTTTAAAATACTACCAGCTAGAGTCCCATCAGATAGGATGGCCTTACCGTTATGTACTGTGACTTCCTGGCCTCCGAGATCGTACGTGCCATCATCTAAAAATTTTGCCCGAATTGAATCAGTGATAAGAATGATACGCTCTTTTCCAATTTGATTGTACGTTAAATTGACAATTACGGGATCAACATGAATACCATCTACAATTAATTCAGCAAACAGTGACGTCTGCATAAAGACTGCTCCAACGACACCAGGCTCACGATGATGTAATCCTCTCATTTGATTAAAAAGGTGGGTGGCATGTTGTAATCCGGCCTTTTGTGAAGTTAACACGTCGTGATAAGTAGCATTTGAATGACCTATTGATGCTATTATATTTTGATTTGATAAATATTGAACAAACTCTAACCCATTTTCAGCTTCGGGTGCTAATGTTACCAGCTTTATCTTTCCATGCGCAATCTCCATCCATTTTTTAAAAAGCTCTATATTCGGATGGATAATATGTTCTTTTGGCTGTGCACCTGCATTCAATGGAGATATGAAAGGTCCCTCTAAATGGATACCAAGTATTTCGGCCGTTCCTGGTGGATTACCGGTATTTATATAATTAGCAGCATTCGCAAGTGCATTTTCAATTGCTTCATTCTTTTGTGTGATGGTCGTTCCTAAAAAGCTAGTTGTGCCCTCCTGAGGGAGGATAGAGGTTATTGTATCAAGCGCAGCTGTAGTTGAGTCCATAATGTCAGCGCCACCGGACCCGTGGATATGGATATCAATCATACCAGGGACGATACTATCATTTTTTGATACTTCAACTACATTAACGTGCTCAATATTAATATCTTGTAATTTATCTAACTCACCAAATGATGAAATTTTGCCGTTATTAATGACAACATAACCATTTTCGATAATTTCGGATTCACTATATACCCGCAAGCCTTTTATTAAAAAAGTCATGTTAGATCTCCAATCCTTATGGTTTATTAGCTATACTTTACCAAATATGTTGTGTAGTTGTCTAGACATGTTAAGTTGAATAATCTTGTGAATGGCTAATATGCGTAAAGGTGTATTATCTAGTGGAATAGACAACTGAAAAATCGCTTTATGACTTTATATAAAATAAATCTATTCCCCTAACATTAAATAAAAAGCGCATGCATACATATAGGACAAGTAAAGGTAGAAAGGGGAAAACACAATGGCTTACCACGGTTCAAAGGGTTGGTATGTACAACAATTAAAATTAAATGGAGTTAACAAACATCCAGTAGATAGACGGAAACTAGAGAGTTACAAAACTTCGACACTAAGGAATCTATACTTTGAATTGATAACAAAAAAATAAGGTTTACCCCGTAGAACTGCTAGAAATCAAATAATATGTGAATGTAAAGGTTGATTTTCACTGGTTAATCTTTCCCAATATTACACAAAATTCTTGAAAAAGTACATTAAGGATGCTATGATTATGTTAATTATTTTTGTTCGAATAAGACTGAAAGAAGGATTTTCTTCGTAAGTTGGTTACCGTCTTGAAAGATTATGCTAGAGCAAGAATAGTAATACAATGTGGATAATAGCCACAACAGGAGGAACATATATGTTACAAGGTAAAGTTAAATGGTTTAATGCAGAAAAAGGTTTCGGCTTCATCGAAGTTGAAGGACAAGACGATGTATTCGTACATTTCAGTGCAATCCAAGGCGAAGGTTTCAAATCTTTAGAAGAAGGTCAAACAGTTTCTTTCGAAATCGAACAAGGCGCTCGTGGACCACAAGCAACTAACGTTCAAAAGTAATAACTTAGGACTCCTGGATAGGAGTCCTTTTGTAATGTAATCAAATAGCTTTTTAGCATTCAAAAACCCTCTCAGTAGTCCAAAAAACTAACTTGAGAGCTTTTTTAGGTAGAGAAAGGATAATATAGGAATTGAAAGATATATAAACTCACTTGTTTTGTTATAATTAAAAGGGAAAATCCTTAATCTAAAAAGGACGTAAAGGGTGGTGAATTATGTCTTTTGCAAAAACTTTAGATCAAGAAAACGAACTCTTAAAAGTTGGTTTTTTAGCAGACAGTTTTTCAAAGAGAGCAAAACAAATTGATGAATCTGGAGAATTTCCTCACCAAAATATCAGGGATTTAATCAAAGCTGGCTATACGACACTCACTTTAGGAACAGAGTTTAATGGTAAGGAAATATCCTTATATGAATTACTATTATATCAAGAACGACTAGCCCGGGGTTGTGGATCAACGGCTTTAGCAATAGGTTGGCACTTGGGAATCATTATGGATCTTCATGAAAAGAGGCCATGGGATAAACATCTCTTCAATGACATTATGTTTGAAGTTAGTAAAGGTGCTCTTCTAAATAGGGCGGCTAGTGAGCCGCACACAGGAAGTCCGACTAGAGGTGGAAGACCTCAAACCTCCGCAAAAAAAGAAGGTGACAAATGGTGTATCAATGGTAGGAAAACATTTACTACAATGGCTAAAGCCTTAGATATCTTTTTAGTCACTGCGTCAATTGAAGGTGAAAGTGATATCGGCGAATTTCTCATTAGGCGAGATATAAAAGGAGTCGAGATCAAGGAAAATTGGGATACAATTTCAATGCGAGGAACAGGTAGTCATGATTTAGTCCTAAATAACGTTAAAGTTGATGATAAATTTCTTGTAGAAGTAAAATCACCTCAGAAAGAGTCGAATGGCTGGCTGCTTCATATTCCAGCATGTTATTTAGGAATTGCACAAGCTGCAAGAAACTATGCAGTCCAGTTCTCGAAAACCTATTCACCTAATAGTTTATCGGGACCTATTATGGATTTACCTAATGTACAAAGATTAATTGGAAAGATGGAAATAGAGCTTATGCAAGCTCGTCATTTTTTATTTTCGGTAGCTGAGAAATGGGATAATTATGATAATCGAAATGAGATGAGTGCTGAATTGGCTGCTGCTAAATATGTAGCAACAAATACTGCAGTATCTGTTGTGGACTACGCTATGCGAATCGTGGGTTCTAAAAGTTTATTTAAAGATAATCCTCTCCAACGCTACTACCGGGACGTAAGGGCAGGACTGCATAATCCGCCAATGGATGATATGACCATTTCACTCCTGGCTAAAAAAGCACTTGAGTAGTGTTTGGAAATGTTGTTTAAGCCGAATACAAAAAACTTCTTCTCCACCTGGAAAAGAAGTTTTTTGTAGTAAGTACCGTATATTTACTAGCTAAGTCTGTTCAAAGCTTTCGAATTAGTCAAAACAACATATTTCTTTTGAACAGCCCTCGCATTGAATTTCAGTTTGTAAGTAACCAATGTCCTTAATGGTGATCTGACTCACTCCACGGGGCAAGCCCACGTGGGTTCTCACATATAGATTCTCGCAAGCGTACATGGAGTCGAACTCCCATCGGCGTTACGCACTAACTACAGGGGTGAAAACCAACAGACAAGCGATCCACCGCCCACATTGGCGTCTGTTTTCTCTTCATGTGAAGACAGAGGCGAAGTCAAACCCCTGTTTTTAAAATTAAGATACGACTTTGTTTATTTTAATTCCACTATTTAAAACAACTACACGGTTGTTTCTTATTTGTTCAATACAGTATTGATGTTTATCGTAAAAAGAATTAAATTCTTGTAGACATTTATTTCTATTTGGTTTTTCTAAGGTATCTTCAGAACAATAAAGCAGAAACGCTGAGTAAAGATCTCTTTGGATTTTTAATCCATTCGGTAATTCATGCCACCTTTTAGATAGCTGTTTTTTATTTGTATCGTTTATAATATGGTCATATTGAGACGCCTTATATTTCCACGTATTTACCTCATGCACACTACCCTCTGTAATTAAAAAACGATATTTTGCTTGTTTAATGAAGTAACCAGGGCTTCTTTTTCCTATGCTTTTTCCAAATCTTTTTCTCTTGTTAAA
>NZ_JARFVC010000063.1 GCF_029193815.1 Cytobacillus sp. S13-E01
GTAAGCGTCAAATACAGCCCACATTCTATTAATAGTGAGTCCATGAGATAATCTCCCTAGAAATCATATTGGGAGGTTTTTCTATGACCCTTAAGGAAAAAAGAATAGAATGGAAAGCACGATACGAAGAATGGAAACAGAGTGGAGAGAGTGTAGTGGATTGGTGCCAACATCAAGAAATTAAAGTCCACCAAATGTATTACTGGATACGGCAATTTGAAAGTAACAGCGGTTCCAAACAGACACCCGTTGCGGCACAATGGTTCACTGTTCAGGTTGATGAAGAAGCACCCCCTTCGGGGCAGGGTTCTGTTCTGCTTCATTTTGGTACGATCACAGTTGAGGTACCAACTGGAGCCAACATGGATCTATTATCAGATGTTGTCCATGTGCTTAAAAACCAATGTTAACCAATACCCAATTTCAAAGGGTTTATCTAGCGCGGGGTAGTACAGATCTTCGCAAATCGATTGATGGGCTAGCTGTCATCGTGAAGGAATGTTTTGAACTTGATCCCTTTTCGCCCAGTCTATTCGTTTTCTGTAATCGGAAGCGAGACAAGTTAAAAATCCTTCATTGGGAAAATAATGGGTTTTGGCTTTATTATCGCCGGCTGGAAAAAGGTACCTTCCATTGGCCATCGGAAAATGATAAGACCCCCAAGAACATCAGCCCTCGCCAATTTCGTTGGTTGCTAGATGGACTATCCATCGAACAAAAGCAAGCCCATCAGGAAGTAAAAGCACGTATTATTCTATAAAACTAGTTAAATACAAAATAGGGGGAATTCGGCTGGTCAAACCGGATTCTTTTCCGTATACTAGGTGTATGGAAAAGACAGCGCAAACTTCAAAAGATACAATTGAATATTACAAAGCGCTCAACGAGAAACTCGAAATGGAAAAGGAAGAGTTGGAAGCTAAACTAAAATGGTACGAGGAACAATTCCGTCTGAGCCAACAGCGCAGATTCGGGGCTTCTAGCGAGAAGACCGACCTGGATCAACTTTCCCTTTTTAATGAAGCCGAAGCTACATTCGACCCGAAGGTTGAAGAACCAACCGTTGAGACGGTTACATATAAGCGTAAGAAACAGCGTGGAGAACGTGAACGCAAATTCGAAAACCTGCCTACAGAGACGATTCACTATCGTTTGTCTGATGAGGAACAGGTTTGTTCGTGCTGCAGTGGTACAATGCATGAAATGAGTACAGAAGTACGCAAGGAATTAAAGGTTATCCCACCACAGGTCAAAGTGGTTGAACATGTTCGCCATGTATATAGTTGCCGCCACTGCGAGCGTAATGAATTAGAAACACCTATTGTGACGGCGGAAATGCCGAAGTCAGTTTTCCCTGGTAGTTTAGCATCCCCTTCGGCGATGGCATTTACCATGACCCAAAAATATGTTGAAGGCATGCCCCTGTACCGCCAAGAAAAGCACTTGGAGCGATTTGGTGTGTCTATTTCTCGTCAAACGCTAGCCAACTGGACCATCTATGGGGCAGAAACATGGCTTAGTCCGATTTATGAGGAGATGCATGCGAACCTCCTGCAGATGGAATGGCTACACGCCGATGAAACAACCCTGCAGGTCTTATCTGAGCCAGATCGTCCACAGGCGTCGACATCCTATATCTGGCTGTATCGCTCAGGTCATGGGAATACGCCTATAGTCCTGTATGATTACCAGCAAACACGGGCTAGCAAGCATCCTCAGCGGTTTTTGGACGGCTTCCAGGGATATCTGCATGTGGATGGGTATGCTGGTTACAATAATATACCGGATGTTAGGTTGGTCGGGTGCTGGGCGCATTCCCGCCGAAAATTCACCGAGGCCCTTCGAGCGCTTCCTGAGACCGCAAGCACATCTACCGTCAAGGCAAAGGAAGGTTTGGCTTATTGTAACCAATTATTTGAAATCGAGCGCAAACTAAAGGGCGTAAGTCCGGAGGAGCGCTTCGACGCACGACAGGAACTCAGCAAACCAGTGCTAGAGGCTTTTTCGGCATGGTTAAAAGAACTAACACCCCGTGTATTGCCAAAAAGTGCACTTGGTCAAGCTATCAAATATTGCCGTAATCAATGGGATAGATTAGTAGCATTTTTAGAGGACGGACATTTGGAGATTGATAACAACCTAGCCGAAAGATCTATTAAACCTTTTGTAATCGGCCGCAAAAATTGGTTGTTTAGTAATACCGCAAGGGGAGCAAAGTCTAGTGCGATCATCTATAGTGTTGTAGAGACAGCAAAGGAAAATGGATTGAACCCATTCTATTATCTTAGCTATCTATTTCAGGAGCTTCCCAATATTGATACGACAGACAAAACAAAATTGGCCGAATTCCTGCCATGGTCACCGACACTTCCCGAGAATTGCCGGGTTCTTGTTAAATCTAAATAAAGCATAAATCAAATCCCCATCTGAAAACAGGTGGGGATTATTTGACGCTTACGACACTAAAACTTGGTACAAATTTTTATACTTTCTTATCTTTTAAGAAAAGCGCTGGGCGCCCGGAGCTAGCCACTAAATTAAGTACAGACTTTTTACTTTTTATACTTTCTTACTTCGTAACAAAAAGCCATCAGATGATGGCTTTTTGTTATTGTTTAGGAATTTATAAAATTGTAAGGTTGTGTATTGTGTATTACTTCGTGTCTCTGTCTATCTATGTCTAGCTCCAGGCGCCCTGCGCTTTTGTTCTTATAATTTTCTTTTTACACTTCGAAGCTTATCTTCCATTCTAACCTTCTTATCTCGTCTATCATCAATTCGAATATTGGTTGCTACTCTTTTAATTCCCTGATTAAAAGGTGCCTCATGTATAGCCTGAATGACCTCAAAAAGGATTGGAAGCTCACCTTCAATTAATGTGTTCATTGGTGTTAATTGAAAATTAATTTTTCCTTCTACCTTGAATTGCTCTAATATTCTTTGGATATCCACAACATAGTCACTTACACTTGGTGTCTTGGTACCAATTGGAATGACCGTAACATCTACAATTGCCATACTATCACTCCTTACATTTTTATTAGCTCTTTTATTTCTTTTCCATTAATATCAATTAATTTCTCAAACTGGTAGCCGTATAAACAGAAGTAACCGTTTGGTGAACAGTTGATTGGTAAATTATCAGTTTTTGAAAGGATCACTTCTGTTTCTTCTGATTCAATTGAATAAGAAACAAGCTCAAACTTTTTAATATATGTATCATAGCTTGCACTTTCTGATGGCTCAAATGTGTAAAATTGTTTTTTACTTGTTACATATTCATGATACGGAACAAACCATTTTGAGTAATCTGTTAATAGAGGGATTTTCACCTCGTTAAGCTTCTCCATACTACCAGGCTTATAAAAACGATAAACCCCTATCGAATTATCTTCTGCATCATTACTTATGGACAATAGGAAATCCTTATACGTTGCAAAGTATACAATATTTTCTAATAATAATGATTCTTTTTGCTTGATAAAATCATATTGGTACAATGGTGCCCTAAAGCTCGGCTCATCTTGGCTCCATTTCATATAGGCGATACTTGACTGATCTAACCATTGAACAAACGGTTCAGGAATCGAATATTGTTTAACTGCTTGTTCTTGTTCTTGTTCTTTAACATTCAAAACAAACGTATTGAACGTCCAATCCTCCAAAAATGCTGTTACAAAGACTTCGTCTACTACATCTGGATTCCAAACATATTGTAAATCGAACGAATTGATTTGCCAATCATACTTTTTATCACCATTTTTGTCGAGCACAATTAATTCAGCCATATTTCGTGCTCCTGAGGTATGGATCAAAAATAGACTGTAATTTTCGTTTGCTTTCATTGTAACAATCGGAAATTCTGTACTATAAAACAATTCTTTTTTACCAGAAAAAAGATTGTAATAATAAATATCGGAACCACCATTTCGATCTATTACATATAATACACTTTCATCGTCAAACCATTCACCAACTGTATTAAAAGCTTCTCCATTTATGTCAAGAGGTTGTATCTGTTGTTTACCGCTAATAAAACGTACAGGTACAGGACTTTTAAGTAAATCCTTATCTTCTCCATATGGCATATCACCTACTTCATACAATTGATGAGAGGATTGACACCCAGTTAATACAATAATCAAAAATATAAATCCAAAAAGAACTCTCATCAACTACATTTCACCTCTCATACTTAATAATACGATTATGAGGCCTAAAAAGTTTCAATACAAGAGAAAAAAAGCCGAAAGATCGGCTTTTTAATACTATTTTTTAGCGTACACTTAATTATCGTTTTCATTCACACCTTATATATCTCACATATACAATGAAGCTAAAAATATTCCTAGGCTCTCTTCATATATTTCAGAGAACTGTGAAAGTGGCAATGGATTAACACCTTCTCCTAGTTCAATCGTAAACCCAGGACGCTTCCATTCCTGGATAAACCAATCTTTATATCCTGCATGACTATCTATATATCTCACCGCTAGATAGCCACTAACACGTGTAAATTCGTTTACAATGGTTTTAGCATAATCTGGTTCAAAGCCTTCATATCCCCAATATATTTCTTCACCCTGGGTGTGAAGGGCAAGAACTCTAGAGAAGTCACTTTTCCTAGTTAGTTCTGCCATTGCAATAGCCTCTGGTTCTGTTAGCGGAGCATCACCAGGGTAGTCTCTTGGTGCTTTTGCTTTAGGTTCTTTTCTTTCTTTTTCAATCTCCCATTTTGCTGGGTATTGATTATTCAAATCTACCCCGCGAATGTTCGCTTTCCAATTTTTGAAATCCAGGCTGCCTTCATTTATTTTAACTACATTGCTTTTATAGGGCTCCTCACTTGGCGGACCATTTAATACCAAATTCACCCCATCTGGATTAACCATGGGCACGATGGAAAGAGTGACATCATAATAGAAAGGTTCGATCACAAAGCCTCTTATTGAAGCCATATTGGTAAGGGCTAAAAGATATTGATTAATAAAAGTCATGATGATTCCTGTAGTAATCCATTCATTAGCATGAAAGGAAGCATTAATGTGTACACGTTTACGTCCATTTCCAATTTTAATTTCTGGTATATCTGAACCTAATACACTTTCCCCAATTGAACTCTTTTGTATAAATGGGTAAACGTCAATAAGCTTGTGGATATCAGTAACCAATGACTGATAATCATATTCTTTATTCCCGTTAACTACAAGTTCAGCTACCCTTACCGGAACATAAATTTCTTGCCCTACCTTTAATGATCTTGGATTAATTCCTGGGTTTAATAAAACAAGCGCATCGGAAGATATATTCCGCTTAGAAGCTATCGTCCAAAAGGTATCTGCCTTCTTAATGATATAGCTACGCTTTGCAAAACCAGGTACATTTACCTGCTGACCAATTTGAAGATAATTACTATTTATATCTCGATTCGAATCAATAACTAGCTGCAGTGGCAGTGCAAACAGTTGGCTATAGTACCATAGTGAATCACCTGCTCGAACTGTTACCCTCATACATCTACCTCCTCAATGTTTGCTTATATACAACTGTATGAGTGATAGCAATAAAACATTCATATGACCAACCTGATTGTATCCTTAGCTCAAGTAAAGCAAGTACGTCCGGAGCTAGACACTTAAACTAGGTACAATATTTTGCTGCCCCTTAAGGTCTGACAACAAAACAGGACGTACTCTCTTTCTAGCGTTATACCTTCAACTAACAAAGAATGGACCCACTGTTTGAAATTCCACTTTATTCATTCATTAGAAAAAGCTCTGACCAGAAAATCGGTCAAAGCTTTTATCGACTACTTATCTAGTATTTTTGGAAAACCTTGATCTTCTGTATAAGAAGTACCGTTATAAAAACGTAGGAGGTCTCCATAAACGATTTGATCTGAGTAATCTAGCTCTTGCTTTGCTTTTTCCATGTAAGGTTCACAATTCACTTGATCAATTTCATCACCTGTACTCTTATCATAACACGTGTTTTTCGTGAATACATAGTCATCTGTAATAAAGCTGCCATCTCTTAATACTGTAAACGGCATCTTTTGATCAGAGAATACATCTGAACCAAACTGTATATCATTCTCTGTACTGATTCCTAATAAATGAAGGATTGTTGGTTTCAAATCAATTTGACCTGACACTTGAGAGAATAATTCTGGTTTTTTGTCTGTTATACCTGGAATGTGAACAATAAACGGGACACGTTGTAATTGAACAGATTCAAAAGGTGTCACTTCACGACCCAAAAATTTTCCCATTGCAACATTATGATTTTCAGAAATTCCGTAGTGGTCACCATATATAATAATGATTGAATCTTCATAAAGACCAGCTTCTTTTAAACGAGTGATAAAATTTTTAACCGCTTCATCTTGGTACCGCACAGTTGGGAAATAGCGATTTAAAGTTCGGCTATTCGATGTAAATTCATTTATCATTTTATCTTCTTCATTTAACTCAAATGGAAAATGATTTGTTAGTGTAATGAATTTAGAATAAAACGGTTGTGGTTGAGATTTTAAGTGCTCAATCGATTGATCAAAAAACTCAAGATCCTTTAAACCCCAGCCAATTGAATTTTCTTCATTCACTTCATAATCTGAAATTTCAAAGAAACGATCATATCCTAATGTATCGTACATAATATCACGATTCCAGAAGCTCTTATTATTTGCATGTAATACAGAGGTGTAGTAACCATTGTCTTTTAGTATTTCTGGTGTAGCATTAAATTCATTACCACTATGTGTAAAAAACACTGCCCCACGGCCTAATGGATATAGGGAGTTATCCAGTAAAAACTCTGAATCTGACGTCTTCCCTTGACCCGTTTGATGATAGAAATTATCAAAGTAAAAGCTTTCTCCAATAAAGTCATTTAGGAATGGTGTAATTTCTTCCCCATCGATTGTTTCATTAATGACGAAGCTTTGTGTAGATTCCAATGATAGTAAAATAACGTTTTTTCCTCGGGCTACCCCAAATAAGTCATCATTTGGTTTCTTTTGATTTGCTTTTATATAGTTCTCAATTTCAACGAAAGAGCTACTGTCTGCTAATGCACGCTGAGCAGACGACTTAGATTGCAGGACAATATCATAAATATGATAATTATATGTTCCAATATTTTTCACCAACATCTCGCGGTCAAATGTACGAGTAAGCAATTGAGGTCTTTGTATTTCAGCGAGTCCTAGGTTAAAGAAGAACACGGCTGCAACAATGATAAAATAAGATTTGCGTTCTTTTCTTGTGAATGTTTCCATACTTGCAAACTGAGGTCTAAGCTTCATGATAAGTATTACCAAAATAATATCACTAAAAAGCAGTAGATCCGTAAACTTAAACAATTCCGTAAGGCTACTACCTAGATCACCCATATTGCTCGTTTGGAACAGTACTGGAATTGTTAAGAAATCATTAAAGAAACGATAAAATACAACATTCGCAAATAATATTAGGGACGTAAAAACACTCACAGTAATTATATAAGCATTTCTATGCTTTTCCTTCAAAAAAAACGCTAATCCAAACACAAATAATAAAAAGCTTAGGGGATTAATAAAAAGGATAAACTCCTGCATTACCGACTCTATTTTAATATCAAAGCTAGTCTTATAGACAATATACGTTTTAATCCATAGAAGAAATGTTGTTAATACTAGAAAATTAAGTTTTGAGAAAGATGATTTACTCATCTATACAACCTCCTTGTAGCGCGAACACGGCAATTTTTTCAATTACTTCCCATTTATTCCGCATTAACGAGCAGTAAGACCCCCACTTCAAAAATTTTAAAATTTGAAGATGTAAAAGTCGGGGACGAAAGCACCCCCACTTTGGGAAGTCTCCTTTATAGGTTTTAAGCAAGATTAAGCATAATCTTAATACTACCTTTACAAAAAAGCAATAACTAATTTATTGGTTAGCTTGTAGTATATTTTTATACAAAATTACTTATTTTGAGCTTATAGATATTAGACGCTGCAGGCTGTAAAAAGTTTCGATGATTTTAAAAGTTATAATCATCTGAATATTCTACCTAACTGACTCACTCCACGGGGCAAGCCCACGTGGGTTCTCACATATAGATTCTCGCAAGCGTACATGGAGTCGAACTCCCATCGGCGTTACGCACTAACTACAGGGGTGAAAACCAACAGACAAGCGATCCACCGACCACATTGGCGTCTGTTTTCTCTTCATGTGAAGACAGAGGCGAAGTCAAACCCCTGTTTTTAAAATCAAGATACGACTTTGTTTATTTTAATTCCACTATTTAAAACAACTACACGGTTGTTTCTTATTT
>NZ_JARFVC010000064.1 GCF_029193815.1 Cytobacillus sp. S13-E01
CGTCACCCTTTTCTTTTCCGAATTCCCGATGGATTTGTTCTACAAGATGATGCAGAATAGCCTCGAAAATAGCTGGAGGAAGATCCGAAAGTTTGCGGGACAGTTGAGATATACTTATGTTTTTTAAGCCTAGTTCTTTTTGTAAGTTCTTTTTGTGCTTCACCTTGAATCTAATTTTTTTAAGGCTATCAAGCTGCTTCAGCTGAGCATAAATAAATAGTTTTGTAAAGGTTAGACTATCAAGCTTTTTCACATATTTATCAAGCTTCATCTGATCAACCATTTTTAAAATAACTGTTTCATCCATAGGGTGGATGTATTCCTTAAAAACTGTTTTTATGGTATTCTTGTCCATAGATTTCTCCTTATAATTGGGATTTGGACAGGACAACCTACCTTCCACCTAATTATAAGGTTTTTTTGTATCTATTTGAACTAAAAATTACCAATTATTACAAAAAATTCAATATAAATTTATGTTGAATTAGTCTTGACAAATTGATTTTTATTTAATGCAATGCTAGTGAGGAAATTATAAAATTGTAAGGTTGTGTATAACTTCGAGTCTTTGTCTATCTACGTCCAACTCCAGGCGCCATCGGACCTGAGGTCATAAGACGGTTCCTTTAAGAAGGAATAACCACCTTCTTAAAGGAACCGTCTTATGCTTGTCGCCGATAAGCGGGAGCCCTGCGCTTTTGTTCTTATGGCGCTTCTTTTATTATGTTTACAGTAAAACCGCTCCAGAGTTTGCATGCGAGGCTTTAAAGGAGTGTATGGATAGAGGATTGTATAGTGCGACTGAATTTAGTGATATTATCCTATATGTTAAACGACAGAGCCAAGAGGACAGTGCACCAGCGGAGCCAGAAAAAGCCCCGATAAAGCCTCTGGAAGCAGCTGATCAAACTATCCTATTAACGAAACCAAAGATTCGAGATGTGAACGACTATTTAGCGGTTTTACAAGGAGGTTTATCCAGGTGAGTCTGTCTCTAGAACAACTCCAACAACGTTTGTGTTCATTAAGATGGTCAGAAAGCGCCTCCTACCTCCCTACGCTTATTTCCCAAGCTGAATCAGAGGATTGGACATACAGGATGTTTGTCGAGCACCTGACGGCTTATGAGCAAAGGCGTCGTGATGAGAAGCAAATTGAAAAGCGATTAAAATGGGCAGGGTTCCCTTTTTATAAAACAATTGATGCATTTAACGTCAATGAGCAACAATCCTTAAGTAGGAAGCAAATTAATCAATTAAAGGAATTCACTTGGATTGATCAACTATACAACCTTATACTCTTAGGGCCGACAGGGGTGGGAAAAACCCTCCTCTCGACGGCACTAGGAATAGAAGCTATTCATCAAGGATATAAAGTATCTTTTATCTCTATGGGGGAATTAATACACACATTGAAAACTGAGGAATTCACAAGAAAGTCACAGAAAAGGATGAAACGAATTAGAGACTCCCATTTGGTCATAATTGATGACTTGATGTACATGGCGATGGACACTCGGGAGGCTAATCTGTTATTTCATTTGATTAATGACTTGTATGACCGAGCCTCCGTCATTATAACGTCAAACAAAAGCCCTCAGGAATGGGGTGAATTATTAGGGGATCCTGGCATTACTACAGCTATTTTGGATAGACTCATCCATCGAGCGGAGGTGATCCATTTTAGAGAAGAAGAAAGTTATCGTATGAAACATCGTTCTTCAATTTTTGGGCATGAAAGTGTCCAAAATTAATTAGCAAAAAGTGTCCATTTTCACTTGACGGTTACAGGAACACAGTAATTGTGTAAAAATATTTAATAAAGCACGTCAAAACGGTGATGTATGTCCTCATGCTTTAGCCTTTATTTTATGGAGAATGGAATGTGAAGGTATAGATACCTTTTGGAAAATCGAATATCATAATAAAATATCTGAACCTTATAATTTTGAATGTATAAAAGAACAATTTAGTATCTTTCCTAATGGAACTTTTATGACACATTTAGAAGAAATCTTAAACCCTATTTACAAAGACCAAGAGTTAAATTTATTAAATTATAACATCAGTAGCATAAATTATATTATAAATAGAATTCTATCTCATCTTTTAATTGAACGTTATATTAAGTGGCTAGAGGTAGTACAAAACCCGGATAAGTTTATGCATATTTATCCCGATGATAACATTCCAATGTATATTGCAAAAATTCCACAAAATTATAATGGAGAAATAAGTTTTTACTTTCCAAGTAATCGTCTTAATTACATGAAAAGTATAATAAAGGACATTAGTAATCAATTTTCTTGTCCCTTTCATAGATCAACAAAGTATCCACCCTATAAATCTCCAATTCAAATAGCAATGGATAAAATGAATTTAAAACACAGCATTTAATTGATACTAACAATTAAATGCTGTATGTTTTGGCAGTATGTTTATCACTCTTAATGAAAAATGAATCATACACCATGTATAAGATGTATAGAATCTAATATTTATACAAAATTTTGAAACTGCACTTATGGAACTAACGGGAAGTTTAGTTTAATAAAGAAACAACAAAAAAGACCAGTTATTGGTCTTTTAGGGTAGAGGTGAATTGTAACTTATTTTGCAAAGTGTTTTCTTTCTTCTGTATATGAGGAATTTTGAGTTTTTTATCTAAGTAACGAATTCCCTCAATGCATCCCTTAACAAGCAAAAAAGTAAACGAAAGTACAATAAATGTAATATAGCTATTCCAACCCCTATTATATTTCACTAATTTGGTATTCTTTTCAAGCCAATTCTCCATAAGAGTCATTGGTCCGCTAAAAAGAAAGACACTCAAGATTGACTTTATCGGCTTCATTGTATAAGTAAATTGATTATATATGACACACGATAAAGGAAATAACACGTATAAAAACACAATATTTGAGTCAAATAATTTAGGGAAATAGCGCAGAGGATATTGCAAATATTTTGTCTTTATTACTGGTCCATCAAATACAGTAGAAACTAAAGTTTTAATAAAATAAATAAGAAACCAGTCCTTCAAATCACCTTTTCTACGTAATAAAAAAAATATGCTTCCACCTATTCCAAATATAGTCAATAGGTTCAATATTGTCTTGTCTTTCATATATACACCTCCTATAATTATGATTTCCTTTTTCAAAAAAAATATCAGGGAAAACAAACTCTTGCTTCACTAATAGGGGTGGTTCTTAAAGATGAAAGTCATCTTTTTTATAAGATTGTGACATATTACACTTAAAGTAAAGGTGCAGGATAATGGAAAAAAGAAAAAGAATTTGAAATTCTAAGGGATTAACGCTTTTTTTGTTGAAGTTTTTGTACTAACGGTCAGGATTGTACAACAAGAACATTCATATATATAACTATGAAATAAAGTTAAAGGAGAGGGTAAAAATTACTGCCATTTGCTTAGTTAGACATGGGGAAACTGATTGGAATTCACTGGGGAAACTTCAAGGGAGAACTGATATACCGATAAATAGTAGAGGTATCTCGCAGGCAGAAGAATGTAGTCATTTTTTAAAGAATTATGAATGGGATATGATAATAACAAGCCCATTGAAAAGTAAGCGTCAAATAATCCCCACCTGTTTTCAGATGGGGATTTGATTTATGCTTTATTTAGATTTAACAAGAACCCGGCAATTCTCGGGAAGTGTCGGTGACCATGGCAGGAATTCGGCCAATTTTGTTTTGTCTGTCGTATCAATATTGGGAAGCTCCTGAAATAGATAGCTAAGATAATAGAATGGGTTCAATCCATTTTCCTTTGCTGTCTCTACAACACTATAGATGATCGCACTAGACTTTGCTCCCCTTGCGGTATTACTAAACAACCAATTTTTGCGGCCGATTACAAAAGGTTTAATAGATCTTTCGGCTAGGTTGTTATCAATCTCCAAATGTCCGTCCTCTAAAAATGCTACTAATCTATCCCATTGATTACGGCAATATTTGATAGCTTGACCAAGTGCACTTTTTGGCAATACACGGGGTGTTAGTTCTTTTAACCATGCCGAAAAAGCCTCTAGCACTGGTTTGCTGAGTTCCTGTCGTGCGTCGAAGCGCTCCTCCGGACTTACGCCCTTTAGTTTGCGCTCGATTTCAAATAATTGGTTACAATAAGCCAAACCTTCCTTTGCCTTGACGGTAGATGTGCTTGCGGTCTCAGGAAGCGCTCGAAGGGCCTCGGTGAATTTTCGGCGGGAATGCGCCCAGCACCCGACCAACCTAACATCCGGTATATTATTGTAACCAGCATACCCATCCACATGCAGATATCCCTGGAAGCCGTCCAAAAACCGCTGAGGATGCTTGCTAGCCCGTGTTTGCTGGTAATCATACAGGACTATAGGCGTATTCCCATGACCTGAGCGATACAGCCAGATATAGGATGTCGACGCCTGTGGACGATCTGGCTCAGATAAGACCTGCAGGGTTGTTTCATCGGCGTGTAGCCATTCCATCTGCAGGAGGTTCGCATGCATCTCCTCATAAATCGGACTAAGCCATGTTTCTGCCCCATAGATGGTCCAGTTGGCTAGCGTTTGACGAGAAATAGACACACCAAATCGCTCCAAGTGCTTTTCTTGGCGGTACAGGGGCATGCCTTCAACATATTTTTGGGTCATGGTAAATGCCATCGCCGAAGGGGATGCTAAACTACCAGGGAAAACTGACTTCGGCATTTCCGCCGTCACAATAGGTGTTTCTAATTCATTACGCTCGCAGTGGCGGCAACTATATACATGGCGAACATGTTCAACCACTTTGACCTGTGGTGGGATAACCTTTAATTCCTTGCGTACTTCTGTACTCATTTCATGCATTGTACCACTGCAGCACGAACAAACCTGTTCCTCATCAGACAAACGATAGTGAATCGTCTCTGTAGGCAGGTTTTCGAATTTGCGTTCACGTTCTCCACGCTGTTTCTTACGCTTATATGTAACCGTCTCAACGGTTGGTTCTTCAACCTTCGGGTCGAATGTAGCTTCGGCTTCATTAAAAAGGGAAAGTTGATCCAGGTCGGTCTTCTCGCTAGAAGCCCCGAATCTGCGCTGTTGGCTCAGACGGAATTGTTCCTCGTACCATTTTAGTTTAGCTTCCAACTCTTCCTTTTCCATTTCGAGTTTCTCGTTGAGCGCTTTGTAATATTCAATTGTATCTTTTGAAGTTTGCGCTGTCTTTTCCATACACCTAGTATACGGAAAAGAATCCGGTTTGACCAGCCGAATTCCCCCTATTTTGTATTTAACTAGTTTTATAGAATAATACGTGCTTTTACTTCCTGATGGGCTTGCTTTTGTTCGATGGATAGTCCATCTAGCAACCAACGAAATTGGCGAGGGCTGATGTTCTTGGGGGTCTTATCATTTTCCGATGGCCAATGGAAGGTACCTTTTTCCAGCCGGCGATAATAAAGCCAAAACCCATTATTTTCCCAATGAAGGATTTTTAACTTGTCTCGCTTCCGATTACAGAAAACGAATAGACTGGGCGAAAAGGGATCAAGTTCAAAACATTCCTTCACGATGACAGCTAGCCCATCAATCGATTTGCGAAGATCTGTACTACCCCGCGCTAGATAAACCCTTTGAAATTGGGTATTGGTTAACATTGGTTTTTAAGCACATGGACAACATCTGATAATAGATCCATGTTGGCTCCAGTTGGTACCTCAACTGTGATCGTACCAAAATGAAGCAGAACAGAACCCTGCCCCGAAGGGGGTGCTTCTTCATCAACCTGAACAGTGAACCATTGTGCCGCAACGGGTGTCTGTTTGGAACCGCTGTTACTTTCAAATTGCCGTATCCAGTAATACATTTGGTGGACTTTAATTTCTTGATGTTGGCACCAATCCACTACACTCTCTCCACTCTGTTTCCATTCTTCGTATCGTGCTTTCCATTCTATTCTTTTTTCCTTAAGGGTCATAGAAAAACCTCCCAATATGATTTCTAGGGAGATTATCTCATGGACTCACTATTAATAGAATGTGGGCTGTATTTGACGCTTAC
>NZ_JARFVC010000065.1 GCF_029193815.1 Cytobacillus sp. S13-E01
TACCATATAAACATGAACCATTTACGGATTTTTCTGTTGAGGAAAACAAGAAAGCTTATTTAGCTGGTCTTAAGACAGTTGAGTCTTACCTTGGGCAAGATTATGACTTAGTTATTGGTGGAAAACGCATCACAACTGAGGATAAAATCGCTTCTGTAAACCCGTCAAACAGAGAAGAGTTGGTTGGCCGGGTTTCAAAAGCAAACCAAGAGCTTGCTGAAAAGGCAATGCAAATTGCAGATAAAACATTCCAAACATGGCGCAAGTCAAAGCCAGAAATGCGCGCAGATATTTTATTCCGTGCTGCTGCAATTATTCGCCGTCGTAAGCATGAGTTTTCTGCCCTTTTAACAAAAGAAGCTGGTAAGCCATGGAATGAAGCTGATGCTGATACAGCGGAAGCAATCGACTTTTTAGAATATTATGGACGTCAAATGCTTCGTCTAAAAGACGGACTTCCAGTTGAAAGCCGTCCAATCGAATATAACCGTTTTAATTACATTCCACTTGGAGTGGGTGTTATTATTTCACCTTGGAACTTCCCATTTGCAATTATGGCTGGTATGACAACAGCTGCATTAGTAGCGGGAAATACTGTTTTACTAAAGCCTGCTAGTACAACTCCAATCATTGCTGCCAAATTCATGGAAGTTCTTGAAGAAGCAGGTCTTCCTGCAGGTGTAGTTAATTTTGTCCCTGGTAGTGGAGCAGAAGTTGGAGACTACTTAGTAGATCATCCACGTACTCGCTTCATTAGCTTCACAGGTTCACGTGATGTTGGATTACGAATTTACGAACGTGCATCTAAATTAAATGAAGGCCAAATTTGGTTGAAGCGTGTCATTGCTGAAATGGGTGGAAAAGATACGATTGTTGTTGATAAAGATGCTGATCTTGAATTAGCGGCTAAATCAATCGTGGCATCTGCATTTGGTTTCTCAGGACAAAAATGTTCGGCTTGCTCAAGAGCAGTCATTTTAGCAGACGTATATGACCAAGTAGTAGACCGCGTTGTTGAATTAACAAAAGAGCTAACTGTTGGTGAACCTAAAGACACATCTATATTCATGGGTCCTGTAAACGATCAAGGTGCGTTTGACAAGGTGATGAGTTATGTTGAGATCGGTAAAAACGAAGGAAGATTACTACACGGTGGTAAAGGCGATGACTCTAAAGGTTGGTTCATCGAGCCGACAATTTTTGCAGACGTAGCAGAAGATGCTCGTCTAATGAAAGAGGAAATCTTCGGGCCTGTTGTAGCAATCTGCAAAGCGAAAGATTTCGACCATGCACTTGATATTGCAAACAACACTGAGTATGGTCTAACTGGAGCAGTTCTTAC
The DNA here is from genome assembly GCF_029193815.1 of Cytobacillus sp. S13-E01. Taxonomy (GTDB): domain Bacteria; phylum Bacillota; class Bacilli; order Bacillales; family Bacillaceae_L; genus Bacillus_BV. The sequence goes on from NZ_JARFVC010000065.1 coordinate 1,343, forward strand.
AAACAACCGTGCACACATCGAAAAAGCACGCGAAGACTTCCATGTTGGTAACCTCTACTTCAACCGTGGTTGTACTGGTGCAATCGTTGGATACCAACCATTCGGTGGATTTAACATGTCTGGAACTGACTCAAAAGCTGGTGGCCCAGACTACCTAGTTTTACACATGCAAGCTAAAACAACATCTGAAATGCTATGAAAATTAAACAATCAGGAGGACGAGAATATGACAACAATTACTCAAGATGCGATTAGGCAAAACGAAAAGTATGGAGCAAATAACTATCATCCACTTCCAATCGTGATATCAAAAGCCGAAGGGGTTTGGGTTGAAGATCCAGAAGGAAATAGATACATGGATATGTTAAGTGCATACTCTGCAGTTAACCAAGGACATAGACATCCGAAAATTATTCAGGCTCTTAAGGATCAAGCAGATAGAGTAACACTTACTTCACGTGCTTTTCATAATGATCAATTAGGTCCATGGTATGAAAAAATTGCAAAGTTAACAAAGAAAGAAATGGCACTTCCGATGAACACGGGCGCAGAAGCGGTAGAAACTGCGGTGAAGGCGGTAAGACGCTGGGGTTATGATGTTAAGGGAATCGCAGATAATCAAGCTGAAATTATTGCGTGTGAAGGAAATTTTCATGGTCGCACAATGACGGCGGTATCCCTATCTTCTGAAGCAGAATATAAAAGAGGGTTTGGCCCAATGTTACCCGGACTTAAGCTAATCCCTTATGGTGATATTGAGGCACTTAAAAAGGCAATAACACCAAACACAGCAGCATTTATGATTGAGCCGATTCAAGGCGAAGCAGGAATCGTTATACCGCCTAAGGGGTTCTTAAAAGCTGCTTATGAACTTTGCAAAGAAAATAATGTGTTATTCGTAGCCGATGAAATTCAAGCAGGGTTAGGTCGTTCAGGAAAAATGTTTGCATGCGAGTGGGATGATGTAACACCAGATATGTATATTTTAGGTAAAGCACTTGGAGGAGGGGTGTTTCCGATTTCTTGTGTTGTTGCAAACAAAGATGTATTAGGTGTTTTTAATCCTGGGTCCCATGGTTCAACTTTTGGAGGAAATCCAATGGCTTGTGCTGTTTCCATTGCTGCGATAGATGTTCTTATCGAAGAACAGCTAACAAAAAGGTCACTTGAACTAGGTAACTATTTTATAGAACGTCTAAAAGAAATAAAGAATCCATTAATAAAAGAGGTTCGAGGTAGAGGGTTATTCATTGGAGTGGAGCTACATGAACCGGCAAGAAAGTATTGTGAAGAATTAAAGGCGACAGGACTATTATGTAAAGAAACACACGATACTGTTATTCGCTTTGCACCACCACTTGTTATTACAAAAGAAGAACTAGACTGGGCAATTGAACGAATTAAATTAAAACTATCATAATTCTTTAGAGGTGAACCCCATGAAATTTGCTGAACAAAAAGATCAAGAAGAGTCACTGAATTTATTCACATCAACCCAAATTGTTATCAAAGAGGCATTAACAAAGTTAGGATATCATGAAGAGATGTATGAACTATTAAAAGAACCTTTACGCTTAATGACCGTTAGAATGCCTATTCGAATGGATGACGGTTCGATTACTGTATTCACAGGCTATCGGGCACAACATAATGATGCAGTAGGCCCTACTAAAGGTGGCATACGATTCCATCCGGAGGTAGATGAAGAGGAAGTAAAGGCATTATCTATGTGGATGAGTCTGAAATGTGGAATTGTAGATTTGCCCTATGGTGGAGGTAAAGGTGGCATTATTTGTGATCCGCGTAAGATGTCGCTAGCAGAACTTGAAAGGCTAAGCCGAGGCTATGTAAGGGCGATCAGTCAAATCGTTGGACCAACAAAGGACATTCCTGCACCAGATGTTTATACAAATTCTCAAATTATGGCTTGGATGATGGATGAATACAGTCGTTTACGTGAATATGATTCTCCTGGATTTATTACGGGTAAGCCTCTCGTTCTTGGGGGTTCACATGGACGGGAGAAAGCTACAGCTCTAGGTGTAACGATTTGTATTGAAGAAGCTGCTAAGAAAAAGGGGATTGAGCTAACAGGAGCAAGAGTTGTTGTTCAAGGCTTCGGTAATGCAGGTAGTTTTTTAGCGAAAATGATGCATGATGCAGGTGCTAAAGTCATTGGAATCTCTGATGCACATGGTGCTTTATATGACAAAAATGGCTTAGATATTGATTATTTACTTGATCGAAGAGATAGCTTTGGTACAGTAACAACTTTATTTGAAAGCACGATTACCAATAAAGAGCTATTAGAACTTGATTGTGACATATTGGTACCAGCAGCAATTTCAAATCAAATAACTGCAACAAATGCTCATCATATTAAAGCCTCTATCATCGTTGAAGCGGCAAATGGTCCAACAACTTTGGAAGCAACGAAAATTTTAACAGAACGTGGTATTCTTCTTGTACCAGATGTATTAGCAAGTTCAGGTGGGGTAACTGTTTCATATTTTGAATGGGTTCAAAACAACCAAGGCTATTACTGGTCAGAAGAAGAGGTACTAACGAAATTGAAAAAGGTTCTCGTAAAATCGTTTGATCAAGTATATGAAGTAGCAGCTACAAGAGGTGTTAATATGCGATTAGCAGCGTATATGGTCGGAGTAAGAAAAATGGCTGAGGCTTCAAGATTCCGAGGTTGGGTATAAATATTTTCTAAAAACTATTCCGAAGAGGTGTTAGTTTGAACTTACCAATTTATAAAATTGATAGTCCGGTTGATGGTACTGTTGAGAAAGTATATGTCGAAGATAATTCATACTTATATGAATGGGAACAACTTTTTCTGCTAAAAGCAAGTGATGGTAGGCTTCAATATATTACAATTGGAATCAGTGGATATATAACATCTCTAATGGTAAAAGAGGGAGATAAGGTAAGCAAAAACACAATACTAGCTTTATTAAAAGATGACTATATAATATCGGGATCAGATTAAAAGTACTAAAAAAGGCTTAGGGAGTTACGAATCCCTAAGCCTTTTTCTTGTGCGCCCTGCATGGGTGAATACTCGGTGGTGAAAGTCCACTACAGGCTTGGCAGTAGGAACTGTTAGCGAAAGACAAGGTGGCTATCGTGAGGTAGTGGCTGAAGGAAGTCGGACGCAAACTCCTGAACTGACGAACAGAAACTAGATATAAGGCTGAATTAGGTCGGATAAGGTTGCAAGACAAACTGAAGTCCAATACTGCTCGAAACCTATACAGTAAATCTAGCAGTTACATGGGAGGAAAGTATTCACTCTTACCAGGGGAGGTCTTACGAGGGCACAGTGCAAGTTAAGTGATAACGAACCAGTGCAATCTTCATGGTGACATGAGGATGAATCGTAAGAAGTCAGCCGAGGTCATAGTAGCGTTCGCTGACAGGACGTGAAGGACTGAACAATAATAATTTTGAGGATACAAGGAGGTGTGGAAATTGCGACAACCGCAGAAAACAGGGAAACCTGGCTACCGTCAGAGAGATAATGTGGAACATGAAGAGTATAACGGAGTGCATAGTAATTTCCATGGTGAACTGAACAATCAAAATGGTGTAAATCTGTATGAGAGAATTCTTACAAGGAATAATCTCAATCAAGCCTACCTCCAAGTTGTCAGAAATAAGGGAGCCGCAGGCGTAGACGGTATGACTTACGACCAGTTACTCCCGCACTTGAAGGAGCACAGGGAAGAGTTACTAACGAAATTACATGACGGAACTTATAGCCCACAACCCGTGTTGCGGGTTGAAATTCCAAAACCTAACGGTGGTGTAAGAAAATTAGGGATTCCAACTGTTATCGACCGGATGATTCAGCAAGCAATCAATCAAGTCTTACAACCAATATTTGACCCTACGTTCTCCGATAATAGCTTTGGGTTTCGTCCGAAGCGTAGTGCACACCAGGCTATCATACAAGCGAAGTCGTACTACGAGCAAGGGTACAGATACGTTGTAGATATGGATATGAAAGCTTATTTTGACACAGTGAACCACGATAAACTCATGTACTACATCGAGGAAAAGGTAAAAGATAAGCGTGTTTTACATCTTATCCGCCAATACCTCAAAAGCGGTATTATGGTAAACGGTTTAGTTCAAGCATCCAAAGAAGGAACTCCA
>NZ_JARFVC010000066.1 GCF_029193815.1 Cytobacillus sp. S13-E01
GTAAGCGTCAAATAATCCCCACCTGTTTTCAGATGGGGATTTGATTTATGCTTTATTTAGATTTAACAAGAACCCGGCAATTCTCGGGAAGTGTCGGTGACCATGGCAGGAATTCGGCCAATTTTGTTTTGTCTGTCGTATCAATATTGGGAAGCTCCTGAAATAGATAGCTAAGATAATAGAATGGGTTCAATCCATTTTCCTTTGCTGTCTCTACAACACTATAGATGATCGCACTAGACTTTGCTCCCCTTGCGGTATTACTAAACAACCAATTTTTGCGGCCGATTACAAAAGGTTTAATAGATCTTTCGGCTAGGTTGTTATCAATCTCCAAATGTCCGTCCTCTAAAAATGCTACTAATCTATCCCATTGATTACGGCAATATTTGATAGCTTGACCAAGTGCACTTTTTGGCAATACACGGGGTGTTAGTTCTTTTAACCATGCCGAAAAAGCCTCTAGCACTGGTTTGCTGAGTTCCTGTCGTGCGTCGAAGCGCTCCTCCGGACTTACGCCCTTTAGTTTGCGCTCGATTTCAAATAATTGGTTACAATAAGCCAAACCTTCCTTTGCCTTGACGGTAGATGTGCTTGCGGTCTCAGGAAGCGCTCGAAGGGCCTCGGTGAATTTTCGGCGGGAATGCGCCCAGCACCCGACCAACCTAACATCCGGTATATTATTGTAACCAGCATACCCATCCACATGCAGATATCCCTGGAAGCCGTCCAAAAACCGCTGAGGATGCTTGCTAGCCCGTGTTTGCTGGTAATCATACAGGACTATAGGCGTATTCCCATGACCTGAGCGATACAGCCAGATATAGGATGTCGACGCCTGTGGACGATCTGGCTCAGATAAGACCTGCAGGGTTGTTTCATCGGCGTGTAGCCATTCCATCTGCAGGAGGTTCGCATGCATCTCCTCATAAATCGGACTAAGCCATGTTTCTGCCCCATAGATGGTCCAGTTGGCTAGCGTTTGACGAGAAATAGACACACCAAATCGCTCCAAGTGCTTTTCTTGGCGGTACAGGGGCATGCCTTCAACATATTTTTGGGTCATGGTAAATGCCATCGCCGAAGGGGATGCTAAACTACCAGGGAAAACTGACTTCGGCATTTCCGCCGTCACAATAGGTGTTTCTAATTCATTACGCTCGCAGTGGCGGCAACTATATACATGGCGAACATGTTCAACCACTTTGACCTGTGGTGGGATAACCTTTAATTCCTTGCGTACTTCTGTACTCATTTCATGCATTGTACCACTGCAGCACGAACAAACCTGTTCCTCATCAGACAAACGATAGTGAATCGTCTCTGTAGGCAGGTTTTCGAATTTGCGTTCACGTTCTCCACGCTGTTTCTTACGCTTATATGTAACCGTCTCAACGGTTGGTTCTTCAACCTTCGGGTCGAATGTAGCTTCGGCTTCATTAAAAAGGGAAAGTTGATCCAGGTCGGTCTTCTCGCTAGAAGCCCCGAATCTGCGCTGTTGGCTCAGACGGAATTGTTCCTCGTACCATTTTAGTTTAGCTTCCAACTCTTCCTTTTCCATTTCGAGTTTCTCGTTGAGCGCTTTGTAATATTCAATTGTATCTTTTGAAGTTTGCGCTGTCTTTTCCATACACCTAGTATACGGAAAAGAATCCGGTTTGACCAGCCGAATTCCCCCTATTTTGTATTTAACTAGTTTTATAGAATAATACGTGCTTTTACTTCCTGATGGGCTTGCTTTTGTTCGATGGATAGTCCATCTAGCAACCAACGAAATTGGCGAGGGCTGATGTTCTTGGGGGTCTTATCATTTTCCGATGGCCAATGGAAGGTACCTTTTTCCAGCCGGCGATAATAAAGCCAAAACCCATTATTTTCCCAATGAAGGATTTTTAACTTGTCTCGCTTCCGATTACAGAAAACGAATAGACTGGGCGAAAAGGGATCAAGTTCAAAACATTCCTTCACGATGACAGCTAGCCCATCAATCGATTTGCGAAGATCTGTACTACCCCGCGCTAGATAAACCCTTTGAAATTGGGTATTGGTTAACATTGGTTTTTAAGCACATGGACAACATCTGATAATAGATCCATGTTGGCTCCAGTTGGTACCTCAACTGTGATCGTACCAAAATGAAGCAGAACAGAACCCTGCCCCGAAGGGGGTGCTTCTTCATCAACCTGAACAGTGAACCATTGTGCCGCAACGGGTGTCTGTTTGGAACCGCTGTTACTTTCAAATTGCCGTATCCAGTAATACATTTGGTGGACTTTAATTTCTTGATGTTGGCACCAATCCACTACACTCTCTCCACTCTGTTTCCATTCTTCGTATCGTGCTTTCCATTCTATTCTTTTTTCCTTAAGGGTCATAGAAAAACCTCCCAATATGATTTCTAGGGAGATTATCTCATGGACTCACTATTAATAGAATGTGGGCTGTATTTGACGCTTACATTGCAAAGGTCGATACACTGAAGCATCTAGAGGAGAATAGAATAGTGTAAGTTCTTTTTTAGTTGATAGAAGCAGGACTGATGGAGAATTTCCACTGGGAAGAAGAAGATCTTGTAACTGAGTTTCTTGAATTTAAGTTCACAAGTAGAGTTTCTGCTTCGGTACATCAAAGAAGGTACTATTCACAGCAAGAAGAAAATATCATGTTAAACGTGGTCTATTAATCTTTAAGTATACCCTGTCAAAGTAGAGTTAATCTCCGTAGAAAAAGGCGTGTCACAAAAAATTAGCTAATTAGAAATTAAAAAATGAATTGTTTGTATTTCTTGTGAACGCAGATTATAAGTAAGCGTCAAATAATCCCCACCTGTTTTCAGATGGGGATTTGATTTATGCTTTATTTAGATTTAACAAGAACCCGGCAATTCTCGGGAAGTGTCGGTGACCATGGCAGGAATTCGGCCAATTTTGTTTTGTCTGTCGTATCAATATTGGGAAGCTCCTGAAATAGATAGCTAAGATAATAGAATGGGTTCAATCCATTTTCCTTTGCTGTCTCTACAACACTATAGATGATCGCACTAGACTTTGCTCCCCTTGCGGTATTACTAAACAACCAATTTTTGCGGCCGATTACAAAAGGTTTAATAGATCTTTCGGCTAGGTTGTTATCAATCTCCAAATGTCCGTCCTCTAAAAATGCTACTAATCTATCCCATTGATTACGGCAATATTTGATAGCTTGACCAAGTGCACTTTTTGGCAATACACGGGGTGTTAGTTCTTTTAACCATGCCGAAAAAGCCTCTAGCACTGGTTTGCTGAGTTCCTGTCGTGCGTCGAAGCGCTCCTCCGGACTTACGCCCTTTAGTTTGCGCTCGATTTCAAATAATTGGTTACAATAAGCCAAACCTTCCTTTGCCTTGACGGTAGATGTGCTTGCGGTCTCAGGAAGCGCTCGAAGGGCCTCGGTGAATTTTCGGCGGGAATGCGCCCAGCACCCGACCAACCTAACATCCGGTATATTATTGTAACCAGCATACCCATCCACATGCAGATATCCCTGGAAGCCGTCCAAAAACCGCTGAGGATGCTTGCTAGCCCGTGTTTGCTGGTAATCATACAGGACTATAGGCGTATTCCCATGACCTGAGCGATACAGCCAGATATAGGATGTCGACGCCTGTGGACGATCTGGCTCAGATAAGACCTGCAGGGTTGTTTCATCGGCGTGTAGCCATTCCATCTGCAGGAGGTTCGCATGCATCTCCTCATAAATCGGACTAAGCCATGTTTCTGCCCCATAGATGGTCCAGTTGGCTAGCGTTTGACGAGAAATAGACACACCAAATCGCTCCAAGTGCTTTTCTTGGCGGTACAGGGGCATGCCTTCAACATATTTTTGGGTCATGGTAAATGCCATCGCCGAAGGGGATGCTAAACTACCAGGGAAAACTGACTTCGGCATTTCCGCCGTCACAATAGGTGTTTCTAATTCATTACGCTCGCAGTGGCGGCAACTATATACATGGCGAACATGTTCAACCACTTTGACCTGTGGTGGGATAACCTTTAATTCCTTGCGTACTTCTGTACTCATTTCATGCATTGTACCACTGCAGCACGAACAAACCTGTTCCTCATCAGACAAACGATAGTGAATCGTCTCTGTAGGCAGGTTTTCGAATTTGCGTTCACGTTCTCCACGCTGTTTCTTACGCTTATATGTAACCGTCTCAACGGTTGGTTCTTCAACCTTCGGGTCGAATGTAGCTTCGGCTTCATTAAAAAGGGAAAGTTGATCCAGGTCGGTCTTCTCGCTAGAAGCCCCGAATCTGCGCTGTTGGCTCAGACGGAATTGTTCCTCGTACCATTTTAGTTTAGCTTCCAACTCTTCCTTTTCCATTTCGAGTTTCTCGTTGAGCGCTTTGTAATATTCAATTGTATCTTTTGAAGTTTGCGCTGTCTTTTCCATACACCTAGTATACGGAAAAGAATCCGGTTTGACCAGCCGAATTCCCCCTATTTTGTATTTAACTAGTTTTATAGAATAATACGTGCTTTTACTTCCTGATGGGCTTGCTTTTGTTCGATGGATAGTCCATCTAGCAACCAACGAAATTGGCGAGGGCTGATGTTCTTGGGGGTCTTATCATTTTCCGATGGCCAATGGAAGGTACCTTTTTCCAGCCGGCGATAATAAAGCCAAAACCCATTATTTTCCCAATGAAGGATTTTTAACTTGTCTCGCTTCCGATTACAGAAAACGAATAGACTGGGCGAAAAGGGATCAAGTTCAAAACATTCCTTCACGATGACAGCTAGCCCATCAATCGATTTGCGAAGATCTGTACTACCCCGCGCTAGATAAACCCTTTGAAATTGGGTATTGGTTAACATTGGTTTTTAAGCACATGGACAACATCTGATAATAGATCCATGTTGGCTCCAGTTGGTACCTCAACTGTGATCGTACCAAAATGAAGCAGAACAGAACCCTGCCCCGAAGGGGGTGCTTCTTCATCAACCTGAACAGTGAACCATTGTGCCGCAACGGGTGTCTGTTTGGAACCGCTGTTACTTTCAAATTGCCGTATCCAGTAATACATTTGGTGGACTTTAATTTCTTGATGTTGGCACCAATCCACTACACTCTCTCCACTCTGTTTCCATTCTTCGTATCGTGCTTTCCATTCTATTCTTTTTTCCTTAAGGGTCATAGAAAAACCTCCCAATATGATTTCTAGGGAGATTATCTCATGGACTCACTATTAATAGAATGTGGGCTGTATTTGACGCTTAC
>NZ_JARFVC010000067.1 GCF_029193815.1 Cytobacillus sp. S13-E01
ACTGCAACATCTATGTGAAAACAGAGAAGGCAGGCAATCGGGTTATGAACTCTATTACTTCGTTTATTGAAGGGAAACTTAAGTTGAAAGTTAATCTAAATAAATCCGCAGTAGACCGTCCTTGGAAGAGAAAATTTCTTGGATTTAGCTTTACTCCGCATAAAGAACCGAAGGTTCGGATTGCCAAAGTGAGTATAGAACGGATGAAGGATAAAATCCGTGAGATTACCTCTAGGAAGAAACCTTATTCCATGGAATATCGGATAAAGAAACTCAATCAATATCTGATGGGGTGGTGCGGATATTTCGCATTGGCAGATACGCCTAGCGTGTTCACTAAATTTGACTCGTGGATTAAAAGAAGACTTCGGATGTGTACGTGGAAGAATTGGAAGAAACCAAGTACGAAGGTGAGAAAACTCATTGGGCTAGGCGTTCCGAAAGGAAAGGCTTATGAATGGGGAAACTCACGTAAAAGTTACTGGAGAATTTCCAAAAGTCCAATACTACACAGAACCCTTGGAAACTCCTATTGGAGTTCCCAGGGTCTCAAAAGTCTGCTATCCCGTTACGAAACTTTGCGTCACCAATCTTAATTGAACCGCCGTATACCGAACGGTACGTACGGTGGTGTAAGAGGTCGGGGGTTAATCGCCCCCTCCTACTTAATTACGGATAAGAAAGTGTGAAAATTTGACCTGCCTTTGGTTTCTAGCTCCGTGCGCCCTCAGCTTTTCTTATTTAAAATAATCTTTTTCAAGGGCTAACAAGTTTGCGATACATTTGTTAGCCCAATCACTTTCCTCTGATTGTAAGACTTGCTTCATTTGGTCTAATGCGCCCCGAAGCGAATCTTCGTAGAGAGGAATTTCACCATCGAAAAGATGTACCATTTGCATTGGGATATTTGTTTGTTCATTGAAGGATAGTGCACGACGTTCATGAAATATTGGTACATCTACTTTTTTTGGATTATGAAGATCACCTTGCATTGGATGCTTAACAACTGCCTTCACCTTTACTAGATAATGCTGCGGCCGAATACCAGTAACCTCTCCAATATATTTTCCTGTTTTATAAATACCGGTTACTATTTCACCTATTTTAATTTCTTCATTTGACATCTTAAAACACTCCTATCATCATTTTATATACCTATGAACGATTTTTACTATAATACTACTTTACTCTAGTAACAATGCTCAGGAATTCTATCATATAAAACCTTTATGTTTTATGGTATACTAAGCAAATTAAAATAGCCAATGAAAGGTAGTGTAAAAGTGCTTCATTTGATGAATACATTGTATTTGTTTTTGTACTTTCCAGAGGATAAATCAGAATACATACCAGCATTTTTTTCAAGTATGATTTTTCTTATTTTAGCGATTCTGACTATGCGCTTTATTATAAAAATATCGAAGAAAGAACAAGAGAAGGCGAAAGAATTAGAAGAACGATTAAAAGAAAAAGAATAGGCACATAGTAATCCTACTGATTACTTTAATTGGTAGGAGCTTTTCTTTTCTTTTTCTTAATCAAGTAAAATAATGATATAAAAATGATATTATTGATTATTAATATGAATTATGGGAGTTTAGACAATGGAAAAGCATGAGCAATGGACATCTAAGATTGGTTTTATTTTAGCAGCGGCAGGTTCCGCCATCGGACTTGGAGCTATATGGAAATTTCCTTATATGGCAGGAACAAACGGTGGTGCGATATTCTTTTTACTTTTTCTTATCCTTACTATTTTTATCGGTGCGCCAATATTAATCGCTGAATTTATCATTGGCAGAGCCTCGCAAAAAGATGCAGTAAGCTCTTTTAAGATGCTAGTTCCAAAAACAAATTGGTATCTGCTTGGATACATGGGAGTTATTGTATCTTTTATCCTTTTATCCTTTTATAGTGTGGTCGGTGGCTGGATCCTTTCTTATTTATGGAGGAGTATTACTGGTTCATTATCAGGGCTAACAAATGAGCAATATGGGAACTTATTTAATAGTATTATTGCAAACCCCTATGAGGTCTTAATCGTTCAATTTCTATTTATGTTGCTAACGATTTTTGTTGTACAAGGTGGAATTCAACAAGGAATTGAAAAAGCGAGTAAATATATGATGCCTGCATTATTTATTTTGTTTTTAATCTTGGTGGGCCGTTCGTTAACATTGGAAGGTGCAAGTAAGGGTGTAGAGTTTCTGTTAAAACCCGATTTTAGCAGAATAACAGCAGATACTATATTGCTAGCATTGGGTCAATCATTCTTTGCACTTAGTGTTGGTATTTTAGTTATGGTAACCTATGCTTCTTATTTATCAAAAAAAGAAAGTATCGGAAGATCGGCCTTTACAATTGTTGGTCTAAATATTTTTATTTCTTTACTTGCAGGGCTTGTCATTTTCCCGTCAGTATTTGCGTTTGGTTTTGAGCCTGGAGCGGGACCTGGTTTAGTTTTTGTTGTTTTACCAGCTGTTTTTAATGAAATGGTGTTTGGCGGGTTGTTTTTATTTATTTTCTTATTGTTACTGCTTTTTGCTACACTTACCTCTGCATTCTCTATTTTAGAAATAGTTGTTGCTGCATTAGTAAAGGATGAAAACAAAAAAAGAAAGCAAACCACTTGGGTTTCAGGTATTCTTGTATTCCTTGTAGGGATTCCAAGTGCATTATCATTCGGTATATTATCAGATGTCAAGATTTTTAATAAATCAATATTTGATTTCGCGGACTTTCTTACTACTAATTTAGGCCTTCCGATTGGTGCCTTATTTATTTCATTATTTGTAGGCTATAAATTACCAAGAAAACTAGTTAAGACTGAGCTAGAAAACGGGACTAGGGGCATCGGTTTTCTCTTTGATATTTGGTATTTCTCAATTAGGTTCCTTGTACCGACTGCTATTTTCCTAATATTTATGAATTCACTAGGATGGATCTAAAAAAGTTGAATGTAGGTGGTTTTGATGGACATTTTACTAATAAGGCATGGTCAGTCTGAAGCTGACCTCTTAAATGTTCATGAAGGAAGAGCGGATTTCCCATTAACTTAGATTCTAAATTTTACGGAACATTTAGATGGATGAAGGCAAAAGCTTCATCCATTTTTTTGAGCATTTCTGCTCGAGTATCACTATGAAAAAGCGACTTTTAGCCTTTTTAGTCCATCCTTTAGTGTACTTAATGGACAGCCGATATTCATTCGGACAAAGCCTTCTCCACCAGGACCGTAATTATGTCCTGGTTCTAGTGCTAATTTACCCTTCTTTACTAAAGCGGACTTTATCTCTTCATCTGTTAAACCTAACTCTCGGCAGTCTAGCCAAACGAGGTACGATGCGTCAGGGGTCATTACTTTGATCCTAGGCAAATTGTTTTCTATAAAAGAGGTTAGGTACGTAATGTTTCCCTGCAAGTAGGACTGTAAAGAATCTAGCCATGCATCTTTCGAATTTCTTCTGGTGCTTTGAAATCCATATCGGCAACCCACATAGGTAGTACATCTGATTCGCCAAAGATATGGTCAGCTAAATCCCACTTCACAGAATGCGTATCTTTCCGTTCGATAATGCTGTCAAAATTAAATTTACTCACAGTCTACCTCCTGAATATGTAATAAAGGATAAGTTATGATAAAATAAGATATGCTTTTTAAAATAAAACCATAACAATTAGGTGATTAAAATGGATATGCAAGGCGTAAATCTTCAACTGATGGATCTTCTTGAAAACTGGGATCCGCTAGGGCATGGCATAGGTGCATATGAAACAGAAGCTGTAGATGTTCTTCAAGCTGTTCATCAAATCGATGATTCTTTAAGGCTATCGAAAACAATTCAATCTATATATGAATTCTCGTTTGAAGAGAATATTCCTTTATCAGCTTGTAAAGAGATGGCAGACAAATTATTACTAATAAAAAATAATTCCTCATGTGAATTATAATAAATAAGAGGCTGACTCAGGAGCTAAGAGGTCAGACCCCACAAAACTAATGTGGAGTCTGACCAACTTGGAGTCAGCCTCTTTTTATTTAAAAAAATGAGTATCCCCTTGACTCAGAATGATGTATACCAAGAACCAATGTTTGGTAATAATGGTTACTAACAATCGTTCTTGAAAGGGTGTTTAGTATGTCCAGATACCAAAAAATGAGTCTGATTTCTTTCCAAAAACAGTTTTCGACCGAAGAAGCTTGTCATGATTATCTCTTTTCATTGAAGTGGTCGAATGGCTTTTGTTGTGAAAAGTGTGGTCATGATGCATACTTTGAAACAAAAACGCGTAAGCACAAGCTTTATGAATGTAAAAAGTGCCGGTATCAAGCTACTGTCACTGTCGGAACTGTGATGGAAAAAACAAGAACTGACTTAATTAAATGGTTCTTAGCCATCTATATGATCGCTCATGATAAACGTGGTGTATCTGCGACAAGGCTTTCAGTAGAACTTGAAGTAACGTATAAAACCGCTTGGCTTATGCTTCATAAGATTCGCCAAGCAATGAGAAAACGTGATGCAAACTATACGCTAGCAGGAATCGTAGAGCTAGATGATGCCTTCTTTGGTGCGCCGTCCGAAGGCGGAAAGCGCGGGAGAGGCACAGACAAAACCAAGGTATTAGTAGGTTTATCCTTG
>NZ_JARFVC010000068.1 GCF_029193815.1 Cytobacillus sp. S13-E01
TTGTGCGCCCAGCATGGGTGCAGTCTATAGGGTGAAAGTCCCGAACTGTGAAGGCAGAAGTAGCAGTAGCTTAACGCAAGGGTGTTTGCGGTGACGCAAAATCTGAAGGAAGCGAGCGGCAAACCTCCGGTCTGAGGAACACGAACTTCATATAAGGCTAGGTATCATTGGATGAGTTTGCAATACAAAACAAAGTCCTTTCTGCCAAAGGTGATACAGAGTAAATGAAGCAGATAGATGGAGGGAAAGACTGTACTCTTACCTGGGGAGGTCTGATTGATACGTCAAGTACACTTGATAACCTATCTAGTGATGGATAGCTGAACAATCAGAAGTCAGCAGAAGCCATAGTACCATTCGAACTCGAGAAGGATGGGAAGGGCTGAACAATTTAGAGAGAACAACATCTTGGCATTCAGTAAACTGCGAAGAACACAGATAACCGATATGGCATGCTTGATGGAGGAAGTGGTGAATTCCACGGGGGACCTCAAGATGGTGGAGCAGAACTGGCATAAGAAGAACCGTTGTTCACGGAAAGAGGCGTAACAATGTTGATGGAACGAATACTATCACGAGAAAATCTGCTCTCTGCCCTGAAAAGGGTAGAACGGAATAAAGGGAGTCATGGTGTAGATGGAATGTCCGTACAAAACCTACGGAAACACATCTTGGAACACTGGGAATCTATGAAAATGGAACTCCTCGAAGGGACTTATGAACCGCAACCCGTCCGTAGGGAGAATGCCGTTTATTAAATCAACATCTACTACTTTAAGAAGGCGAGCTTCAGATACTCTTAAACCACAGGAATAAATCAATCTAAAAAATATGGGCATTATCAAATGACGGTATGGACATTGAGAGCTATATTGGCACTTATCTGTTTCCCGGAAAAAACTTTTCAGTTCCTCATTTGAATAGATATGTGGAATGTATGGTTCCCCAGATTTGAAATAGTTCTTAGGAATAATATAACTATCCAAGCCAATGTTATATAGATACAAAGCAAATTGCCGAATGATTGAAGCACGAGCACATAAGTTTTCCTGCTTCTCGTAGGATTTCTTAGTACACCAGTCCATAACGATTGCTTTAGTCAAATGTTTAGTTGAACTATATTTTTCAAATGTAAACTTATCAAAACGTTTTAAATGTGTTGCCTCCGCAAGATATTTATATCCAAGCGACTGCTTTAACTCTATAAACTCTTGAATATATAGCTTAAAAGGCCCGATGTATGAAACTTTAATCATGAACGATATCCTCCTTAAAATCTAGAGGACATTCTTTCAATTTATCAATATCTACCTTTAAATACACGGTAGTTGATTGAGTATTTATATGTCCGAGGATTTCCGAAATTACAGGAAGCGGAGTCCCTTTTTCTAATAACAAACTTGCCAATGTATGGCGAAGAGAATGCATTCCAACCTTTTTCTTTCCTTTTGGAATGCCTGCCATCTTCATGTATTTAGAAATAATTTGGTTCAAATGGTCGCCCTCGGTAAATGGAAGGAAGGGTGCAAGATGCCTGATAAATACGAAAGGACTATCAACTTTTGGACGACCGTATCTTAAGTAATCAATTACTGCCCATCCAACATCTTGTGTAATTGGTAAGGATAATGTGGTCCTGGTTTTTGATTGCACGAAAACCAATTGTTTATCTTCCCAATGGAAATTTTCAAAGGTAAGCTTTTTGATATCACTACTTCGAAGACCAAGGCGCGAGACTAGTAAGATAATAGCGTAGTCTCGTTTCCCCATAGGATTGCCTCTGTCGATAGCTGTAATCAGCTTTGTTAGGTCTTCTGCGGACCAAACAGAAGGAATTCTTGTCTGTTTTCTTGACTGAATCATGGGGATTTTAAGAGAAAAGTCTTTCTCATGAAGACCTTTTTGATACATAAATTTAAATAAAGAACGAAGTGAGCATAACTGCTGTTCCACAGTTTTATAGGTATAACCTGCTAGGGTTTTGATATAGTTATTAATCAGGATGAGATTTATCTCACAACACGAGGTTACGGACTGCGCATCAGCAAAATCTAAAAATTTCGAAGCCTGTTTCGTATAGTGGCCGACAGTCACAGAGGAATAATTCTTATCAATACAGTAGTGTTTAAAATCATTTATAACCTCAATAAAATATGGACTATGAAGTATTTTGGTCTGCTTATAATATCTACGTAGAACAGATCCATGAAGTTGGAAATCTCCTAACATCCGTATTACCCTAAGGTTCTGTACTTCACTTTGGATGAGGGTACCACTTACATCTTTTTCAAGTATATTGAAATTCTTTTCTAGAAAGTCGATGCCAAGGCGTTCAGTGTAATAAAGTTCATTACGCTCGTTAGCAAACTTTAGCAACATCTCCCATCGTTTTTTATAATAATTTAAACTTCCTTTTGTGTAACCCAATCTAAGTAATTCCTGTTCAAGATCCATGATGAGAACCTTTAAAGTTTTCTTTTGCATACACATGCCTCCAATTTGAAATTTAGAAAACTAAAACTTCGTTTTCTATTCAAGTTTGGGACATTATGCAAAGTAAATAACAGGCAACCTAAGAAATATTCAGTGATTCATTTAATTACTTAGCATAATAACTTTCTTTGCATAAGGAGGAAACTTATCGCCATTATTAAGTAATATTTACTTGAATGAATTCGATAAACTCCTCACGATACGTGGGCACAAATTCGTCCGTTACGCTGATGATTGCAATATTTACGTCAAAAGTAGACGGGCAGGTTATCGAGTGATGGAGAACTCAATCAATTTCCTAGAGGGTGAACTGAAATTAACCGTGAATCGTGAGAAAAGTGCGGTAGGAAGTCCACTGAAACGAAAGTTCCTGGGTTTTTGCCTACTGGCAACTAGAAACGGTGTCAAAATCCGACCACATCATAAGGCTAAGTCTACCGTGAAGCAAAAGTTGAAGAAAATAACAAAGCGGAGCAGAGGGAAGAGCATTGAAGTCCTCTTCAAACAAATCAAGCAGCTAATGACAGGGTGGATAAACTACTACGGCATTGGTGAAATGAAAAGCTTTATGAATGATTTGAATGGTTGGTTGAAACGACGAATCAGACAATACATTTGGAAACAGTGGAAAAACCCACGAACCAAACGTAGGAATCTCATTCAACTAGGTATCGAAAAGCAAAAAGCCTATGAATGGTCAAATACCCGAAAGGGTTACTGGAGGATTTCTGCCAGTTATATCCTTCATAGGTCTTTAACAGATAGAAAACTGGTACAACTCGGATATATGGATATATCCGCAAAATACCAGTTTGTACACTCAAATTATTGAACCGCCGTATACGGGTCCGTACGTACGGTGGTGTGAGAGGGTCGAACGAATCAATCTTCTGATTCGTTCACTCTACTCGATT
>NZ_JARFVC010000069.1 GCF_029193815.1 Cytobacillus sp. S13-E01
ACCTGAATTATTCACTGCTTTAACCTCAATCAACTCAAAGTGCAATAGTGACAAGCGATTTGGAGAATAATGATTGTCACCCAAAAGGTGAACATCTTTTAACGTGAAAAGGAGCCCCTTTTTTGGTATTGTCATAGTAACGAACCAAAACATACCAAGGGGGCTCCTCTATGACTAGTTTAAACGAACAATCTATGGATTTCAATGGAAGTATTAAGGTCAATTTTAATGGTGGTAACCTTACTAATGATTCTGGGCTTTTACTTTATAAAGAATTTGCTGAAAAAATCGGACTTAGTCAACTGATTCAATCAATGGTGATTTTGAAAGATCCAGTTAATCACGATGTTCATACAAACGATAGTGTTATCATGCAAAAGATTTATCAACATATTGCAGGATACCATGCGGATGATCATGCCGATAGTCTTCGTTATGATCCAGCTTTGACGACCATTTTAGAGAAAGATTACTTGGCTTCTCAACCTACAATGTCCAGAGTAAATCAGCTTTTCGACGTAGAGGCAATGAAGCAACTTCAACATGTAAACGACACTTTGACTGAACGATTTCATAAGTTGGCGTCTCCCGAAGACATTATTCTTGACCTCGACTCCACAAACGCTGCAACTTATGGCAATCAGCATGGCTCTAAATACAATTCACACTACGGTGAAAATGGCTACCATCCTATGCTTATGTTTGATGGATTAACAGGTGACTGCCTTAAGGGTGAACTTCGAGCTGGGTCAGTCTATACTTCCAGACAAGTGGTTCGCTTTGTTGGTCCGACTCTTAAACGCTACAAGACTCTTTATCCCTGGATAAGTCCTGTTATTCGTGGAGATAGCGGTTTCGCTGTACCTGAACTATTTGAATTAGCAGAAACAAAGGAAGCTCTTTATGTGATACGGTTGAAGGCGAATAAGCGTCTCTATGCTAAGGCTGAAGAGATATTAGCCCAAATTCCAGACGATATAATAGAGAAGACATCTGTTTTCTATCGTGAATTTACATATCAAGCAAACAGTTGGACCCAACCCCGACGGGTTGTCGTGAAGATAGAAAGACCGAAGGATGAGCTTCTTTTCCAATTCACCTTTATTGTGACAAACATGAATTTGTCCCCTAAAAACATCACGAAGCTTTATTTCAATCGGGGAACAATGGAAAACTTCATTAAAGAAGGGAAACTAGGATTCGCCTTTGGGAAGATGACAAGTACTGAATTTGAGCGAAATGCATGTAAATTACAAATCGCCATCCTGGCTTATAACCTTCACAATGGCTTTAAAAGATTATGTTTACCAGAAACCAAGAACACAAAACTAATTGATACCGTTCGCTTGCAGCTTATCAAGATTGCAGGAAAATTTGTACGATCAGGTCGTTATCTCACATTTAAGCTATCAAGTCATTGCTTGTATAAGAAAGAGTTCATGGAAACTTTAAGCAGGATCCAGATGCTTCCACGGTTTGGATGATAAAAATAGGAATAAACTGTAAATTCAAAATTGATTTTACATTCCACAGGATAAGTCTGCCCTTTTTGGAATAATTAGGTAAATTATGGATTTTTAAATTTTGTTTTCTCCCATCACCCTTAAAAAACAAAATAATTTATCCATTTAAATGGAAAAATTTCGAAATATTTTCTCGTTGAATCCAAAAAACATCTAAAATCACCTTTTGTGAATAATTCAGGTTATAATGGTCTTACGCTTTTCTTTTAATTAATATTTAGTTAGTATATGCAATAGAAACCTAATACGTAGCTTTATGGTGCTTTTGGAGGGAGGGTTCACTTGGAGACTTTTACAATGAAAGTTATAGCAATCATTGGGCAAATTCCAGCAGGAAAAGTAATGACCTATGGGCAAATTGCTAGATTGGCTGGTAGTCCAAGAGGTGCCAGACAAGTAGTTAAAATCCTTCACTCTATGAGCAAGAAATATAAGCTTCCTTGGCATAGGGTGGTAAATGCTAAAGGAGAAATATCACTAAAAGATGAGGAGTTATTTTACACCCAAAAAGTTTTATTGGAAAATGAAGGCATTCAGTTTATAGATGATGCGGTGAACCTTGCTGTATATCGATATGAACCCATAGTAATAATTTAGACTGAAACTATTAATTGTATTGAACTATAAATTATTTTCAGTTAGAATAGAAAAAATAATGAAATGTTATGATAGGAATCCAGTAGTTACTTATTTCCCTGTTGTAGAGAGCTGATGGTTGGTGAAAATCAGTACAAAAATAAGAGCGAATTACCTCCTTAAACTGTCTTTGTGAACTAAAATATTGATGTTCAGCCTATAGTAGAACATCCTTTACTAGCAAAGAACGGCCGAACCGTTATTCGATTGAGTGGAAGAGAAATCTTCAGGCAAGGGTGGTACCGCGTTAACCACGTCCCTTTTTTAGGGGCGTGGTTTTTATAATTGTTTAGGAAATTATAAAATTGTAAGGTTGTGTATAACATCGAGTCTTTGTCTATCTACGTCCAGCTCCAGGCGCCATCGGACCTGAGGTCATAAGCCTGTCTAGCTCCAGCGCCTAGAAACAAGGAGAAACTTCAACTCCTCCTACAGAAGCAAAGAACGCTTCTTTCGGCGGAGTCTTCGAAGCACACGATGTGCAAGTGTCGACAATGCCACAGGACGTGGCGTTCTTGTCGACCAGTTTTCTCGTTTCTGACCAAGGCGCTTACGCATTTCGGACAATCCGTCCGGAAGGTTAAAGAACAAGCCGGCTTGTCTTATGCTTGTCGCCGATAAGCGGGCGCCTTGCGCTTTTGTTCAAAGATAAGAAAGCATTCCTGTATTAAAGCAAAATGAGATTTGAATAAAATAAGCCTCCTTGGTATGATACAAAGTGTCCAAGCTGATCAGCGCAAAGGACATTTAATAACCAAAGGAGGACATAAA
>NZ_JARFVC010000007.1 GCF_029193815.1 Cytobacillus sp. S13-E01
GATTTCGGGCATCAGATTGCACTTTTGATTACCGTTTTTTACTTTTTTCGGGATTTCGGGCATCAGATTACTCATTTGATTACCGTTTTTTACTTTTTTCGGGATTTCGGGCATCAGATTACTCATTTGATTACCGTTTTTTATTTTTTTCCCGATTTCGGGCATCAGATTGCACTTTTGATTACCGTTTTTTATTTTTTTCCCGATTTCGGGCATCAGATTGCACTTTTGATTACCGTTTTTTACTTTTTTCGGGATTTCGGGCATCAGATTGCCCTTTTGATTACCGTTTTTTATTTTTTTCGGGATTTCGGGCATCAGATTGCACTTTTGATTACCGTTTTTTATTTTTTCCCCGATTTCGGGCATCAGATTACTCATTTGATTACCGTTTTTTATTTTTTCCCCGATTTCGGGCATCAGATTGCTCTTTTGTTTAACGTTTTTTATTTTTTCCCCGATTTCGTGCATCAGATTGCCCTTTTGATTACCGTTTTTTATTTTTTCCCCGATTTCGGGCATCAGATTGCACTTTTGATTACCGTTTTTTACTTTTTTCGGGATTTCGGGCATCAGATTACTCATTTGATTACCGTTTTTTACTTTTTTCGGGATTTCGGGCATCAGATTACTCATTTGATTACCGTTTTTTATTTTTTTCCCGATTTCGGGCATCAGATTGCACTTTTGATTACCGTTTTTTATTTTTTTCCCGATTTCGGGCATCAGATTGCACTTTTGATTACCGTTTTTTACTTTTTTCGGGATTTCGGGCATCAGATTGCCCTTTTGATTACCGTTTTTTATTTTTTTCGGGATTTCGGGCATCAGATTGCACTTTTGATTACCGTTTTTTATTTTTTCCCCGATTTCGGGCATCAGATTACTCATTTGATTACCGTTTTTTATTTTTTCCCCGATTTCGGGCATCAGATTGCTCTTTTGTTTAACGTTTTTTATTTTTTCCCCGATTTCGGGCATCAGATTGCCCTTTTGATTACCGTTTTTTATTTTTTCCCCGATTTCGGGCATCAGATTGCACTTTTGATTACCGTTTTTTATTTTTTCCCCGATTTCGGGCATCAGATTGCTCTTTTGTTTAACGTTTTTTATTTTTTGCGGAGTTATATTTTTGATACCCGACTCCATTTAGAGATCACTGATAGCAAGGCATCTTATTCCAAGATTTTTGTTCTTTTATGCTGTTTTAAAGTCTAAAAGGATCAACATATAAAGTCTGATAGATAAGAAAAGCGCAGGGCGCCCGGAGCTAGACACTAAAACTATGTACAACTTTTATACCTTCTTATCTTTTAAAAAACAAAGAGAAACAGGCGACACTCTTGGCATCACCTGCTTCCATTCATCAAATTCTATTGAGCCAATCTGACTACATCTCGTGCTATCATTACTTCTTCATTTGTTGGGATTACTATTACTTTGACTGGAGAATGTGGGTAGTTAATAAATGCTTCTTCTCCGCGCACTTTGTTTAACGCAGGGTCCCAGTATACTCCCATAAACTCTAATCCACGTAGGACGCGAGCACGAATAACATCACTATTTTCACCAATACCAGCAGTAAAAATAATCGCATCAACACCATACATCCGTGCTGCATACGAACCGATGTATTTATGAATTCTACTTGCAAAAACTTCAAGTGCAAGTTCGGCACGTTCCACACCTTGTGCTGCTTGTTGCTCGATATCACGTAAATCACTTGAAAAACCTGTAATACCTAAAATACCACTTTTCTTGTTTAGAACATCTAATACTTCATCTGCAGTTTGGCTTGTTTTTTCCATGATGTACGGAATTAACGCTGGGTCAATGTTACCTGAACGAGTGCCCATCGCCACCCCTGCAAGTGGCGTGAAGCCCATAGATGTGTCAATGGATTTTCCACCTTCAATTGCAGCAATACTCGCCCCATTTCCTAAATGACAAGATAAGAGCCGAAGCTGTTCAATTGGACGTCCGAGCAATTGGGCAGCACGTTCAGATACATATTTATGTGATGTACCATGGAAGCCATATTTACGAATACCGTACTTTTCATAATACTCATAAGGGAGTGAGTATAAGAAGGACTTCTCTGGCATTGTTTGATGGAACGCTGTATCAAAAACAGCAATAGCCGGTACATTGGGTAGTACTTCTTTAAACGCTTTTATACCCGTTATATTAGCTGGGTTATGTAATGGTGCAAGTTCTGATAATTCCTCAATTTGCTCTAAAGCTTCGTCTGTAATTACTGCAGAATCACTAAATATTTCACCACCATGAACAACTCGGTGGCCAATTCCCTGAATCTCATCTAGGGACCTGATAATACCTAAATCAGTTAATTTTGAAAGCAATATTTTAACAGCAACTGCATGGTCTGGTATTTCAGTTGTCTCTGTTTGTTTTTCTCCATTTACTGTAATACTAAAAACTGCAGCTTCTAAGCCAATTCGTTCTACTAATCCTTTTGTTACAACTTCTTCACTTGGCATTTCAAATAATTGAAATTTCAAGGAAGAACTTCCTGCATTTATGGCAATTATTTTAGACATTATGTAATCGGCTCCTTTTTATCGTAGGTTTAAATCTGACTATGTATCATGCCCTTACAATATTCTATGCAAAAGGACACATTTTCAATCTAACCCCTCTCATTTAAACACTGAGATTCCTACATTTCAAGAGCCTTTCTAAATTGGTAACGACTTCGTCTTAAATTCATTAAATTCTGACACTCTTTTGACCATTTTTTTCAGCTTTAAACCATGCATCAATTTGGTCTATTATGTTTTTCATTGCTTCCTTGTTAGAAAACTTAGGTAGATTAACGAGTATAGCCTGATTAGGAGCAACCACCTGCTCTCCTTTTTTCTGCAGGATAAAGATACTTTTTGCAGCTTTCTCATTTGCAAACAATGATAGAGGTAATTGAATCAATCCTTGAATAAACGCCCTTTCTTTAATGAATTGATTAAGCTTTGGTGCTTGCTCACTGCTAAAAAGTGAATTGGGAATTAAAAATAGGAGATAACCACCTTCCTTAGTATGATTCATACTTTGCTCGATAAATAAATGATGGGCATAAGAATGTCCTGACTCAGAACGTAAATCGAATTTTTCAGCGCCGCTATCATTTGGATAATAGCCAACTGGTAAATCACTTAATACTAAGTCAACAGGATCAACATACAACTGCTCTAAACTATCTTGATTAAATAATTGAATGGAATGTCTTTGGAGATTGGCACTTACATAGGCAAGCTTAAGTAAAAGGTCATCAATATCCACACCAAAGCTCGTTATTTCCTTGCTGTTATTTTGATTTAATACAGTTGTTAATAGATTCCCAGAACCTATTGCGGGATCAAGTACCGAAATATTCCTCTCATGCCTAGTTAGCTTTGTCACAAGATAACTAATAAATAAGCCGACAGCATCTGGTGTCATCTGATGATTCGGTTGGGCACTGTTTTTCATTCCTTTTAAGATGACTAACTGAAAAGCTTTGCGTATTTCTTCATTTACAAATCGATCAAGTTGTATTTCTTTGTATTCTTTTTCTAGTCGTCTTGAACTTAGTTCAGATAATTCCGATTGAAGGATTTTACCCTGAAATAAATTTTCACCGGTTTTTGCAGCTGCCTCCAAATATGTACAAGATAATTCCTCTTGTAAAATTTCTGCTGTCTTATTAAGAACTGTAAATAATTGTTCGACCGTGGAATGCATTTTTCTTCCTCCTCTTAAACAAGTACTTTATATTTTAGAAGAAACAAATGATTTTAGGCAAGTGTATAAGTAAAGTGCAGGGCTCACAGTTCCATGAGCAAAACATTTAAACTAGGGTCATAACACCTATACATTCTTACCTATTAATAGAAAAAGACCCCGTAAATCGAGGTCCTAACTGTTTCTTCAATTAATGTGGTGTCATATTACACCACCACTTTCAGCTTTTACTTCGCTGCTTTTGCAGCTTCGATAGCAGCTTCGTAGTTAGGGTGATTTGTTGCTTCACTTACATATTCAACATACGTTACTTTGTCATTGCTATCGACAACAAACACTGCACGTGCTAATAAACGTAATTCCTTAATATGTACACCATATGCTTCACCAAAAGAAAGATCACGGTGATCAGATAAAGTTTGTACATTTTCAATACCATTTGCTCCGCACCAACGCTTTTGAGCGAAAGGTAGATCCACACTAACTGTTAAGATTTTTACATTATCTAGGTTTGCAGCTTCTTCATTGAAACGACGAGTTTGTGCATCACAAACTCCAGTGTCAACAGAAGGTACAACGCTAATCAAACGTACAGATCCCTTAGAGTCAGTTAAAGTAACTGGTGACATATCATTTGCTAAAACAGTAAATTCTGGTGCTGTATCTCCTACATTTACTTCCGTGCCAAGTAATGTTACGGGATTATTCTTAAATGTAATGTTTGCCATCTGTATTCCTCCTAATTAATTATATATGTACAGTGTAAATCATAGCCCTCTCAATGGCTGATTGCAATTATTTCGTTTCGAATTCTAAAAATTTAAATCACATTTCCATAAAATAAGTTAACTGCCACCATGACAGTTAACCAATTTATTAAATATCAAAGTCTTGTTTTGATTGCTGTTGTTGGCTACCACCCTGATTATTATTATCTTGACCTTGATCATTCTTCTTAAACATTTGCTGGATCTTTTCTACTGCCTGTGGTGCTAGTTCAAGGATCTTTTCATATAAATGTGTGCTTTCATCTAGATGAAGTAATTTAACACCTGAGGAGTTTACTATTAAAAATGCAATTGGTGTGATTGACACACCGCCACCACTACCACCACCAAATGGAAGTTTAGAGCTCCCTCCTTGCTGATCTCCTTTACCTTCTTGACTTTGTGCCTGAAACTCACTGCCCCCTGCAGCAAAACCAAAGCCTACTTTTGAAACTGTGAGTATAACACTGCCATCAGGTGTTTCGACTGGATCACCAATTATTGTGTTTACGTCTATCATCTGTTTTAAATTTTCCATTGCAGTTGTCATTAAACCTTGAATGGGATGCTCAGACATGTTGTATTCCTCCTACCATTATATTGATTTTTCATTATTTCCCGAAAGCATAGACAGAGGGCGTTTTTTAAAGTTTGGTAACCCGCCTCTCCAATATTTAATCAGTCTAATTCCTACTAACATAGCATGCCCTATTCGAAAGTGAAAAATACATGATAACTTCGTTTGCGAAATAGGAATTTGAAACGATGGTGTTATAGATGTAACAGGCTGAGTCATTAACTTCATATAGTTGCTTAAAATCCCTAGTAGTGTTCCTTTTATTGACCAGCCTAATCCAGCTAAAACCCCAGTTTGGGCAGCATCACCAATCCCTAATGTAGTATGCCATTCAAATTTTGTAATTGAAATCTTATTAAAAAATTTCCTAATAATAGTATGTAGATTAATAACATGTTTAAGAATTTCGGTGGTATCACGCATGCTTAATAAAATATCCATAGGAGAAAACTTTTGCTTCTTCTTTTTGCCCAAATCTTTTTGACCAGCTATTTCTTCATGTTTAACAACAATACCTGGGGTTTCTTTATCGACCTTAATTAAAGGGACCTTAATTGTATAACGAATTAAGCCAAACCAAGCTGTAAGTTTAATTCTTATATTGTCATCATCACCAGTATGGTATAAATCAACGTTCACACTTAGTTTTGTAATTGTAATAATAAATAATAATAAAAAAATTCCAAGGATAATAAAAAACCAAAGCAACTTAATCCACCCCCCATCTCTTTCGTCTTTCATTATCACCTACTTAAAAATAAAATAAACCTACTGTTTACCAGTAGGTTTAAGCACTTATCTTTCATGTACAACTGTCGTGTCTGCAAAAATATCATGAAGACCTTGTTTTTTAGGAAAAAATGCTACGAGAACAAAGCCTATAAACAAAAATTTCGAAATGAATTTACCGATAAGCTCTCTAAAAATAACTGTAGACCATGTTAAGTGTTTATTACTAATTTCGATAACTTTTAATCCAAATATCATTTTTCCGAGTGTTTGTTTAAAGAACTTTGTCATCAACACAAAATATAGGTAGAACGTAAATGCGGTGGCTATCGAACTCACAGCAAACATACTAGAATCTGATAAAGGGATATCTAAAAAACGGAGAATAGGGTTTATTAGAATTCGATTGATACTTCCAATTACGATTAAATCAGCAAGATATGCCCAAAAACGCATCCAAAACCCTGCATAGTGAAGCTCCTTTACTTTTCGTTCATCTTGTTTATGTTCATGTACTAACGTCCCTTGATTTTGACCATCTTCAATTATATAATCCATATCATTCCCCCTATTCTGCGTACAGGTACATGAGTCGTGGTGAGTTTGGTTGTGATAATAATTTCATGAGCCCTGTCATTTCAAGATCATCACTAAAAACTTTTCTAGCACCCATTGAGAAAATAGAACCAAGTCCATAATTGCTTTCATATTCGACAACCTTTATATTTCCTAAGCTATGATCTTGTTTCATTGCTTCTATAACATCCTCAAAATATCCAAGTTCATCAACAAGGTCTAGTTCCTTTGCCTGTCTTCCGTCATAAATTCGACCATCCGCAATTTTTTTGACCTGTGACTCTGATAGCTCCCGCCCTTTTGAGATAACGTCAACAAATCCGGCATACGCATTGTTAACTAAGGTCTGGAGTATTTCTCTCTCCTCTTCAGTCATGTCACGTGTTGGTGACATAATGTCCTTATATGGCCCACTTTTAATTGTCTGAAATTCTACTCCATACTTCTCAGCTAGACCACCATAGTTTATTCCCTGCATAATTACCCCTAATGAGCCAGTTAATGTATCTGGAACAGCATATATTTTATCTGCAGGGGCCGCAATGTAATACCCTCCAGAAGCAGCCATTGTTCCCATTGAAACATACACTGGCTTATTTGTTTTTTCTTGAAATTCAACGATTCTGTCATGAATTTCAGCGCTTTCTACTACTCCTCCACCCGGAGAATTTACCCGTAGGATGATCCCTTTTACTGAGCTATCATCGGTTGCATTGTCAAGCATTTTTAGGAAGGTCCGATGATTATAGCCAGAACCTTCAAATAATGACGGAACATCCTGTCCAGAGTCTTCGATAACACCATTTACATTTAATACCAAAATTTTATTGGTTCCACTTCCCTCAACTAATACATTTTCTAAAAATTCTTCTTCATTGGCTAAGAGATTTTCAGACCAGCTACCAAAATCACTAAAAGCCACTGCAGTTGTAAAATTAATTACGACTGAAAAGAAGAATAACGTTGCTGCAATAGCTAGAGCTGCCCATCGTTTTCCGTTCATAATTAGTCCTCCTTACCAAAATGTTCATAAATAAATTACGAATAAGATACTAAATAGTTTCATTAAAATGGTAAACTATATTCGTATAAACCCAAGTTGCCTATCACCATCCATTTAACGACAACTTTATCCCGCATTACTGAGGCTGTAAAACCCCCACTTTTAACACTTAGAAAATTCGCAGAGTATAGCGGGGGATGAATGACACCCCCCCTAAAGGGAAGCTTCCTTTATATACTAGCTTACTTTTTACATTATTATCAATTATATCTCATTAAATCTTTTTTCGTTTTTTGAACATGATAGAAAGTGACAATTAAATTAAAGGAGAAATTAAACGATGCCAACTCGCCGTAATCTGTACCTTTTTTACAAAAAAGACCCTGAAATCACACATCAACTTAAACCACTTTTCGATTTAGCAGAAAAATATAATTTCAACATCGTTTCAGATCATGCAAAAGCCAACATTATTGTAAGTATAGGTGGGGATGGAGCTTTTCTACAGGCTGTTCGTAAAACAAACTTCCGCGAAGACTGTTTATATGCTGGTATTTCCACAACAGGTTCATTAAGTTTGTATTGCGATTTTCACCTTGATGAAACTGAGAAAATGATTGAAGCCATGCAATATGAACAAATTGAAGTACGTAGATATCCAACAATCGAAGTCAAGGTCGATGATACGACATCCTTCTATTGCTTAAACGAATGTTCGATCAGGTCGCCCATTATAAAGACCTTTGTTTTGGATGTCTACATAGACAATTTACATTTCGAAACATTTCGGGGTGATGGTATGTTAGTTGCGACACCCACTGGAAGCACAGGATATAACAAATCTGTAAATGGTGCTGTTGTTGATCCAATGCTTCCTTGCCTTCAGGTAAGCGAACTAGCTTCACTAAACACAAATCGCTACCGTACACTAGGATCGTCATTTATCTTAAGTGGCGCAAGAAAACTTACACTGAAAATAGTTCAAGACGGTAATGACTATCCTATCATCGGTATGGATAATGAAGCTGTAAGTATTCGTCATGTTGATAGCATCGATATTAGCTTGACTGATAAAAAAATTAAGACGGTTAAGTTAAAGGATAATTCCTTCTGGGAAAAAGTAAAACGAACGTTTCTATAACTATGAAAGTGAAACTCCTCATTAACTGGATGAAAGGTAAACTTCTTTTTTGAAAAAAGCATGGAAGCTATGCCTCTACCGTGCTTTTTTCATGCTTATACATTATTGAATCATCTACTACGGTCATCATAACATTGGTTACCAAAATTTCATCCTCACTAATAGCGAAAAGATCTTGGTCTAATACAGTGAAGTCTGCTGTAAATCCTTTATCAATCTTGCCCCTTGTATTTTCCTGAGAAACCGCATATGCACTACCACTTGTGAATAATGTGACTGCTTCAAATACAGATAGCTTTTCATTAGCATTATAAATGGTTTTAGTCGGATCATTAGGTACTTTTCTTGAAACCGCGGCATGTATACCAAGAAGTGGATCAATTGGTTCAATTGGTGCATCCGAACCCCCTGCACAATGAAAGCCATTTTCTAAGAGCGTATTCCAAGCGTAGCAATATTTCATTTTTTCTTCTCCAATTCTCTCGATAACCCATGGAAAATCAGATGCTAAAAAACGAGGTTGAATATCAAGTATTATTGATAAATTTTTGGCTCTATCTATTAATTCTTTTCGTAAAATCTGCGCATGAATAAGCCGGTCCCGCATACCGCCAGTTGGAGGAAATTCCTCAATCGCTTCTATCGCATATTCAAAAGCTAAGTCCCCAATTACATGAATAGCTACAGGCATATTATAGTGTCTGGCTGTTTTAAATAGTTTTTTCAAATCAGCTAAGTCATGTATCGCAACACCTGAGGTTTCGGGTGCATCATTATAAGGTCGACTTAATAGCGCAGTTCTACCACCCAAGGCCCCATCTGCAAAAATTTTCATTGCTCCAAATTCTATAAAGCTAGTGTTTTTTCCATATGTATAACCTAATGAGTGCATATCATCAACAACTTCATGATGTACTAGTAGGTTGGTTCGAAATTTTATTGTTGTTCCATCTATCACTTTCCTAAAAGTTTTATATGTTCTTTCAAAACCACCATAATAATTCAGGTCCTCGCTATGTGCACCGACTAGACCTACTTTGAAACAATCCTGTATAGCAACAGTTAATGCTTTTTCTAGATACTGCTCAGATACTTTTGGAATGACAGCTTTAATAAGTTCTTGAGCTTGGTCAAGCAATAGACCTGTTGGCATACCATCATCGTCTTTTACGACTATGCCACCTGATGGATCTTGTTTTATATCCAAAATCCCCGCTAATTGTAATGCCTTTGTATTAGCGAGAATTGCATGTCTACATACTCTACTCAACATCATTGGATTGTTAGGAGCAATTTCGTCTAATTCTACTCTATGAAATATCTTCTTATCCACTAACAGGTTTTCGTTCCATCCCTCACCAATTATCCAATCACCAGGATTTGACTGTCCTACATAATCTTTTAAAAGCTGTATTATTTCTTGTGAAGATGTAATGGCTGAGAGATCCAATAATAAAAGTTTTTGACCATGGCCAATTAAATGGAGATGACTATCTACAAAACCCGGATACATTATATTTCCTTCCAAATCTACCGTTCTTGAAATATTATCTTGAAATTGAGCTCGGAGCTCAGCATCTGACCCAGTGGCAATAATCATTCCATCCTCGACATACACCGCTTCTACAAATTCATCTTCTTTATGTAAAGTATATATTGTACCGCCGTACCATAAAGTTCCCATTGGAATTCTCTCCTGTATTCTTATTCATTAGAAATGGCTTTTTTTTTAAAACTATATTTCATCAATAAAATCCAAAAGTAGTTACGATAATAACCTTAGAAAAACAATAGCAGATAGCCCGCTGCTATCTGCTCACTATTTTCTTTATGCTTTTTGAGCTTCTAGTTCGCGTTGTCTTAATTCAATACGTCGTATTTTACCTGATGTTGTTTTTGGTAATTCTTCAACAAACTCAATTTTTCTAGGATACTTATAAGGTGCTGTAAGCTCTTTTACATGCTTTTGTAAGTTTTGGACTAGATCAGGTGAGTGTTGATCCACCTCATCTTTAAGAACGACAAATGCTTTTACAATGCTACCTCGAATTTCATCGGGGCTTCCTACAACCGCGCATTCCTTTATAAATGGATGTTTTACAAGTGCATCTTCAACCTCAAATGGTCCAATTGTATAGCCGGAGCTAATAATGATATCATCCCCACGGCCTTCAAACCAAAAATATCCGTCCTCGTCGATTTTTGCTTTGTCACCCGTTACATAGTAGTCTCCGCGGAACTGCATCGCTGTTCTTTCTGGGTCTTTGTAATAGTGCTTAAATAAGGCGGGTGTATCAATATGAACGGCGATATCACCCACTTCTCCTACCTTACAAGGCTCTCCTGCTTCATTAATAATCTCAACTCGGTTACCTGGGGTAGGTTTCCCCATTGAACCTGGTTTAATATCCATCCCTTTTAATACACCAACAAGAAGGGTGTTTTCGGTTTGCCCATAACCATCGCGAACCTCAACCTTAAAATGTCGCTTGAATGTGTCAATGACATCTCGGTTTAGAGGCTCTCCTGCAGAAACCGCACTATGTAATGCTGGTAAACTATAGTCATCAAGATTATCTACTTTTGCCATGAGACGGTATTCAGTAGGTGTACAACATAATACATTTATTGAATAGTCACTTAAGAGTTGCAAATACTTTTTAGGTTCAAATTTTCCGTTATAAACAAAACCTATTGCCCCAGTACATAATGTTGAAACAAAGGGACTCCATATCCACTTTTGCCAACCAGGGCCTGCAGTTGCCCAAACAGTATCGTTTTCATCACAACTTAACCAGTTTGTAGCTGCTGTTTGTAAATGCGCAAAGGCCCACCCATGAGTATGTACTACACCTTTTGGATTACCTGTAGTACCTGACGTGTACGATAAAAACGCCATATCATCTCGTTTTGTGTCAGCCGTTGATAAGGTTGAACTTGCACTCTC
The DNA here is from genome assembly GCF_029193815.1 of Cytobacillus sp. S13-E01. Classification (GTDB taxonomy): domain Bacteria; phylum Bacillota; class Bacilli; order Bacillales; family Bacillaceae_L; genus Bacillus_BV. The sequence continues at coordinate 11,479 of NZ_JARFVC010000007.1, forward strand.
CATCAAATCATCCAAAAACAACCAGTCATTACACTTTTTTCCGATAACAAATTGTGATAGGCTTTCTTTTTGAATGATGTTGGTAAACTGATCAACATAAGGGTAATAACTGACGACTCCTTTAACATCCCCATGTGAAATACGGTATTGTAAATCCTTTTCTTTAAGCATTTCCGAACTTGGGATAACTACAAGACCCGCTTTTAATGCACCAAGATACACCATATATGCCTCGATTAAACGAGGTACGATTACTAGTACAGTATCTCCTTTTTGTAAACCGTTACTTAATAAAGCGTTTCCAACTTTGTTAGCATTTTGCATTAATTGATCATATGTGATTTGTTTCCTATCTCCGTTTTCATTTTCCCATTTAAGAGCAACCTTATCAGGATTTTGTGTAAATTTTTCAACCTCGTTTACTAAGTTGTAGCTTTCAGGTGCTATAAGATTTTCTCTAATCACAGTATCCTCTCCCCTTGCTCATTATATGAATCTCTATGTACAATTCAAATTATACTAAATTATCTTACATTTTTGAATAATATTTTACTATACTTTTTGTAAAACTTAAAAAGGACGAGCATACGCTCGTCCTGTAGCCATTTTTATATTTTTTTGGTTAATTATTGTTGTTGACCACTCATTGAAGATTGAGCAAAAGATACTAGACGTTTAGTGATTTCTCCTCCAACTGAACCGTTAGCGCGAGAAGTTGTATCAGCACCAAGGTTTACACCAAATTCTTGAGCGATTTCAAATTTCATTTGGTCGATTGCTTGTTGAGCTCCTGCTACTAATAATTGGTTTGAACTGTTGCTGTTGCTTTGTTGTGCCATGTGCTTTCACCTCCTTGTGAGTATAGATTGTGTAAAAACACATGGCATCATTCAAATTATCTATTGGTAATTGTTCACATAATATACATCTTTTATAGGGAAAGAGAAAGATACAAGGATTTTTCGACTTAAACTTGCAAATTTCCAGGCTCAGATTTATTATGCTAACTTCTCTATACCGTTAAAATAAGTCACCAAGGTCTGAATTATCGATACCTATTTCTGTTTTATAATCAATGATTTCTGTTTTTGATATTGCTTCTTCAATTAGAGAATCAAAATCAACAAAACTTTCATAATGCATGACTTTCTCAAGCTTTGGTCGTGTTTTTGGAGATGCAGGAGTGAAAATCGTACAACAATCCTCATAAGGTAGGATCGATATATCATACGTATCTATATTCCTTGAAATCTCAATAATTTCTGTTTTATCCGATGATACAAGTGGCCGGATTACTGGTGTTGATGTCACTTGATTGATTGTATACATGCTTTCAAGTGTTTGACTTGCTACTTGTCCAAGACTCTCACCTGTAACGATAGCTAATCCATTATTTCTATTACGTATTTCATCTGTGATTTTTAACATCATTCGTCTAGTCGATATTAGCGTGTAGTTTTCTGGCACTTGTCTTTGTATCGTCTGCTGAATATCAGTAAAAGGGACAATATGAAGCCTAATCTTACTACCATATTGAGTTAGTTTTTTTGTCAAATCAATCACCTTTTGCTTAGATCTTTCATTTGTAAAAGGAGGGCTAAAAAAATGGACTGCTTCTATGTGAAGGCCCTTTTTCATTGCTAAATAACCAGCAACAGGACTATCAATCCCTCCAGAAAGCATTAGCATTGCTTTTCCACTACTACCAACTGGTAATCCACCAGCTCCACGTATATCTTTACATGTAATATATGTAGCCTCATGTCTAACTTCAACTCTTACATTAATCTCTGGATTATGAACATCGACACGTAAACCCTCAGTGTTGGTTAAAATATGACTTCCGACAGCATGGTTTAATTCGTTTGTATCTAACGGAAATTGTTTATCAGCCCGCTTTGCCGATATCTTAAAGGTTTTCCCAATATATTCTAGATCCTTTAATGCAGTTAGTGCCCCATCTTTAATTTCAGTAAGTTCACTATCTGTTTTGATTGCTAAACTAAACGAATGAATACCAAATACTTTTTCTATTCTATACGTAATTTCTTGAATATTTTCTTCTCCATTTAACTTTATAAAAATTCTATCTCTTGATTTTTCAATTGTTAGCTTTGAAAAATCAATTAATTTAGTCTTAATATTATATGCTAGTTGATCGATAAACTTTTTTCGATTTCTCCCTTTAGTTGATATCTCTCCAAAGCGTATTAATATATGATCATATTCCATAAATTATTTACCTCATTATCTTTTCTAGTTTACTAATTGAATCTGCTATTGCAGCTACTACTATATCTACTTCTTCAAGCTTATTCAAATAAGATAAGCTTATTCTTATAGAGCTTGTTGCTGTTTTCTCATCTTTTCCCATTGCCAATAATGTTTTACTCGGTGCTTTTTTTTTCGAAGAGCATGCCGAAGTTGTTGACACATATATTCCATACTCCTCAAGCATGTGAACGAATACCTCTGATTTTAAACCATTTATTGAAAAATTAATAATGTGTGGTGCAGAATATTTAGAGGGTGTATTAATTGAGATGCTTCCTAGCTTAGACAATTTTGTGATGTAACGTTCTTTTATTTTATTCATCCTATGAACGGTCTTTTCTTTGTTTTCTACTGTTAATCTTAACGCCTTTGCTAATGCCACTGCACCACCAATACTTTCAGTCCCTGAACGAAAATTATTCTCTTGTGCACCACCTGATATTAACGGAGTTAATGATACTCCGAACCGAACATAAAGGATCCCTGTTCCTTTTAACCCATGAAATTTATGGCCAGATATAGTACATAAATCAATCCCTGCCTTAGCAAAATCAAGGTTAACCTTTCCAACACCTTGAACATGATCAACATGAAAGAGAATTTTCGGATACTGCCGTAATAAGTTTCCAATATCTTCAATTGGTTGGATTGCACCAATTTCATTATTTATGTGAATGACAGAAATGAGGATTGTATCATCTCGTATTTCCCTTTTAATATCGTCTACGGATATAATACCATTATTATTTGGTTGTATGTATGAAATGGTAAAGCCATGTTGTTCAAGTTGCTTACATGCTTCTGTAACGGAGGGGTGTTCAACTCCCGTTGTGATAATATGGTTTCCCCGCCCTTTGTTAAACAAAGCTGATCCCTTTATTGCTAGACTATTCCCTTCCGAACCTCCTGAGGTGAAAATAACTTCTGATGGTTTACAACCTAACTGTTTTGCACTATTTTCTCTAGCTTGTGTTAATATCTGCTCTGCTTTCATCCCTAATCCATGAAGAGAGGATGGATTCCCATAAAAGTCTGTTGAAACTTTTACAAATGAATCAAGAACTTCATTATATGGCTTTGTCGTAGCACTGTTATCTAAATATATCATGTACATGCCCCACCTTTTCTCCATTTGATAGGAAACAACACCTTTTAACCTTCACACCAAAAAGGTTCAATAATATCGATTCCTAATCTTTAAAAAGCTAGTCTTTTTCAAACAGGGCTCCGCCTTTTCTTCGTACATATTACCATAATCACTTTGCAAAGAAAACTTTCCAAAATGAGATAGCGCAAAACAAAATTTTTAAAAATTTAAACATTTTATTTTTTCGACAATATTCGCAGTTTCTATGCTATTATGAAAACGAATTTATAGGAAGGCATCAGATTGACCTTTTGGTTACCGTTTTCTATTTTTTGCGGGGTTTCATTTTGAATTTGACACCATACTTCATTTAGAGACACTGATACCAAGGTACATTAGAAACTGTGCCCAGATTTATTGATCTACTATGCTGGTTCTAAAACAAAAAGGGGCAGGATATAAATTTTGATATTTTTAGAAAAACGCAGGGCGCCTTAGAACTAGACACCAAAACTAGGTACATATTTTTATACTTTTGACAATACAACAGGGGGTCTATATGAACGAAAAAGTGCTAACAGGAAAGGAAATAGTAACGATTGGTTTGATGCTTTTTGCACTATTTTTAGGGGCTGGAAACTTGATATTCCCTCCAGCACTTGGGCAAGCTGCTGGGACAAATATATGGATTGCTATAGCTGGTTTTTTAATTACTGGTGTTGGTTTACCACTTTTAGGTGTCATCGCCATCGCACACTCCGGTGGTGATTTACAATTATTAGCAAACAGAGTACATCCCGTTTTTGGACTTATTTTTACAATTACGATGTATATGGCAATAGGTCCTTTTTTCGGAATTCCCAGAACAGGCACAGTTGCTTTTGAAATAGGAATAGTTCCCTTTTTACCCGATGAATGGATTGGGGGAACAGCTCTATTTATTTATTCAATTATTTTTTTCGGAATAACCTATTTCTTATCCCTAAACCCCTCAAAACTAGTTGACCGAATTGGTAAAGTACTAACGCCAATCTTACTTCTTGTGATTGGCCTACTGGTTGTAAAAGCGGTTATGTCACCGATGGGAATTATCCAGAATCCGAAGGAAGGTTATCAAACTTCCCCATTTTTCAAAGGATTCATTGATGGTTATTTAACAATGGATACAATTGCTGCACTTGTATTCGGAATTGTTGTAATTAGCTCCATTAAGGAAAAGGGAATAACTGATAAACGAATATTAGTAAAAGCATGTACTAAGGCTGGGATTATTGCTGCTAGTGGCCTAGCAATTGTCTACGTTAGCCTTTCCTATCTAGGTGCTTCAAGTGTAGAATCCATCGGTTATTCAAATAATGGCGGTGAGATTTTATCAGCTTCTTCAAAATATTTGTATGGGTCATTAGGTTCTGTCATATTAAGTATAGCGATTACATTTGCTTGTTTGACTACTTCTATTGGACTAGTCTCATCGACTGCTAAATATTTCGCAACACTTTCTAGCAAACTTTCCTACAACTCTTTTGTAGCAGTGTTTTCTCTTTTTAGCATGGTAATTGCAAATGTCGGTTTATCACAATTAATAACTATTTCAGTACCGGTATTAATTTTTATTTATCCACTTGCGATTGTTCTTATTGCGCTATCCTTTGCCCATTCAATAATTAAAGACTATAAGGAAGTGTATTCAATCTCACTTATAGGAACAGGACTGGTAAGCTTATTTGATGGGTTAAAAAGTGCAGGAATTGACATAGACCTAATAACCAATCTTTTTAGTAGGATACTTCCCTTGTATGAACAAGGAATAGGTTGGTTAATGCCTGCAATAGTAGGAGCTATTCTCGGCTTTATCCTGGCAAAAACACGGAGGTAAAGACCCAAGAAAAGCGCAAGGCGCGCCAGCCTTTTCGGCGACAAGCATAAGATGAGCCCTTCCTGAAGGCGTTCTTTGCCTTTAGGAAGGGCTTGGCTTATGACCTCAGGTCCGATGGCGCCCGGAGCTAGACACCAAAACTAGGTAAAATTTTTATACTTTCTTACCTTTAAACAAAGACACCCTTGACGATTTGTCTGGGGTGTCTTTGTTTAAAGATCAAAATTTGAATATCGTTTTAGTGTCTTGCTCCTGGCACCGTGCACATTTCTTATTTATCTTCTAGTAGTGCTTGAATTCGTTTTAATGCTCCAGGCTCAACTTCTTCAATGGCACTGGCAGCTTGCTCTAATGCGAGTTCATACTCATAGTTACGGAAAGAGACTTCAGCTTCTCGTAGTGATTCTGAAATAGAACGATAACGACTTCTATACCTATTTCCATATTGAATTACTTGTTCAGCTAGATAAACCTGGTCAATTAATTCCTCAGTTAATTCAGTTGTACTAGTTACCGTATCTTGTGCATCTGTTAATACTTGATTTACTAGCTTCATATTCAGCGGCTTTTCATCAAGCTTAGCAACAACTACTTCTAAGGCTTCCCTGGCCTGAATTAACAGCTGTTTATAGCCTCCAGGCAATCCTGGTATATTACTTTTTGCTATCGCTCTACTTGCCTCTACTAAACTTTTACGCATCTCTGTTAGTTGCTCTCTAGCATAAAGCTCATCCTTACGTAGTGCCTGTAAGGTTTCACAGTACTGTAGATGTTGATCTTTTACAATTTCAATCTGAGAATAAACCTCTTCAAGCTCTTCTTGTATTAAGGAATAGGCTATATGTTCCTCTGAAAGTTTATCTTGGATCATGATGAACTGCTTCAAGAGTAGTTTTATTTGTTTGACAATAGCTTTGTGTGTTTGAATTTCTAAGTCTGACAAATGATAGCTCTGCCCCACAAAGTGTGTTTCTTCTTCAGACTTTTTACTACTCTCATGTAAAACATGTAACGACTTTTCAATTTTACTTACTTCTTGTTGAATGAAATGATTTGCAGCTACTTCTTTTTCTAGTAAATCATATAGAGATTCAATGGACTGTTTTATCTCGTTTAACGATTGTTTTGCCTCGTCAACTTCCAATTTTTCCAATCTGAATTTGTTTTCTTCAAGCTTATTTCTTAGTGATTCAACTTCACTTTCGACCTGAAGATGATCTAACATGTAGCCTTGCTCGTGCATTTGGATGAAACCTTCAATAATTTCATCAAGCTGTGATGGTATAGCAGAATTACACTCGGATAAGAATTGTGGAATATCACTTATATATGATTGAATTCTTGTTAATTTTTCTTTGATAAAAAGAACTATTTCTCTAGCCTCCAAATAGTTTCCAAGGGTAGTTGCTTCTTCAAATTCCTGAAACTTTGCATTTGTCTCTTCTAATTGAACTTCGATATTTAATTCAGACTTACCGAATGACAAACGGTGTGCCAATAAGGACTTTTTTAAATTACGGTATGTAGATTTTAAATCTCCAACTTCAATTCTATTTTTTTCCTCACTACCTATTAACTCCTTCAATTCTATCAATATATTCTCAATTGAGTCTTCTGTCTCTTGTAATGTTGATTTGATTTTTTTAAGGACTTCATTTGATTTTTTAAAACGATATTTATCCGCAAACTCTTCAGCATCAAACAAATATTCCTCAACATTTGGTAGCTTTAGTGTGACAATTTCGTCCCATTCTCTACGCCAGCGTTCAAATAAAGCTTCTGTTTGACCTGTCATATTTAACTCTTTTACTTTTGATATCTCATCGGTCACCGGTCTGTTCATAATATCTATTTTCCACAGTTCTAGACGGTCTACTTCTTTATACACCTTTTTTCTAAAATAAAATCCAACTAATAAACCTGAGCCTACTGCTATTATTATGCCGATTATGATTTCCATAATTAGCCCCCTTACCTCATCTTTTTGGAGTATGTGTTTTAGTTTCTTTAGTTAGAAGGCATTGTTATATGTAGCATCATTCTATTAAACCTTCAGGTAATGTGAAGGTGTATTTGCTCTTTTAACCTCATATTTTTATAATAAACGTATTATTTAATTAAAAATTCGACATTTATCAACCTATTCATTTCAATGCTATGATGTAACATTACTTTTAAATCCTCAGATAGATGTTTTTTCAATGTTTTTATGATACCATGTAAACGACAATTTTTGACCAAATTTTTTAAAATTTTTACAGATTTTCATTTCCTTTGAAAGGTAGCTGCTTTATGAAGACTGACGGACATATCCATACACCATTTTGTCCACATGGGACTAGTGATTTATTTGAAGAATATATTAGCGAAGCAATTAGTCGCGGATTTGATGAAATATCGTTTACTGAGCATGCTCCATTGCCAGAAAACTTTATTGATCCCACACCTGATAAAGATAGCGGTATGGATTCTACTCGATTACTAGAGTATTTTTCTATTCTAGAAAAATTCAAAAAAGACTATGCTTCAAAAATAAAGATAAACATTGGACTTGAGATTGATTATATTGAGGGGTATGAAAGTGAAACAAAGACATTCTTAACACGATATGGTGCCCTTTTAGACGACACCATATTATCTGTACATTTCCTAAAACGAGAAGATAAGTACTACTGCTTAGACTTTAGCCCAGAGCATTTTGGCGAGATGGTTGACATCTTTGGTTCTACTAATGCAATCTATGAAAAATATTTTGATACACTTATTAAATCAATTAATGCTGATCTTGGGCTCTATAAACCAAAGAGAATTGGTCATATGACTTTAGTACACAAGTTTCAAAAGCGCTTTCCTTGTTCACGCAGCTTTAAAAATGAAATTTTAAGTGCTTTAGCTGATATCAAGAAGAATAACCTTCAAATAGACTATAATGGCGCTGGAATAAAAAAGCCTTTATGTGGTGAAACATACCCTTCAGCTTGGATCATAAATGAAGCGGCCAAACAAAAAATCCCTCTCATCTACGGCTCTGACGCTCATAGTGTGAAGGATCTAGAACAAGGATTTGAATATATTGATAAAACTATCTCGCTCTCAAGACCTACATTTTAAACTGGAAGGGCAATCGTTCTTCCAGTTTTTTGAACAGAATGATAGGATTCACATATCGTCTCATTAATCCATCTTTCGATTTCTTTTCCATATTGTTCTGTAAAATATGCTTCATATGGCATTATATGTAGCACTTCAGACATATATTGAGGATGCATAAAAGGCATAATAAGCATTCCCTTTAATTGAATGATCGTAAGTGGTATTGCTATTTTTTTAAATTCCTTTTGTCTAATTCCTGCTTCAAGAATGGATTTAAGGTAATATTTTTCCTTTGCTAAATAAGTGGTCATGATCTCTCTTATTAAGAGAGTATCCAGTGTTAATTCTCGATGTACAAAACGTGCAAGATGACGGTTTTCTTTTTGGTACATTAACGTGTCTTTTACAACTAATAATAGACATTCTGTTGCTGATTTCAGATCCATGTTATTGTACCTGTTTTCTAAAACACTTAAATAGCCTTCGAAATAGGTGGCTAACAAATGTTCTAACAACCCACCCTTATTTTCAAAGTAATACGAAATATTAGCTACATTTACGTTTGCCTTTTTGGCTATTTCTCTAACTGATGTACCATCAAAACCCTTTGTATTAAAATAATATATGGCAGCGTCTATTACCTTTTGTTTTGTCTCTGTTTTCAAAAAATCACCTCAGCTCTAGTACTTCTATATAATAAAATTCTCTAGTAGTAGTACATATCCTTCATCTTTCGCTCGACAAAATTATGCGTAAATCTACGTTTTCTGCTATTATAGATGTAAGTTCTTTCAAAAGAATGGGGGATTATCATGTTTAACGTCGAACTATATAAAGGCACAAAAGAAGAAAACTATCAATTAGTAATTAAACAACTCACCTCTTTAATAGAGGACGAAAACAATACTATTGCAAACTTAGCAAATGCCTCTGCTTTGCTTAATCAATTTTTACGTGGTATCAACTGGGTTGGCTTCTACTTAACTGTAGAAAACGAACTTGTACTTGGTCCATTTCAAGGGCTTCCGGCATGTGTAAGAATTCCATTTGGGCGTGGTGTCTGTGGTACAGCAGCACAAAATGGCCAAACAGAAAGAGTAGCTGATGTTCATCTTTTCCCTGGACACATCGCATGTGACGCGGCATCTGCTTCTGAAATTGTTGTTCCTATGATTAAAAATGGTGAGGTTATAGGTGTGCTTGATATTGATAGTCCATCTAAAAATCGTTTCGATGAAATTGACCAAAAATATCTAGAAGAATTTGTTAGAGTATTAGTTACTTACCTAACATAATATTCCAGTAAAAACAAAAGAACCTCTCTTGTTGAAAGGTTCTTTTGTTTTCACTTAGCTAATATATCCAATGCTTGCTTTAAATCCATCCAAATGTCTTCCCATGCCTCTAGCCCTACAGAAAGTCGAAGCATGTTATCAGTAATGCCCATTTGCTGACGTTGATCTTCAGGGACCACTGCATGTGTCATTGTCGCTGGGTGCTGTATTAATGTTTCGGCATCACCTAAGCTTACCGCTATTTTTATTAGTTTTAATTCATTGATTACACTTTGTGCATTTTCTTTTGTGCCTTTAATAGTAAAGGAAATTAATCCCCCGGCCTGACTCATTTGTTTTTTCATAATATGATACTGAGGATTCTTTGAATCGCCAGGATAGAAAATTCCATCGATAGATTCATGCTGTTCCAATAATTCAGCAATTCTTTTGGCGTTATAGCAGTGCCGATCCATACGTACTGGTAATGTTTTAAGCCCTCTTAAAAGGAGCCAAGCATCAATTGGAGAGATAATTCCTCCAACATCCTTTCTTGTTGTCATGGCAAGCTCATTAATGAAATGCTGCTTTCCGACAACTAACCCTGCAATAACATCACCATGACCCCCAATGTATTTTGTAGCACTGTGAATAACAATGTCACACCCTAACTTTATTGGCTGTTGTAAGTATGGAGAGCAGAATGTGTTATCGACAATGACCGGAATATTATACTTCTTCGCTACATTTACGACCATTTCTAAATCAATAAGTGACATTGTTGGATTGATAGGTGTTTCTACGTATATCGCTTTTGTCTCAGGACGAATTAGTTCCTCGGTAGCCGCTTCCGTTTCCATGCCACTATAATGATGGGTAATGTTATATTTCTCTTTTATTAATTGAAGCAAACCAAATGTACAGCCATAAAGTCCTTTAGAACATAAGATATGATCTCCCGTTTTTGTTAGAGAAAGTAAAACAGCTGATACCGCAGCCATCCCAGAACCAAAAGCTAATCCCGCTTCTCCACCTTCTATTAATGCAATCCTAGTCTCAAGCGCTTTAACAGTCGGATTTCCAAGCCGCGAATAAATAAAGCCTTCCTCGTTACCTGCGAAACGACGTTCGCCTTGTTCTGCTGTTTCAAATGTAAACGTTGATGTTTGGTAAAGAGGGGGTGTTAAGCTACCTTTATGCTCCTTTGAATCATAACCACCATGAATAACAACTGTATCTATTTTTTTGGTTTCATTCTCCATCCACATTCATCTCCCCATAATTTTTACTCACTCCCTCTTTTAGAATATGACAAAACAACTTGTTTTGAAAGCGTTTTCTTTTTTTTGCAGGACTGTTGAACTTTTGGAAAACTAACTTCAACGTTTTTTAAGGCTATGTTCAAATAACTGCCCAATTCATATTCATGTCCTGTTCAATGATTTTATATATCCGTTATACAACAAATAAATGCCTAGGCAAACAGCCCAGGCATTTTTTAATTACCACTAAACTTTTGCTACTTCCTCAATAATTACTCGGTTTTTCCCAGTTTCTTTTGCAATATATAATGCTTTATCTGCTCGTTTAAATAATTTAAAAGCAGTGTCCTGTCGTTCCGCATTCCAATATGATATTCCGCAGGATATTGTTATTTTAGGGCTAGTAGATTGTTCAACTTTTTGAACGACTCGCTCCGCAATTGCAATACCAGCATCAAGCTCCACTTTTGGTAGATAGATAGCAAGCTCTTCTCCACCCCACCTTGCACCTATATCATTATCACGGATGCTTTCTTTTAAAATGTTAGCAACCTGAATTAAGACCTTGTCTCCTACCTGATGACCATGCATGTCATTTATGCATTTAAAGTTGTCCAAGTCAATTAAAATAAATGTCCCATAAGCATCCGTTTCCATCGATAGATTAATTGTTTCATCTAGGTAGCTTCTCGAATATAAATTTGTAAGATGATCTGTTATTACAAGTTTTTCCAGTTCTTCACGAAGCATGGAATTAGTAAATGCCAATGTAGAATGATGAATTAAAGACTGAAGTAATTTGAACGTTTCAAACGAAAAATGATAGGGTAGTTCATGTAACACAATCGCTACTCCCTTTATAAATCCACTTTGAACCATTGGCACCGCCATCAAAGAATGGTATTTCATTTGCTGTAGAGAAGGTTCGATTGTGATGTCTCCAATAAACAGTGTATCTTTTTCATCCTTTATTTTTTCATTAGCATAACCGATGTATTGTTTACTTTTTTCTGTTTGAAAAAAAGTTGTACTTCCTGGTAGAACATCAATTTTATCATTTAAAAACAAAATAAATCCGACCTCTTGGGCATTAAAGGATTTGATAATTTGTTCTGACATAAAATTCATTGTATCGGTCAAACGCAGACTCGAGTTTAATCGATGTGATGTTTCGTTTATTAATTGAAGATCTGCAATTAACCTTTTGGATTGTTGATATAGTTTTGCGTTTTCTAGCGCGCTTCCTGCTGTGTTAGCTAGTAGGTCGATAAAACGAACTTCGCTATAAGGAAAAATGACTGTACTCGGTGCAATTACTTGTAATACACCATAAACCCCCTGTTTTCCTTTGAGAGGAGCGTATAATGCGGAACGCTTATCTTTTATTGAGTCTTCGAATTGTATTTCACCAGTAACATATGCTTGCATAGCAGCTGGATTCTCATCATTATCATATAAAAAATCTTTGATTGGTAGATCGTGATTATTGTGATTGTCATGTGATAATAACAAAAAGTAAGTAAATGAAGGATATACCTTTCGGAGTGTATAGATTACTTCCCCAAGAACGTCATCCATATTCATAGAAGAGTAGAACTTGGCTGTTACATTAAACAATTGTTCATAGCGTTTTCCTTCATTGAATACTTTGGTCATTTTATTTATTTTTTCAATGAGTTTAGAGCATTCTTTTGCAACTTCTACTAATAAAGCACTACTCGTCCCTGTTTGTTTATATTTAAATTGATATAGACCGATTTCTTTATTATTGTGGGTCAACTGTGTTATTAAAGAGAATGTATGTGTTTCCAAGTCTAGTGATGATTGATTTTCACCTAGTCGCTTTACTTCATCTGATGTCATAAAATAGCTATCGGGCTTATTATTAATAGCCTCATTAGTTGAAGCGTCCGGAAAATAGTATTGCTTCCATTCGTTATACAAAAAGAGGGTAACTTCTTCTAATTGTAGCTCCATTTTAATAAATAGTAATAATTGTTCTATCATGTTTAATAATTGACCTTCATCATTCTCTACTAAAAAATCAAAGAATTGACTTTTAAGATTGGCCAATTGCTGCTTTTCTAAAAACTCCATATCATCACCCACAATTTCCCTTACAATAATCTGACAAATATATTATAAACTTTTTAAATTAAATTATCTCTAATAAAAGTATATTTGTAATAGAAATGTCTTTTTCTATATGCACTTTATTTTTATATGAACTATCAACATATTATAAATGATAAACTAGATGATATTTATGATATAGTATACTATATCATAATTTTCTACTGCTATTTTGTGAACATTACTTGACTTTATTTTATTAAAGTCATATACTAATCGTTGTGTAAAATATTGCAGCCTATGTGGTTGGCATTATGATTCATTTTGTTCCTCATATTTCTGAGGTGTATCTTGTAACTCTCTGCTGCTAGAGCGAGGATACATGAAAATAAAATGATCATAGTAGTTATAGTCACGTCTGGTTTTTATTTTATGCAAAATAAAAACATTTGAAGGAGGAGTCATTCATGGCTCGTTATACAGGTCCAAGTTGGAAATTATCTCGTCGTCTTGGTATATCTCTTAGTGGTACAGGTAAGGAAATAGAAAAGCGTCCGTTCGCTCCAGGACAACATGGTCCAACACAACGCAAAAAGTTATCTGAGTATGGTTTACAATTACAAGAAAAGCAAAAACTTCGTCATATGTACGGTGTAAATGAGCGTCAATTCCGTAACTTATTTGACACTGCTGGCAAAATGCCTGGTAAGCATGGTGAAAACTTCATGATTCTTTTAGATTCACGTCTTGATAACCTTGTTTATCGTCTTGGTCTTGCACGTACTCGTCGCCAAGCACGTCAGTTAGTTAACCACGGTCATATCCAAGTTGATGGTAGTCGCGTAGACATCCCTTCATACCGCGTAAGACCTGGTCAAACTATTACTGTTCGTGAAAAGTCACGCAACTTTGACATCATTAAAGAAGCGATCGAAGTAAACAACTTTGTACCAGATTATTTAACTTTTGACGCAGATAAATTAGAAGGTACGTTCACTCGCTTACCTGAGCGTTCTGAATTACCAGCTGAAATTAACGAAGCTCTTATCGTTGAATTCTACTCTCGTTAATAACATGAAGGATGGGAATTTCCCCATCCTTTTTTTGTTGTTATAAGCTTCTCATCATCTGTAGATAAAGGCTTGGATTTCTATCAAAAAAAGAACGTGAATGTACGCACGTCCATAAAATATATTAGTATTTAATTAAGAAATATTTCTTCTTCCCTCTACGTATAACAGTGAATAAACCTTCAATTCGATCTTCTTTTGTTAGTAAGTGTTCTACATTCTGGATTCGTTCTCCATTAATATAGATTGCACCATTTGAAACATCTTCACGTGCCTGACGTTTGGATGGAGAAATTTTACTGGTTACTAGTAGATCAACTAAACTAACCTCAGCTTCTCCTTCAAATTGATATGTTGGTACGTCCTTAAAGCCTTGTATAATTTCCTCTGCTGTCAAATTACCGATACTTCCACTGAACAATGCCTCTGAAATTTTTATAGCCTGTAAAAGTGACTCTTCTCCATGTACAAGCTTTGTTAATTCCTCCGCTAACGCTTTTTGAGCTGCACGTTTTTCCGGTGAAGTCTGCATTTCTACTTCTAGTTTTAAAATTTCCGCTTTTGATAAGAATGTGAAATATTTTAGATATTGAATAACATCACGGTCATCTGTATTAATCCAAAATTGATAAAATTCATATGGCGATGTTTTCTCACGGTCTAACCAGATTGTGCCAGATTCTGTTTTACCAAACTTTGTACCATCCGATTTTGTTACTAAAGGTATAGTTAAGCCAAATGCTTTTGCGTTTTCCTTTGATTTTCTAATTAACTCTAACCCAGCCGTAATATTTCCCCATTGATCACTGCCACCAATTTGAAGTTTGCAGTTTTCTGTTTCATATAATTTCAGAAAATCATATGACTGTAAAATCATATAAGTAAATTCAGTATATGAGATACCTTCGTCAATTCTTGTTTTTACCGAATCTTTAGCTAGCATATAGTTTAACCCGAAGTTTTTACCCACATCTCGTAAAAACGAAATAACATCTAGCTTACCTATCCAATCATAGTTATTTGCTATTTCAGCTGGGTTTTCACTAGCCTCAAAATCTAAGAAACGCGTTAATTGCTCTTTAATTTTATCACTCCACCCTACAACGACATCCTGTGAGTTTAGTGTACGTTCATTTTTCTTACCACTAGGATCGCCTATTAAACCTGTTGCCCCACCAACTAGTGCGATCGGCTGATGA
Organism: Cytobacillus sp. S13-E01; assembly: GCF_029193815.1. GTDB lineage: Bacteria > Bacillota > Bacilli > Bacillales > Bacillaceae_L > Bacillus_BV. The sequence goes on from NZ_JARFVC010000007.1 coordinate 26,687, forward strand.
CCAGCCTGCTGAAATCTTCTTAATGTTAGAACAGCAGCTAAATTTCCAATATGTAAACTATCAGCAGTTGGATCAAAGCCACAGTACAGCTTTATTTGTTCTTCATTTAATGACTTTTGTAACCCTTCCTCATCTGTTAATTGATTAATTAATCCCCTAAATTGAAGGTCATGTAATATCTCCATTTATAGTCTCCTTTTTCGTGTTAATTACTACCATTTAAAAAAGTAGCAACTGTATTCGTAAACATTGTAGCTTTTAAAGGATCTGTTTATTTTTTTCTTCCCTATTTCTGAAAAAGTTTCTCTAACATGAAAAAACAATAATCTATCAGAAGAGAGCCTTCAGAAAAGCAAAAAACTCGTCTCTTCAAAATGAAGGGACGAGTTTTAATCGCGGTACCACCCAACTTAAAGACAAAAATATGTCCTTCGCTTAAACAAGATAACGGATAAACCGTCTTTTGCTACCCATCGTCTTCTAACTTGTCCTAACGACTAAATGTTTTCCAACAACTTCACAAAAGATGCTCAAGGGAGTAATTCATACACGATCTTTGTACTGATTTTCACCAAACATCAGCTCTCTAGCAACAGGGAGATATGTACTACTAAATCCTATCAATGCTTACAATATATTATGTTTAGTTTTTAACATATAAAGCTTATTCTTGTCAAACTAAATAATGGAAAAAAACAAAAAAATATAATAATTTACAAGTTTTATGCTATAATTAACATGGATTTTTAGGGGGATTGATTATATATGAATCATAAAAAAGAGAAGTGGCTTGAGAGGATTTTTGCCATAAAGAATTTCCTACTAAACAAAAAAGCAAGAAAGACTGCAAACATAACTTATAGTGTGTTCTGGAATTTATTTTTATTATTCATGATTTTTGGACTTATTGGACTGTTCTTTGCGGGCGGTGCTGGAGCAGGTTATTTTGCATCATTAGTCAAAAGTGAACCTATCCGTCCCTATGACGAGATGAAAAAGAATATATACAATTATGAGGAAACTACCGAGATTTACTTTGATAACAGCGTCTATTTAGGTAAACTTCGCTCTGATCTGGACCGCGAAGAAATAACGTTAGATGAAATATCTGAGCATGTAAAAAACGCAGTAATAGCAACAGAAGATGAGTATTTCTATGAACATAATGGAGTAGTACCTAAGGCGATTTTACGTGCGATTCTTCAAGAAGTAACAAATTCTGCCACTCGTACTGGTGGTAGTACATTGACACAGCAATTAATTAAAAACCAAATATTAACCAATGAAGTTTCATTTGATCGAAAAGCAAAGGAAATATTACTAGCTCTTCGACTGGAAAAATTCTTTAAAAAGGATGAAATTCTAGAAGCCTACTTAAATATGGCAACTTTTGGACGGAACTCATCAGGTAGAAATATAGCTGGTGTTCAAACAGCAGCTAAAGGAATCTTTGGGGTAGATGCGAAAGACCTAAACCTTCCTCAGTCTGCTTTCATTGCAGGTTTACCACAAAGTCCGTTTGGCTACACACCTTTTAATAACAAAGCTGAGATTAAAAATGATTTAGAGCCTGGATTAAGTCGGATGAAAACCGTACTAAAGAGAATGTTAGATGGTAAATACATTACTCAAGAGGAGTACGAGGAAGCGTTAAAGTATGATATTCGTGCTAACTTAACACCTTTTAAAACATCACCAACAGATGAATATCCTTGGTTAACCAGAGAGATTGAAATTCGAGCAACAGACATATTAAAATTTAAACTAGCTCAAGCTGATGGTTATGAAGAAGAAGATCTTCTAGGTGATGACGAATTACATGGCTATTATAAAGCACTTGCCGATCGAAATTTACGTCAAAACGGTTATCGAATTTATACGACTATTGATAAAGATATTTATGATAAAATGCAAGATGTTGCTAAAACATACGAATACTATGGTCCTGATAAACCACAAGTAAAGAGAAATCCAGATACAAATGAAGAAGAAAAAGTCTTAGAACCAGTTGAAGCTGGTGCAGTACTTATTGAAAACAAAACAGGTAAAATTATTAGTTTCGTAGGTGGGCGTGATTATAGTAGAGAACAAACGAACCATGCAACAAGCCCACGTCCAAATGGCTCAACGATGAAACCATTGCTTGCCTACGCACCTGCTATTGAACTCGGAACACTTCAGCCTGGTTCAATACTCGCAGACGTTCCTTTTAAATGGGAGCAATCAGCAGAACCTTATGAACCAAGTAACTATGGCGGTGGCTTTGATGGACTTATGTCAGCCAGATATGCGTTAAAGATGTCTCGTAATATACCAGCAGTTAAAACATATATAGATATACTTGACCAAAGACCTTTATCGTTCCTAGAAAAAATGGGATATACTACCTTACACCGTCAAGATGAAGGAGCTCCTGCTGTGGTACTTGGTGGGATGACGTTAGGTGTATCAGTTGAAGAAAATGTTAATGCGTACGCAACGTTTGGAAACTCTGGCAAATTTGTAGATGCATACATGATTGAGAAAATCGTTACAAACGATGGAGAAGTCGTTTATGAGCATGAAGCCAAGCCGGTTGACGTATTTTCTACACAAACAGCATATTTAACAATTGACATGATGAGAGATGTTATTCGTAGTGGTACAGCAACTTCAATTCAAAGATATTTAAATTTCAGTTCTGATTGGGCTGGTAAAACTGGTACAGGTCAGGACTACCGTGATGCTTGGTTTGTCGCTACAAATCCTAATATTACGTTTGGTACTTGGATTGGATATGATACACCAAAATCTATGTTCGGGAACTACAAAGGACTTTCTTATTCCCAAAGAAACCTATTGCTTTGGTCAAAGCTTATGAATGTTGCTTATGAAGTTAACCCTGAGCTTGTTGATCCAAGTGAAACATTTAAAATGCCTGGCGGGATTGTTAAACGGCAATATTGTGCATTATCTGGCCTACTACCATCAGACCTATGTAAAGAAGCTGGCCTAGTGGCAGAAGATATCTTTAATGCTAAATATGCTCCAACAAAAGTTGATGACAATTTAGAAAGAGGCAAATATCTTGTTGTTGATGATAAGGCCTATCGCGTTCCAGCAACCGCTCCATTGGAGTTTGTGCAGGAAGGGATTATGATTAAAAAGGAATTCTTAGAACAGAATGATTTAAAAGATTTGACGGCTATTAATGCTTTGCTACCAAAAAGAGAACAATGGTCGAATATAGTTGTAGCAGAAAAAGAAGAACTAGCCGATAATGGCACTGCACCAACAAAAGTAACAGGAGTTCAAATTTCTTCAGGTAAACTTACTTGGAAAAGACATGAACATAACGATGTTATAGGTTATCGAATCTACAGAGCCAATAATTTCTCTACTGATTTTACGCAAGTAGCAAGTATTCCTGCAACTAAAGAATTACAATATACCATTAATAATCCCTCTTCCGCTGCCTATTATGTTATCGCAGTAGATGTGAGCGGAAACGTTTCAGCACAATCTGATATCATTACAAACGGTAACTATATTGAAGAACCTGTAGAATTACCACCATCTGAGGAAGATGATAGTCAAGATGATGAAGGTAATGGTAATGATGATGATAACAATCAAGAAGAACCAGGTGACGGTGAAATTATAGATTTACCTGGCGTTGGGATGAATAGAATTGTATTGATACCACCCTATATTTGAGATAAGAAACGCGCAAGGCGCCCGCCTATCGGCGACACGCATAAGACGAGCCGGCTGGAAGGTTGTTCTTTACCTTCCGGACGGATTGCCCGAAAAGCGTAAGCGCCTTGGTCAGAAACGAGAAAACTGGTCGACAAGAACGCCACGTCCTGTGGCATTGTCGACACTTGCACATCGTGTGCTTCGAAGACTCCGCCGAAAGAAGCGTTCTTTGCTTCTGTAGGAGGAGTTGAAGTTTCTCCTTGTTTCTAGGCGCTGGAGCTAGACAGGCTTATAACATAGAGTCGATGGCGACCGGAGTTAGACACTAAAACTTGGTACAAATTTTTATACTTTCTTATCTTTAAATAAAAACCACCCGTGAGAATAACGGGTTTACTTGTGAGGTGCAAAACGGTAAATCACAGACCGAATCAAATAGCAAATCACATAAACTTCACAGTATAATTCACAGTAAAAATGGCTTAGAGATGCAAATATCTCTAAGCTATTTTTAAAATTTCCTTTTTTTCACGAAACCACCCGTAAGTTGTACAAGTCCATTAGATGCTAATGCGAGTTTGATAAATAAGCGGAGAAATTTCGCTTAATTAGGAAATAGCACCGAAAATAGCTTAAATAGACGGAAAAATTCCGACTATTGACTCAAAAAGCGTAAAAATGGGTAACTTTGCTTTGCTTAATCGGAAAATCTCCGCTTATATACCCCGAACCGAGCTCTATCGTGCTGTCTAACCGGAAAATCTCCACTTATTTTAAATATCACTGGTTACTCAATTATAATCCACGTACTAAATTACAAAAACTTCACACACCTTCCAATAATTATTTCATACCCTGTGATTTCCTATGTGAATTAGGGAAACGGTATGCAATTAAGATTCCCCAAAATATTGATAAATCAATAAAAAACACACTGTGAATTATATTGTGGATTCAAGCGCGTTTTGCTTTGTGTTTTATAATGTTTGCACCTCTGAAGTAAATCCGCTACCGTGAGAACAGGTGGTTTTCTCTGCTCTATAATAAGCAAAAGCACTATTCATTAACAGTGCTTTTGCTGTTATTATATTGTTTCATCTTTGAAGGTATACATTCTAAAATCTTCTAATGATATATAGTTTAACGTTTATCATTCAGTGAGGGTTTTCTTTCATTTCCCACTGTGAGGGTTAGGTGAATCCTTTAGAATTTTACCTTGGTTTTTATACTGATAATTAGTCTTCCATTGTAGAAAGGTCACCCGTTGGCAAATCAAGCTCCCATGCCTTTAAAACACGTCTCATAATTTTACCACTTCTAGTTTTTGGTAACTTATCACGGAATTCGATTTCACGTGGTGCAGCGTGTGCAGCTAATCCCTTTTTTACAAAACTGCGAATTTCTTCTTTCAATTCATCCGTTGCAGTATAGCCAGCGCGTAGTGCCACAAATGCTTTAATAATTTCTCCACGTACTGGATCTGGTTTTCCAATAACACCCGCCTCCGCAATTGCTGGGTGTTCAACCAATTTACTTTCAACCTCAAATGGTCCAACACGCTCACCAGATGTCATAATAACATCATCGATACGACCTTGAAACCAGAAATATCCATCTTCATCCATATAAGCAGAATCCCCAGACACATACCAATCTCCTGGCATAAAATAGGACTGATATTTTGCATCGTTGTTCCATATGGTGTGCATCATTGAAGGCCAGCCTTTTTTGATAGCTAAATTACCCATACGGTTATGTGGCAACTCATTCCCTTGATCATCAACGATTGCAGCAATTACTCCAGGAATTGGTTTGCCCATTGAACCAGGTTTAATTACCATTGCAGGATAATTACAAATTAATTGCGCACCAGTCTCTGTCATCCACCAAGTATCATGGATTCGCAAATTAAATACTTTCACTCCCCAACGTACTACTTCAGGGTTTAAAGGCTCTCCAACACTCAAAATATGTCGTAAGGATGTGAGATCAAATTGTTTTACTGATTCATCTCCCGCTCCCATCAACATACGAAATGCTGTTGGAGCACTATACCAAACTGTTACACCATAATCCTCAATTGTTTGATACCATGCGTCAGGCTTAAATCGTCCTCCAAGAATGACATTGGATGCACCTGCAAGCCATGGACCAAAGATACCGTAAGAAGTTCCTGTTACCCAACCAGGATCTGCAGTACACCAATACACATCATCTTCTTTTAAATCTAGTACCCATTTAGCCGTTTGGTAGTGTTGGATCATTGCATTATGAACATGAAGGACTCCTTTGGGTTTTCCAGTAGATCCTGAAGTATAATGAAGGATTAAACCATCGGTACGGTCAACCCACTCAATTTGTAGTTGCTTACTTGCACGCTTCATATGACTACGAAAATCGATATAAGGACCTTCTTCTTTCACATTATCTCCAACTAGTACTATATGTTTTAGCGCTGGAAGTTCATCAACAGGTATTCTTTCCAATAACTCTGGAGTAGTAATAATAACCTTTGCTTCACTATCCTCCAAACGATCTCTAACAGCACCTTGCATAAATGCTTCAAATAAAGGTCCAACAATTGCTCCTAGTTTAATTGCTCCTAATAAAGCAAAGTATAATTCGGGTGAACGAGGCATGAATATGAACACTCTATCGCCTTTTTCTACATCTGCAACCTGCTTTAATACATTGCCCGCTTTATTAGATAAGTCCTTCATTTCTTTAAATGTATATTTTTCTTCATTCAAAGGGTCACGATAGTATAATGCAATCTTATTCTTGCGATTCCCCTCTGCATGTCTATCAATAGCTTCATATGCCATATTGACTCTACCGGTTTCTGACCAGGAAAAATTTTTTTCTACCTCAGACCAATCATGATTTTGATATGTTTGATTGTAATCTTTTAAGTTAAAGTCCCCTTGCATTACTGGTAGCGCTTCCACCTTCATATTGAATCTCCCCCTTATGTAAATATATATCCGCTTACCCTAGTGTGTTCAATTTCCTACTAAAGAAATGAACAGTAATAGCCTAGTATAGTTACTTTACAGATAACCACACTGCCTGGAAGTTATTATTTATATCTTCTATTATAGTACAATAAATCCCTTTTCTCAATTTTTAAAATTTTTATATAAAAGCATTTTTTACCGTTCACTTTTTTTAAAAGATAAGAAAGTTTGTACCTAGTATTATATTTATTAAGTATTAGCAAAGGAATATACGTAATATTTTGTGAAAACGCTTTAATTCACTCGATTTCATGTATAATAGTATTAAAGTGATTCGATATGGTGGTGATTTGATGGAACATAAAAAGACTTATAATGCTAAAGAAATAAAAACCCCACATGGAAGTCTAATTATTGAAGGTCCAATTCCTGGCCATAAATTAGCTAGCTATGAATTTCACAAGGATCTGGTAGCTTTTCGCACGCCCGAACAACAACATAAAGCTTTAATTGAAATTGCCGATTTACCTGAAGGTAGAATACTTATTGCAAGAAGTCGTCATACGATTGTAGGTTATGTTACATATCTCTATCCTGATCCTTTGGAAAGATGGTCAGAAGGTAAAATGGAAGACTTAATAGAACTTGGTGCCATAGAGGTAATACCAGAGTTTAGAGGTTATTCTGTAGGAAAAAATCTACTAAAAGTATCAATGATGGATGACGCAATGGAAGATTATATTATTATTACAACCGAATATTATTGGCATTGGGATTTAAAAGGAACCGGACTAAATGTTTGGGAATACCGCAAAGTGATGGAGAAAATGATGAATGCTGGTGGACTTGAATGGTATGCAACAGATGACCCTGAAATTAGTTCTCATCCAGCAAATTGTTTAATGGCTAAAATCGGAAAACGAGTTGATAGTGAGTCAGTACAACGGTTTGACAGACTTCGTTTTATGAATCGTTTTATGTATTAGACTTTTTTTGTCTATGCACTTAACTGATGGCGGCTTCATTATATAAGTTAAATAACCCTCAGTGGGGATGAAAGAACCCCACTGAAGGTTATCCGTTAAAAAAATAGAAGTCAGATTTAGTTTGTTGTTATGCCTCCTACTTAATTGTTCTGACTTCAATATCAAGGGGGAATCATAATGATAGTGGAAGAAATTATGAGAAAAAACGTAAAAACGCTTACTCCTAGCGATACAATTATCACTGCTATAAAACTACTCGAAGAACATAAAATTCGTCACCTACCTATTGTTAATGATCAACAAATTATTGTAGGGATTATTAGTGATCGTGATATTCGAGATGCGAGCCCTTCAATATTCCATGTCAGCGAACATAAAGAAGATTTAGAAAAGCCAATTGAATCCATTATGACTACTAATGTTATAACAGGACATCCTTTTGATTTTGTAGAAGAAATAGCTGCAGTATTTTACGAGCATAACATTGGTTGCTTACCCATTACAACCGGAGGAAAATTAGTAGGGATTGTAACTGAGACTGATTTACTGCACACATTTGTACAACTTACAGGTGCTAATCAACCAGGATCGCAAATAGAGGTTAAGGTCGCAAACATTGCTGGAGTGCTGTCTGAGGTAGCTACAATCTTTGGTAAACGAAATGTTAATATCTCTAGTGTGCTAGTATATCCTGACAAGGATGAAAAGTTCAAAATTCTTGTCTTTCGTGTTCAAACTATGAATCCGACGGCACTTATTACTGATTTAAAAAATGAGGGCTATGTAGTATTATCGCCATACCTACCGGGGATATCATCATGATGAGTAATCAAGCTATATTTGTCTATTCGGATCAATTTTTAAATTATAAATTTAGTGACTCGCATCCTTTTAACCAAATACGAGTCGAGCTAACATATGATTTACTAAAAAAATTGAACGCAATAGATGACTCACAAATAATTGCACCTAGAATGGCTACAGATGAAGAACTAGAGCTTTTCCACGACCCGAAATATATCAATGCAGTTAAACTTGCTGGCTCAGGTAAGCTTCAACAAGATGTAGGGTTGAATTACGGAATAGGTACAGAAGACACACCTATTTTCCCTGGTATGCATGAAGCTAGTGCGCTCTTAGTTGGGGCAACCTTAACTGCAGTTGATTATGTCCTTTCAGGCAAGGGGAAACATGCCCTAAGTTTAGGTGGCGGACTACACCACGGCTTCAGAGGAAAAGCCTCAGGATTCTGTATTTACAATGATAGTGCAGTCGCTATTAAATATATTCAAAAAAAGTATAACCTGCGCGTTTTATATGTTGATACTGATGCCCATCATGGGGATGGGGTACAGTGGGCATTTTACGATGATCCAGATGTTTGTACCTTTTCAATACATGAAACAGGTCGTTATTTATTTCCTGGTACTGGAAATGTAAATGAAAGAGGTGCAGGAACTGGTTATGGGTACTCCTTTAATATACCAGTTGATGCTTTTACCGAGGATGACTCATGGCTAGAATCGTATTCTACTGCTTTTCGTGAGATTGTTGATTTTTTTAAACCGGATATCATTCTTACACAAAACGGTGCAGATTCACATTATTATGATCCACTTACACATTTATCAGCTACTATGAAAATATATCGTGAGATTCCAAAATTAGCACATGAGCTAGCACACCTATACTGTGAGGGACGCTGGATTGCCGTTGGTGGTGGCGGTTATGATATTTGGAGAGTTGTACCGCGTGCATGGGCTATGATTTGGCTTGAAATGACTGAAAATAAGAATATCTCAAAGAATTTACCAAAAGAATGGGCACTGCAATGGCAATCCAAATCACCTGTTCCATTACCTTGTGAATGGATGGATAAAGAGGATATTTACACACCTATTCCTAGAAAACCAGAGATAACAGAAAAGAATGCCCAAACAGTGGAAAGAGCTTTATACCCTATTCGAGCGAATAAAAACAAACGAAATTTACTATAAATCAAAATGATCTAAAAGGCACATGAAGAAAATCATGTGCCTTTGCCAATTTATTTAGTAGAATTGCGGTATTCAATGCGATGAGGTAATGTTACAATGTGGTCTGGAACGGTTTCTTTATTCATATATTTAGTCAGTAATCTCATCGCAACTGCACCTATATCATACATAGGTTGAAGAACAGTCGTTAACGTCGGCCGAACCATCGTCGCAAGTCTTGTATTATCAAATCCTACAACTTCGAGTTGATCGGGTATCAGGATTCCTCTGTCTTGTGCGCCATGAATGACTCCTAATGCCATCTCGTCTGTACCTACAAAAATCGCAGTTGGCTTTTTTTGTTGTTCTATCATTTTTTCATATGCCTCAATTCCAGAGTCATATGTATAATCACCTTCGACAACTAGTTCTGCGTTATATTCAAGATTAGCCTCTTCTAAAGCCTTACGGTATCCTGCTATTTTTTTGACTCCATTAACTGGTTCTACCATTGGACCTGAAACATAACCAATTGATTTATGACCTTTTTCAATTAGCATCGCAATAGCATCATATGTTGCTTGCTCATAATCGATTGCAACCGATGGAATTTTATCGTTCATTTCAATTGAGGCGGCTAGTACGATTGGAACAGGCGATCTTTCAAACTCTTGTACATGCTCTTCGGTAATATTTCCACTCATAAATACAATTCCATCAACTTGTTTTCCAAGCATGGTGTTAAGTAGGTGAAATTCTTTTTCTTTGTTTTGATCTGAGTTGCTTAAAATGATATTGTATTTGTACATTGTTGCAATGTCTTCAATACCACGAGCTAACTCCGCATAAAATATACTCGAAATATCAGGGATGATTACACCTACAGTTGTTGTTTTTTTGCTAGCTAGACCACGGGCAACTGCATTTGGGCGATAGCCTAATCTCTCAATGGCCTCTAAGACTTTTTTTCTAGTCGTCGGTTTAACATTTGGGTTACCATTAACTACACGTGAAACGGTTGCCATTGATACATTTGCTTCTCTGGCTACATCGTAAATTGTAACATTCATTAGTTTACACTCCTTTGCAACGAAAACAGCTTTCTATATTATTAGTATGAGTTTATTTATGGATTTAAATAAAAGTTTCAACATATTCTCATAATTAAGCTATATTTTTGTTTGATAGTTCTTATTTAAAAAGAAATAATACTATGTAAGTTATCATACGATACTATCTGTAAGTCCGCAATGTCTTTGTATTTTAAAATAGAAAATGTGTCCATTTTTTGAAAAATTTATGTATTGAAAAGCCTCCTGTAAAAGTACAGGAGGCTTTCATTTCATTTATATTCTTACAGCACTATGAGCCTTTAATTGAGTAATGAAATCATGGAACTGCTCAAAATCCATTTGCTGTGCTGAGTCAGAAAGCGCTACAGCTGGATCTGGATGAACCTCCGCCATTACTCCATCAGCTCCAATTGCAAGCGCAGCTTTTGCAGCAGGTAGTAATAAATCTCTGCGTCCAGTCGAATGGGTTACATCAACAAGCACTGGTAGATGTGTTTCTTGTTTCAAAATTGGTACAGCTGAAATATCTAATGTGTTTCTTGTTGCTCTTTCGTAGGTACGAATTCCTCTTTCACAAAGAATAATTTGTCCATTACCTTGAGAAATAATATACTCTGCTGCATTAATAAATTCTTCAATAGTTGCTGATATTCCACGTTTTAGTAGAACAGGTTTATTTACTTGACCTGCGGCCTTAAGTAATTCAAAGTTTTGCATATTACGAGCTCCAATTTGAATCACATCAATGTACTCTATTGCTTTTTCAATATCTGCAGGATTAACTATTTCACTAATAACAGCCATATCATATTCATCAGCTACTCTTTTTAAAATTTTCAATCCTTCAAGACCTAGTCCCTGGAAATCATATGGAGATGTTCTTGGTTTATAAGCTCCTCCACGTAATAGCTTTAATCCATAGCCTTTTGCCACTTTAGCAACCGCTGCAACTTGCTCATAACTTTCAACTGCACAAGGTCCAATAATGAAGTGAGGATTCCCATCACCAATTTTTTCACCTTTAAGATCCACAATTGTATCTTCTGGCTTTTTCTTCCTTGATACTAACAACGCTTTACGGTGATCATCCTTTTGCAGCTCTAATCCTGCTTTAAAAATTTCTTTAAAAATGTGTTGAAGTGTTGATTTTTCAAATGGTCCATCATTATTTTCGATAATCGCATCGAGCATTTTACGTTCACGAACAGGATCATATCTGTTTACACCTTGAGACTCCTTAGCTTTTCCAATCTCTTGTACTAGTTTTGCGCGTTCATTAATAATCTGTAATAATTGTAAGTTCAATTCATCTACTCGTTCTCGTAAAACATCTAATTCCGAATTACTCATCTACTAACATCCCTTTCTATTCCCGTTATTCTTTCGTTTCCGCCAAGAGGCTTTGCCTTTTAATATAACCAAGTTTTCTTTAGCTAATTAGAATTTATATCCATAAAATTCTATCCGCATAAGTGCAACTAAACCTCTGTCTTCGCCCTTAGGCTCGACACTCGACCTAGTTTGCTTTATATATTTAAGAAAATATGGTACATTTCTAGTAATTAGGGTTTATTATATACGATATGAAAAGTAATGTCACTAAAAAACTTTATTAAATAAACGCTTTTAAGCGATAAAGTGACATGTGCCCATTAATAAAAGAAGGTGTAAACACTTGAGAGAAGCAACAACAATTTTCGCTTTGGATATTGGTACCCGTTCGGTAGTTGGGATTATCTTAAATAAAGTAGATGGTCAGTATCATATCAATGATATCGTTATAAAGGAACATTCTGAACGTTCGATGATAGATGGCCAAATACATGATGTACTTGCTGTTTCAAATGTTATTTTAGCTATAAAGAATGATTTGGAAACTAGACATGGACATTTGACTAAAGTGTGTGTGGCAGCAGCAGGACGTGCTTTAAAGACAGAGAAAGCTAATTTATCGATTGATATCTCTGGAAAAATATTTATGCAAAAGCAAGACATACTCCACCTTGAATTAAGCGCTGTACAGCAAGCACAAATATCCCTAGCAAATAAACAGAACAACGAAAATAACCATCACTATTATTGTGTTGGCTACTCTGTTATACGCTATCTGTTAGACCAGCAGGACATTGGCAACCTAATTGATCAGCAAGGTGATCAGGCTTCCGTTGAAGTTATTGCCACTTTTCTGCCTAAGGTTGTCGTAGAATCCCTCATGTCAGCATTAACTAGAGCTGGTTTAGAAATGGATGCTCTAACACTCGAACCTATCGCAGCAATAAACGTCCTCATTCCACCAACGATGCGTAGGCTTAATGTCGCCTTAGTCGATATTGGTGCCGGAACATCAGATATTGCGATTACTGACCTAGGAACAATCGTTTCCTACGGGATGGTACCTGTTGCTGGTGATGAAATTACAGAAGCAATTAGTGATCAATTACTTCTCGATTTCCCTCTTGCAGAAAAAGCGAAACGAGAACTTAACGACAACGAATCAATTACAGTAACTGATATACTAGGGTTTGAGACAGAAATACCAAAAAAAGAAATTATTGAACAGATTGGTACAACCATAGATAAACTAGCCTCTTCGATATCGAATGAAATCCTTTCTCTAAATGGGAATAGGTCTCCCAAAGCGGTGATGCTTGTTGGCGGAGGAAGCCTTACGCCTGAACTTCCCAAACGACTTGCCCATATGTTGAATTTACCAGATAACCGTGTTGCGATTCGGGGAATTGACGCAATTCAAAATGTAGTTATGTCTGACGATATTACCAAAGGGCCTGAGCTTGTTACTCCCATTGGCATCGCAATTGCATCTGAACAAAGTCCAGTTCAATATATAAGCGTATATGTTAACAAAAAGCCGGTTAGATTGTTTGATATGAAGCAGCTGACAATTGGTGATTGTCTACTTGCATCTGGTATAAAAATGAACAAGCTATACGGAAAACCGGGAATGGCAATGATCGTCACAGTGAACGGACAAAATATAACCATTCCGGGAAGACATGGAAACCCACCAATTTTGCTTAAAAATGACGAGCCGTGTTCATTGGATGATGAGATTGGAAACGGTGACCAAATTACAGTCGAAAGAGGAACTGACGGATCTCAAAGTCACGCAAAGGTTAAGGATTTAATTGATGAAATCCCTTTAAAACGTATTGTTATTAATGGTACATCCTACGTAATAAAGGCCGCTATCTTACAAAATAGTGTTGTGGCCACAGAAGAACATATAGTTAAAGACCATGATGTACTTACTTATAAATATCCCGAAACCGCCGAACAAGCATTTACATCCTTAGGGTTAGTAAATCTACTAAAAACGTTATCTAGCTTTAATGTTGCGTTGAATGATGCGAAAGTTAATATTCCTGAGTTTACTAGAAAGTTATTTAAGAATGGTCGCGAAACTACGATTAGTGCATCCTTCTCCGATGGCGACTCATTTACGCTTGGGGAAGTGATACATCCCACGATTGAAAAACTGGCTGACATCAAAGACTTGAAGCTTTTTGAAAAGCTCCCTGTTTTCTTCAATGGTGAGAAGATCGTATTACAAAAAACAGTGAATGAGATATACCGGAACGGTCAACTTTTACATGAGGATGATGTACTAAGCACGAATGATCGACTACAAATCATTAGTAAAAAAATCGAACCCTTCATTTTTCAAGACCTTTTTCGCCATGTTGAAATAACTTTACCAGTCACATCAAAGGGACGCTTTATTCTTGAAAAAAACAATAAAGAGGTAAGCTTTCATGAACGTTTAACAGCTGGTGATCAACTAAGAATAATTTGGCCTGCGGATTCATTTTAATAAGAAAATCGCAGGGTGCCCGGAGCTAAACACTAAGGCTAAGTACAAATTTTTATACTTTTGAATGAAAATACCACTTTTTTAACACAAAAAAATATAATAGCATTTCCAAAATAAAACTACAATATTCAATAAATGAAATAAATTTTTCATTGTAGATGGTGGCTACGAGAAGGGTAGCCTTATTGGTTTCTTATTTTTTTAAAAATACGGAGCACCTTAATAAAGCTGACTATTTATAGTCAGCTTTAGTTTTAAAGGCCTGATAACTTTTACCTTCACTTACAAAAAATAGTAATAACCCTGTCTTTTCTTTTAAACATTAACCAACAACTTCTTTTGTTAATGTTTCATATGTAATTTTCCAATGAGATGTATGCCATGCTACATCTTTATTTTTAAATAGAACGACCTGTGGCGATTCGTGTTTAACATGGTATGTTTCCGCTACATAATTTGATAAAGACCTTGAATCTTGCACCACTAAATAATAGGCCTGTACATCTGTATGAGCTTCAACAAATTTTTCAAATTCCTCGTATCCGGCTTGGCTTATCGGACAGGTATTACTGTGCTTTAATAATAATAATTTTTCATTTGCTTCAAATACCTCGTTAAATTGTTCAACAGATTCTAGCTGTTTCATTTCCTTACCACTCCTAAAGAATATAATAATGAAATAATCGTATCATTTCACTACTAAATCTTCAAATTTCCTGTTTAGGCCAATGACAAGTAAAAAACCGCCACCTTTTTAATTATTTCTATTTTCAATCTCTTCAAAAGCCTTTTGTGCTTCTTCTAATTTTTGTTGAATTTCCTCTGTCTGGTTAATTGAATCAAGAGAATCTGTAGAAATGACTTCATCAATTACGTCTTGAAGAGAGTCGTCATTTTTTGGATGGCTCTCACTTTTTCCTTGATCATGCTGTTGAGTTTTTACATTACCTAAGTCTTTTACCTTGGTCATAATTTGGCTTGATTGTTCAGACACAGTTTGTGAAAAGTTTGTTGATTTTTCTTTTGCTACACTTGCAAGCTCCGAACCTCTCTGGGCGGCTTCTTCTCTCCAACGTTCTGTTTTTCCCTTTACAACTGAAGCCTGTGTATTTAAATCATTGCGTAGGTCTCTACCGGATTTTGGAGCAAGAAAGAGAGCTGTTGCTGCTCCAACTAGTCCTCCAATCAACGTCCCTATAAAGAAATTATTATCTTTTTTACCCATAAATGAACCCTCCAATTTAAATGTTATGTTAATTAAACCTTAATTTTTAAGTATCCTTTTGACGCCAAACATCTTTCGTTTCTTTTTCTTTTTTATTCTTCCACTTATCCCAGATATCTATTATCACATTACTCCATTGGATAACTTGACTAACCTTTTCTTGATTTTTTTCTACCTGTACATCAACCGATTCTGACACTCTTTGGATGGAACCATTAAACCTTTGGATAGACGTTCCTACATCACGCACAGCATCAACGATTGTGTTTAGTTTTTGAGTTTTCTGGTGGATATCATCTGCTAATGCATTTGTCTTATGTAAAAGTACAGTTGTCTCAGTTGTTATACCTTCCATTTGTTTTTCTAAGCCAGTTAAGGTTCCAGCCACATTATCAAGTGTATTTTTCAAGGAACGTAGTGTTGTTGATAAGTATATGACTAATATTAAAAAAGCAATTGCTATTAGTGCTACACTTAAATATAAAATGATGATCAAAATAGACCCCTCCCGATACATTATATTTACCCATTATTTTCATATATAAACATACCATACCAACCTTAATTTTATCTATAAAGGAAACTTCCCTCAGTGGTGTTTTATTTCATCCACCACTGAGGGTTAGTTAAACTTATAACGCTAGGAGCGTGCACGTCCTGTGCGCTATGCCTTACTGACACATCCTGTGCTTCGTCGGGCTTTTACGGGCAGTTATCCCCTTCTAACGAGCGAACCCGATTCCCTTTGGTTTCCCCCACTTAAACTTCTTCGATTTCTCTAAGCTTTGAAGTGGGGCTCTTACTGCCCGTTAATGCGGACTAAATTACCTTTAAGTTCTATATTAAAAGCCCTAAAAAGAAGAGTTAATTAATACCGAACCGTTTTTTTAAACAAATCGTCTTAATTCGGTTACAATAAGGTGGTAAATATAAATCACATAGGGGGCTTTTTAATGAAAGATCCACGCATTCAAACATTAGCTAAAAATTTAATTAATTATTCTGTTAAACTTAAAAAAGGCGAAAAAGTATTAATTGAAAATTTTGGTCTTCAACGTGAGCTTGTAACAGCGCTTGTAGATGAAGCTTATAATGCCGGTGGGTATCCTTTTGTTTCTCTAAAGGATCATCAAGTTGATCGTGCATTACTATTAGGTGCACAAGAAGAACAATTTGAAATGATCGCTGATTTTGAGGCAAATGTAATGAAAAATATGGACGCGTACATAGGCTTACGTTCAGGTGATAACATTAATGAGTTGGCCGATGTTTCAGATGATAAAATGAAAATCACTGGAAAAACAATCGGTAAAAAGGTCCATCGAGATATTCGTGTACCTAAAACTAGATGGGTAGTTCTTCGTTATCCTAACTCAGCAATGGCTCAATTAGCGAAAATGAGTACGGAAGGGTTTGAGGATTTCTATTTTGATGTCTGCAATCTTGATTATGGAAAAATGAGCGATGCAATGGATGCCTTGGTAGAATTAATGAATAAAACTGATAAAGTAAGAATAACTGGTGAAGGTACGGATCTATCATTCTCGATAAAAGATATTCCTGCTATAAAATGTGCGGGTGAAATGAATATCCCAGATGGTGAAGTATATACTGCTCCAGTTAGGGACTCGGTTAATGGCACAATTACATATAATACGCCATCACCATACCAAGGCTTTACGTTTGAAAACGTAAAACTAACGTTTAAAGGGGGCAAAATTGTTGAAGCTACCTCAAATGATACTGAACGGATTAATAAAATCTTTGATACAGATGAAGGAGCACGCTATATAGGCGAATTTGCAATAGGAGTAAATCCTTTTATCCAGCATCCAATGCAAGATATCCTATTTGATGAAAAAATTGATGGTAGCTTCCATTTCACACCAGGACAATGCTATGATGATGCTTTTAATGGTAATCATTCAAACATCCATTGGGACATGGTAAATATTCAACGCCCTGAGTATGGTGGAGGAGAAATATATTTCGATGATGTATTAATTCGCAAGGATGGAAAATTTGTGATTCCTAGGTTAGAAGGATTAAATCCTGAAAACTTAAAATAAGACATAAAAGAGGCACCTTTAAATTTAAGTAGTTCGGATAACGTGGAAAAAATTAATAAAACAGATGAAATATCATACTAAATCGCAGTATGTTTGATACCATAAATAACAGTATAAATAGCAAATAAAAAACGCTTGGATTTGATGAAATAAACCGTTCCGTTTTGAGGTACGCAGGCGGAAAATTGACATTAGAAATGGCATACGAATCGACGTATGCCATTTTCCTTTTATATAGGGATTTATAATACCTCTTATAGTAAAATAAAACCATTAATGACAAATTAAAGGACAATGCTTATTGGACACTCAAAATTAAATGTCAATTGGGATGTCAATTCTTACACATTTCCATATACATCAGAAGTCATCTCCTAAATTTAGTAACCAGTGATCGTTAAAATAAGAGGAGATTTTCCGGTTAAACTGCGTAATAACGCTTGGTTCGGGGTATATAAGCGGAGGTTTTCCGCTTAAGCAATGCAAAATGATCCATTTTGACGTTTTTTGTGTAAATAGTCGGAATCCTTCCGTCTATTTAAGCTATTTTAAGTGCTATTTCATAAATAAGAGAAATTTCTCCGCTTATTTATTAAACCATGCTGATTCCCTCATCTCTTGGTCCTTGAGGGTTCGCTCTTTGTTAAAGAGGTGTCAAATCTGTTGCCAGATTGCACGCCTTTTTCATTGTCATTTATAGGATTTGCACCTCAAAACGAAACCCTTTAGTCATCTTTAGTTTTATTGCTATCTCTAAAAAGGAAAAAGGGAAAATAAAATTATTTGGTCTGCTAATTATTATATGCTATTTAGTATGTGTCTCCACGTTAACGGAACTACTTACTTTAAATTTGGTGCCTCTTCTATATCTTAACTATATTGTTTTTCATATGACTCTTGAAATTTTTGAATATCTCCTGCACCCATAAAAATTAGTACACCGCTATCGTGATATCTAAGAATAGAGGTATCATCTTCATGAATTAATGCACAATCATCGATTTTTTCCACCAAATCATTAATCGTTAGCTTTCCTTGATTTTCTCTAGCTGAACCAAAAATATCACATAAATACACTTTATCTGCTGTATTTAAACTATCTGCAAATTCTTGTAAAAATGTTTGGGTTCTGGTAAATGTATGCGGTTGGAAAACAGCTACGATTTCACGATTAGGATACTTTTGTTTTGCCGCTTCTATCGTTGCATTAATTTCTGTCGGATGATGAGCATAATCATCAATTAAGATTTGATTACCAACTTGCTTTTCAGTAAATCTCCTCTTAACCCCTTTAAATGTTTTAAGGCGTTCTTGAATAATTTCAACGTCAATGTTTTCATAATGGCATAAAGCAATAACTGCTAATGCATTCAACACACTATGGTCCCCATAGGTTGGAATGGAGAAGGATGCGAATAATGTGTTTCTTACAAACACATCAAATGTAGTACCTGCTGTGTTTTTGTTCACATTTCGTGCTTGGAAGTCATTATCTTGCCCGAACCCATAATACAACACCGGAACGTTTGCGTGAATGCTCTGTAAATGTTCATCATCACCACAAGCAATAATTCCCTTTTTAACCTGTAATGCCATTTCCTGAAAAGCATTAAAGACATCTTCAACATTGGTAAAGTAATCGGGATGATCAAAATCAATATTCGTCATGATCGTATAATCTGGGAGATAACTTAAAAAGTGCCTGCGGTATTCACATGCCTCGAAAACAAAATACTCATTGTTTTCAGAGCCTTTTCCAGTTCCATCTCCAATCAAAAATGAGGTAGGATGTGCACCTTGAATCACATGGGCTAATAAGCCAGTAGTTGACGTTTTTCCATGTGTACCGGTAATAGCTACGCTCGTATATTTTTGCATAAAGTCACCTAGAAATTTATGATACCGAATGACTGTTAATCCCTGATTGCGTGCTTCTTCAAGCTCTTCATGTGAATCAGGGTACGCATTACCCGCGATAACTGTTAAACCGGGCTGTATATTGTCTTTGCTAAATGGAAGAATTGAGATTCCTCTTTCTTCTAATGGCATTTGCGTAAAAAATCGCTTCTCTACATCTGAGCCTTGAACTTGGTAATTCATATCATGAAGCACCTGTGCCAAAGAACTCATGCCAGTGCCTTTAATCCCAACAAAATGGTAAACTGTCATATAAAGAACCTCCAACAATCGTCTATCTGTAAGACAGTATATGACGTTCATCTAGTTTTGCTAATTGAACTCATTGTAAACAGATGATGAAACAGCTAAGAAACACTTAGCTTCCGTCAATTGTAGCAAATAAAAAAACTGCTTTTTTTATGTATGAACGAAGTATGGGATATATACGTAAATTCTCCCATTTCAATGAAAACAGTCAGCTCTAGAGAGAAGTAAATGCTGATGTATTCATCTCACATTTTCCTATTATAGCACTAAACATTCATGAAAACCATGAAAAAAATAAGCTGAATCCTTTGCACTATAAGATCTAAAATTAAAAACTGATAGGTATTTCCCTATCAGTTTTCCCAATTATACCGCATTGTATATCACTTGTTATTCAATATTGTTTATAATAAAAACAATATTTTTAGAACTTTTGGCATAAAAAACTTTTCTTCTAGATTGCCATTAAGAAAAGCGCAGGGCGCCCGCCTTTCGGCGACAAGCATAAGACAAGCCGGCTGGAAGGTTGTTCTTTACCTTCCGGACGGATTGGCTTATGACCTCGAGTCGATGGCGCCCGGAGCTAGACACTAAAACTTGGTACAAATTTTTATACTTTCTTATCTTTTAAGAAAAGCGCAGGGCGCCCGCCTTTCGGCGACAAGTATAAGACGAGCCCTGACTGAAGGCGTTTTTTGCCTTCGGGAAGGGATTGGCTTATACCATAGAGCCGATGGCGCCTGGAGCTAGACACAAAAGCTAGGTAAAAATTTTATACCTTTAGTCGACTTTTTCAAGGCGAGAATTCGGCCGATATTTTCTTCCTGCCTTTGCCTGTGGTCTACCATTTAAAATGACATTATCACCAGTGAAACCAATATTAATTTTTAATAAACTACTTCCAACACCATATATATCAACAGGTACACTTTGTTCTTCAAAGCTTTTAATACGCTCCTCGTTAAATCCGCCAGTAACGACAATCTTAACATGGCTAAACCCTTCATTATCAAGTGCTTCGCGAAGTGCATAAACCAAGTGTGCATTCACGCCACGTGGGTCAAATGTACCTAATACTTCAGGGTGCCTTACAAAATATTGATCAATCATTGTTCGGGAAGTATCAACTCTTACGGCTTTTAATTTCTCACCAAACTCATAAGCAACCTTAAGGGCATCTGTTATACAATCGTTATTGTAATCTACAAGCACCATCAATTCATCCTCTGGAAACTTCGTATGGTATGCTCTAGTTGCTGCGACGATATCACCATCAAAAAGCTGAATAAGAGCATGTGGCATTGTACCCATTCCCTTTTTACCCCACCATTCGTTCATAGCGTGAGTTGCTTGTGCCTGTGAACCACCTATGTATGCAGCATATCCATCGCCAGCTTGCTGTGTAAAATGATCATCACGGTCTCCCATAAATATAACGGGCTTTTGATTACCTGAATGTCCGGCGGCTTTTACAACATTATAAACATTTGTTGCAACACTTGTTCTTCTTGCAAGAATTCCATCAATGATTCCCTCAAGATACCCAAAATTTTGGTACGGTCCAGTGATTGTCAAAACAGTCTCAAACGGACTTATTTTATCTCCATCCATTAAAGAATAGATTTCTAACTCTTCTGGATTGTCAGCAAAGGTTTGTACAAGGGCGATAACTTCATCTGTTCCACATAAGACTGCATTGTCCTTTTGAAAAAACTGTAATGTTACACTATTATCGGCTTTAAATTCTTTTATAATTTCTCTCGTTTTTAAAAAATAAACAGCTGAAAACCAACCATTTTTTATACGCTCATCAAATTTAAACGTATGATTCGTTAATCTCTTTATTTTACCTTGCATTTTAAGTTCTATTTCTTTCATCCAATAAAGCTCCCTTTCTCCCGATAGAGATAGCCCCTATCAATTCGTCCAATAACAATTTACAACTTGTCTATCTGTAAGAATACCATTTTATCACTTTAAAGTGAACCTATAGGGGGAGTTGCCCCCCCCAACCTGCATTTCTTCAAATTTCCCGCTTGAGGGATCATAATGCCACTTAAGTATGGGGTAATATGCTAGTTTCTTGTATATTCTCCAATTCCGTTTCGGTTATAAGGACTTCCCGCGGTTTACTTCCTCGTCCTTCAGATATAATCCCTTGCTCCTCCATAATATCAATTAACCTGGCAGCTCTATTGTATCCAATTCTAAAGCGACGCTGAAGGCTAGATGTAGAAGCACCACCTTGATCAAAAACAAACTCACACGCTTCATAAAATAGATCATCTTCTTCCGAATTGATTGTAGCCTTTTTTAATAATTCTTCCTGTTCAAACATGTAAGTTGGTTTTAATTCCTCCTTAACATGCCCTACAACTCTTTCAATTTCATCATCAGAAACAAAGTTGCCTTGAAGTCGTGTTGGTTTGGAAGAACCATTTTCTAGAAAGAGCATATCTCCTTTTCCTAAAAGCTTATCTGCCCCATTTGTATCTAAAATGGTGCGGGAATCTACCTGAGAAGAAACTGAGAATGCAATTCTTGTTGGAATATTCGCTTTTATAAGTCCTGTAATGACATCCACAGATGGTCGTTGGGTTGCTAAAATTAGATGAATCCCGCAAGCGCGAGCTTTTTGAGCAATACGACAGATTGCCTCCTCAACATCTCCAGGAGCTACCATCATTAAGTCTGCAAGCTCATCAATAATGATGACTAAATAAGGCAGTTTTCCACTTTGCTCACTATGTCTTTCGACCAGCTCATTATATCGTGAAATATCTCTTACACCAGTATGTGCAAAGAGTTCATATCGTCTTTCCATTTCCTCTACTGCCCATTTAAGAGCTGCTGTTGCGGCCTTTACATCCGTAATTACCGGGCTGACTAAATGAGGAATATGATTATATGGAGCCAACTCTACCATTTTTGGATCAATTAATAATAGTTTCACTTCATGTGGAGCAGCCTTGTATAGCAGACTTACTAGCATCGTATTAATACAAACACTCTTTCCGGAACCTGTTGCACCTGCAATTAACCCATGTGGCATTTTACTAAGGTCTGTGACAACTGGCTTACCAGAGATATCCAATCCTAAAGCTACAGTAAGCGGAGACGAATCTGTTAAGAATTCCTCACTTTGAATTATTTCGCGTAATAAAACAGACTTACTTTTCCTATTGGGAACTTCTATACCAATCGTGTTTTTCCCTGGAATAGGGGCTTCAATACGAATATCCTTTGCAGACAGACTTAACTTTATATCATCCGATAAGTTAGTTATTTTATTTACCTTTACACCTGGCTCAGGATGGACTTCGAATCTAGTAACAGCTGGTCCCTGTGTGACGTTAACGACAGTTGCACGAACCTTGAAGTTTTTCAATGTTTGATCAAGTAATTCACTTTGACTAGCAAGCCATTCTTCGTCATCCCCTTCAATAACACGAGGAATATTTAATAAATCAAGGTCTGGGAAGTGATAAGTGCCGTTGCTCTTAGTTGGCAGCTCCTCTATTTTCACTTTTTCTTTTGCGTTAGTAGTTTCGTCTACCTGAATTTCTTCAAAACTTATCCTTTGACCTACTATTTTTTCATTGGCTTTCTTTTCTTCCGATGTTGCTTCAACTCTTTTTTGTAAATTTTTACGGTCTTGCTTAAGCATCATTACATTGTAGGGTATATAATGACGTTTAGGTGCTGTTTCATCAGTCGTATTCACAAGTTCATCTTGTTCTGCCTGTCCTTCATTATTAATAGGTTGGACACCACTGTTTTTTTCAATGCTAGTCGGAGCAACTTTTTCATTAATTTCATGAATCATATCGTTAGTATCACTTTCAATTTCTACTTCTTTCTCTTCACTTTTAGTATATAGAGGCCCCTTTTTAAGTTGGTGCAGTAAGTCAAGGAACTCATCTGAATCCTCTTTTATTAGGTCATCACTTGATTCAATAACTTCTTCAGGTTTACGACTATTCGGATTCAGCTCTATTACTGTTTCTTTTTCATTAGTCTCTCTTTTATACAAGAATTCTTCCTCTATTTCAACAGTTGCAGCAGTCTCTTTTTCAGCTAAATTAGGAAGACTTATCGATTCTAATTCATACTCTACCACTTCATCTAACAGATTGTTTTCTTCTACTGCCTTTGGCCTAGCAAATCCATAGACTGGAGATGGTACCTCTGTAGGTCGAAATGGTAGCTTTGACTTCTCTTTTTTTGTTTGTTGTTCTTCTTTTTTCTTGGTAGTACTACGTTTTACGACACTTACAGGTTTAGATACTTCACTTTTTTTATTCTTAGTAACAGTAGTTTTCTGCTCTTGTTCATCCGGTATAAGCGGGAATCGAAAATTTCCTTTCGGATATTGATAGGTGACCCTTGTTTCAATGTGCTTATGTTCTAAATTTGTTTGGTTATTGTGCAACTGAAGGTCTTCAGTTTCATCATTGTCGTTGTCATTTTTTAATCGTGTGTAAATCTTTTTTAACCAATCCATCAATCATCACTCTTTCATTTTCACTTCAAACTTATCTATATAGTATTGTAACAATAAATGAAGAAAATTGAATAAAGAAAATAAACTTAGTTCAAATAGATTAGGAATGGAAGTATTTAAATTGTTTAAGAAAAGCGCAGGGCGCCCGGAGCTAGACACTATAACTAGGTACAAACTTTTATACTTTCTTATCTTTTAAAAAAAGCCACTAGTTTATCTAGTGACTTTTACTAAAATATCATTTACGTTTATTTTTCCCAAGTATAAAGATAGGCTCTAATTCCCCATTTTCATACAGGAAGGATAGTGCTGTAATCGGGACCCTTCCACTTGCGAAAAAGCTCATCGTCATATGGGCGAGGACATCGTAACCTGTATCGTTTTGGATATCAGCTATAATTAAAACGTCTTGATGAGGGACGGCTACGGCCATTGTCCCATTGATTTTTTCACTGAATTTATGTAAATATGTTTCATTTAAAATTCGACTCGCGTCATACCCATCGTTTGTATTTATAAAGTAAAATGTATTATCTGCTACTATATCTTCCTTGACTTTTATTTCTAGTGAACGAATGTTAAATCGAGCCACTTCTTTTACTCTTTCTACATTCCATTCTTCTTTTTGCAAAAGTTCCTTATCAATTAAACGATACGTGGTCCCTAAATCAAGTGCATAGTACACTCTTGTTTCAGCTGTATGGTTATCAAAAAGCAGGGCCTTTCCTTCCTTTGTTTCAGTAGGAAAAGAGGTTGAACGAATAACGGGATAAATATTTTTTTCTTTCCCTGTTAAAACATGTTCATCATGCATCTTCGTCAAAGATTCTTCTATATAATAAACAACTTCATCAATTGCTTTATCTTTTTCCTCATGCCATTTTGCAATAATTCCTGATAATGCAACAGTAACACCCTTTTTGGTCTCTCGATTCTCAATGCGTAACGTGTCTTTTTCTCTGTCGAAGGTAAATTCCCACTCAGGTCTTGTTAATCTTTGCTCAAGCTGGGATCGCATTTTCTTTGTATCCATTTTCATTAAAAGTACTCCCTTCGAACCTAGCCGCTCTATTTTAACCCATTTAGAAAGGATTCTATTTCTTCTTTTGTCTTTCTATCCTTACTTACAAA
Organism: Cytobacillus sp. S13-E01; assembly: GCF_029193815.1. GTDB lineage: Bacteria > Bacillota > Bacilli > Bacillales > Bacillaceae_L > Bacillus_BV. The sequence continues at coordinate 52,284 of NZ_JARFVC010000007.1, forward strand.
GCGACCTGTCTCTTTCCCATTCTCAAATGCAACAAAACTTGGAATACCAAAAACATCTAACTCCCCACATAAATCAATAAACTCATCCCTATCCACATAATAAAAAGTAAATTCTGCGTGTGCAGCGAGAATTTCCGGTATGACTGGTTCAATAATACGACAGTCTGGGCACCAGTCCGCAGAAAACATTAATACCGTTTTCCCTTCTAAAATAACCTCTTTATATTGTTCAATACTTTCTAATTTTTTCATTTGTTTAGCCTCCAGTATTTATTTTCATATCACCAAATTTAATCCAGCCTTTTTTCCTCATCACCTCGGATAATACCAGACTTATTAGTGCAGGACCAATAAAATGCAATAGTAAAACTGAAAGGAAAATACCAAGAGTAAATCCGTTACTAGTAAATGTCATGATTTGGCCAACTAAACCACTTGTACCCATTCCTGCTCCCGCTGCATTATTTGTGAGTTTGAAAACCACTGTTCCTAAAGGAGCCAGTATGGCACCCGCAACTGTAGGTGGAATTAAAATTAACGGATTTTTGATAATATTTGCTACCTGTAACATGGATGTACCTAATCCTTGTGCAATAAAACCACCATATCTATTTTCACGGAAACTACTTGTTGCAAAGCCCATCATCTGTGCACAACATCCAATCGTTGCTGCTCCAGCTGCTAGACCCTGTAAATCGAGCATCAGGGCAATTGCTGCACTTGAGATAGGTGCTGTTAACGCTAAGCCCATCAATACAGCTACTAAAATCCCCATTACGATAGGTCTTTGTTCTGTTGACCACATGATGATTTCACCAAAACTTTTCATGAACAAGTTGATAGATGGTCCAATGAAGGTTGCGGTTAAAAATCCTGATACTATTGTAACAAATGGTGTGATAATAATATCGATTTTGGTCTCTTTACTCACTAATTTACCTATCTCAGTTGAAATCAAAGCAGCGATAAAACTTCCTGCCGGACCACCAAGCGATGCGCCAGCAGCTCCGCTAAGTAGTGCTGAAAACAACACTAATGGTGGCGCTTTTAGCCCATAGGCGACAGCTGCACCTATTGCAGGTCCATATAGACTCATAGCCATTGTACCCATCTCAATAAATAAAGGAGATAACGGAGTACCAATCTGCTCTCCTACCGTCTTGATAATTAAACCAATTATTAATGATGAAAATAGACCAAGCGCCATATAACTCAATGCTTCTATAAAATACACTTTTGGCGAAAGAGTGACACCTTTTCTTAATAAAAAATCACGCAACTTTTCTCCCACCTTAGCAGGTTATCTGTAAAAATAAAAAACTAGTTTAAAAAATGGTACTACATTGAGTATCGAAATACAAATGTGCCCCTGTATTTTAAGGTACAGGGACAATTATTCAAATCATTGATATTTAACAGATGAAACAATTTGCATCATTTGCTCTGCGCTCTCTGAAATTTGGCTAGCTTTTGCCTGTGTTGTCAGCTTAATTCCACCGATACCCACTAGTACCTCGTAAGAGTTTCCTTCGACTTCCGTAACTTTAACATAACCAAAACGATTTTCGTCTTCGAATGTTTCAAACACAAGATCTTTTTTAGTTTTAGCTCCTGTAGACTCAAACATGACTTTACTATCTAATTCTTCATTTGGATTAACAAACAAGATATACAGTTGTTTTCCCTGTTCAAAAATTAGATTATTGGTTCCTTCACTTTCGATTTTCATAGCGTTCGGTAAATAATAGGATATGCTTTCAAAGCTTTTATTTGTTTCCATTGGTTTGTTATTAAAAGCCTCTTCAATTTTAGCTGTCGTATTTTTTATCTCATCATCAACCGATACCGAACAACCTACTAATAGTCCTGTTAGTAGAAGTAAACAGGCAAATAGTACTATTCTATTTTTCATTTTCTTCTCCCCTCCAGTATTAAGGAAGTTTCTAAAGTGCATGCTCAGAGTTGGCTTAGAAAACCGCGTAGTTTCATGATGAAATTGCCAGCCTTGTTCTTCTTACGACTCATCTATAATCTTCATGATGATTTTTTACATAATTAAAATAAGACTACTAGATTTGGAAGCTTTTTACGAGAACAAGAAATACGCTAGTAATAAATTCGAGGATTTTTGACAACCTCTGACATACCTAATACTATAATACCCCTATTATTTTATAGGTGACAAGTAGTTTCTAGTAATTTCTAGTTAAATCCTACTATAAGAAAATATTAACAAATCGTGTTAAAATGTTCATACACGCTATGGATGTCTTCTGACGGCATAGTTAAGATTACTCAAAAGAGAGGATTTAAGTTGCAAGTAATTGTCTATTTAGCGGGAGAAACAGTATGTATACGAAAACTAATTCTGATAACTAGAAGAGGATAGGATAAGTCCTCTCCCTAGTTATTTTAAATTATACAGATATTGCCCGACTAATAGTCTTGCAAGGTGTGTGAACATTTCTGTTCGATTGACTAGCCCGTTTGTAAAAACACCGATTGCACCTTCATTATGTCTTACATTTCTTAATGTTGTATATTCGTCCATGACATCACCTAGTTCTCGACCACTTCTAACACCCTCTGCCACTTGAGTAGGCAACAGGATCCTAGCTCCTCCTGCTATAATGGGTTCATTCTCCCCATCGTATATGGAGCCCCAATTACATAAAAATAACCCTTTAGAAGTTTCAATTACTCCTCCCTCTAGGCCAACTCCAATATCAGCATGCTCTTTACTCCGAGAAAGCATTGCGCGGTTTATAGCTCCCTCAATTGTTTCTGTGTCTGAAAATGGTTGCGATGAAACGCCTGATGGAACAGATGTAGGTAAATAGGTAACATCTTGATCATTGAACGCACTTTTAACAGCATTAACCTTAGTTGGATTTTTCGTACCAATTGCTACTTTAAGCATATTAATTCCCCTCGCTAAACTTATAAATTTTGACTGTTCATTCCATAAATAAAAAGAGCCAAAAGGCTCTTTTTATTTATCACTTAGCTATTGCTTTTAATTGAATCTACTGTAGCACGGTCTGAAGATTTTACTAATTTTACAAGTAATTCTTTTGCTGCAGCATAGTCATCGACATGAACAATTGACGCATGTGTATGGATATAACGAGAGCAAATTCCTACAACTGCAGAAGGAACTCCTTCATTTGACATATGAACTCGACCAGCATCTGTTCCACCTTGGGAAATAAAATACTGGTACGGAATCTTATTAGTTTCAGCAGTGTCAAGTATAAATTCACGCATACCACGATGAGTTACCATTGAGCGATCATAGATACGAAGTAAAGCACCTTTCCCAAGCTGTCCAAAAGCATTCTTATCACCTGACATATCATTTGCCGGGCTTGCATCTAGTGCATAAAAGATATCAGGTTTAATCATGTTTGCAGCTGTTTGTGCTCCTCGCAAGCCAATCTCTTCTTGAACTGTTGCACCTGAGAAAAGAACATTAGGAAGCTTTTCACCCTGTAATTCTTTTAATAGCTCTACTGAAAGGCCACAACCATAGCGATTATCCCATGCTTTTGCAAGTACTTTCTTTTCATTAGCCATCGGTGTGAAAGGGCAAATAGGAACGATTTGCTGACCTGGTTTTATACCAATCCTTTTTGCATCTTCTCGATCATCTGCACCAATATCAATCATCATATTTTTAATATCCATGGGTTTGTTACGTTTGGCATCATCTAGTAAATGTGGAGGAATCGAACCGATGACACCGATCACTGGGCCATTGTCTGTTATTACTTGAACTCGTTGTGCAAGTAACACTTGACTCCACCATCCACCTAATGTCTGGAAGCGAATCATACCATTATCGGTAATTTGTGTAACCATAAAGCCTACTTCATCCATATGTCCTGCAACCATAACTGTTGGACCATTTTGGTCTCCACGTTTCACTCCAAAAATACTACCTAGACCGTCTTGAACAATCTCATCAGTATATTTTTCAATCTGTGAACGCATGAATTTTCGAACCTGATGTTCATTACCAGGTGTACCTGGCAATTCTGTTAAAGTTTTAAAAAGCTCCATTGTTTCCTGATTCATTATGTTATTCCCCTTTTCAATCAACTATGTAACAGTGCGGTTCTAGGTAATTAGCACAGTCATCTTATTATTTTAGAACAATTCTTATTATTTAGTATATCGAAATACCCTAATCCTTTCTACTATGAACATACACAATGCTTAACAACTATATATTAGTTTTGTATACTATATGAAAAGCGCAGGTCGCCCCGCTTAGCGACGTATGGACTAAGACCGCTCCGCATGAGATAAAGGAAACACGGAGCTCAAGTCGATTCGATGTTGACTTATCGTAAGGAGGAGAGGGAAGTCCACTAGTCGCTGGGCTACCGGAGCTAGACACAAAAACTAAGTTTAATCTTAACATTCTAACCTTAACACAATACTCACAAAGTGAAGGAGGCGGTTCTATGAGTTGGAAAAAGTTTGTACTAGGTCTTAGTGTCGGCTTTGCAGGTGCTTACCTATTGAAAAGTTATGTTCAAGAGCAAACCATATCTGCAGAAAAGGCTTTAAAAATCGCAAAAAACGCTTTTAAGGAAAACGGCCCTATAGATGGTTCATGGATACATATGGTCCCTGAAACATTTGAAAAATCCAACCTATCGTATAACGTTTATAAAGGCGGAATATCACGCACCATAGAAAACGAAGTAAAACAATTTGAATTCCTCGTTGACACAAAAACAGGTACTATTTTAGAAGTATATCCGATTTAGTGTAGAAGTATTTGAACTCCAATTTCTTGGAGTTCTTTTTTTACTCAATACGTTTTAAGGAATCTATCACATTTCCTTCATCATCCCATTTGATTGCTCGGTAGATTGCATCATGATAAAAGCTATACCATGCTTGTTTTTTAGTACCAACTTCCATCCATTTTTGCTTTTGTTCAACGGAAGTCATAGGGTAGTCATCATACGCCATTACCCATAATACATTTTGATGAGCATGTGTTGGCATAATATCAGCCAAATGTAGTAACACTTCATCTTCACTTTCCATTATGATTATCGAATGGCCATCACTATGTCCACCAGTATGGACCATTTTTATTCCCGGAACGACTTCTATTTCACCACTGAATGTCTGAACCTGACCTTCAATTGCTTCCCAGTTTTCCTTCCAATATGTATTACGAGAGCGAATATTTGGGTGTCTCATTTCTTCCCATTCCACACTTGAAGTGATAATGGTTGCGTTTTCAAAAGTTGAAATAAGCACATCGTCCTGCCATTTTGTCAATCCGCAGGCATGATCAAAATGCATATGAGTCATCAAGACTATATCGATGTCTGCTGTTGTTAGGTTTAGTGCCACTAAGGATTCCTCAATAGCGGATTCTTCATCCATACCAAAATTCCGTTTCATTTTATCAGACATCTTATTATTTCCCATTCCTGATTCTACTAATATATTCTTTCCTGCCACTTGAATAAGGATTGGATCTGAACGTAACTCAATTTGATTTTTATCATTAAAAGGATATTTCTTCGTCCATAATGCTTTTGGTACAACTCCAAACATTGCTCCCCCATCTAAGCGGGTTACTCCACCATTTAACCAAGTAAGAGATATTTTACCAACCTTTAAATTTTCCATTATGCCGCCACCTCTCTCCTAAATAATATATTTAGTTTACCATTTATATAAATATATTTAAAATTAAATGAATGATCTTATACATTTCCATTATATGAATTTAGTAATTAAGCGAAAAAGGGAGTAGACGACATCTCTACTCCTCATTTTGGTATTTAACTTCACTACGATAAATTGGAAAACCTTTACTTGAAAATTTCTCTTCATATTCAGTCATAATATTACCTTCAAAATCACTTTTGTGAAGGTCTAAACTAACATACGTTAACAGTAACCCATACTCCGAAAAACTCGTTAATGAGTACTCGAATAAGCCACGATTGTCTGTTTTAAAATGAATTTCTCCACCATTTTTTAAGATGTCTTCATATGATTTCAAATAGGTTTTATAAGTGAGTCTTCGCTTTTCATGGCGCTTTTTAGGCCATGGATCTGAGAAATTTAAATAGAGGCGATCCACATCACCCTTATCAAAAAATTCATGTAAGTCGTTTGCATTTCTGTTTAGGATTTTTATGTTAGGTATATCAGCCGCAATCGCAAGATCAAGTGCAGAAACAACTACACTTTCAGCTAGCTCTATTCCAATATAATTAATATCGGGATTAGCTTTTGCCATCCCGGTGATAAATCGACCTTTTCCAGTTCCTACTTCAATGTGTAATGGATTGTTATTTCCAAATAATTCATGCCATTTTCTTTTGTGTGATTCAGGTTTATGAATGACAAACTGTGGGTATTCCGCCAACTTCTCTTTAGCCCACGGTTTATTTCGTACACGCATTATGCCACCTCATTTTAGTGATATCGATGAAAAAGATAACATGAACGATGAAAGTTAGCAAGGCTTTCGTGTCTATATTTCACTTGGTTTTGGGAAATCCTAAGGATTTGTGAGGATATAAACGGATAAGTGTGAAATTGTTCGTAAAGCTAACCTAACCGTTTGTCAGCGTGTTTTAAGTCATTACAACAGTTGATTCCCTCATTTTTACAGTTAGGTAAAAAACAATTTCTCGTTTATGATTAAAGGAGTTTAATTTTCGCTAATGAAAAGTCAAATCCAGTTAATGGAAATTCCATATTAATTAAAGGGAGTTGATACAATGGTAATTAAAAAGTCTTTGACAATGTTAATTGAGTTCATGATTTTATTCAGTATTACACTTGCGTTTGTAGGTTATTCATTAACTATTTACCCTGCTGAAATCCTCTTAAACAAGCTTCAAGCTAAAAAGGCTTCTGAACGTAAAATGGAGTACGCAAGGAATAGTGCTTAGGTACCCTTCAAGTGGACTTCAATAAGCGGGGATTTCTTCATGCTTCATTAAGACCTTATTAGCAATGTACTCTAGATCTATATTCTTCTAACCTTAATCATCTCTTCAGATTACTTGCGATACAAAAAAATGGTTATTTTTCACAACCGTTTTTTTGTATCGCAAGTATATTTTTTGCTGTCTTAAGGCAATTTAAGGTATATGACTCTCTACGTAAAAGGATGTGTCTTTAATGCCTATCAATCATACCGATCAAATGAATGTTTTAAAAGATATATTGACTAATCAACAAGCCGACTGTTGTGGTACAGTTGCTGAATGTGAGCAAATGGAACGAATTATTAAATCATTAATGGTTAACACAAATGTAGATCAAAATCTCAAATCAGTTTTAGATGATATATACTCATATAGCCAAAATGGAAAGTACACTCAACATCTCGATAGCCATATTGATTCACACCGATCTGATTTAACACAGTGGGTCAATGATATCGATTCGTTCAGCTAAAAAATTCAGGGTTTCCCCAATAAATCTTGTAAATAGTTAAGCCAGTGTTCAACTTCTTTATTGTGGTTTTTAGATTTATACCAAATTACCGATTGGATTGTTTGGGAAATTACATACCATTTCATCCGTATTTGCAAATGATCTGATAGTTCGAGCCCGTACATTTGTAACCATGTAGCCCAGTCCTTTTCATTAATATACCAATGCAAAAGCATACCAATATCAATAGCAGGGTCGGCAATAATAGCCCCATCCCAGTCAATTAAAAAAAGCTGTTCTTTCTCTGTAATTAACCAGTTATTATGATTGACATCACAATGACAGACCACTTTATGGTCGTATTGGACATTTGGTAATTCTCTTTCAAGAACATCTAGTGCATTTTCTATAACTGATAAATTGCCTAACTCTCCCGCATAAACAAGCTGACTCTTAATATCAACTAAAATCTCTTCGGGTAGAAGAGGTTTTTTTTCTAGCCTTTTTAGCATATCTAATAATTCATTTGATTGATGTATTTTTCGTAGCAAGTGTGCGACATTATAGTCAAACATGTCACTAGGCTTTAATTCACGACCCTTTAACCAATGCTGTGCCGTTATTACATCACCATTTTCTAGCCTTTTCGTCCACATTAGTTTTGGTACAATTCCTTCTGCCGACAGAACAGCGAGAAAGGGGGATGAATTACGCTTTAGGAATAACTTCTTGTCATTATATTGAGCAAAATAAGCATCCCCCGTAGCACCTCCAGCAGATGTTATTATCCACTCATCACCTAGTATATATTCGAACCAGTTTACCTTCAAATTCAACACAACATTTCTTAGTATTTATATTATTTCATTATTATTTTTAGTATCAGTAAAATTAAATTTTAAATAAAAAAAACAGCTATTGACTACGTTTCATAACAATAGCTATCTATAAATTTTAGGTTCTTATCATTTTTTAGTCAAGAGAAAATCTGATTTGCTACTACTTTCTATACAGAACCATGGTACTAACAGGTTTGATGGTTACTTGGTTATCTGTTAGTGTAAAGATTGGTTCAAGCCCAGCATTACTTTCTTCACAAACCACACTCCAATTATGATATACAGGGATTGTGATTTCCTTTGCCTCAAGGGAATTGCTATGAATTACCAAGATTGAGGACCATGGACCAAATTTTTCTACATTTAATAATGAATAAATAACTACACCTTCAGAATACTCATAAAATTTTAGATGACTTCTAATTAAGGCTGTTGAGTCAAAGCGGAATGCCCCATGGTGCTTCCGAATAGCTATTATTCCTTTTATATAGTTGACATCCTTCTCAAACTGTTTTTTTCTAGCCCAATCGAGCATATTAATTGCGTCAGGTGAACGATAGCTATTTTCAATACCTTGCTTTGTTCTGTAAAATTCCTGACCACTGTGTAAGAATGGTATCCCTTGGGATAGTAAGACAATGGTTGTTGCTAAACGTTGCCTTTTCCTTTTTAGGTCATCTGATTCATGAGAGTTACAACCAACTATTTTATCCCAAAAGGTGTGATTGTCATGTGATTCTACATAATTGATTGTTTGTGTTGGTTCTAAAAATAGACCTTTATAACCTTTTTTAAATGAAACACTTCCTGCAATAGACTCTTTCACTTCTGTATCTTTATGAATATTTCCTAGCGTATATCCACGATCGTACAAATTGAAAGTACTTCCTTTAATCCCATCACGAAATCGATCATTAAATTGAGCAACCCTTGGCATTTTTTGAGCATTACGGATAATAGCTTTTTTATCATAATGTAAGGGAGTATTTAAATCCCAACCTTCTCCCAGAATAATGACATCAGGGTTAACATCATCTACAGCTCTTCTAACAGTGTTCATCGTTTCAATGTCTAAAATCCCCATTAAATCGAAGCGAAAACCATCTACTTTGTATTCCTTTAACCAAAATAGAACAGAGTCAACAATGAACTTCCGCACCATTTTTCGTTCTGATGCAATATCATTCCCTACTCCCGTTCCATTTGAGGGCATTCCATGTTCATCATGTCGAAAATAATACCCTGGTACTATTTTTTCAAAAGCTGAGTCCTCACGTATGTAGACATGATTATAAACGACATCGATAATGACCCGGAGCCCATGCTGATGAAAGGTTTCAATTACTGACTTTAGTTCATTTATCCGATTATACGGTTCTTTAGGATTAGTTGCATAGCTTCCCTCGGGAACGTTAAAATGTAAAGGGTTATATCCCCAATTATATTCCCCTGTTTCCACCATTTCATTGACTCCACAATAATCATTGATGGGTAATAGTTCAATATGTGTGATTCCTAATTCAACTAAGTAGGATAGCCCAGTACTCGTACCTGCTGGACCTAAAGTCCCGGATTCCGTTAAACCTAGATACTTTCCTTTTTGTTTTATCCCACTTTGCGGGTGTATTGAAAAATCTCGTATATGAGTTTCATAAATGATTGCGTCAGTAGGATTCGAAAAAGCTGGAAGTGTTGTTTTAGACTGATATGTATTTTTTAGATCAATAATAACGCCATATTCACCATTAATTGAAACTGCATTTACATACGGATCTACTGCCTCTCTCCAAACTTTATTTACACATACTAAATACGCGTAAAAATGCCCTTCTAAGTCCCCTGGAATTGAGGCAAACCATACACCATTGTGTTCTCTTGCCATTACATGCAATTGAATGTCATCAGCGGATGTCCCACAAAAAATCTTTAACTTAACACTGCTTGCTGATGGTGCCCATACCTTAAATAAAGACTCTATAGCAGAGTATGTAACACCTAAATCATTTCCTTCATAAGCATAAAAATCATCAAAAGCTTGAGTGCGAATAACGGCACCTACCTGTAAATCAGTAGATGACCCATACTGATCCTTTACGATATAGTCATCACCTATTGAAATAATCGCGGTGAAAGTGCAGATATATTTCACACAATCTTCTATATCAATTTTGTTAATGATATCAAGGTCTAAACAAGACTCATGGATACATAGTGTGAAGGAATGAGATAGTCCACCATGATAAGACTTTGGTAAAAGCACGGTTATACTATTTAGTTCATCAAGGTATGCCTCAAATATTCTGTCGGTATTTGTCATTCGCTCACCGCCTATTACAGGATTAGAAGCTATAGTTTTTGCTTGAAAGCTAAAACTTATGAGGTAAAGAAAAAATACTGATCCGGCTTTTGTCTACTGATACCACAACAGGTGTATGTCCAACTTGCTCTCCATCGACATGTACAAGAAATGGTTTCTCTGAATCAATCTTAATTTCCCGTCCAGTGTGCACTGAAACTTCTTTTAAGCCAACATGCTTTCCAAAAAAAACTGTACCAAATACTAAAAGTAGCTTTAGTTTTGATAAATTATGAATAACCGTTATGTTTAATAAACCATCATTAGGGCGTGCATTGGGTGATATTTTCATACCGCCACCATAAAAACTTTGATTTGATACAGTAACAAACCAAACATTTTGGTACCGGTGGATCGTTCCATCTATCGATAGCGTAACACTTGTAGGCACAAACGAAAATAAAAGTTTCAATAGCGCTATGACATAGACTAAAGATCCTAAACGAACAACACTTAAATATTTTTTCATTAACGATTGATTTGTAAGCTTTGAAACTTCTGCATCAAATCCCACACCAAGACTATTCATAAATAGCTTTCTTTGTGATGAAGTCCCAATTGTGGCTTTTCCAATATCAAATTGAGGTATAGGTCTTCCTTGCTTCCTTAAAATAAGCTTTAAAGCAGCAATCGGTGAATTCGGAATGTTAAAACCTCTCGAAAAGTCATTTCCTGTCCCAGCTGGGATAAATCCAACTCTAACGGCTGGATGCTTGGCAAGACCGTTTACTACTTCATTCATTGTGCCATCCCCACCAACTACAATAATTCCTTCAATTTTATCTTCATACATAGTGGCAATTTGTTTTGCAATTTCTGTAGCATGATTTGGGGATTTTGTATAAAAAGATCGATAGTTTACATTTTGTTTATCTAGTTCTCGCACGAGTTTCTCCCAAACCTTTAAAGACTTTCCATTACTAGCAGCTTTATTTACAATAAAAAAAAGTATTTTCATAGATTCAACCTTCATTCGTCTTAATGTCTTAATGTAATAGTACGTACCTACTGCTTCTATTCTTATTTTAACACTTAAATTGATACAGGAATCTATTAATTTATCCCGCATTAACAGGCAGTAAGATCTCCCTTCAAAAATTAGAGAATTCGAAGAAGTTTCAGTGGGTATGTAAGTAAACCCCCACTGAGGGAAGTTTCCTTTATAAAAATTTGTATTTACAGCTTATCTTTAAACTTGTACCGATGATGCCTCAAAACTTAAAAAAATGGTTGCAAAAACCATAGAAACATCAATTGCGTATGAACAATTATATGAAAAAATTTCAACTGAAAGAATCGATAACTTTATTTGGGGAGTAGGATAATTTTAAAATACTCAATTCCTAGTGAATTTCGCCAATTTTAACCAATAGGGTGTCTTGCCTATTCTTCCTAATTCTGTTATTCTTATTATGAATTATTTTTGTTCAGTATATGGGAAGAACAAGTTACAACTTTTCGCCTGGATATCAATAAGAGTGTTTTCAAAAAGAGGACTATTTTGACCTTGATTTTTTGAACGACTCTTAGAGCAAGAATAGTAATACAATTGTGTGGTTTTCGCACATAGGAGGCAACAAACATGGAAAATGGTAAAGTAAAATGGTTTAACGCAGAAAAAGGTTTCGGATTCATCGAGCGCGACGGTGGAGATGATGTATTTGTACACTTCTCAGCTATCGAAGGTGACGGTTTCAAATCACTTGAAGAAGGTCAAGAAGTTTCTTTCAACGTAGAGCAAGGTGCACGTGGACCTCAAGCTGCTAACGTTCAAAAACTTTAATTTTTAAGACTAAGTAAAAACATATAAACAGACTCTCATAAAGAGTCTGTTTTTTCATTTTTTCTTTCATATCTGCCCGATGGATTATAAATTGGTCTAAAATTTGTGAAATAATCCATCGAATACTAACTTATTCCTCATTTTCATTCCACTCAACCCGTTTAACACAGGTAGTTTGGCAATATAATAACAGGGATTGCGCCGCTTTTAACTGCACATGTTTGAGGGGAGATGAAAGGTTGCGCAAATTAGTAAACCAACCTTCGTAATTTCTCTTTTCAATAAAATCAACATCATATGGTGGAAAGGGGTAATCAAAGTATCCGGTTCTGTTTAATACAATTTTTTTAATGGGCATTTCAATCTCATTTAGTTGAAAGACTTTCCTTACAATTTTCTCCATTCTATTCAATCCAATAAGGGGAGAGAGTACTTTCTTTTCTTTACTACCTATACGTTCTGTCCAAAAGCGCTCTTTAGATCCAAGGAATACACTTCCTTCTTCACCCTCAAGTATGGTTATACACCAGGTCGTTGTTGGACTGATAATGATGATGTCTGCCTCAATAGGAGCGTGTTTCAAAAGAAAAACTGGTTTATACAGTACTAAATACGTATCAGGAAATCTTTGTAGGAAATATTTTAGATTTTCTTCCTCATAAAAACGATCATCAATATAGGACTTTTCCCTAATTGTTGAACTAGCCCATTTCATTTGAAATCTAAATAAACTCTCTAAAAAGATGAGCTTTACCTCATCCAACGTTTTAGGATCATTATTTAATGAAGAAAACATTTCATTTGAATCTAATTCATCATCTATTCCATCTATTGAGACTGAAGGTTGAAAAGATATTTCGTCTTGAACCTCCTCATTTTTTCGAACCTTTTGAAAGAACTGTTTAAACGGGTCAAGTACCGACTTTTTTTCTTCATTTAATAGTTGAAACTTTTCATAGATGTCAGTCGTGTTTTTAGAAATGGCACTAAGTGAATCTAATGTTCCATTTTCCCACGCCGTATTGATTTGTTTCCATTGCTGTTTTTTCAAACGAATATATTGACTAGGGTAGCGGTAAATATCAACCTCATATCTTGAGATATAGTCTTGTAATTTTATAAGTTGGCCCAAAAATTTTCTCACCTACTTCCTATAGAAAAAATAGAATAATATATGGATATAAAATACTTGAGAAAATAGCACTTAGAATCATTGAAACAGAGCTAATTGCTGCCTCACGTTTACCTATTTCTAATGCTTTAGCAGTACCAATTCCATGTGCAGATGTTCCAAAACCAAGTCCAACTCCTATGAAGTGAGAAATACCAGATTTTTTTAATATTATCGGTCCAAACATTGCTCCTGATATACCCGCAATCATAACATATACAGCCGCAAGTGTAGGAACACCACCGATAATATCTGCAATATCCATTGCAACAGGAGAGGTAACTGATTTCGGAAGAATCGATATTAGAATTTTTTGGTCAATTTTAAGTAATAGTGAAAAATAGATACCTGTAAAAAGAGCAATCATCGTGCCAATAAACACACTGACAAAAATTGGTGTAAAGTATCGTTTTAATGTAGCTTTATTTTGATAAAGTGGAAATGCAAGAGCGACCACCGCTGGTCCTAGTAACTCATCAATCCATTTTCCACCTATCATATACGTATTGTAGGACATGTTAAGAAGGGATAGGATGATAATGAGAACGAGTGTTGTTGTAGCAATTGGGACAAATAAAGGAGAATTCACTCGCTTGTATAGGCCCTTCATACCATTATATAGTAAAACTGTTACTATAATGATAGTAAGTGCATAAATTGCATTCATGCATCTAAACTCCTCTCATATTCCTCCCGCTGCTCCTTTTTCTTTGAAATGTACTGCCCTACCGCTCCAGAAATCACCATAACTAAAAAGGTACTTATCAAAACAATAAGGACGGTTAGGATCCCTTTCCCCTGAAAAAACGGGATATACTCGATAACCCCTACTGTTGCAGGTAGAAATAATAGTGGAAGACGAGATAGTAAAAATTGTGACCCCTCTGAAAGCCATTTTTCTTTTACGATTTTAAATTGAAGTAGGATAAAGAGACCAAGCATACCAATTATACTACCCGGAATAGTTAAATCCAATAAAGCTTGAATAAAACTTCCAACATAATAGATTCCATATAAAACGCTGATTTGGAGGATAGTAAGTAAGGTTTTTTTCATTGTTTCCTCCTTAATTAAACAAAATCTAGCTGAACCAAAAGCCCTCATTCATAATGATGTTTAGTAAACATCCTTTCATTTTAGTCGTTATATTATCACATTTTCTATTCTGGGGCTATTCCTTATTGCCCAGTGGATAAATCGAAAGTGGTTGATATTTTGGTAAGCGCTTTAGGTGTGTTTGATATAAGACAATATGTTCTGCAATAAACGCTGTAAATTCCTCTTTTGGCTGGACGATTTTATCGATCGCTTTAAAAGGGATTTCAGAATTCCACCTTCTTGCCAAAGTAATATGTGGTGTAAAAGGCCGATCCTCTAAAGTAAAACCAACTTCCGTACATGCTCTATATACATCTTTTTGAAGACTAACTAAACGATCCTCTTGCTTAACTCCACTCCATAAGATTCTTGGGGATTCTGGTTTTCCAAAAGTACCAATTCCTTCTAACTCAAGTTGAAATGCTTTATGACTAGGCATAATTGAAGCTAACCTAACCTTAACAGCTTGAATTTGTTCAATAGACGACGGTTTACCTAAAAAGGCAAGAGTAATATGTAAATCCTGCGGATGAACCCATGATTTAAACGGTAACTTAGGCTCAACCAATTCTCTAAAGCTTTGGAGAACTTCGCGAATATGCTGGGGTAAGGATAATGCAAGAAAAAAATGTGTCTGTTGTGTCATACATAACTCCCCTTTTTTTAAAATGTAAATAGCTATTTGAATAACCCAAGTTGACGAAATTTTCTTTGTCATGCTTATTTTAACAAATATCGTTTTGCAAATGGATACCAATTAATATTTAGGTGAATCATAATACTTTTATAAGCAATGTTTTACCGTTTTAGGATAAACTAATTCTTTGAAATTAACCATAATCCCAACATACTAGATAGGATTAGTTATTACATGTATAATAGAACTAGGAATATTTCAAAAAGGAAGTGAAATCTATGCGTGTGGTAAACAATATGGCAGAATTAATTGGAGATACACCACTTGTTAAACTAAATAAAATCGGTCCTATTGATGGAGCTTCTATTTATTTAAAATTAGAGTTTTTTAATCCTAGTGGAAGTGTTAAGGACAGAGCAGCCTATAATATGATTATACAAGCTGAAAAGCAAGGATTGCTAAATGCCAACTCGACGATTATTGAACCTACTAGCGGTAACACTGGTATTGGATTAGCCATGAATGCAGCGGCTAGAGGCTACAAGGCCATTCTAGTTATGCCTGATACAATGACACTTGAGCGCATTAACTTACTAAAAGCGTATGGGGCTGGGGTCGTACTTACACCTGGTGACGAGAAAATGCCAGGTGCAATTAAAAAGGCAAATGAACTTGCAAAAGAAATTCCGGATAGCTTCGTACCTATGCAATTTGAGAACGGTGCGAACCCTGATGCACACCGCACAACTACTGCAGTTGAAATAATTGAAGCAATGAAAGAAATTGGTAAGCCATTATCAGCGTTTGTTGCTACAGCTGGTACTGGTGGAACGATTACTGGCACTGGTGAGACTTTAAAAGAAAATTATAAAGATCTAACCGTACATGTAGTCGAACCGGCAGGGTCTCCTGTCCTTTCAGGCGGGAAGCCAGGTAAACATAAGCTTGTTGGCACAAGCCCGGGTTTCATACCTGAAATTTTAAATCAAAATGTGTATGATGAAATTTTTAAAATTAAAGATGAAGAGGCTTATGAAATCACTCGAAGTCTAGCACGTGATGAAGGGATTCTTGTCGGACCTTCGTCTGGAGCAGCATGTTACGCAGCCATTCAAGTGGCTAAGCGCCTTACTCCAGAAGATGTTGTCGTATGTATCGCTTGTGATACGGGTGAACGATATTTATCCAGTGATGTATTTGATTTTTCATAAAATATTATAGAAAAGAGAGCCCAAAGCTCTCTTTTCTCACATTTATTTTTAAGAAAAGCGAAAGGCGCGCCCGCCTATCGGCGACAAGCATAAGACGAGCCCTGACTGAAGGCGTTCTTTGCCTTCGGGAAGGGCTTGGCTTATGACCTCAGGTCCGATGGCGCCCTGAGCTAGACACTAAAACTAGGTACAAACTTTTATACTTTCTTATCTTTTCAAAAAACAATTCCCTACGGAACTGCCTCCTCTAGTTAATCACAACGTTAAATCTCTTTTTACGATCAATAAGCATAATGACTATTAAAAGTAGTAAACCGGAAAATGTTAGCAAACTATAAAATAGATACACATGATTTATATCATAGGCATCTAGAATCATTCCACCCACAAATGTACTAAACCAACTACCTAAACCATTACCGACAGCTGAATATAATGAAACAGCTGTTACTCTTACAGAGCTTGGAGATATATCTCTTACATATTGTAGTGCAGCAGGAATGAACAAGCCTACTGAAAATCCTTGAGCAATAATTGTCGCAAACACTAGATATAGCGAGGGCTCAAAAAATAAACTAGCCATCATACCCCAAAGCGGTTGAGCTAGAATCGTAACTACAGGGCTTATCGACATAATTATCCCTATTTAAGTACCTGATAAGCCAATTGAATCATTTAAATACACTGATAAAAGCGGAAAAAGCGCACCAAAACCGAAGAATACGAGAAAATAAAAAGAGGCAAAATTCAGCTTGGCATTGCTAGATAGAGGCCGTTTTAATGTTAACTGCATGTGTTGACTTCCTTCCTAGGTGGCTCATTTAGCCATAACTTAATAAACCGCCCCCCATGTATGAGAGCGGTTATTACTATTACCTAATAGTAGCATATCTGTAAGAAATAAGGGAAGTTGCTAGCTTCCAAGTTCACTAATAGCTTGTGCGTATATTGCAGTAGCTCTTAAGAGGTCGTCAATAATAATATACTCGTCTTTTTGGTGTGCAGAATCTGGACGTCCAGGGAATAAAGGACCAAATGCTACGCCAGCTTTTAATGAACGTGCATATGTACCACCACCAATTGATAACAATGTTGCCTCTGCTCCAGTTTGCTCTTCATACACTTTTTGAAGAGTCTTTACTAACACATGATCCTTATCAACATGGTGCGGTTTTGAATCACTGAAATTAGTAAGTTTAAAGGAATGCTTTTCACATTCTTTTTCAATTTTTTGTTTTGTTTCTTCCATATCATTTGTAACAGGATAACGGAGATTAAGTCCAATGCTTCCCCCACTTTCTGATGAATATGACATTTTTCCGACATTAATTGTTAGCTCTCCGGTTATCTCGTCAGAATAAGCTACCCCAAGTTTGTTTCCACGAGAATCTTCATGAAAATAATCACCTAGAAACTGAATATACGCTGAACCATTTTGATCAAGCTGGTATCCTTTTAGAAAGGCAGCTAATAATAGCCCTGCATTTTTACCATTATTCGGCTCCATTCCATGAGCAGATTGTCCTTCTAGTTGAAGAACAAGAGTTTCTCCCTCAATATTGCCCTTACCTACTAGCTCTCGGCTTTGAATAAATGACTTAAATTCATTTAAAAAATCTTCTCCTCCTGAAGTTGCTGACAAACGTGCCTCTGCAAAGTCAGGTACCATATTATACCTTCGACCTGATTGAAATGACCTTAACACTAGTTTACTCTTGTTAGGATTTTTATTTGGTTCTATCTTTAAATCAAAATCAGATATTCCTTTTTCTGCATAAATGATTGGAAAATCCGCATCTGGTGCAAAGCCCATTGTCGGCATTTCTTCATGTTTAAAATAATGCTCGACACATCTCCAGTCACTTTCTTCATCTGTTCCGATTATCATTCGAATTCGTTTATGTAGTGGAAGTCCTAGCTCTTTTACAATTTTCATGGCATAATAGGCAGCCATGGTAGGGCCTTTGTCATCAATGGCACCTCTAGCAAAGATTTTCCCCTCTCTGATCTCTGCTCCAAAAGGGTCGCTTGTCCACCCATCTCCTTCTGGCACAACATCAACATGACAAAGTATTCCTACTAGCTCCGTGCCTTGTCCGAATTCTAAGTGTCCTGCTAACCCATCTACATTCTTTGCTGTAAATCCATCTTTACTACCCTTTGATAATAAAAATTGAAGGGCTTCATCTATTCCTTCTCCAAGTGGAGCAGTAGTTGTTCCGTTTTCTTCATCTAGAATACTTTTGATTTTTAAAAAGGTTTGGGTATCCTTAATCAATTCATCTTTTCTTTTTAGTACTTCATCCATCCAGTTAATATTACTCATTACGTACCTCATTTCTATATGTGTTATATGTGTACAATACCAAATTAGTTGGTCAAGTTAAAGGTAGCCATGATTGCGGGGCATGACCCCACCGAGTTAATGCGGTGCTGAAGTGGGATAATTCCCCTAGTAATTACGTCTACTAATGTCATATATTTTTCCCTCCGCTATGTACTAAGATTAATCTAAAGAAAAGTTTTCAAAAAAAGAAAAAGAAAAAAACTGCCAAATTAATTAAAGTAGTTCGTTTCTGTGGAAAAACTTCAAATAACATTTTGAATAGCACTATTATTTGCAGCAGTAATCACATAGTAATCCGCAAAACAAAAAAGCCTGAGGAAGAAATTTATCTCAAGCTTTAGAATTTTTTATCACAGGTTTGTCACATTAGCAACAGCGATTGATTCAGTTTTTTATTTTTTTAGCTTTTAATTAAGGCTCTTTTCTGAAAGATTGTTGCTTTTAACTTAGAAGACAGGGTAGTAAGAAATATTTAGAAATTATTACGCTTTGATTTCAACTCATTTCCAGAATACCTCGGCATTTCTGGGTTGTTTAAATATCTTGACAAAGAAGCTTTTAGTTCAGGATATTCATCAATTTTTTGAGATGAATCTTTTTCTAAACCACTAATTGAAGCTGGATCATTATTCTCAACTTCAATTGATACTAGTTTACCATTTATCACAAAAACTCCAGTTTTTCTACCTTTTAGAGCATTAAATAACTCTTGTTTCGCATGTTCACTTAACGAATGCAAATAACATCACCTCAGATAAATTATATCAAAACCACGTTAATGAATTCCATTCATTATAAAAGTTTTTTAATCGCGGGTGAGCTCAAAGCCTATTGTTTAAAGTATTGTTAGCAATAAATAAACGTTTAACTTTGATTTATGGCTGATTTAGTAATTTTAATAGTTCCTCATTTTGATAATCCTCTGCATAATCAAGTGCTGACATTCCATTTTCATCTTGAATTAATGGGTCTGCTCCATATTCGAGTAACAGCTTCACTAGCTCTACATTCTCAAAATTTACAGCACTTACTATGGGAGTCGATCCATAAACATCTTGGGCATTTATATCTGCACCTGCTTCTAAAAGAATAGAAGCCGTCTCTACACTTTTTGCTCCAGCATCAGTCTCGATATCATCTTCATAGTAATAACCACTTCCATAAACCGCCCAATGTAAGGCTGTAGAATCATCGGAATCTCTTGCATTAACATCTTCACCATTCTGAATTAATTCCTCAACTCTAGAAATATCTGCTTCATATGCAGCATCCATAAGTGGCGTTGAACCTTCTACTCCAAGTACAAAATCCGACCACAATGATGAATTAACAATTTTATCAATACTTATATAAGTACCAACGACAAAAATCAGAAAAGCAAGAGAAAGACTAATTATACCTATTACTACCCTACGTTTTCTTTCACGATAGTAAGGAAATTCTTCGTTCATAAATAAAGCTACTTCTTGGATCCGTTTTGGTAAGTGTGGATGCGTCGAGACTTTTTCACTTAACCAAATAAAAAAACCAGATTCATCTTGTATTTGTTTTAAATAGGCATCGTGATTAACACGATTATACAACTTTTTACCAATTGCCAGTATCGTGAGTCCATTTTTAGCAGCCTCAAAACTATTTGTATAATACGCAGCATAACGATCACTTGTGTATTCACAGGATCTTAAATAGGCTTCCCCTAGAAAGGGGACCCACATCGCTGGTAGGATAACCATTTGGGTGGTAATATGACGTCGTTTAATATGTGCTAATTCATGCGCAATGACATATTTAACCACGTCTTCATTTCCTGTTTCAATTAAGTCAAAAATATCTGAATATAGGACAACCATACTTTTGCCGAAAAACCTCGTTGCAAAAGCGTTCAATAGACCACCTGATTCCATTACATAGATGTCTGGGACTTTTTCTAACTTCATTTCTGAACATAACAGTTTGACACTCTCATAAACTTCAGAAAATTGTTCCTCACTGATTCTAATAGCATTCCTTCTTATCTGACCAAGCATTATCGCATGTATAATCAATGAAAAGAGTGTTATAAACACAATAAAGAAAATCCCAATGATAGAAAACAAAAGTGCAATATAAACACTTACACTTACAAGGATACTTAATATAAAATACAGATCTTCCCTAGAATGTACGAGGCTTTGTTTATGTTCCATATACCCCTCCGTTTATTTCACTATATAGTTCACGTCTTAGTATGTTGTAACTTGGTAAGGAAACATACTGGAAGTTTTTTATGTAGAAAAATGTAAAAAAATGAAGGGTTTTAAGAAATTACCGAGGAATAGTCATACTATTCAGATTTAAAATATATAGATTAGTAAAAGCTTATTGAATGAGGTGATACAATGCTATTGTAAAATACCCCATAAAATAACGTTTTAACTAATGGAATGGTGATATTCTTTCAATCAGAAATATGTAAATAGTTTGTAAATTAACCCTTAACGCTAGAAATATCCAGATTAATTGTGTAAACTAGAAGTGTTACATCAAAAGAGTCTTATCGTAAAGTATTGTGCCATACGAAAAAATGATAAGGAGTGGTTTTTTGAAGAATTCAACAAACCGGATGCTAACCCGTATCAAATCAGTCTACATGTTTATAAATGAGAAAGGAACTGTGTCTACACAGGAACTTGTCGATGAATTTGGTATAACTCCTCGTACGATCCAACGTGACTTAAATGTGTTAGCATACAACGATTTGGTTAGTAGCCCAAGTCGTGGTAAATGGACGACCACAAAAAAGAAAATTAAGTTAACATCATAGCTTTAAGATAAAAACCTCCTACGTACATATACAGAGCTTTCCATTAAGAAAAGCGCAGGGCGCCCGCCTTTCGGCGACAAGCATAAGACGAGCCCTGACTGAAGGCGTTTTTTGCCTTCGGGAAGGGATTGGCTTATGACCTCGAGCCGATGGCGCCCGGAGCTAGACACTAAAACTAGGTACAAACTTTTATACTTTCTTATCTTTTTAAAAAGGCTGACTCCATGGTCAGCCTTTTTCTATTTTATTATTTGCATTTCTTAGTAGCTCTACCTCTTCTTCTGTAAGTTCACGATACTCGCCCAACTCAAGAGTCCGATCTAATCGTAAAGGTCCCATTTGTATCCTTTGCAAGTAGACAACCCTTTTACCTACAGCTTCAAACATCCGTTTAACCTGATGAAATTTCCCTTCTGTTATAGTTACCTCTATATCTGAAGAAATTCCTTCTTTTAAAATCGTTAAGTCTGCAGGAAGGGTTTTATAACCATCATCAAGAATAACTCCTTGCTTAAACTCCTCTATATCTTCTTTTGTTACAACACCCTCAATAACAGCAAAGTATATTTTCGGCACATGTTTTTTAGGTGAAAGTAGTTGATGAGATAATTGCCCATCATTTGTTAATAAAAGCAGACCTTCAGTGTCTTTATCTAGCCGTCCAACTGGAAAGGGTTCATAGATCGCATCATCCATTTCTAATAAATCAATCACTGTTTTTTGGGAAGAATCCTCTGTAGCTGAAATGACTCCAGGTGGCTTGTTTAACATTAAATAAATAAATTCTTTATACACAACAGCATCTCCGTGAACAGTAACGATCTCTTTCGTAGGATCAACATGCTTACTTGAATCCTTCACAATCACATTTTCGATTTTAACAGCACCAGATTTTAAAAGCTTTTTCACCTCTTTTCTACTACCAAAACCAATAGTTGATAACATCTTATCAATTCTCAAAGGTTTTACCTCCTCTTGGACTAAGCCTCTTTTAAATTTTAGGCTTTTTAACACTCCCACATTTGTCCTGACTACATAGTCTAATTTCGTATTTAATAAACGCGCTTTTCTGTATGATTGTTGTTTTTTACATTAACTATTGTTTTGCCTACGTTTTTTCCGGCTAAGAAAAGCAAATCGCTTTCCTAATAGCTTTGATAATAAGTGAGACTTATATGCTAGATACAAGTAAACAATAGCTCCAACCACTACACAAACTAATAAAATAGCAGTTGATTGAGTTTTTCCTTGATCATATGTAATGCTAAATGAGAATAACCATTGCACAAGAATAAGCGAAAGAGCCATAATCGCTGCAAAGATACCCATAAGTACTGATCTACGTACAAATAAAGAAAATGTATATTTTGTATGTTTAGCAATCATCCAAAAGTTATATGCAATTGAAACAGCGAACCCTAGTGCAGTTGCAATGATTGAACCAAATCCTTCAAATACATAAATTAGTGGGGTGTTTGTGATTATTTTTACGAATAAACCTAGTACCAAACTAATCACAGCCAGTTTCTGCTTATTAATTCCCTGCAAAATAGCTGCGGTTACAGTATAAAATGAGAACAAAATCGCAACAGGTGCAAACCATCTTAAAATCTGGCCACCAAGTTCGTTAGCAGAGTAAAATGTTGAAAACGTTGGGTATGCTAAAACTGACAATCCTACAACAGCCGGCAGTACTAGAAATAATATCACTTGAAAAGTTTGATCTATTTGATTTCTAAGCAAGGAATAATTTCCAGACGTAAAAGAGCTTGTAATCGTTGGTATCAATGTCATACCAAAGGCTGTTGCAAGCGATACTGGTATCATTACAAGTTTTGGTATAGAGAAGGTTATCATCCCAATGACATTTTCAGTAATATCCCCTAAACCTATGGAGGTCATTGCCTTATTAAATGTGAAATTGTCTACATAATTATACAAAGGGATTGCAAGGGCTACAAACACAAATGGACCAGCATATGATAATAATTCCTTGTACATATCCTTCGTTCTGAGCTCTGTTTGTGGTCTACTGTTTTCGAGTAGTTCATCGAAATACGGTTTACGTTTTTTTAAATAAACAAGTAGAACGACGAGTCCACCTAATGCACCTATAAACGCAGCAAAGGTTGCAAATCCGACTGCAGTGGCCATTTGTCCATCGACCACTTTTATTACAATATAACTAGCTGATAGTAAGAAAATAACCCTAACCAGCTGCTCAATTACTTGAGATACTGCTGTTGGTCCCATCGATTGATTTCCTTGAAAAAACCCACGAATAATACTCATGATTGGGACAGCAATTAATGCCACACTTACCATTCGAATAACCATGGTAACATCTTCAACTGTATTAGCATGCTTATCACCACCTAGCACAACTGGTGCTATATAGGGAGCAAGAAGAAAAAGTAATATAAATGCAATAAAACCAGTTACACTCATTACCAATAAGCCTGACTTAAACAACCGTCTACTTGTATGATAATCTCCTAGTTCATTATACTTAGCAACGAACTTTGAAACAGCCATCGGAAATCCCATTGTTGCAATACCCAAAAAGATCGTATATTGGGCATATCCATAGGAAAATAATGCTGTTCCGTCCTCACCTACTAAGGCAACAAATGGAAAAACATAAATCATCCCAAGTATTCTTGATATGTAAGTACCGATTGTTAATATAAACGTACCACGTAACAATTTTGAATCCATAATATTCCCCATTCTATTATCATTGGAAATAGGAGTAACAAACTAATCACTTGTCTAGATATTTTACCACAAGATTTACCTTCGAACGCTATTTATCACCATCCAGCAATAGTTTGTCTTGATAAAGTTATATTTGAGAAAGTTAAGTATTCACTTTCTTCAGTTATGTCCTCAAATGATTGGTCTGTTATTGTAATTGTAAAAGCTTCATATGCTTGCTGATCTAGTAATAGTCTCCCAGCATGCCTTGCTTGAAAAATCACACCAAATTCTTTCCCGTTAGATAC
Source organism: Cytobacillus sp. S13-E01 (assembly GCF_029193815.1). Taxonomy (GTDB): domain Bacteria; phylum Bacillota; class Bacilli; order Bacillales; family Bacillaceae_L; genus Bacillus_BV. The sequence continues at coordinate 76,965 of NZ_JARFVC010000007.1, forward strand.
CTTAAAACAAAAAATATAAGCATCTAACTCTTTGTTATAAAGCCAAGCATAGTCATAGGTTAACATGTCCTCATGGAAAAAATCCGAAATCGACGGAATTGATAAAAGCAAAACATTGCCAAGGTCATCCTCTGTCCATCCCGCATTATCTGGATAATGTCCTTCTGTTATTGTTGGAATATAGTCTTTTTTCATGATTACTACCTCAATTCAGGTGGGGTTCACTTAATAAATCATGAATAGTGTACCATATTCAAAAACTAAGTCGTAAATAAATGACTTTCTATTAGAAGAAAATACGCCATTTTACATTAGGGTAACATTTGTAGTGGTGCTAGCTCTATGAATACCCGCACTGTCTAATCATTTTTGTTTCTTGATCTTTAGTGGTATCTTAATAAGAATACGATAAAAATGGGTGGTGACTGCATGAAGTACGATGTAATAGTAATTGGTGGTGGCCCTTCTGGTTTGATGGCTGCTATCGGAGCTGGTGAGCAGGGGGCAAGGGTTTTGCTCCTAGATAAGGGAGATAAGCTCGGACGAAAACTAGCAATCTCCGGTGGGGGGCGCTGTAATGTAACAAACCGTCTACCAATTGATGAAATTATTAAACATATACCAGGAAATGGTCGATTTCTCTATAGTGCATTTTCTGTCTTCAATAATGAAGATATCATTCGATTTTTTGAAAAATTAGGGATTAAATTAAAAGAAGAAGACCATGGAAGAATGTTTCCAATAACTGATAAGGCACAATCAGTAGTAGATGCTTTAATTGATCAGTTAATAAAATACAAAGTACATATCCGTACGAACACTCCTGTTTCAAAGGTAATCTATAACGACGAACAGGTGGCTGGGGTAGTGTTAAAAAATGATGAACAGATAACTACCAAAAGCCTAGTAATTGCTGTAGGCGGGAAGTCGGTTCCACAAACTGGTTCAACTGGAGACGGTTATGCTTGGGCAAAGAAGGCAGGACATACAATAACAGAGCTATTTCCAACAGAGGTTCCAATCACATCTAATGAGCCTTTTATAAAAAGTAAAACTCTCCAAGGTTTAGCGCTACGTGATGTAGCATTAAGTGTCCTTAACCCCAAAGGAAAAATTGTGAAGACACATACAATGGACATGCTATTTACCCATTTTGGCATTTCTGGTCCTGCTGTTTTACGCTGCAGTCAATATGTAATTAAAACAATGAAAAAATTCAACGTAGATAAAGTTACTGTAAGTATCGATGCCCTACCAAATATGAATGAAGAAGAAATTTTCCAATTCATTTTAAGGGAAACAAAGGCTGAACCGAAAAAGGCTATTAAAAATATTTTAAAAGGCTTTTTACCAGAGCGTTATTTATTGTTTTTACTTGACAAAAACAAGATTGACCTCCAAGTAACATCTGCAAATTTACCACATGACAGTATCCGATCATTTGCTAAAGACTGTAAGCAATTTGAGTTTAGTGTAAATGGTACATTACCGATTGAAAAAGCATTTGTAACCGGTGGTGGAGTTTCAATTAAAGAAATTCAGCCTAAGGAAATGGCTTCAAAATTAATGAATGGACTTTACTTTTGTGGGGAGATCCTTGATATACATGGCTATACTGGGGGATACAACATTACCTCTGCACTTGTTACAGGCCGGCTTGCTGGTGTAAATGCTGGTAAATTCTCGAAAAGACCTTGAAAATTTCACACCCTATATAGAGCCTAACTAAACTGTTAGGCTCTATATAGTACAAGAGCTGAAAAACAATAGATTTGCCCTTCCACTTCGTCACAGGATACAGCAACTTGATACTTTATATCTATCAATTGTGTTTCATCAATTGTTTTAAGGAACGTATTCATAGCTTTCTCTAAATCTTTTTCATGTTCTTCGTCAAAAACTTTTACTCTACACTGCATCCTTTTCACCTCTACTAGCATTATTTACAAGTGTCTGAAAATATAAACTCGTCATAGAGTATATTCACTAGGATGCTAGTTTATGAAAACTTGAGATTATTACTAGCTGGCTTTTGAGTAATGGTACGGTTTACGTGATAAATGTTTGTAAATAGAAACTGCAAACGAAAGGATAGGTAACATCCATAGAAAAATTGCGTATGGAAGGTAGGACGATAATGGTACGCCTATAATCGTACTACACATAATCGCTAATACACTCCATGGAATCATACCTGGAAATAGCATCGTGGAGTCCCCCATTACACGGGCAAGCTCACCTTTACTATACCGTCTAGTCCAATGTGGTAAAAACGAACGACCTGTTAAAATAATCGGTAAAGTTTGGTTTGCGGCGATCATTGAAATGACTAATGTTGCTACCATTGCTTTAACAGTGTCTCCAATTAATGAAAAAGAAGTTTCTAACCAGCGATCCAACAGTGATTGAATGATTCCAAACTCTTCTATTAGGCCGTTATAGGCACCCGCTAAGGCCAGAAACAGGAGCAGCAAATACATGTTCACAAACCCCCCACCCATTCCATCTATTCCATAAAACAATGATCCAATAATTTCAGATCCAGACACTTTTTCAATTAAAGCTAACAAAATTGCGCTCGTAATGCTTCCTAAAAACGCATAAATTATCTTTAAACGTAAGACAACAAATACTATTAAAATAATGGGTGGTAAAAAGGTAGCCAGTGAAAATTCGTTCCAATTAACAGATATTAAATTAGTAGTTGCTTCTTGAATATAAAAATCGAAAATCCCATAGAAAATAAAACCTAAAAGAATCGCAAATATAGTTGTAGGAAGCATCGCTCGAAATTGTTCTTTTCCTGATAGTTCAACCGTATTAGCTAAAAGTTGATGTGCACTGGAAAATGGCGATGTGCGATCCCCGACAAAAGCACCCGATATTACTGCCCCTGCCGCAATCTCAATCGGTAATCCGATTGTCATCGCACTACTCATAATCGGTATTCCAACTGCACTCAGTGTACCAACTGATGTACCAAGTGTCATCGAAAATACTAGTGAGACAATAAAAGAAATAAGAAAAAAATGCTGTGGTGTGATGATTTGTAGGGACACAGAAACTAATTGATCGATTGTACCTGATAAGTGCCACGATGGTAATAGAAAGCTTACAAGTAATAATATCCAGATAACACCACTAGTACGATTAACGCCCTTAAAGCAGATTTCTGATATTCTTTTTATACTTACCTGTTTGCTTCTCACCATTAACACTAGTAAAATAAAACCCGGTAAAAATCCAAAAACCAATGGTATATGAAAAATCACTGACAAAATTACTCCTGCTATAGTAACGAGTAAAAGAATAATGATTTGGCGTAACGTAAAAAACTGTCCCAAAATGATACACTCCTAAAGTAATTCGGATTAACCTATTATATACTAGAACTAATTGTCTCTCCTACTATTTCACTTACCAATCTGAATTGTTTTTTATCCTGCATTAACGGGCAGTAAGACTACCATTATTTTAAAACTTAGATAATTCGGGAGAAGTTTAAGCGAGAGAGTAACTGCCCGTAAAAAGCCGAATAAGCTCAACTAACCCTAAGTGGGGGATGAAAGAATACCCACACTGAAGGAAGTTTCCTTTATAAAAAGCTAATGCTTACTATATAGTCGTGAGACAAATTAATGGCATGTTTATTATTCAGGTAAACGTGGTATTATCAAGTTTAGGATATTGTTGGAAGGGGTGATTTTCGTTGGTTAACAGCATAAGAGAAAACCAAGACAAACTAACGCTTCAAATTATTAAACAGCTAAAAGATGGAAAAAAAACAGAGTTTAGACTCATTTTAGATGAATTACAACCATACGATGTTGCTCGATTGTATGAAAGCTTACCTCAAAAACATCATACTAAGTTCTTACTATTCATGCAGCCTGAGGAAATAGCAGATCTAATTCAAGAACTTGACAAAGACAACCAGCTAGAGATATTGACTAAGCTAGGAATAGAAAAGTCTGGTCATGTAATGGATTTAATGGATAACGATGATTTGGCTTCTTTGTTAGAGGATTTATCTCCTGATAAGATTGAAGAGCTTTTATCAGGAATGGAGCGAGAAGAGTCTAGAATCGTCCAAAATATCATGAACTACCAACCTGAAACAGCCGGACGATTAATGACAAATCGATTTGTGTGGATACCACAACATTATACAGTTAGAGAAGCTGCTGATAAGCTAAAAGTCTTTGCTGAGTTTTCGGAAACAATCAATTATCTTTATGTGATCGATACGGAAAAAAGATTAGTGGGTGTTGTTTCTTATCGTGATTTAATAATTGCTGATACGCACGAAAAAATTCAGGATATTATGTACAGCCGAGTAATTTCGGTTTCTGCTGATACTGACCAAGAGGCAGTCGCTCAGTTAATAGAACGATACGACTTTTTAGCAATGCCTGTTGTTGAAAATGAAATACTTGTTGGTATCGTCACTGTCGATGATATTATTGACGTTGTAATTAGTGAAGCAACAGAAGATATTGAAAAGTTATCCGCTTCAGGTAAAGCAATCGACTTTGACACTAAGGCATTTGTTGCAGCCTATCGAAGACTACCTTGGCTTATCTTGCTTTTGTTTATTGGAATAGTGTCTGGGTCAATCATAAGCCAATTTGAAGAAACATTATCTAAAGTTGTTGCTCTTGCCTTTTTCATGCCAATGATTGCAGGAATGACAGGAAATACTGGAACACAATCACTTGCTGTTGTTGTTCGTGGTTTGATTACAAGAGATGTAGATAAAGGAGTAGCGACCAGATTAGTTTTTCGTGAGTTAAAGGTTGGCCTTATAATTGGTATTACATGCGGCATTTTAATTGCTATTATTGCATTAGTTTGGCAAGGAAGTGCAGTACTTGGAATCGTTGTTGGAAGCTCGTTAATCATGACCCTGATTATTGGAACCTTGGCCGGCACTGTTATCCCACTAATCTTATACAGGTTTAACATTGATCCAGCTGTAGCTTCTGGTCCATTAATTACAACATTAAACGATATTTTATCACTTCTTATTTATTTTGGTTTAGCTTCCATGTTCATCAATTACCTCATGTAGTGAGTCAGGTAGTTAAGCTTTAATGGGCTATTTTCTATTTCTAGAATTAAAGCGCAGGGCGCCCGCCTATCGGCGACAATCATAAGACAAGCCGGCTGGAAGGGTTGTTCTTTAACCTTCCGGACGGATTGGCTTATACCATAGAGCCGATGGCGCCTTATTTACTTCTAATTACTTCCACACTTATTTTTTATATCCTTTATTTAAACAAGGAAAGCTCAATACAACTTCATATTTTATTTGTATTCTTTAATTAGCATTTGTACAAGAGATATCTTTACCTATATGTACATATACATAATCTAAGTGATCCAATAATACTATAATAAATCAAATTTATTCTTACATTGATAATCCGCGTGAGGGTAATCTATAGTAGTATGAGAATATACTACAGCTATATATTTCTTTCCATTATATGATATATTTATTGTAAGAGAATTAAGGATGTGTACATATGTCAAAAAGGTATATACCGAATGCACTGACATTTGGTAATTTATTTTGTGGATTTCTGTCATTAGGATATATCATTAATCAAGATATTAGAAACGCAACCATCTTAATTTTTATTGCCATGATGTTAGATGCTCTTGATGGAAGGGTAGCAAGAATACTTGGAGTCTCAAATGATTTCGGCAAAGAATTAGATTCCTTAGCAGATATTGTATCTTTTGGTGTCGCACCTGCATTTTTAGCGATTTACACATATTTTGTTGATTATGGAATGTTAGGTATGGTACTTGCTAGTGTCTTTCCGTTATTCGGAGCGTATCGATTAGCAAGGTTCAATTTAACCAGTTCAAGTGAATCAGCAAAGCATTTTAGGGGTGTACCTATCACCTTTGCTGGTGGTGTCGTTACATTTTTAGTCCTTTTTTATACGGTAATTCCAGTACCACTTTTCGCACTAATTTATTTTATCCTTTGCCTACTTATGGCAAGCTCGTTTAAAATTCCTAGCGCTAAAGATATACCATTACCTAAATATAGCTTCCTTGTCACACCGTTTTTACTCTATATGACTTTTTTAATTAGCAGGTCACAGAATGTTCCAATCTTCTTTTATGTAGCATTAGGGACATACATTTTATTTATACTACTTCGTTTTGTAAAAGAAAAGGAAATCAAATTCCCTAAACGAAACTTCCATCTTCCTAAAAAAAGGTTTCGAATTAAAAAGAAAAAGTAACTCTGCCGTATGGAAAAGCATACGGTTTTTCTTTTTAAGCTATTTTTCTTATAAAACGGTGCATTACATGCAAGAATAGTGCAATAATATTTAAGATTAGATGGTACCTAATAAGTCAAAAGGAAGAAAGGAATGGTATTTCTTGGCAGTAGAAATTGGAGAAGAATTACTTATCGGTGAAGAGGGTAATGAAGAAAGCTTTGAGGTACTTTATACTTGTAAATTAAATGGGATTGATTATCTAATAGTTGCATTACAAAAAGAACTAGATGAGGAAAAAGAAGATCTAAGTATTATTGCTTATCGCTATAAGGAAGAGGACGATGGCACCATTGTTTATGATGAGATGGAATCAGACGATGAATGGAATCAAGTTGAATCTCAATTTTTATTATACCTAGAACAAATTGAAAATGATACATATTCTGGATAAATGACCGCTTATTAAGAATTATTTCATTCTACTTCTTAAATCAGGTTAAAAAAAAGTTATCGATTAAAAGGAAATAAGACGCCGTCATTTTTGACAGCGTCTGCATATATCGTTAAAGAGGATTTACCCAAACGATTTTTGTATGTGGATATAAACATTCCATCATCATTATTAAATCTTTCAGGAATGCTGAAATAACCTTTGAACATTTTCGGCAAATTCGCCACTAGATTTTGTTAGCGTACCTTTCATTAAACGTGACCCCATTGATGCTAAACGACCTGACATTTGTAAATCCATTTCATAATCAACCAAAGTGTCACCAGTTTGGGTTTCCGATAAATTTATAACCATCATATTACGGAACTCCCCAACTAAAGCGACTGGCTTTCCCGTCATTTCTACAGTTAACTGTTCTTTTTCCTTTGCGTTCTTAAGTTCACCGGTTGCTTGCAATGTTATTGCTATAAATTGGGCCTTTAATTCGAACACTGTTTCATATTTTGTTGGACTTATTTCGTTTATTTCTTTACAACCTGGAAAACAACTGCCCAACCGTACAGGATCCATAAACACCGACCATACCTCGTCTTTGTTGGCGTGTATCAAAAATTGTTTTTTTATAAGCATTTTCCTACCACCCACTATCTGAATAAATAAAGGAAGAATGTTTCACTTCACTCTGATTTATGTCTATTCATATTGTCGTAGAATAATAACTATCTTTTAACTTGTTATTGGTGTGCCGGAATTTGGTCGGCACTTTTCCTTGGTACGATATATATTTTTATCCCAACTCTTGCAAAGTATCTTATTTTTATTTTAATTATTGCAGGAGGTCAGGCTATCCTCGAAATTTTTGTGGTTTGAACATTAAGAGGGCTGAATTTTTTTCTGAACAAAACGAACATCTTGATGCGAAAAAAGCTCCTGAATAAGTCCAGAAGCTTTCTCAAATTAAATCCGATCAAGCGGATGCTTTTTCTGATTAATCACTACAGCTCTTTTTATACTAGAAACTCTTAAATCTAAAATAATTCGAGTATCTGCCAAAATCATAAACAAAGCGGTACCAATAGCTAAATGGACTACTGCCCACGGAATGCTAATACTTGTTATAACAGTTAAGACACCACTTAACACTTGGAGAAGTACAAATGCAGAAGCGAACATCATACGAGTCTTTACTTTTATTTCCCAGTTTCTTGTGAATGCCAAAACAGTAAGAAAAACAATATAAATCACAGTAACAAACGCTAGTCCTCGGTGCAATGTTTGTAGTATTTGCGGACCTGTTACTGGCAACCATCCACTTCCACAATTCAACCAATCACAAGCTAGTCCATAGTTCATATGTTTAATATAAGCACCCATTCCTATTGTTAGTAATAGTAGGGCTAGAAGGACATTTAAATGTGTGATAATTTTCTTTCGTTTTTTTACATTAGTTGTAGTACTGAAGCTTGTCTGATTTTCAGCTCGAAATATCCACAACAGACTTAACATAAACAACATTGCTGTTACTAGATGAATCGTTACTACAATCGAAGGTAAGTCCCAAACAACAACAACTGCACCCGCTAAAACTTGAAATGTAAGTAAGCATATCATCCACGCCGAAGCAATTTGAATACGATTGCTTGAATTGGTATGTCTTATAAGCATAAACAATAAAACTGCAAGAATTACCAGTATTAAACCTATAAACCGATGGGCGAACTCGGTAAGTGTCTCATCCTGCAAAACAGGAATAACCTCACCATTACAAAGAGGCCACTCAGGTCCACAACCCATCCCGGATTCCGAAGAGGCCACATAACCTCCAAAAACGATTAAAACGTAGGTCACAATGATCGAAAGTAATGCAATTCGTTTTATAGTAATAGTTATACCCCCTGTATAAGTTGTTAATAAATACATTCTATAATTAATTTATAGAATTTTCTGTTACTTAAATCACATATGGAGGGTTAAGGTTCTCTTTTCACTCATTTTTTTATAGAGAGACTCTAAGAAAATTTAGGGTGACCTGAACAAGATCCCTAAACTAGGTACAAAATTTTATGAATTCTTATATTCTAAAAAAAGAGGCGAAACTCTCTATTATATTAGAGTTTCGCCTTACCGTTTCTATTGGTCATGTGTATCCTTTGTAGTTCCTCCGACACCCCAATACTTTCTAGGAACAGTACTAACAATCACACGTACTTGTTCGGGATTCACATCTAGCGTATTAACTGTAGTTTCAGTCACATTTGCAATTAAGTTTTTGATATTTTCATCAGTTCTACCTTCTAAGATCTGAATTTGTATTATTGGCATCGTATACCTCCATAAAAGATACTAATATCCGAACCAACTCGGAATAAGTAGAGTTGTTTTTTCCCAATAAGTAATGATGAATAAGATAAAGATTCCTAGAAGTAGCATTGGCATAACTGCCTTTACCAATCTTTCGAATTTAACCTCAGCGATGGATGATACGATAAATAGACCTGTTCCAACCGGTGGTGTAAGCAAACCTATGGTTAGGTTAATACAAATAATTACTCCGAAATGAATCGGATCAATTTGGAAGGCTGTGATCAATGGCATCAAAACAGGTACTAAAATAATTAAGGCAGCAATTCCATCAAGTACAGTTCCAACTAAAAGTAAAAATATATTGACAAGAAATAAGAAAACAAAAGGATTATCTGATATTGAAAGCATTGAACCAGCTATTAACTGAGGTATTTGTTCAAACGCAATCACCCAACCAAATATATTGGCCATTGCAATCAAGAACGTTACGGTTGCAGTTCCAATAACTGTGTTAACTAAAATAGAAGGTAGTTTTCTCCATTTTAATTCCTTATAAAAAAGCATTCCGACGATAAATGCAACAGCACTTGCAATACCAGCAGACTCGGTCGCAGTGAACGCCCCACTCAATATTCCAACAGTAATAATTAATGGAACTAGCATTGCAGGCATTACATTAATAAATGATGTCCACTTCTCTTTTAAACTAGATTTTTCACTTTTCGGAAAATTTTGCTTATATCCCACGTAGGCAATAAGAGCAATAAATCCTATTCCATAGATTATTCCTGGGATAATTCCTGCGATAAATAACGCACCTATCGAAGTTCCAGATAGAGTCCCATAAATAATAAAAATCATACTTGGTGGTATTATCGGTGCTACAATTGATGAGGCTAATGTCAATGCGGAAGAAAATTCTCTTGTATAACCCTCTTTCTCCATTTCTGGTACCATGACTTTACTCATCATTGCTGCCTGAGCATTTGCAGACCCTAATATGGATGCAAGGAACATGTTAGCTATAATAGTAACATAGGCCAGACCACCTCTTACATGACCTACCATCACTCTCGCAAATACAACTAGTCGATTAGTTATCCCGCCACTATTCATTAATTCACCAGTTAACATAAATAAAGGAATAGCTAATAAACCGTAATTTTCCATGCCGGAATAAAGCCTTTGAGGGGTTGAATCTAGTAATATAGTGTTCCCAGTAACAAAAAAGTAAACAATAGTAGTCATACCAAGGACGAGTGATATAGGAATCCCCATCAGCAAAAACAATATGAAAGCGAGTATTACTAAAACCGTCATTTGGTATCACCACTCCTTGCAATATCTAGAAGATTATTTAGTAAATGTATAGTAGCAAATGAAAGACCAATTGGAAGAATTGAGTAAGGAATCCACATTGGAAGTAGAATTGCAGTTGACTTTTGAAAGGCAACATTAGGTGAACTAATCCATTTAAGGCAATAAAAAAGGATAATTGTCATAAACAGCAACATGAAGAGATGCCCTGCAACAAACACAGATTTCTTTACTTTATTAGGAAGATAGTCAGTGAGAATCGTAACTGAGGCCTGGGTATTATACTTTAGGCCTAGACTACCACCGATGAACGTAATGTAAATTAAAAGAAAAATCGATACTTCACCAGCCCAAAACAGTGGTTCATTTAATATGTAGCGAAAAAGTACAGCAAATGTAACAATTAAAGCCATTGCAAACATAAGGACCATAGCCAGTTTCTTTTCGAAACCGGCTATAGTATCACTGAGATACTTCATAAATTTACCCCCAAAAAGATTACTTGCGGAATGTATCTATGAATTCCTGAATCAACGGGTTAGTAGGCCCATATTTTTCATCAAATTGTTTAATATATGGAGCAAACAAAGCCTCATCAATCTCATAAATTTTCATTCCTGCATCACTTAGTGTCTTTTTAAATTCTTCCTCTTGTGCAGAACGAGTGGTTACAGCATAATCGGCAGCTGCTCTTATTGCTTCATCAATTATCTTTTTATCACTATCAGACATTTTCTCATAGGTTGCTTTATTCATCATTGCAACAGCAGGCCATACCATATGGTTTGTAACTGCACCATATTTGGCTACTTCATAATATTTGTTAGTAATAGTCGCATCTAAATCCATATCCATCCCATCAATTACACCTGTTTGTACAGCAGCATATACCTCAGGTAACGGTAGTGACTCAGGTGAGGCTCCCATTGACTTATAAAAATCCTGTAAGGGTGGACTTGGTGTAACACGGAACTTTAATCCTTTCATATCCTCTGGCTTTAAAACTTCTTTATCTTTGAATAACATCACTCGGTTTCCGGCAAATAAGTAATCTAAGCCTTTAATGTCTTGCTCATCTAAAGTAGCTAAGATTTTTTTTGCAACCTCAGTGTCACGTGCCGCATTAGCACTTTCTAGGTCTTTAAAAGCATATGGAGCAAACCATGCAGTAAATGCGTCTGCTCTTGAACTCAAATAAGCAGCCGTGATAAAGCCAAAATCAACTGATCCAGCTGCAATTTGTTGTACCATATCAGCTTCTGTACCTAGTTGGCTAGCCGGATAAATTTCTAGTTTCATTCTTCCATCAGATCGATTTTCTAGCTCTTCTTTAAACTTTTCTGCAGCCTTATTCCACATATGATCTGTAGGTGTTATATGAGCGAGCTTAAAGTTATACGTCTCACTTGAGTCAGATTTTGAGGCAGTGTCTCCGCCACACGCTGCGATTGTTAAAACTAGAGCAGACGTTAAAAGTGCAAACCCCCATTTTTTTATCTTTTTCATTTTATATACACCCCTTTTAGAATTGTAGAATCCCCCTATGTAAACGCTATCATTTAGGAAGGAAACACTCTTGTTTATAGTTTCGGTACAAGTTTAGTCTTAATCGAATTATAAACCTAAACACTATGAATAAGTGTTAAACAGTTAACATATTCTGTGATTTTTATCACCATATTTAGAATATTCAATATAAAATACAAAAAAGAAGGGCACATAGTGAAACAAACTACGTGCTTTATTTACATGCAAAAGATACACTACCTAATTCGGAAAATTGTACATGAATTGTATCTTTTGGTCCAAAGCTGATAGCTTCAGAAATAGCTCCGCTAAGAATAATATCACCTTTCTTTATTCCCTTACCTACTTCACCTAGCTTATTAACAGCCCAAGCAACAGATGTTGCTGGATGCCCTAAAACCGCCGCACTTGCTCCTACTTGTGTCACTTCCCCATTTTTAGACATAACCATACCCAAGTTGGCCAAGTCTAAGTCGGTTGGAGACATCCATTTACTTCCTATTACAAATCGAGATGAAGAACAATTATCTGCAATTACATCTGCTAGGGTAAACTTAAAGTCTTTATAACGACTATCAATAATTTCAATAGCAGGTGCTACATATTTTGTTACACGTATGACATCCTCTCCAGTGATATTAGTGCCTTCTAGATCTTCTGCGATAAAAAAGGCTATTTCCGGTTCAGCTTTTGGGTGAATCAGTTGGTTAAATTCAATTGGTTCCCATTCGAGAGCAAGCATATCATCTGTAAGATACCCATATATAGCTTCATGAACGCCCATCATCTGCTGTTTGGCCTTACTTGTTAAACCTAATTTCAAACCTATGGTGCGAGCACCATCTAGCTCTCTTCTATGAATTAACTTTTCTTGAATGGAATATGCTTTTGCAAAACTTAACTCTGGATATTTATCAGTAATCTTTATTACTTCTCGTTGTTCTTTTTCCGCAGAATATAAATATTCCACGATTTCCATATCTATACCTTGTGTTAAAGTCATCTTTTACACCTCCATTTTACGAGCTTTTGCCAGTTCTGCTGCTACATCAAGTATCATATCTTCTTGACCGCCTACCACTTTCCTTTTTCCAAGTTCCATTAGAATATCTCTTGAATCTAAACCAAAACGTTTTCCTGCCCGTTGCGCATGGAGAAGAAAACTTGAATATACACCAGCATAGCCTAAAACTAAACTACCTTTATTAATTTCTTGTGGACGCGGTACTAATGGCCCAACAATGTTCTCTGCAATATCCATCATTTTATAAATATCTATTCCTAGATTTACTCCCATTCGATCTAATACAGAAAGCAGTACCTCTGTTTGTGCATTTCCCGCACCAGCACCTAAGCAGCGAACACTACCATCAATTCTTGTAGCCCCCTCTTCAATAGCAACTAGAGTATTAGCAACGGCCACAGACAAATTATTATGAGCATGAAAGCCAACTTCAATATTTAATGCCTCACGTAAGGCTGAGATTCTCTCGCGGACCTGATTAGGCAAAAGAGCTCCTGCCGAATCTGTTACATATACCGCTTGGGCACCGTAGCTTTCCATTAACTTTGCCTGTTCAACTAATTTTTCTGTTGGGACCATATGTGCCATCATTAGAAAGCCTAAGGTTTCCATTCCTAATTCACGAGCTAAGCTTATGTGCTGTGCAGAAACGTCTGCTTCAGTAACATGTGTAGCAACACGTACCAATCCCGCTCCTAACGTATGTGCTTGCTTTAGTTCATGAACAGTCCCTATTCCAGGAATGAGAAGAACGGCAATTTTTGACTTCTTACTTTCATCAATAGCCGCTTCAATTAACTTCATTTCATCGACTAACGACCTTCCGTATTGCAGAGTAGATCCACCTAAACCATCACCATGACTAACTTCTATGTAGTGCATCCCTGCATTGTCTAATTCCCGGACTACACTACGCACCTGAGCTTCTGTATATTGATGTGCAAGAACATGGCTACCATCACGCAGACATACTTCAGTTATTTTAATAGGCTTGTCACTTTTACGTTCCATCTGTCTTCACCTAGCCTTTCTATCTAACACTATTTGCATTTTCCAGATTAAGCATTTGCTGTGCAAAATCCTCAGCGACTCGTGTAGCTGCTGCAGTCATGATATCTAAGTTACCAGCGTAAATTGGAAAATAATCTCCTGCTCCCTCAACTTCAATGAATACTGTAACACGGTTCTCATCAAATAATGGATCTTGTTTTAAGCGGTAACCAGGTACATACTGTTTTACAGTTTCGACCATGTCGTAAATAGATTTAGTAATCTCTTCTTTATTCATATTTTTCACTTCACAATAAATTGTATCTCGCATAAGTATCGGTGGTTCAGCTGGATTTAGGATAATAATTGCTTTTCCTTGATCAGCACCTCCCACTTCTTCAATTCCTCGTTTGGTTGTTATCGTAAATTCATCAATATTTGCTCTTGTTCCTGGTCCGGCACTTTTACTTGAAATAGTTGCTACAATCTCTGCATATGTTACGTCAGCCACACGATTTACCGCATGTACAATTGGAATTGTGGCCTGCCCTCCACATGTAATTAAGTTCACATTTGTTACATCTAAATTGGTCTGCATATTAACAGCTGGACTGACGAACGGGCCACTAGCAGCCGGAGTAAGATCAATTGCTAGTTTCCCCAAATCCTCAAGGATCTTCGCATGTCTTACATGCGTTTTAGCTGATGTAGCATCAAATACAATCTCTGCTAAATCAGGTCGATCGACTAAAGCTTGAATACCATTAGAAAATACTTCATAGCCTTTTTCTTTAGCTCGTTTTAATCCGTCCGAGTCAGGATCTATACCAATCATTGCTGTTAACTCTATTACTTTACTTCTTTCTAGCTTATACATAAGATCAGTGCCAATATTTCCTGAACCAATGATCGCAGCTTTAATTTTACTCAAAGTACCCACCCCTTTACTCAAATGTTACTGAAACAGAACCTAGTGGACCGAAATGAGCAGAAATTGTATCGCCTTCTTTAACGGTCAGTGCTGCGCAAAGAGCACCTGGTAGGATTAGTTCTCCCGCTTTAAGTGTTATATCAAATTCATGCAATTTATTTGCCAACCATGCGATAGCATGTGCAGGATGTCCAAGGGCCGCAGCTCCTGAGCCTGTTGATACCATCTCACCATTGTTGTACATGACCATTCC
This sequence comes from Cytobacillus sp. S13-E01, assembly GCF_029193815.1. Classification (GTDB taxonomy): domain Bacteria; phylum Bacillota; class Bacilli; order Bacillales; family Bacillaceae_L; genus Bacillus_BV. The sequence goes on from NZ_JARFVC010000007.1 coordinate 92,007, forward strand.
TAGACTCCGCAAATCTATCCCATCTATTTTGCTTAACTTACTTCCTATTACAACTCTAGCTGAAGATCCGTTATCTGCTACTGTATCTATTAATTTAATCTTCCAACCTGCGATTCTACTATCAATTATTTCAAGCGTTGGTACGATGTATTCCGTTGCCATCAATACATCTAAAAAAGTGACATTAGGCCCTCTTAAATCTTCTCCAAGTATAAATCCAATTTCTGGCTCTATTTTCGGGCTAAGCATATCACTAATCTTTACACTACTTCCATCTGAAACTCGCATATCATCCAATAAATGGCCATAATCAGGTTCATCTACTCCAAGCATTTTTTGCATTGCAAGGCTTGTTAAGCCAACCTTTTTACCTATAACAGTACGTCCTTCACTAACCTTTTTCTTCATTACTTCTAGTTGAATTTGATAAGCGTCTGTTACATTTAATTTAGAATATTGCAAAGTAAGTGGAGCAATTGCTTGTTTGCTTCGCTCAGCCTCTAAAAGATTTTCAACAATTTCATCCAATAGTAGATTCATATACTCACTCTTCTCTATTTGATCTGTTTTAATTAAGGAAAATAAAGAGTGACAATTAACACTCTTTATTTATCCCGCTTTAACGGGCTGTAATACCCCCACTTCAAAACCTAGAGTATTCGAAGAAGTAAAAGTGGGGGATAACTGCTCGTACAAGCCCGATAAGGTCAACTAACCATCAGTGGGGGATGAAAGAACCCCCCACTGATGGAAGTTTCCTTTATAGTTTCATCGTTATCGTTTTTGCCTCAGAGTAGAATTCAAAGCTATGGCGGCCGCCTTCCCTACCAATTCCACTTGCTTTTGACCCCCCAAATGGAGTCCTTAAATCCCTGTAGTACCAACAATTTATCCAAAGTAGTCCGGAATTTACTCGCGAAGCTACACGGTGGGCACGGCGAAGATCATTCGTCCATACTACCCCAGCAAGACCATAGATTGAATCATTCGCAATTTGGATGGCCTCTTCTTCAGTTTTAAACGGAATAACTACTAGGACAGGACCAAATATTTCTTCCTGTGCTACTTTCATCTTATTATCAACATCGTAAAGTACAGTTGGTTCGTAGAAGTTCCCTTCTTCAAATCCAGCTACTCTATTACCGCCAATTGCTAGCTTAGCACCTTCAGATATTCCAATTTGTACATACTCATCAACGGATTCTAAATGACCCTTAGAAACTAATGCACCCATATCTGTCTCTTCACTAAGAGGATCTCCAACCTTGATCTTTTTAACTGCCTTAACGAACTTTTCAAGAAACAGGTCATAGATGCTATCTTGTACTAAAAGCCGCGAACCAGCAAGACAGATTTCTCCCTGATTTCTAAAAATTGCTTCAATCGAACCTGCTACTGCCTCGTCTAAATCTGCATCCTCAAAAACGATGTTTGCTGATTTTCCGCCCAATTCAAGCGAAACAGGGATTAATTGAGTAGCAGCGTTCTGCATAACCGTTCTACCTGTTGTACTATCTCCTACAAAAGAAATTCGTCTAACATTAGGATGATTGGTCATTCTTGTACCCACAGTCCCCCCGGGTCCTGTAATGATATTTAAAACACCTGGTGGAAGTCCTGCTTCATTAGCGATTTCTCCTAACATGACCGCACTAAGTGGAGTATAGGATGCAGGTTTTACAACCACTGTATTTCCAGCAGCCAACGCTGCTGATACCTTCCAGGTCATTTGCATAAAAGGAAGATTCCAAGGAATAATTAAACTTGAAACTCCTGCAGGTGAATATTTGGAGTAAGACATATATTTAGAATGATCATAGTGTTCATGATTAATATAGTTTGCCATTTCTGCAAAAAAACGCAAATTTGCTGCCGCTCTCGGGATATCAAAACCCCGACTCTCTTTTATCGGTTTACCTACATCTAGTGTTTCAACTAATGCTAGTTCATCAACTCGTTCCAACACAAGACCAGACATCTTACAAAGAATCTTTGATCTTTCTGCAACTGGCATTTCACTCCAAATACCACTTTCGAAGGTACGCTGTGCAACCTTGATTGCATACTCTGCATCATGTTCATTCGCTTTTGCTACACTAGCTAGCTTTTGATTTGTTGAAGGATCAAATGTATCAAAGCTCTCACCCGAAATAGATTCCTTATATTCTCCATTAATAAAGAGTTTAGCGTCTTTAATTCCTTGTTGGCCAATCCGACTCATACTATACCTCCTACTCTTCTATTTCTATGACCATCTCAACTTCAACTGCATTATTATGTGGAAGCTGAGCCATTCCTACAGCAGATCTTCCATGCTTTCCTCTCTCACCAAATACTTGTACTAGTAAATCGGAAGCACCATTCATTACTTTAGGCTGATCTGTAAAATCGGAAGTACTGTTTACGAACCCAAGTATTTTTACAATACGCTTAACTTTATTTAGCTCTCCGACCTCTTGTTTTATTACAGTTAAGAGATTTAACATACACTGCTTTGCTGCTTCATAGCCCACTTCTATCGTTACATCCTCACCTAATCTACCACGATATTCGTCCGTGCCTTGGCCAGCGGTAAAAAGAAGGTTTCCTGTACGAACACAGCTTACATAATTCCCTGCTGACGCCCTAGGAGATGGTAAAGTTAATCCCATCTCCTCCAATCTTTGTTCAGGTGTAAGAACCTCATTCCTCATAGCTTCACGTCCTAACTTTAGATGAGATATTTAAGAAACGTAGAGCATTCATTCCTAACATAGCTTCCGTTTGCTCCTGTGTAAGTCCAAGTGTATCATCAATTACCTTTCCAGGTGGAACCTCTCTTAATAAAAACGGATAATCAGAACCCATAATTATACGTTCATGTCCAAAATTATCCAATAGGTATTTAAGATTAATTGGTTCGTTCACTAAGGAGTCAAAGTAGAATTTCTTAGCATAGTGACTTGGCGGCTGCTCAAGTAATCGTAAATGAGGCCATACTCTCCACCCTTGATCTAGACGTGGAAGAAGATAAGGTAAAGCCCCACCACCGTGTGCAAAGCAAATTTTTAAATTAGGGAACTTATCCATAACTCCGCCTAAAATTAGACTCGCACCCGCTAAAGCAGTTTCACTAGGCATTCCAACTGTATACATTAAATTGTGTCTAGGCATTCGTTCTTTCCCCAAGGTTTCCCAAGGATGAATAAAGAGAGGAACTTCCCACTTCTCTGCCATTTCAAAAAATTCAATAAAAGAAGGATCATCTAAATTGTTGCCGTTTACATTTGTGCCAATCTCAATCCCTTTTAAACCTAACTCATGCATACAACGATCCATCTCACGAATAGCGACATTAACATCCTGCATTGGTACCGTTCCTAAACCAATGAATTTTGTTGGATGCTGCTTTACTGTCTCTGCTATAAAATCATTCTGAATACGTGCTAGCAGTTCGGCTTCCTTAGCAGGTGCCCAATAAGAAAAAGTTACAGGAATAGGAGACAAGACTTGTATGTCAACACCTTCTCGTTCCATATCATAAATTCGTTTCTCTGGACTCCATACTTGGTCTGTGACTTCACGGAACACCTTGCCGGCAACCATAATATTAGCTCCACATGCACAAGTCCGTTCTAGTGTAGGCCATCTTTCCCCTGTTAATTGCTCAGTAAGCTCTGTGAAGTTCTCTGGAATGATGTGAGTATGAAAATCTACTCGCATTGCCATTCACTCGCTTCAGGAGGCATTTCATTTCCACAATGTTTGCACTTTCGAAGCTCTAAGCTACCGTTAAATCCAGCAATTGCTTCCTTAACCTGTACTTCAATATTTGTTAGTTGAATGGTAACTCTGTGCATTTCATGGTCGCATTCATCACAAAACCATACGAAATCCTCAAGCTCTCCATCTGCTCTATTTCGTTCGATAACTAATCCAATTGTATCGGCTACTCGGTGTGGAGAATGAGGTACACCAGCTGGAAGTAGGAACATCTCTCCTTCTTTGACTTCAACAACTTCACGTTTCCCCTCACCATTAATCACTTCTACGTAACAACTTCCTTGTAATTGATAGAAAATTTCTTCTGATGGGTCTACATGAAAATCACGCCTTTTATTCGGCCCGCCAAGCAACATGACCATTAATTCTGCATCCTTCCAAACGAGCTTGTTATTTACAGGTGGCTTAAGCTGATCCTTATTTTCCTCAATAAATTTCATTAGGTTGATAGGTAGAAATTTACTTTTCATAATATAAAACTCCCTTCAATTTTTAAATTGTGTTTAATCTGTTACCTCAGCATGATTCACTTTTAATGCTTTTTGCATGTGAACAACTTCTTCTGCCAAATTGGATATTCTATTTAAAACTTCAGGATCAACTAATTCATTTTTTTGATTGAAATGATCACCATTTACATAAACATAACTTGGTGCTACATAGGCCCTTAAGAAACCCGCAATTGGTTTTAATTGATTTTCAATAACTAAATAATGTTGATAAGTACCTCCATTTGCAACAAATCCCATTACTTTGCCTCTTAATGTAAGCGGATTCATTAAGTCAAATAAGTTTTTCAACACACCAGTAATAGATCCCTGAAAAATTGGTGTTCCAATAATATAGAAATCAGCAGAAGAAACAATCTCAATAACCTTTTTCGTATCTTCAGAATAATTTGCTGGGTCGCGTCCATCACAAAATTGCACATCATAATTCATCATGTCTAGATATTCAACCTCGATATCTGGATATTTTTGCTTAACTTCATCCAGAACTTTTTTAACTACAATTCCTGTTTTTGCGCCTATAATTGTTCCCGAAATACCTAATAATTTCATTCTATCTTTCTCCTTTCCTACTAAATTTCTATTCTCCTATAGGCCAGCCAAGAAGAGAGTTGGATAGATGAATATCTCCATTTGATATCAATTGACGTATTCTTGTAGATGAAATTCGATTGCCCATAGAACAACATACCGGTTGAGTAACTCTAACCTTAAAATATTGTTCAAGTAACGTGATATCTCCCACCCGGTCTTTGCCAAATCTGAAGTCTTCTCCGACTACAATTTCAATAGGATTAAGTTTTGATAGACATCCGATAAAATGATTGGCACTTCTTTTGGCATATAATTGATTAAAACTTGCAACGATTACATGATCCACTCCAAGTTTTTCTAGTTTAGATAATTTCTCAGTAATAGGAGTTAATATACTCGCTCCCTGGAAATACACACGAGGTGGAGGATCAAATGTATAAACCAGACTAGGTACTTGAAGAATTTTACTTCTTTCTACAACCTGCTTAATCACAGTTTGATGACCCTGATGGACCCCATCAAAAGCACCTATTGCAATATTTGAGCAGGGCAATGTTAAAGAAGTATCAAAATGTGCTTCCAAGTCATCCGTCTCCTCTCAATGGTGTAACCCAACTAATTATTAACTTTTTTCTCTAAAACACTTACTTTTAATGCTTCATCAACTAAATCAAGTGAACGTTGACGCTTATAATTGTTGTAGAAAATCCCTCTTTTACGTATTGGGTCACCAGTGTAATAGCGCTCATATTGAAGCAAGCGTTGACCAAATGCCTCTCCACATAGATCCCATGCTAACTTAAAGACACTAACTCTTTCTAGTGAGGATATTCCTTCTCGACCTACATAATATTTATCTATTTCATCTCTTAATGCCTCATTATTAAAGTCAGCACCTGTTGGCGACATCAATAAACCACCTGCACCGACAATTTGCATGACCTCAATTGCCCTAGGATACATTTTTGGTAATAGCCCTCTAATTGTTTCGAGTGCTACATAATCTGGCATAGCCTCGCCATATTCAGTAAACGTATGCTCATATTCTGCAACATTAAGTAATGCTCTAATAGATTCCACTGACTGAGCTAACTCAGCTAGGTCATTTTGTACATTTAAATATCCATCTACACCGATAGTGTCAGCTACTTTCATCGCAACCTCTGTAGCAAATTGAAGCTTTATCAAGCCTCTTACTCCAGATTGATGTGCTGGTTGTTGTCCTGCTCCAGTCATTGGATACAGCTTATTAGCAGCTTCGACATTGTTATATAAAAAGACTCTGTCCCATGGAACGACAACATCATCAAAAACTAATAAAGCATCCATTTCCTCGAATCTTGATGCAAGCGGATGATCATATAAAGAACGTGTGCCATCTTGCATCGGCTCACGACAAATGATACGAAGGCCCGGAGTTTCGATCGGAATTGCAAAAGCTAGTGCATATTTCTCATCTCCCGGAGCAAAGCCTGGGAAGGAATAGATAATAACTTCGTCTGTAATAGGTGCGAGTGTTGCTAACATTTTTGCCCCTCTTACTACTAACCCTTCTGAAGTTTCCTTTACGGCCCCTAAATGAGTATAGGTATCGTTTTGCTGGTGTGACGTCTTACTACGGTCATTTTGAGGATTAATAATTGCATGTGTTAAAAATAAATCATTATCACGAAGGTATTTATAATAATTTCGAACATTTTCGGCCCAATCCTTATTGTATTTTTCAAAGAACCAGGAATTATAATACATAGACGTTACAACTACATTTAAAAAGTCAGGTGTTCTACCCATTAAGCCAAAGGTTGCCTTTGCAAAAGCCTCAAAAACCGCTCTTCGTCGTTTTAAGTCATCAAAGCTCTTAGGTACCAAAAACGCGTTATTAACTCTTTCACCAGTTTCCTCACAAATATGAGTAATCTTCTCCTGGAATTCAGAATCATGCTGCATATCATACAACTTTGCAATCTCAAGAATCGGCTGTTTAAAGACAACCTCATCAAACATGTTCGTAATTCTTCTACCTGACAACCATACCTCCGGTTGACGTTTTTTTACAGCTTGAATGTAATCAGCACCTGTACGGATTCCCATACAATACCTCCTCAAGAATAGTTTTTAAATTTCTTAACTGAATTGTAATACTTTAGTTCGAGGATAACTGTAAGGTATTTAACGTAAATTCGGTTTTAATATTTAAAATAGTCAAAATAGTATAAATAGCCATTTGAACGATGATTATAGTAAATCACGAATGTGGATTATCCAAAATCAGACAGACTTATCCCGTGGAATCTTCCGTAGTTTTTTAAGATGTCAGCTATTTCCGAGAGCAAATCTAAGGGTAAATTTCCTTTTAGCCATTGTCGCTGAAACGAGATAAACGATAATTTTTGAATACACTGCCTTTAGATGTCCAAGTATCCAATAATTAAATCATAAAAAGACAAAAAAAGAGACAATTAGTCTCTAAATCTAGTTTAATCATTAGATTCAATTATTTCTTCAGGGGAATAAAATTCTCCTGGTAATCGTTTGAAATGCTTTTTGTTCCATGTAATAATGCTTTTTTGATTTTTGGATGCTAAAGTCGATAAATAAGCGTCTATAAAATCCACATTCATAGAATGATAGGCTTCAAGTGAAGATAGTAGTAATTCTTTTTCATCCACTTTGATTCCTGGGGACTCTATGATTTGTGAAAGCTTTGAACCAATTTCCTTCGGTGTATATTTATAACGTAAAGATTCAAGTACCCAGCAACATTCTGCAACAATGTGTGATGTAAGTATTAAGGTTATTTTCCCACTAACAACCTCTTTGAAAACTTTTAATGCGATAGGTGATTGGACTGGATCATCATTTGTAAGAAAACGAATTATTAGATTAGTATCTGCGTAAAATTCCTGAGTACTCATAAAATATAAAACCTCACTTCAAATTTTTTACAGAGGATCTCCTTGTGTTTTCTCGTCCCTAGCTCTACGTCTTATTGTTTCCCATTCAAGTACCGTTTCCTCTTTAGACGGCATAGATCCGAATAGAGAAAGTAATGAATCCTTCTTAATAGCTTTTAAAATTACTTCACCTGATTCATTTAAAGTAAACTCAATTTGGTCACCTGTACTAGCGTGAATTGCTTCTCTAATTTTTTGTGGTATGGTAACTTGTCCTTTTGAAGTTAAAGTAGACTTTTGGGATAATGAAACATAGGAATCTTCGCGATAAGACTTTGGTTGGTAAGCCATTTGTATTAATCCTCCCTTTAACTACAAGTAGTATTGATTAACTTCATACTTCTATGATAACACTGACATTCTCCTTATAATTTTTATAGTATACCCTTTTCACCCCTCTTACATACCATTATAGTATTACTGTTTATTTAAGTAAAGATATTATTCATGTCCTTACTTCAATTACACCCCTTACTATACACCTTCAATTTCTATAGCTTCCATAGACTCTAAGCTCAATACTACCAACGATTAACAACTATTATTTTATTGGTGCGAAAGTTGAGTTATTTTAATAAAAAAACGTAAGGGCTAATGAAACAAATATAGATCCTGAAGATGTAAATCGTTGTTCCTTTATCGTCAAAACACCTCTGGTTTACGTTTTTTTACTGCTTCAATGTAGTGAGCACCTGTACAAGTTACCATATAATACCTCCTTAAAGAATAATTATTTGAAAGTTCTTAACTAAATTGTGATAGTATATTTTGGCGCAAAGTGTAAGGTATTTAACGTATTTTTGGTTTTAATATTTAAAATAGTCGCAATAGTGAAAACTATTATAGAAATTTGTTACAAGATAAACTATGATTATAGTTAATAAATAAAGTTTAGATTGGTAAACAAAACTTACTATCTGTGCTAATGCATCCAGTAATATCAAGGGGGGTCATGGTATGGTTACATTTTATGAAAGTGTTTTTAATTGGGAGGAATATTTAAAGTTCGGAACGCGACAGTTCGTAAAGCGAAAAGGGTTTATTTATAAACAAGGAACTTGTGGAGATGGCTTTTATTTTCTTCATAAAGGTTTAGTAAGGATTGTTACTGCAACTGTAACAGGTAAAGAAAGAATGCTAAATATTGTTGTACCTAACCAACTATTAGGTGTTCAAGCGTTGGATCAACGAACTCATTTTACGACGGCAATAGCTGTTAAGGATTCTGTCGTCTATCATTTTTCATGTGAAGAATTTAAAAAATTAATTACAATACATCCAGAGCTATTTAAACAGTTTTCTCGCACCGTTATACATAAAATGCGAATTCTATTGGACGGAATAAACTTGAATGCGCTTACATCTGAGCAAAAAATAGCATTACTCCTACAAAACATTTGTGACGAGTTTAAAAATTACGAGGTTCCCTTATATCAACAAGATTTGGCAAGCTGTACAGGTCTCACGAGAGTTACCGTTTATAAAGTTTTAAAGAAATGGCAAGCGGCGGGCATTATCGAGATAAAAAACAGAAAATATTATATTAAAAAACCAGATTTCTTGAGAAATCTGGTACAGCAGAATATTTATAGTTAAGCATCTCCAATTTTATTTGCAATTGCACGTATCTTATCAGTGTCTATAATCACTATTTTGCGATTGCTAAGCTTTATGTATTCTAGCTGTTTCCACTTCTGAAGTACTTTATTGACGGTTATACGGGATGTTCCAATGTACTTTGCTAAAGCTGTTTGATTCATCGGAACATTTCCATTCTCCTCCACAAGCTTTAGTAAATAATATCCCATTTGTTGTTCAACTGGACTATCAATTAAAGAAATAATTTCTGCAAGTATTCTAAACTTATATATTAACGAATCTGTGTAAATTGGAGCTGCATCTGGATGCTCTTTACAAATAGCTGCCATTACCTCGTCTGAAAAGTAATAGATGGTTGATGGACATGTTGTTATCGCACTAGTTAAATAGGGTTCCTGCTGGACACCATGCTCCCCAAATAACATCCCTGGCGGAACGACATTTATGATACGTTCATCCCCTTTATCCGATAGAAGAGTGATTTTCATTTCTCCTTTACTTAAGTAATAAAAACCTCTTCCAGTTTCACCCTGTCGATAAATAATCTTGTTTTTTTCCGTCTCAAAACTTTGTCCATACTTCAAAAAAGGTTCCCATCTGTACCGAAGGTTTAACATACTATCACCTTTTTCTAGTGATTATTTTTTCTAGTGATTATTCTTTCTAGTACTGACTTTTTTCCATAAAATTCAATATAAGCATACCATTTATTTTCTGATTTTTCCACCAATTATATTTCCTTTGGTTAAATTACAACATGAGTATTATTCGAAATTAAAAGACGAAACCATAAGATTTCGTCTTTTAATAATTATACCATTATCGTTTCACTACTATTAAGTTCAGTCAGCTGATACTCATTATCTAATGCTATTTCCTTCATAATATCAACTAGACGAGAATGGTGAGTAAAGAAAATAATTTGGGTTTGCTTTGATAATTCTAGTAAAATTTTGAGAGTCTCTTTTGAACGAATATCATCAAAGTGAACGAGGATATCGTCCACGATAAATGGAATTGGTTCGTTTTCATTTGCATATATTTCGATGCTGGCTATTCGTAGTGATAAATAGAGTTGATCTGTAGTTCCATCACTCATACCATCAATTGATACTTTGTCACCATTGGCACGAACACCCATTAATATTGGTTGGTCTTTCTCATCATAATCCACTATTAATCCTGTAAAAGATTGCAGCGTTAACCTTGCAAATAGGTTACTAGCACTTTTTAAAATTGGGTCTTGGTTTTTATTACGATAGTGCTCTATCCCCTTTTGTAAAAGGTTAGAAGCTAGTTTTAACTGAATATATTGATCTGTGACGTTTGCAAGCTGTGCCAAAATACTAGCTTTCTTTTGCTCTGCCAACACAGATGACGTATTATTTCCTTGAATCTTCTCTTCGTACTCTTTTTTAACAACACCATGATCCTGTTCGCGTTGTGAGCGGGTTGATTCAATCTCATCTAGCTCACGCTTAATTTCCTCTAATTCCACTTCAAGACTATCATGTTCAATACTATCAGCTTCTTCAATTAAGTCTTTTAAAGACTGACCACTACCAATCTGGAGCAGCTCTTCCTCAATTACTAGAATTTTATTTTCGTATTCTTGCTTGAGTTTAAAGGATTTTTCAACTAGTTCTAATTCTTCAATATCGTTACAATTTGCTTGTTTCATTAAGCCCTTTAGAATCGTTTTTGCATCTTCAATCTCTTCTATTGCATCCTTACTACTTGATTGAAGCTTTTTTAGCTGAATATTTATTTCATTTATTTTTACTATATCCTGCTGAGCCTGTTGGAGTGTTGCATTTAATTGATTCACTACAATATCAGCATTTTGATCATCTGTATCTGTTGATACATGTTGAATAACAGCTTTCACTTTATTTTCAAAAAAAGTGATTTGCTTTTTTAAAGATTCTTGCTCTTTTTCAACTCTCTTTAGGCTATCATAGCTTTGAGAACAATTTTCATATTTAATTAGTAAGCTTTCGGCAACATTAACAGAAGTGATTTCCGCAATGTTTGTGCCTTGGGTTACTTTTATCCATTCATCACTCCAATTACTCACTTTTCTATCGATTTCTGTATTTTTCAACGCAATATTATTTACCTTATGCCTTATTCCAGAAATACCATCTAAGAGTCCTTTACGTTTGTTCAAATCATCTTGGATTCGCTTCTGATGTTTTTCAGCGATTCTTAACAACTCATCCACTGTTTTATCTTCATTAATATCTACAAAAAGTGACAGGGCTGAGATTAACGTGTGCTTATACTGTAGTTTTTTACTTTCTAACTCTCGTATGGTTACTTGTGCTTTCTCATATTCCTGAACCATCCCTTTTATTTGCCCATACTTTACTAACCATTCTCTCATCTCTTCAGGCGTTAAAGGGATTATAGTTGATGGCTTCCAAAGCTCATACCATGAAGCTTCCCATGTTGCAACTTCTTCTAGTAAACTGCTTTCCTCATGTTCTAGTTCAGTAATCTTACTTTTACAACTTTCAATATCAGATAATCTTTTGTTCTTTTCCCCAACCTTTGCCGCTTCGATTCTCATTTTATCTGCTATATGATCGGCATCTCGAACACTATCTTCATAGGCAGTTTCAATTGCCTGGCCCTTTGAAAAATCAACAAGTTGTTCATCACAGCTACCCTTTTGAAGCTTTGTACGAATCAGTTGCCATCCATGGTCACGACGAGTTCGAACAGTAGTAAGCTTTTCTTCAGATGGTATTTCCGTCATAGATTCTAGTTTACGAATTCCTTCTTCATGAATTTCAATCGATTCTTTTTGACTAATTATTAGTTCTCGCGTTTTCTGCAGTTTTTGCAGTAGGACGGAACGTTCCTGTTCAAATTTTTTTATCGTTTCAGACAATCCTGGAACCTTAACATTCATTAGCTCCTTGTATGTTCCACTCCATTGTTGGAGCTGCTTAACTTCTTCTTTTATTTGTTGTTCCTTCAGTTCGTTCTCAGCAATGAGAGTTTTGAGTGTTTCCTCTATTAGCCCTGCTCTCTTTACAGTATCAATTACGAGCTCTAGTTCTTCGATATCAGGATGATTAGGGATTAAATTAAGCTCTTCTTCTTTGGATTGTAGCTCTTTTTCAATTTCTTTTCTATCATTTTCATTTTGTTCAAAGGCCTGATCAAGTAAGGGCTTTTGTTTACATAGTTCACGAATTGTTTCCTTTTTTTCTGCTGACAAGCGGTACATATCGATGTTGTTGATATCCGCATGTAACGAATCAATATCTTTCATCAAGGAAAGGACTCTATCTTCTAGTAGCTTTCTTTCCCCTTCTAATCTAGGAATCTGTTCTACATTATTTTGATAGCTTTGGACCTCCCGGTATAGGGAATCGATTATCGTTGCTTGTTCAAGTAGACCTTCTGGAATCTTGATCTCAATTCGTTCTTTTTCTAAATCTCGATAATTGTCTTCAGCTTTCTTCTTTTCTTTTCTACCATTTTCAAGCCTTTGTTGGTTTACTTTACGAAGTTCTTCAATATCATCTGGTAAAATTGGAACTTCTCCAAGCTCAGAAGTTTTTTGTATTAGATCCCTTTGTCTAGCAATTTTGGGCATGGATAGCTTTACTCGTTGAAGCTTCTCTTGTTTACTCCGCAATACCTTCATCAGCTTGATCATTTCTTCAATTTCTTGTCTGCCCTCGTTATATTTTCTTTCAATTTCTTTCCATGCTTGAATTTTTAACTGATAGTCGGCTATTTCCTTTTTCAACTCTTTTTCTTCTTTTAGTAATTTATTAAGTTCAGGTGCAGATCCTCTTTTTTTATAGAGATCTCCTGATTTTTTCTCTAGCTCTTCAAACACCTTACGTAATACACTAATCCCTGAAGCAGCAGAGAATATGCTTTCCCCTAGATTACCTCCACTTTGAAGTAGACTTTCTCCTCCCTCACGAAGACGAACATGATCAAGAGCAAACATATTTAAGAAGTGTTTTTCTGAAATATCGTTTAAAAACTGGTTGACTGAATCTTCAGTAAGGGGTTCTCCAGTGACATCAAGCACCGTATTTTTATTCCCTTTTCGACGAATAAACTGCAATGTGTCACCCTTTGAATTACTCAATTGACCCTCAATTCGCAGTTTGGCATTACTATGAAGGAAGGAATCATTCGTTTGCTGTGGAAATCCATAAAGGAAATGTGTGATAGACCTTAGTGCTGTACTTTTACCGGCCTCGTTAGGTCCGTATATAAGATGGAAGTTCTTGGCTTGCTCAAAAAATAGATCATAATCTGTAAAATGACCGAATGCACGTAAAGTTAAAGAGTCAAATCTCACTTTATCCTTCCACCTCCGTCTTCGTTAAATAATAAAGGATCAAATCCTCCACATTATCTAACCGTTTCTTAATCAAGTCAGAGTCATTAAAATTATATCCATCTTCACCGTGTCGCAATTCGTATGGCATGGCTTGGTGAATATCTTGGAACTCTAATAGTAATTCTTTTAAAGTGGCCTCATCCGTTGCTATCTCCTTGATAAAGTCTAATATGACAGCAACAGGTGTATGTTGAGCCTTTAATTCCTCGACATTAACCTGACGTGAAGTCTCAATCTTAACCTTTTCAACCCAAATGTCTCCTAGACCAACTTCTAAAGAAATTGATCTAATATTGTTGATAAAATGGTCTTTGTCTACGATAAGCTCCTGGTGTACTCTAGTTGCACCATGAATTCGAAATCTCACTGCCAAAAATCGGCCATTTACTTCTTGGAGTTTTCTCTCTAACGATATTCGTGCTTCATCGATTAGCTCATCAAGACTATCCACTTCGCTTGCATCAACTTCACAAAGCTCCCATCGTAGGACATCAAGTGAGAGATGAGTAATAGATTCGATTGCCCCATCCCAGACACATACTAGAGTACAACCCTTATCACCTGTTTCCTTACTATGTCTCCCTTGAATATTACCAGGAAATAAAATAACAGGTTCTTTTTCATGAAGAATCTCACGTAAATGAATATGACCTAATGCCCAATAGTCATATCCTTTTTCCCTCATATCATCAATTGAACATGGTGCATAATTTTCATGCCCTTCTCGGCCGGTCGCACTTGTGTGTAGAATACCAATATTCACATATCCTTCTTTACGTCTGGGGTAGTTGTTAACGAGGTTTTCTTCAACAGATCGTGAGGCGAAGCCTTGTCCATGAATCGCAATTCCTAGGTCATCAAGTACATGTGTTTCTGCTTGCAAAACAGAGAACTCTATAACATTATCAGGAAGCTTTAATTCCCTAGTTATTAAACTAGCTGCATCATGGTTTCCACGGATTAAGAATACTTTAATCTTTTCTTTTTGTAAGCGAACCATTTGACTTGAAAAAAACAAGCCAGTATTATAATCCTTCCAGTCACCATCATATAAATCACCAGCAATAATGATAAATGAAACCTGTCTCTCAATAGCTGTATCTACTAAATTCTTAAACGCATCTCGTGTAGCACTACGAATTTTATCAACTGGCGCCCCCTCATATTGCTCCAGTCCTGTTAGCGGACTGTCAAGATGGATATCAGCAGCATGAATAAATGAAAATGACAAGCTTATCACCCCAAATAATTTATTACTTACAAATTCTAATAATTTGATAAAAACCCTTTAAATCTCGAGAATATTATACTTCTCTTATTACAGGATTATTGTTGAAAGTTAATCTATTTATCTCTTTCTCTATTCTATCCTCTTTCATAGTAGAGTATCAAGTTCGCAAGAAGCGAAAGTGTTGATATATAAAGGTTTGGAGTATTTATAGTATTTTTTGGAAAACAAAATTAAACCAAAAAGCTCCTGAATTTATCTAGGAGCCTCATCTGAACGTCACCATTTTTACAAAGGTCTTCTTGTATACATAAATAATTATCTTTCGAGCTGTCTTATCGGAATGGTATCATTTTCAACAATTATATGTTTCCCCGTACTCTTTCGTTATATTATCGATAATGGTTTGAACTGGTAGAATTTCATTTATTTCATGAACTCTAGAACCCGCAAAAACTAATCCATTCTCCACATCTCCATCGATAGACTTTACCAATGAATCTAATGTACAAAAACGATAAGAACAATTTTTAAGGCAATTGTAGCAATGATCTATTTTCAGCTTTCCGCCTCCGCTAATTCTATCTGTAAAACTATTACGGATTGCTCTGCCTTGAAGTCCAACTGTAGTCGTTACTAAAACAGTATCACCATCTTTGCAGTCAATATATTTTTGTTTAAAAGCACTTGGTGCATCACACTCTACACTTGCTACAAATCGAGTACCCATTTGGACACCTGAAGCTCCCATTCTTAGGGCTTTAGCTATATCTTGTCCAGTTATTATACCACCAGCAGCTATAACAGGGATATCAACCGTTTCTACTACTTCGGGTAAAATATCAAATAGGGGCCTCTGCGTTCCTAAGTGGCCTCCAGCCTCAAATCCTTCTACTACTACTGCCGATGCTCCTAATCTTTGTGACATTTTGGCTAATTTAGCTGATGAAACGATTGATATTACAGGAACATTATACTGCCTCCCCCAGCTGTACATATCTCGAGATATACCTGCTCCGGAAATAATGAAATCTACTTTTTCTTCCATTGCAGCTTTAATCGTTTCTGCAAAGTCGCTCATTGCAAATAAAACATTTACCCCGATATATCCAATGCCTTTGGTTAGTTCTCTTGCCTTACGAATATGGGACCTTAGTTCCTCAATAGGAATACCAGTTCCGGAAATAATCCCGATTCCACCAGCATTTGCAACGGATGAAGCTAGACCACTTAAAGAAACCCTAACCCCCATTCCTCCTTGCATAATTGGTACTCTTGGTTTCATGTGTGCAATTTCTAATTGTGGAAATTTCAATTATAATGCTCCTTATCTATCGCCAATTTTACCCAAACCGTTCTTAAGGTAAGTTTAAATTTAATTCTACCGTTAAATTCCAAATTTTAATGTTATTTAAATCACACAAAAGGGGTAAAGAATAAATAACTTGAGTTTCGCACCCTTAATAAACAGGATTTTCTAACTCATAATCCTGCCTAAACCCTTGTTATATAAGGCTTGTCTATTATTCCATTTTAATTGCCTATGCAGCTTTATCCTTTTGAAATAATTGTTTACCTAAATATGATTCTTCAAATAGCTCCCTTTAGAAATTAATATTCTGGGGAGTTTTTGAACTCTTTGATGTCGACCGTTCCAGAGTCTGCTACCTGCCGTGATCAATACCTGCAGAAGCTCCTCGAACATATCCCATAACCTTTCGGCTAATCATCTCGTCTTTGACATGTTCAAAATAGGCCTCCAAGTGTCTCATAATCATTGATCCTGCGAAAATTGGCAAGAAACACATAGAGGATATAGGTGGTGGTCACATGGCTAATTTGGGCGTCAAAATCCTGGGAATTTCCAAACTTCAGATATTGGTTGACCTCTCGAAAGAAGACTTCGATCGTCCAACATTTCCAGCATCGCTAGAAAAGGCAATGAAGTGTCTGTGGATAGATGCAGTTTCCAATCTTTTTGATATGGAAATCGGCAGAAGTATAATTTCACTTCTCCCAAACCTTAAATAGTCCACAATAACCTCAAAATAACGGGTGTTTCTTTTGCTAAAGGGTTCCGTTTTGAGGTGGAAGTCCTATAAATTACAATGAAAAAGGCGTGCAATCTGACAACATATTTGACATCTCTTTGACACCCATAAATAAAAATATAGAGCGAACCCTCAAGAACCAAGAGATGAGGGAATCAGCATGGTTTAATAAATAAGCGGAGAAATTTCTCTTAATTACGAAATAGCACTTAAAATAGCTTAAATAGGCGGAAGGATTCCGACTATTTCCACAAAAAACGTCAAAATGGATCATTTTGCATTGCTTAAGCGGAAAACCTCCGCTTATATACCCCGAACCAATCCTTATTACGCAGTTTAACCGGAAAATCTCCTCTTATTTTAACGATCACTGGTTACTAAATTTAGGAGATGACTTCTGATTTATATGGAAATGTGTAAGAATTGGCATCCCAATTGACACTTAATTTTGAGTGTCCAACAAGCATTGTCCTTTAAATTTATTTTGTCATTAGTGGTTTTATTTTACTATAAGTGGTATTATAAATCCCTATATAAAAGGAAAATGGCATACGTCGATTCGTATGCCATTTCTAATGTCAATTTTCCGTTATGTACCTCGAAACACGAATAACAAGGTAATAACCTCCGTCACAGGGTAACCTTCCTCCTTTTTGAAGCCAACCTTGTGACAGAGGGATTTGTTTAGTACAGTGATATTTAATATTTAAAAATCAAGTCAATCTAAAGTATTTGTTTCAGTCGACTATTCAAGATTTTTTATTAAAATCAATTAGACTTAATAATAATGTGATACTCCACAGCTACCTAACCAAAACCCGTACAAAAAACTCTTCATATAAAGCTTGAACAGCTCGTATTTCATCGATCTCTTTAACGCCAAACATCATACTTACTTCTGAGGATCCTTGATTGATCATTTCAATGTTTATTCCATTTTGCGCCAATGCCTTTGCAGCTCTAGCAGTTGTTCCAACATTATGTCGCATTCCTTCACCTACCACCATGATAAGGGCAAGGTTATGTTCGAATTTGACCTCATCTGCAAGAAGCTCATGTTTGATTATATCTATTATTGTTTGTTCCATTTCTCTATCAATCTGTTTTTGTCTTAGTATGATTGATAAGTCATCGATACCTGAAGGAATGTGCTCATAGGACAAACCAAACTTTTCTAGGATGTGTAGCAGCTTTCGCCCAAACCCTATTTCTCTGTTCATTAAGTATTTACTGACATAAATGCTACAAAATCCTTTATCACTAGCAATTCCAATGACAGGTCCATTTTGGTTATCTCTTTCATTCACTATCTTGGTTCCAGGTGCAGATGGGTTGTTAGTATTTTTTATTTTTACGGGAATGCCCGCACGGAATGCCGGAATAAGTGCTTCCTCATGAAAAACAGAAAATCCAGCATAAGATAATTCACGCATTTCACGATATGTCAATTCACGAATTTCCTTTGGGTGTTGAATAATACTTGGATTTACAGAATAGACCGCATCAACGTCCGTAAAGTTTTCATATAGGTCTGCTTTAACTCCCGCTGCTAAAATAGATCCAGTAATATCAGAGCCACTGCGTGAAAAGGTAATAATGTCACCCTTCATGCTATAACCAAAAAATCCTGGTATGATGACTATACCAAAACGATCACGTAGTGCAAATAAGCGATCATATGATTCTGGTAACACTTGAGCATTTCCAGGCTCGTCACTCACAAATAACCCCGCTTCTTTTGGATTTACGTAGTGTGCTTCTTCGCCCATTTGCTGAAAATACTCAGACAATAATTTAGCAGTATTATCCTCACCACTTGCCTTTACAGCATCCAAATACTTTGTTGGATTACTTTTGTCACTATTTAATACACTTACTAAATCACTATAAATTCTTTCTATAATAGAATCAGAAAGATTAAGCTCTGTAGCTATATCAGAGTATCTTTGAATAACGGCATCGACTAGTTTTTCTGCTTTTTCATTTTGTAAAATTTGGTTCGCACATGCGATTAATAAATCAGTAACCTTTATATCCTCGGGATATCGTTTCCCAGGAGCTGATACAACGATAACTTTTCGACTAGGTTCTGATCGAACTATATCAAAAACCTTCCTAATTTGTTCTGCTGAAGCTAATGATGTACCACCAAACTTTACAACTTTCATTTCGACATCTCCTAATTTTTAAATATAAGTGAACCTTTAATTATTTTGGACTAACTGCCCCTTAAGCAAGGAATAAATCTTATTATCACTCTTTCATGGGTAATAATCAAGGATTTTCTTTTCCTTGCATACAAATGTTATTTCCAAATGAACAGTAAGAGAAAAATCCTTAATCCAATATTACTTTTTGGTCTAAGGATTTCTTCTTTATATTTTATTTACTTAATACTTTAATAAATTCCCTCATATAATCGGGCAAATCAGGTGGACGACGGCTAGAGATTAGATGTCCATCAACAACAACAGCTTCGTCCAACCAAATTGCTCCTGCATTTGTCATGTCGTCTTTTATACCGGGTGTGCTTGTTACTTTTTTACCTTGAAGGATCTTAGCTGAGATCAACACCCAGCCCGCATGACAGATTTGACCTATTGGCTTTTGCTGTTCATTCATTGTTCTTACCATATCCAACACATCACCAGATCTTCTTAACAGATCTGGTGACCAACCCCCTGGCACTAATATAGCATCATACTCATTTGGATCAATGTCAGTAAAGGCTAGGTCTGAAATAATTAGAACACCATATTTTCCCACGTATTTTTCTCCCGCTTCTTTCCCCACAATATGGACCGTCGCACCTTCTTCTCGTAGCCGTAAAACTGGATACCCTGACTCACTCCACGGGGCAAGCCCGCGTGGTTTTACGGGCTATTTCCATAACTCCAAATCTTCAAAATCACTACTTACGATTTGGATAATTTTTTTAGATTGTAATTTCAATTCATTCTCTCCTCTATGTTCTAATTTGAAAAATTCGGTTTAACGATGAACCAAGATCAACAATACGGTTCCCTTTATATTTTATTGTAAAATTTACGCCCTACTTTGTTATTATAGAGAAAATTTTTCTCAGTTAAACAAAATCAACATCAATCTGCAATATTTCCGATCTGCTACCTATACGAATAGGTGGACCCCAAAATCCAAATCCTGATGATACAAATGCATGGAGCTGTTCTTTTTTTAGATAGCCCCAATCTAATTCATACATTTTTCTAGTTATAAGATGGTTTGGAACCATCTGCCCCCTATGTGTGTGTCCTGATAATAGAATGTCAACCCCGTTCTCTTGAGCTTGTCTTAACTCAAATGGTTGGTGATCCATTGCTATAATAGGCAACGAGTTACCTATACCCTCAAGTAGATTATTAAAAGACTTTCTTTTTCTGTCCGTTTTGTCATTTCTGCCTACAAGGTAAAACGTCTTCTCAATTGTTACAACTTCGTCCATCAAAATAGTTATATTATTTTTTTTCATTTCTTCACTAAATGCAAATAGATCTCCACCATAATATTCGTGGTTGCCAAGAACACCATAAACACCAAGGGGAGCTTTCAATTCCCTCATTATCAGCCCCATTTGCTTTTCCACGAAAGGCTTAAGTTCATCATCAATAATATCGCCTGGTAAAAGAATGATATCAGGCTTTATATCATTTACATTCCGAACTAAACGCTTTACATGAGATACTCCTGATAACCTCCCAAAGTGCATATCAGAAGCAACAGCGACTCGAAGGGAATTTCTAGTACCATGTTTTTTAGGAACTGTAATCTGATACTTTCTCACAACCGTACTGTAAGCATTAAATATTCCATATGTGAAAATAACAAATAATAAAAGTATTACTACTATGCCAGTCCAAAAAATTATATTTTCTAATGCAATCGGTAAAAAATGGAGAAGGAAAACAGAAATATTAGCGATCGGAAATATCACTAATCCATACTGAATAACCCCAAACCATATCGATCCTATTGGACGGAAAAACGAAAGATATTTGCCACCCCTTGCAATAAGATATGAATATGAAATGATGAAATAGATCAGGGAAAAAATCCAAGTGCTTTGAAACCCAAAGGCAACCTTTAGCCATTCCCAAATATTCCACCCTAAATAGAATAATAGGCTGTTAAAAATTACTAGTATAATGACGATTTGAAGCATTTTTTTCATCCATCTATCTCCTTAAAACTATCGTTATATTAAAAATGTACATTCATAGTTGGGATATCAGTCACTTTAACCCATTGTTTTCAAGTTCGTTCTCTACTTATTCAAAAGCAGCTGCCTCTTTAGCAGGGATCCTGATAAATTTCTTCTTTTGGACAAAAATAAGTCTAATAGACAGCCCGATACCTGCTGTGAGCAATCCAACTGTTAGTCCTATCCAATAACCAGGAGCACCTAGATTGGTATATTGGGCTAAAATATAGCCTACTGGAAGACAAATTAGCCAATAGGCAACGAGAGTCATCACAAATGCTGTGTTCACATCCTTATAACCTCGTAATGCAGCCTGAGCTGTTGCCTGAATTGCATCGGAAATCTGGAAAAACAGTGCATAAATTAAGAAGTGTGCAGTCAAGCTGATAACAGCTGGGTCATTTGAATAAAATCCTGCAACTTCATATCGGAAAAGAACCACTAATAAACCAGTAACAAGAGCAATCAACATAGATAAATAAATCCCAAGCCAGCTGTAGACTTTTGCATCTTTATAGCGTCCTGCACCAACCTCAAATCCTACTAAAACGGTCAGAGCCATCGAAATACTAACAGGAATCATGTATAGAAAAGAGACTACATTTAATGCAGTTTGGTATGCGGCAATCGTCGTAATTGCAAACTTACTGATCAATATTGTCACAACTGCAAACATGCTTGTTTCAAAGAAAGTAGAGAGCCCCATTGGAACACCAATTTTCAATATCTCCTTACTCTTCTCAATTGAAAATCCCTTAAAATTCGAGAAAACTCTATAGATTGAAAAAGGTTCTTGTGTTTTTATAATGAATGCTGTTATTCCCGCAATAATCCAATATGTTATCGAGGTTGCATAACCTGCCCCTGCCCCGCCTAGTTCTCTGAATCCCCAATGACCAAAAATCAACACATAGTTTAATAGAAAATTAAATGGAAGTGAAACAAGTAAAATAACCATAATTATCCGTGTTATTCCTAACGCATATATAAAAGACCTTAATACGTTAAAAATAAAAAGTGGAATAATTCCAAAACTAAGACCCACCAAGTAATCATGAGCAATGTTATCTACACTTGAAGGTAGGTTCATAACATCCAAGATTGGTTCTAATAAAAAATATCCTAATACAATTACGAGTAAACCAATAAAGAAAGCTAAATAGATTCCGTTAGCAACAACTGATGAAATTTCCTTTTCCTTCTTTTCCCCAAAACACTGAGCAACAATCGGAGATACGGCAAGTAGAATTCCGCTTAAACCTGTAAATATTGGATTCCAAATCGAAGAGCCAATCGCAACACCTGCTAAATCTGAGGGGTTGTACTTACCTGACATGATAGTATTGAAAAATACCATTGAAAACATACCAAGCTGTGTGATAAGAATAGGAATCAATAAGATAAAGATTTGTTTTATCTTTTCCTTCATTGTATATGTTTGGTTCATAAATGATAACTCCCAGAAAGTGTAATAGTAGCAACGCTAATTATATTCTAAATTGATAAACAAAGCACTCTTTAACATGTAAACTCTAGTACGGGATACACAATTTTCTTCTAACTTCTGTAACTATCGTTACTAAAAAAACCCAACCAAGATAGGTGAGTTTTTTATCATACTAGTTATTTAAAGACGTTCAACTTGCCCTGTATAATCTGTTGAACTTTCGTTACCGCATCTTCAACATTTTGTACCTTTACTGTCATCTTTCGGTCAGCTGGATATTTCATCGCCATATGGTCATACCGAGGGTCATAATAGTACTCCAGCAGTAAACGAACAGCCGATTCAAACTCACCTTCATTAAGGTCCTTTTCAATCTGAGAAGCGATTGGTGTATGAATACGATTCTTGATTATTTGAAATGCATCGATACATTCCTGTTTGTGTTCCCAAGGGCTATAATCCTCTAAAATATTACGCACCCTCTCTTCCAATGGTATATCAATAAATAATTGAATACCATGTTCTTTCTTTTCGGTTAAAAAGGCAGGAAGTACTACTTTGCCAACTCGCTTACTCTCCGCTTCAAAAACTACATATGGTGATTGCTGCAAAAAAAGGAGTTGTTCAACAAGGAGGGCATCAAACATTTTCTGATTGTTAGGCTCAAGTCCAATTTGTCCAAAAATAGATCCCCTATGGTTTGCCATTCCCTCAAAATCAAGTACAGGTTGTCCTTCCTCTAGAAGCCTTCGAAGAACTTTAGTCTTGCCAGCTCCCGTGTAGCCATTTAGAATGTATGCTTCAGCTTTAAACTCGATATTTTGTAACGTTTCAATTACCCAACTTCGATAAGCACGAACACCACCATGCAGACGCAGTGTCTTAATACCAATTAAATCCAAAACAGTCGCCGTTGTTCTACTACGCATACCTCCGCGCCAACAGAATACAGTTTTCTGCCCCTCAAACTTAGCAAACTCCTTAATGAAGCTTGGTAATTTTGCCGAGACAATTTCAAGACCTCTTTCTTTTGCCGCTTGAACACTAATTTGTTTGTAAATAGTTCCAATTTCAGCTCTTTCCTCATCATTAAACAGTGGGATATTTATGCTGCCAGGAATTGTGGCATCTTTAAACTCTGATGGTGATCGTACATCGACTAGGATAAGATCCCTTTTTTCGCGCCGGATGTCTAACAATTTATTAATAGTGATGTCCTGGAACAATGTCTCATCCTCCTTTCTAGCATTTAATATGATATATTATCAATTGATTAATAAGTGGCATCATTGTATTTTAACTAAATTACAAAGTAATTAGCTTATCATACCATATAAATTATCATTAAAAAGTTTTCCAATTCAAAAATAACAGCCCTAGTTAGAAAATGGCGATACTAATTATTGAGCAGATTAAAAAAAATCTGGTGTCCTCATGATTGAGTATCCCAGATTTTTATAGTCAATTACTACTTCGTTGCACCTGTCCACTCAAGCATTCCGCCAACCATGTTACGAACTTTGTAGCCTTGTTCATTCAGATAGTGACAAACATTCTCACTACGACGACCTGAACGACAAATGAATATGTATTCTTTGTCCTTATCAAAATAATCTAAGTTTACAGGTATTTCCCCCATCTTAATGTGTTTTGCATCTGGAATTATTCCTACTGCTACTTCCTCATTTTCACGAACATCTACCATTTCAAGTTTTTCACCTTTTTCAAGCTTTTGTTTTAGCTCTTCTGGGGTAATGATTTCAATTTCAGACATGTAAATCCTTCCTCTCGCTAATGTTAGTCATATTATAGCAAAACTTAAATACAACATGCTAGGAAAGTAAAGCGCAGGGCGCCCGCCTATCGGCGCGTCGATTAAAACCCGCCACGTCCTGTGGCGAACATCGACATCAGCACATCCTGTGCAGTCAAGCATAAGACAAGCCGGCTGGAAGGTTGTTCTTTACCTTCCGGACGGCTTGGATTATACCATAGAGCCGATGGCGCCCGGAACTAGACACTAAAACTAGGTTCAAATTTTTATACTTTCTTATCTTTTAAAAAACACACAAAGCTTACAAAAAGCCCTGTGCGTTAATCACTTAATTTGCTACGATGTTCACTAATTTTCCTGGTACTGCAATGACTTTACGAACTGTTTTCCCTTCAATTTGCTCTTTTACTGAGATATCAGCCATAGCAATTTCAGCTAATTTTTCTCGAGAAGTATCCGTTGGAACATTAAGCTTTGCTTTCACTTTACCATTTACTTGGATTACAATTTCTATTTCAGCTTCCACTAATTTCGCTTCATCAAAAGCTGGCCATGCTGCATATGCGATCGTTCCCTGATTACCAAGCTTCTCCCATAACTCTTCAGCAATATGTGGGGCAACTGGTGAAAGAAGCTTTACAAAACCTTCAATATATAATTTTGGTAACTTTGTAGCTTTATATGCTTCGTTAATAAATACCATTAATTGTGAAATGGCGGTATTAAAGCGTAAGCCTTCGAAATCTTCCGTAACTTTTTTAACAGTCTGATGATAAACACGCTCTAGTGCATTATCTTGGTCATTTCCTGTGATTTTCCCTGTTAACTGACCATTGTCGTTTACGAATAAGCGCCATACCCGATCGAGGAAACGACGGGATCCATCTAAGCCTTTTTCAGACCAAGCGATTGAAGCATCCAATGGACCCATGAACATTTCGTATAAACGTAATGTGTCAGCACCATGACTTTTAATAATATCATCAGGATTTACAACATTCCCTTTGGATTTACTCATTTTTTCATTGTTTTCACCAAGAATCATACCTTGGTTGTATAGCTTTTGGAATGGTTCTTTTGTTGTTACCACACCAATATCGTATAATACTTTGTGCCAGAAACGAGCATATAGTAAGTGGAGTACTGCATGCTCTGCCCCGCCAATATATATATCGACTGGTAACCAGCGTTTTAATTTTTCAGGATCTGCAAGCTGTTCACTATTGCTTGGATCAATATAACGTAAATAATACCAGCAGCTACCTGCCCATTGTGGCATTGTATTCGTCTCACGACGACCTTTTTTACCAGTTGCTTCATCGACAACATTTACCCAATTAGAAATATTCGCAAGTGGTGATTCACCTGTTCCAGATGGTCGAATTTCTGTTGTTTTTGGTAGTGTTAATGGTAATTGGTCTTCAGGTACAGCTGACATCTTACCATCTTCCCAGTGAATAATCGGAATTGGCTCACCCCAATAACGTTGGCGGCTGAATAACCAGTCACGTAATCGATAAGTTACCTTCTTTTCACCTTTACCGTTTTCCTCTAACCATGAAATCATTTTGGTTATTGCTTCTTCTTTCCCTAAACCATTAAGAAAATTCGAGTTAACGTGCTCCCCATCGCCTGTGTATGCTTCTTTTGTTACATTTCCACCTGCGACAACTTCTGTAATCGGCAACTTAAATTTCACTGCAAATTCATGGTCACGTTCATCATGACCTGGAACTGCCATAATTGCACCAGTTCCATAGGTAGCTAATACATAGTCAGCTATCCAGATTGGCA
Source organism: Cytobacillus sp. S13-E01 (assembly GCF_029193815.1). GTDB lineage: Bacteria > Bacillota > Bacilli > Bacillales > Bacillaceae_L > Bacillus_BV. The sequence continues at coordinate 118,256 of NZ_JARFVC010000007.1, forward strand.
TTTTTTCACCATTTACTGGGTTAATTGCATAAGCCCCAGTGAATACACCCGTTTTATCCTTTGCCAAATCCGTACGTTCTAAATCACTTTTCGTTTTTACTTTATCAAGGTATTCTTGGACAGCTGCTTTTTGCTGCACTGTCGTAATTGTTCCAACAAATTGATGCTCTGGCGCTAGCACTGCATAAGTAGCACCAAATAATGTATCTGGGCGTGTTGTGAATACGGTAAAGTTTTCTTCATGTCCATCAATAGCAAACGTTACATGAGCACCTTCAGATCGACCAATCCAGTTACGTTGCATTTCTTTTAAGCTTTCAGGCCAATCTAATTCTTCTAAATCTTCAAGTAAGCGATCTCCATATGCTGTAATTTTTAACATCCATTGTCTCATTGGACGACGCTCAACAGGATGTCCTCCACGCTCACTTTTACCATCAATTACTTCTTCATTTGCTAAAACTGTTCCTAAAGCAGGACACCAGTTAACCGCAACTTCATCAATATAGGCTAACCCTTTTTCATAAAGCTTGATAAAAATCCATTGAGTCCATTTATAGTATTCAGGATCAGTCGTATTTACTTCCCGGTCCCAATCATATGAAAAACCAAGTTCTTTGATTTGCCGACGAAATGTATTAATGTTTTGCTTAGTAAATTCAGCAGGATCATTTCCAGTGTCTAATGCGTACTGTTCGGCAGGTAACCCGAATGCGTCCCAACCCATAGGGTGTAAGACATTATAGCCTTGCATGCGTTTCATTCTAGATAAAATATCTGTAGCCGTATATCCTTCAGGGTGTCCAACGTGAAGACCAGCACCTGATGGATAAGGAAACATATCTAGTGCAAAAAACTTTCTTTTTCCATCTTCTTCTGTTGTTTTAAACGTTTTATTGCCTTCCCAATGCTTTTGCCATTTCTTTTCAACCTCTTGATGATTGAAGCCCATTTTTTATCCTCCTCTATTTGCTACGTAAAGTGCAGTATGATTGCTACTGTCCATTGTGTACGTTTTTTTGCATAAAAAAACCTCCCATCCCTAAAAAAGGGACGAGAGGATATATGTATATCTCCCGCGGTACCACCCAAATTAATGTACACACGTACATTCACTTCATTAATCCTTAACGCGGACAACACGATAAATACTACATTGAAAGCATTTGGGAGCCTTCGTTCGCATTTATAACTCAAAGGCGAGTTCATGAACCAACAACGATTGACTTGCACCACCCGTCAACTCTCTAAACGTGTCTAAGCCCACTACTACTCCTTTTCACGGTCATTTCTTATTTTAATTAGTATATTGTGTATTGTATAGAATTTGTCAAAAAACTGCAAGCGGAAATAGAAAAATGGGCTTGCCCTGAGATAAGGGCTATATGAACAAACGCTTTTATACAAAGTTAGTTTTACCCTACTTAGCTGTGCTAGCCATTATTATCAAACTTCTTATAATTTGATATGCCTCTATAATATTTTTTGAACAGAATGAAACTGTTATTTGATTTACTCTTGTGACATATGGAAGAATTTCTGCAATGTCAGCTTGCCCTGTGTGCAAAAAACTTAACTCTACCTGTGCTGTTGAATCAATCATAAATGGTATAATTTCCAACCTTTTTTTTATTGCGGAGATTGTTTCGCGCTTAATAATATTTTGAGCTTTTAAAGGACTAAGGTTTCTAGCAACAGTGCGATTAATCGTCTTTTTTACAATTGCTGAATGAATATTGGGTATTAAATTACCTGCTTCCTCCGCCACTAAATTACACCCACTTACCATTATCACGGGCACACGATAATATCCAGCAACCGCAGCATTCAGACCAAATTCCCCATATTCTTTCCCATTAATAATAATATTTCTTACTACTCTACCATTAAAAGTATGATTTAAAATCCCATTTGTACCATTTCGAGTATGATAACCTAAGAAAATGGCAGCATCAAAACTCGCATCTATCCCTTCTACCATCGCAAGCTTTTTTGGTGACCCAGAAATAAGTTCAGCTTCCGGATGAAGACGTTCCAGTAAAATATTTCTCATCGTACCATGTGAATCATTTACAACAATTTCATCAACTCCAGCCTCAATTGCTGATTCAATACAAGCATTAGTCTCCTCTGTCATATATAACCGTGCTCTATCATGTTCTCTTCCATCTCTTGCGGTATGTTCTCCATGAACAACCCCTGAAACACCCTCAATATCTACGGAAATATATAATTTCAAAATTCTCATCCCCCTAATAACTCATCAACTACATTAACTGTATGTAGAATCTTGTGAAATTTTCAAATAAAAGAAACTCGACAAGTACTGGTGGCCTGTCGAGTTTTGACATATTACTCCGTTGTACGATTCATTTAAAATGTTCCTAATGAGTAAAGAAAATCTTCTCCACTACGTGATATCGTTGAGCCCGCTCTTCCCTGTCTAACAATCAAGAGGCCAAGTTGTTGAAGAATTTCGAGCCGTATCCGTAGTTGTTGTTCAGTCAAATTAATTCCTTTTTCCTCAAGGTACTTTTTAATTGTCAGTCTCCCAAAGGATGTACGTTCTTTTTTGCCATCATTATAGATTTTTAATATTTCTATACTCTCATCCAAAAATCCATGTTCTTCAATTTTTTCGATTATTTCTTTCCTCCTTGTCTCAGAGGAAATGATTGATTCAAACTCTTCACTCTTTTGCCTCGACCTTAAGTTTATTGGAAGTGACTCAATCTTAATAATTTGTTCACCTATAAATGATAAATATGTGATTACATTATACAATTCTTTGACATTACCAGCCCAATTATAGTTTAAAAAGATATCCATCACTTCCTGAGTAAAGTGAATATTAGTCCGTTTTAGACGGGCTTTTATATCTTCTATTAAAGGGATAAAGTCTTCTTTTCGTTCAGCTAACGTTGGAACAGTTAACGAAAACATAGACATAGAATAATAGAGATCCTGCCTAAACTTCCCATCATTGACTAATTCCATGACGTTCTTCGTATTACTTGTAATAACTCTTACTCGTAAAGGGATAGGGGTCTGCCCTCCCACTCGATAAAAAATTTTTTCTTGCAATGCTTGATAGATACGTCCTTGAAAAAGTATAGGAAGTACGCCTATTTCCTCTATATAAATTGTTCCATGTTTCGCTAACTCTAATAACCCAATTGAGATCTCATCGTTTTCAACTGTTCCGAATAACTCTTTTTCAATCATTGAAAAATCTCTTGTTGAGCAATTGATAGTTACGAACGGCCCACTCGAAAAATTCGAGTTATTATGTATAGCCTGAGCAAGCATGCTTTTTCCAGTACCAGATTCACCTTCAATATGGATTAGCTTTTCTGTCTTAGAAAAACTAGTTGCAAGAGTAACAATCTCTTGCATAGGTTTACTAACAGCCACTATATCATCAAATCTGTATTGTGCCACATCACGTATATCTCTTACGCTATTTGTTTTGAGCGATAGTTCTCCAGTATTATCAATTGATAACGAAACTAATGATTTGAAATAGCGCTTAATCATTTGCGGACGATAATGCTCAAGTCCTAATAAATTTAGAAGTTGATCAAAAGTATCCAAATCCAATAATCTTGAACCGATGTCAATCACCTTTTCAAATCCTCTTGGTAATAGGTGTTTTTCCCCAGGTGTAATAATGTAATCTATAGATTCAGGAATCTCTTTATCCGGAGAGTAAGAAATATAATGGTGCTCAAACACCGTTTCACGTAATGATTGTATTGTTTCCTCGGTATTGGTATTCGTATCATTGACGACCAATATTGTCTTCCCCTGCGGCAATTTAAGCAATTCCTTTGTATTTGCAAAATTAATATCCCGTTTTCCTATAATCCACTGACAATCCTTTGGTATGAGTTGGATAACAAGGCCTTTTATCATCTCATTAGAAAGTATAACAATATCACCAGCAATAACTGTATCGCCGTGAAGATCCTTCAGCGAAGTCGGTTGGATCATTATTTTATCACCTAAAACCTCTTTTACTTGTTTAGTTATTGCATCTAAATATCGTTCTTGAATGGCTATAATATGTACTTTTTTCAAGGACATTACGAAACAACCCCTAGGTGAGTATTAAAAAACTATTACAATTATACTTTATATAAATGACAAGAGACATAGTGTCCCTCACTTAACTCGGTTAATACCGGAACACTTTTCTTGCATTTTTCCATTGCAATAGGACAACGTGTGTGGAATGTGCAGCCACTTGGCGGATTAGAAGGACTAGGGATATCTCCTTTTAAAATAATACGCTCTCTTTTAATCCTAGGGTTTGGAACTGGAACAGCAGATAGGAGAGCTTTTGTATAAGGGTGTAAAGGATTATTATATAGAGAGTTTTTATCTGCTAATTCAACAATTTTCCCTAAATACATTACACCTACTCGGTCACTAATATGTTCAACAACACTTAGGTCATGAGCAATAAATAAATACGTTAAGTCAAATTCTTCTTGAAGATCTTTCAATAAATTTAAGATCTGAGATTGTATAGATACATCTAATGCTGAAACTGGTTCGTCAGCAATTATTAGTTTGGGGTTTACTGCTAAAGCACGAGCAATACCAATACGCTGGCGTTGCCCTCCACTAAATTCATGAGGATAACGATCAGAGTGATAAGAACTTAACCCAACAACTTCAAGTAACTCTTCTACTCTTGCAATTCGCTTTTCTTTCTCTACTCCATGAACAATAAGAGGCTCAGCGATTATTTCACCAACCTTCATTCTAGGATTTAACGATGCGTATGGATCTTGAAATACCATTTGGAAATCCTTACGCGTATTTCGAATCTGGTTATCATTTAAGTTACTAATTTCATTACCCTCAAACCAGATTTGACCCTCCGTAGGGTCTATTAGTCTCATTAGCATTCTTCCAGTAGTCGATTTACCACAGCCACTTTCACCAACAAGACCTAACGTTTCTCCTTTTTTAATTGTAAAAGAAACATCATCAACTGCTTTAACAAATGATTTCTTTCTACCAAAAAAACCTTTAGTTACAGGAAAATATTTTTTAAGATTTTTGACTTCTACTAATGGGGTTCCCATTTTTTAAACCTCCAATGCTTCAGTATTCTTATATAACCAACATCTGCATGTGTGGCTTTGTTCAACACTAGTTAACTCTGGTTCACTTTCTAAGCAAACATTCATAACTTCTGAACATCGTGGTGCAAATTTGCAGCCCTTTGGAAGATTACTAGGGTTAGGAACATTGCCTGGAATTGATTCTAACCTGTCTGCCTTTTGACCTAACTTAGGAACAGAGCCAATCAATCCCTTTGTATAGGGGTGTTTTGGATTTTCAAACATTGTGAATACATCTGTTTCCTCAACCACCTTACCTGCATACATGACAACAACTCTGTCACACATTTCGGCTACAACTCCTAAATCATGTGTAATTAACATAATTGAAGTATCACTTTCTTCTCGGAGATTTCTCATTAAATCTAGGATTTGAGCTTGAATCGTTACGTCTAATGCTGTTGTCGGTTCATCAGCAATTAACAATTTTGGCTTACAAGCCATGGCCATCGCTATCATGACTCGTTGTCTCATCCCACCAGAAAGTTGGTATGGATATTCATTTACAATCTCATCAGCTCTGGGTATCCCTACTAGTTGCAACATTTTAACGGAATGCTCTCGAGCTTGCTTATTATCATATTTCATATGGAGGACTATCGCTTCCTCTAATTGCTTACCAATTTTATAGACTGGGTTTAGCGATGTCATTGGTTCCTGAAATATCATCGCAATCTCATTTCCTCTAATCTTACGCATTTCCCTCTCAGTTTTAGTTAAAAGATTTTCCCCTTCAAATTCTATTGATCCACCTACTATTTTACCTGGTGTATCCTTTAAAAGGCGCATCACTGATAGTGACGTAACACTTTTGCCGCAACCTGATTCACCAACAACACCGACTGTTTCTCCTTTGTTAACAGAAATCGTTACACCGTCAACAGCCTTAACAACTCCACTATCGCCATAGAAATGTGTTTGTAACTCTTTTACAACTAATAATGGTTCTTTCATAAAAAAACTCTCCCTTCTATGAATCATCTAATCTTTTATTTTCGGATCTAGTGCATCACGTAAACCATCACCAAGGAGATTGAAAGCCAATACAGTTACAAAAATTGCCATGCCTGGGAAAAACGTAACGTGTGGAGCTGTATTTAAGTAGTCCCGTCCACTACTAAGCATCGCACCCCATTCAGGTGTCGGAGGCTGTGCCCCTAACCCCAGGAAACTAAGACTAGCGGCAATTAAAATTGCCGAACCGATTCGCATTGTAAAATAAACGATAATACTTGAAACAGTTCCTGGAAAAATATGTTTCCAAATAATGCGTCGATGCTTCGCACCTATTGATTTGGTTGCTTCTACATAAACTGTAGACTTAACTGATAATGTACTACTACGAACAATCCTAGCAAAAATTGGAACACTGAATATAGCTATTGCAATTACTACATTTTCAAGGCCTGGCCCTAATATCGCAATGATTCCAATAGCTAGCAGTATCCCAGGAAAGGCAAATAAAATATCACAAAAGCGCATTATAATACTATCTAACCATTTACCGTAATAACCACTAATTAATCCAAGAAAAGTCCCACATACCGCTCCCAAAAAGACAGAAACCAAACCGACAAATAACGATATTTTCGTTCCTTCTAAGATGCGACTAAAAATATCACGTCCGTACGCATCCGTTCCTGCCAAATGTTCAAAAGAAGGACCTTCTAGAACATGATCATAATCAGGCTCTTCTGAAGAATACGGTGCAATAAAAGGGCCTGTAACGGCTACTATAAATAAAAGCAAAATAAATACACCAGAAACCATTGCTAATCTCTGTTTTTTAAATTTCTTCCAAAACTCAGATAGTGGTGTTTTCTTATTAGTCTGGTCTGAAACAGGTAATTTGGTGCTAACATTTTGTTCCGCTTGAACTTCCGCCATGTGCTGTACCTCCTTTTCCTATAAATTACTCAAAACGTATTTGTGGATTAAGAAAACCGTATAATAAATCCACGATTAGATTTATTAGAATAAATTCTAGTGCAAATAGTAACATCTCTGCCTGAATAACTGGATAATCTCTGAATGACACCGAATCAATTAGCAATCGACCAAGACCTGGCCAGCTAAAAACTGTTTCGATGACAATTGACCCCCCCAATAAAAATCCAAATTGCAGACCAGTCATCGTTACAACAGGAATCATCGCATTTTTCAGTCCATGTCCCCAAACAACTTTGTTTTCATTTAATCCCTTAGCTCTTCCTGTACGAATATAATCCTCTTTTAATATATCCATCAATGATGAACGAGAAAATCTAGCGATAACAGCTGCTACTCCTGCACCTAAAGTAAGTGAAGGGAGAATGTAACTTTTCCAAGAATCCATACCTCCTGTAGGTAACCAACCAAGTTGAACTGAAAATAACTGCATCAACATTAATCCCAACCAGAAGGATGGTAATGATATTCCCGAGACTGCCCCGAACATCCCCACATAATCCTGCCATTTATTGCGCTTTGTTGCCGAAATAACCCCTATTAATAATCCAATTACTACCGCCCAAGCCATACTCCAAAAAGTTAACCAAAAGGTTGGCATAAAACGTGAGGCAATCTCTTCAAATACAGGTCGTTTTGTTTTTAATGAAGTTCCTAAATCACCTTGTAGCAAATTTGACATAAAAGTAAAGTATTGAGTATGTAATGGTTTATCTAATCCTAGTTCTTTTCGAACCATCTCTACATCTTGTAAACTTGCATCTTGACCAGCTACTAATCTAGCTGGATCACCTGGTATCATGTGTACAAACAAAAAAATGAAGATGGAAACGAAAAATAAAATAGGAATAATTCCTAGTAATCGTTTAACTAAATACTTTAACATTAGATTCACCCCTTGCCAAAATAATAGTCGAGCGCTATATCAACTATAGCGCTCAACTTTTTTATTATTCTTTAATTTCTACGTTTTCAACACTTAACGATCCATCAGGTAGTAAGTAAATTCCTTCTAAATAGTTTTTCTTACCTGCCATTGTGTCGTCAACAGACAAGAATGTCCATGGGGCTTCGTCCCAGATAAGTTTTTGTACCTTTTCATATGCATCTTTACGCTTCTCTGAATCTGCAGTAGCTAGCGCTGCTGAAATCAAACTGTTAACTTCTGCATTGTCAAAGTATGCAGTATTATAAGATTTTGGTGGATAAGCATCCTTACCACCTACAAGTGGACGAATTCCCCAGTCAGCATCACCAGTTGATGGAGACCAACCTCCATAATAAAGTTCAAGTTCAGCATCTTCTGGATTTACAACTGACCAAATCTTTTCAGACATTGTACCTGACTCCATTGGAACTACTTCCAATTTGACATTAATTTGAGCAAGTTGTTGTTGTAAAAATTCCATTCCTTTGATAGAAGAAGAATTATTTGATCCCCAAACAGTTGCTTCAAACCCGTTTTCATAACCGGCTTCTTTTAGTAATTCTTTTGCCTTTTCTACATTAAACTCATAAACCTCTTGTTGTGAATAAAATTGGGTGTTTGGAGCGATTATCGAATCTAGCTTAGTTGCGTATCCATTCATAACAACTTTAATAAAAGCATCTTTATTCACTGCATAGTTTATTGCCTGACGAACTCTTACATCGTTGTATGGTTCCTTCAATGTGTTCATTGCTAAATAGCGAACAATAATTGAAGGTGCATTTTCTACAACAATTCCATCTTTACCATTTATACTTTCAGCTTGTTCTGATGGTACAGGATAAATAAAGTCCGCTTCACCAGTTTGTAACATTGCTACACGCGTACCATTTTCTGGTGTCGGCTTGAAAGTAATTGAATCAAGTTTCGGGAATTCAGATTTCCAATAGTTCTCATTTTTCTTTACTTTTAAATAATCTCCAGGTACCCATTCGTCAAAAATATACTGACCAGTACCCACTGGGTTTTGAGATACCTCTTTACCGTACGTTTCTAATGCCTTTGGACTAATCATCATTGCAGCTGGATGTGCAAAGTTATTAATCATCGCTCCAAACGGTTCACTTAGAACAACCTTCACCGTATATTCATTAACCACTTGAGTCTCCTTTACAATTGCAAATAAACTGTGTCTTTTTAAGTTATTATCCGGATTAGCAAGTCTATCAACATTTACTTTTACTGCTTCAGCATTGAAAGGCTCGCCATCATGGAATGAAACACCTTGACGAAGAGTAAATGTGAATTCAGTTGCTTCATCATTACTCTCAAATTTTTCAGCAAGGACTGGTATAACATTCATATCCTTATCAAAACCAACTAGACCTTCTAGCATTGTTTTTTGTGCAGAGTAGGACAACGTATCGTTTGTGTCATGTGGGTCCATACTAATAAAGTTATCAGCAACTGCGATAATAATATCCTTATTTTTCTTTTCGACTACTTCTTGCTCTTTAGGTTCTGAATCTTTAGGCTTCTCTGTGCTGTCGTTATTAGTTGCGGTGTTGTTTGAACAGCCAATTAACAATAAACTAAACATCATAAACACTGCAAACACTGAATATAGATACTTCTTTTTCACATTTTTTCCCCCTCTTTGATTAGAAAAATATATATAAAGTGCACTGCACCTTACAACCTGAAATTTGCTACTAGTTCGCCGATTACTTCATTTCTTGCATTTCGTAGTTTAGGGTGATAGTAATCCATTAACTCTTTTGTTTGAACTTGATCTATTAACTTGAGCTGATGCAGTACTTCTACCGCCACAGGATACATGGCTCTTCCATTTCCATCTTCTATCTTAATGGCAACCCCTATACCAGTTTCATTATCACCAATGCAATAAACAGCTTCAGCTCCTGCCTTGGCGAAAAACCTACCTTTGCCTACTTTCATAAAGTCCGTACAGAAACGATTCGTACCTCCCACCATCTCAGGAGCGCTCGTCATTGCATTTGTAATTCGTTTCACTGCTTTCCCTCTCGTTTCACCGAGTTTTTCAGAACTTGCCATTCTTGCATAACCATAGGCTAGCGATTGTAAAGGTAGCCCATGAACAGGTACCCCACAACCATCGATTCCAATTTCTATTTCATCAGAAGGAAATTCACAAATCTCACTTACTGATTTTAAGATTCTTTGCTGAACAGGGTGATTTAGTGCATAATAAGTTTCGATTGGTTCGTTCATATATTTGGCTGTAGCTAGCATTCCTGTATGCTTACCTGAACAGTTGTTGTATAGAGGAGTTACCTCTTGCCCTGCCAATATCAATTGCTTATATGTATCCTGCCATCTTGGAATGTGAGTTCCGCATTGTAACGCAGTATCAGCTAACTCAACTCTTTTTAAAATGGATAGAACCCGATCAGTGTGCATTACCTCTCCATTATGGGAAGCGCAACAAAGTGATAGATCAGCAGCACTGAATTCGTAATAATCAGCAGCACCTGTCTCAACAACCGGAATGGCCTGAATTGGTTTCATTGACGAACGAGCATATACTTTTGCATTCGGATTCCCTACACCATAGAGAAGCGTTCCTTTTGCATCTACAACTGCTATATGTCCTTTATGTATACTTTCTATATGGTTTCCTCTAACAACGTTTACTAGACTACTAGCCTCCATGAAACACATCTCCATTTATTATATCTTCTGACTATTTTAAATAATGATATAACACGTTTCAACCAATTACAACCAATTTATCAGGAAAATATTAAAATAAATTGGTTTTATTTTAGATTTCATAACATAACAACATAAAACAACTTATTAATAAGAAAAACTCAGGGCGCCCGCCTATCGGCGACAAGCATAAGACGAGACGGCTTGAAGGTGGTTCTTTAACCTTCCGGACGGATTGGCTTATGACCTCGAGCCTATGGAGCCTAGATGTAGACACAAAAACAAGGTAAAAATTTTATACTTTTTTACCTTTTAAATAAAAAAAGCAATAGTATCAAACCTGACACCATTACATTTCCTTTTATTATAATTTATTCGATTTCTCACAGAGTACCATCCACTCATCAATCTCGTGAGACTGGATTCGATTGTTATTGATAACTACTGAAAAATATTTTTGGGTATCCACACTTGCAGCAAACATATATTGTTTAACTCTATCAATTTGTTCCTGGCTAATAGTCGTTCTTGCCACCCAAGGAAATTGAAAGGTCTTTTTACGGTTTAATGATTGAATTACTTGTAAGCCATATAAATCAAATAATTTTTGCCACTCATTAACTGAAAGACATCGAACATGACTATCATCTCTTAACCTTTCCACAGTATTCATAAATTCGTCTAAGCTACCCTCTCCTGGAGCGACATTATCTATAAGTAAAAACTTTCCACCAGGTTTTAATACTCTCGCTACCTCTATAATAAACTCTTTAGGAATTGTGAAATGATGTGGAGTTATACAGCAAGTAATCAAATCAAATGTATCTTCTAAAAAGGGCAATGCTTCCGCATCAGCAATTACGTGCCAAATACTTCTATAATCCTTTTTCAAGTGACGGGCCGTGTTTGCTAACATTTTCTCTGTTAAATCCGTTGCGAATACAGCCGAAACATGTGGGGCTATTGTTTTCGTAACATGTCCACCACCCGTTGCAATATCCAAGAATATACAATCTGACTGAGGTTGCAGCCACTGAACTGATAAGGAAAGGTCATCACCCTTTGCATGAATCTCACTTGTAACATATTCTTCCGCACTCTAACCAAAACACACTTTTTGCCCTTTGCTTAATTTCTTCATTTTCCATTTCCTAATACCTCCTTTTTCAAATTAAAAAACTATATATCTTATAATGATTTTATTATATCTAACTTCAAAACAATTAAACTAATTTAATTACTAGCACGAAGTTTAGCCCTACTTTGGTTTTTATGTACTTATTTACCATAACAAATGATTCTACTATTCTTACCTTATTTATATGTTCTCACATTCAACCATAAACACGAAAAAAAGTCATCAAGAGCACAATCTGAGTTGCGCACAACACCCATTTACATGCACGTAGAATAATTACTTAGCAAGAAAAGCTAGGGGCGCACCTGGAGCTAAACACTAAAACTAGATACAACTTTTATACTATCAAATAAGTAAAAAGTAGAACCTCATTAAAATTTTGAGGTTCTACTTTTAATTTATTGTGCCGTATACCCACCATCGATTACGCAAGCCTGACCAGTAATACCTTTTGCAAGATCACTTGCTAAAAAGATTGCGTAATTAGCAATTTCATCCACTGCTAATAGTCTTTTTTGTGGAACTAGTGGATAGATAATTTCCTCTAGCACTTTTTCTAATGGTACATTTCTTGTTTTTGCAAGTTCACTTAATTGGTTACGAACAAGGGGTGTGTCAACATAACCTGGACAAACTGCATTAACAGTAATGCCATGCTCCGCCCCTTCTAATGCAGCAACCTTTGATAATCCAATTACACCATGCTTTGCACTATTGTAGGCAGCTTTTCCAGCAAAACCGACTAATCCATTGATAGACGCCATATTAATGATTCGACCAAACTTTTGTTTCTTCATAATTGGGAAAACATGTTTGATCGCTATAAAAGGCGCTGTTAACATAATTGATAGCAATAGTTCAAATTTTTCAGTTGGAAAATCTTCAAGATTTGCAACGTGCTGAAGTCCGGCGTTATTTATCAAACAGTCTATTCTTCCAAATTTGTTTACGGCCTGATCAAGAGCCTGTTTCATCTCAGTTTCGTCCGTTACGTTACATTTGAGACCGATTACGTCAAAGCCCTCATTTTGTAGTGCTTGTGCTGCTTCTTTTACTCCAGCTTCATCTAAATCTGTAAGTGCTACCCTTGCTCCATTTTCTGCAAATGTTTTACCTATTTCAAGACCAATTCCTCTTGCTGCACCTGTTATAAAAACTATCTTTTTGTCAACCACGCTGCAACCATCCTTTCTAATAAATTAGATACCCAAACCAAATGAGAACAATGCAATGGCAATGGCTAAGCCGATTAATGGTACGACTACAGATACAATTCCAACTGCACCATACGCATCTTTATGTGATTCACCACAGATTGCACGAACAGTAGTTACAACATAACCATTATGTGGAAGTGAATCTAATGCTCCTGATGAAATAGCAACTGTTCTATGGAGTGCTTCTGTATTCACTCCAAGATCCATATAATGTGGTGCAATAAGTGGTAATGCAATTGCCTGACCACCTGATGCTGAGCCTGTCATACCTGCAATAACACTAACGGCAATTGCTCCACCAATTAGTGGGCTACCAGGAATACTTGTCATTGCATCAACTGCCACCTGGAATGCTGGAGCAGCCTTAGCAACGCCTCCGAATCCAACAACTGCAGCAGTATTACCAATAGCAATTAATGCACCCATTGTCCCATCGGAAACTGCATTCCAAAACGATTTAAAGTATTTACGATTCAATAAGTAGGTTGCAATAACCCCACCTAATAGCGCAATAATTAACGCTGATTGTTTTAATGAATCATGGAAAATAAATGAGATAATGAGTACAACAACCAATGGAATTAATCCAGTTAACGGATTAGGTAAAGCTTTATTTTCTACAACTGGATCATTATCACGAGCAACAAATGTTTCTCCTTTTGCAACCGCTTTTGTAATCATACGCTTTAACCACCAATATCCAAAAACAGCCATGAAAACAGCAACAAGTAAGCTAACTTCCCAACCAGCATATGGTGATGTGCCTAAAAATTCAATTGGAATCCAGTTTTGAATCTCAGGAGACCCTGCAGATGTCATTGTGAATGTTACAGATCCAAGAGCTAGTGCTGCTGGAATAAATCTTCGTGGTAGGTTCGCTTGCTTAAATAAACTTAATGCCATCGGATATACTGAGAAAGCTACAACAAATAAGCTAACTCCTCCATATGTTAAAATTGCACAGGCAGCAACAACTGCCAAAACCGCTTGTTTCATTCCAAGCTTTTCAACTACCCATTTAGATACACTATCGGCTGCCCCACTGTCCTCCATTACTTTCCCGAAAATTGAGCCTAATAAGAACATTAGGTACCATGAAGTGACAAAACTTGAAAATCCAGTCATGTAGTTACCAACAAAGTTTGCTTCACCGTCAGCTGCTAGCTGCGGAAATAAAGGTAGACCACTTAGTACCGCCACAAATAAAGCACAAAGTGGACCTGCTACAAGTAGATTCATACCTTTCATTGTTAAATAAATTAAAAGTGCTAATCCTCCGATAAGACCAATCATACTTAACATTTATTTTCCCCCTATTCTCAAATAAATTTAATAAACTTTCACTTCATCCACGATCAGTTCCGGCCCAGTTGATTGCTGTATATCTTCAACTGTATACCCTTCAAACACTTCAACAAGCTTCAGTCCTTTGTCTGATACATCAATAACAGCTCGATCTGTAATAATGCGGTTAACAACTGCTTTTCCTGTTAATGGTAGACTGCATTCATTGACAATCTTTGGATCACCGTTTTTACTTACATGATCCATAATGACAATGATTTTTCTGGCCCCATGAACAAGGTCCATCGCTCCACCCATACCTTTGATCATCTTGCCGGGAATCATCCAGTTTGCTAGGTCACCAGATTTTGATGGGATTAACTCAACTTCTAATTCACCAGCAAGTACTTGTCTCTCAAACTCTTTATTTTCACCTACATATGAGCCAACCATCTTTTTAATTTGTCTATTTTTCAACAATAAACCTAAGCCCCAATTGTCGACTCCACAGTTGTTTGAGATTACGGTTAAGTCCTTCACTCCTGTTTCAACTAATGCTAAGATAAGATTTTCTGGAATACCTACTAACCCGAATCCCCCAACCATCAAGGTTGCTCCATCTTGAATGTCTTTTACGACTTCTACAAACGATGTATATATAGGTTTCATCATATTCCTCCTTCCCTATTTTTTCTTTCATTTTTAATAATGCAATTATCGTGCCAATTTTTGAAAATCCTTTAATATTCACAATGGTGTCACTTTTTTGAACCCTTTAACTTATCTAATTGTCCAGAATTTCGGAATGAAAGTTTAATAGTTTATTTGAAACCGCTTACAATACTATTCAAAGTAAAGATTCCAGAAACTCGGAACGCATTCCGTTTTTCTGGAATCTACATAAAATTATATTATTCTAGTTCATATTTCTTTATTTTTTCATATATACTAGATTTACTAATTCCTAATGCTTTCGCAGCTTGAAGTTTATCTTGACCATATTGTTCTATCGTCTTTTCAATAATCCGTTTTTCTGTTTCCTCCAATATTTCCTTTAGCGAACGTTGTCCAATCAGTAGTTTTGGATCACCCATAAAATATTCTGGTAGTGATGAGATCATTATTCTCTCACCATCAGTCAAATGAATGGCTGCTTCAATCACATTCTCTAACTCCCGTAAATTCCCAGGCCAAGTATGCTGATAAAATAATCTTCTTACTTCATTATCAATTATTGAAATCCGTTTTCCTGAACGCTTTGTTATCTTTTTTAAGAAAAAGTCTGTTAAATGATCTATATCTTCTAGTCTTTCTCGGAGCGGTGGTATCTTGAATGGTATAACGTTAATTCTGTAAAATAAATCCTCACGGAATCGCTTCTCTTCAATCATTTTTTCAAGTGGTCTATTTGTTGCAGCAATTACCCTTACGTTTACCGGAATTGGTTGAAGCGCTCCAACAGGTTCTACTTCTTTTTCTTGCAAGACACGTAATAGCTTAACCTGCATATTTAATGGCATGTCACCGATTTCATCGAGAAATATTGTTCCCCCATGCGCCAATAAAAATTTACCCTTCTTTCCACCTTTCTTAGCACCAGTAAAGGCTCCTTCCTCATAACCAAATAATTCAGACTCGAGCAAGTGTTCAGGTATTGCACCACAGTTGATTTTTATAAAGGGTTGGTGACTTCTTCCACTTAACTGATGGATACTATGTGCAAATAGTTCTTTACCAGTGCCACTTTCGCCTCGTATTAAGACAGAAATATCACCAGAAGCAACATTTTTCACTTTCTCCTTTAGTTCCACCACTTGTTTAGATACAGCTTTGATATCATGTAATGAGTACTTTGCACCATTGTTTTCCTGCCAATCCTCTATGTACGTTTGGAGCTGTGGCATTAAACTTTTAATATGACTGCTCATTTTATTCCACTCTTTTGTATCCCTAAAAATTACCGTTCCAAGTGCACCGATTACTTTACCGTTTGAAAAAATTGGGATACGATTTGCTATCATGTAATTTCCTTTTATATATTGGAGATCTGCGATTTCTTCTTTTCCAGACTGCGCAACCAAGTGCATGCGTGAATTTTCAATAACCTTTGTCACATGTGTCCCTACTGCAACATTTCTATCTATTCCAATAAACTCGCAGTAATTTTTATTTATATAAACAATGTTTCCTTCTTGATTCACTACAACAATCCATTCGTAAGCGCTATCAATAATCGTTTCTAAAATATCATTTTTATAACGGATATCGATTCCATCAAACATCGTTTCACCCCCTTTTGATGCTATCCTTTTATAATAACAATACCATTTTACTAGTATTTAATGTACGGAATAGTTAGATTTTAAGAACCTAAACTATTTATAAGAAAAGCGCAGGGCGCCCGCCTATCGGCGACAAGCATAAGACAAGCCGGCTGGAAGGTTGTTCTTTACCTTCCGGACGGATTGGCTTATGACCTCGAGTCGATGGCGCCCGGAGCTAGACACTAAAACTTGGTACAAATTTTTATACTTTCTTATCTTTTAAGAAAAGCGCAGGGCGCCCGCCTATCGGCGACAAGCATAAGACGAGCCCTGACTGAAGGCGTTCTTTGCCTTCGGGAAGGGATTGGCTTATGACCTCAGGACCGATGGCGCCCGGAGCTAGACACTAAAACTAGGTTCAAATTTTTATACTTTCTTATCTTTTAAAAAAAGTACTTAAAGCTAGGTAGGCTTAAGTACTTTTCTTTACATATGTGTTTCAACAACTATATTATTCTTTGAATTTTTTTGTTTTATTTTCCGATCATAAATCACCGTTGGGATGATTGAAAACACTAGTAATAGTATTAAAACACCAAACAGGAGCTTTATATTATATAAATCTACTATTATCCCTCCAAGTAGCGGACCAATCATTCTTCCGCCTGTTGCCGTACTGTTTACAATTCCTTGATAGAAGCCCTCTCTCCCTTTTGGTGCTAAGTCATTCGCAATTGTCGGTACGGCTGGCCATACAAACATTTCACCAATTGTTAGAATAACCATCGCTACAACAAAGGCGGTGAACTGTTCGGCTATTGCTACAATTACAAAAGAACCAATAAAGATTAGTAGTCCAATTATGATTTGCGTTTTTAAGGTTTTTGCAAATTTTCGCACGACAATAGAAATAAGAGGTTGACCTAACACAATTAAGGCACCATTTATTGTCCAAAGTAAACTATATTGCTTTAAACTAATTCCCAGATCCTGAGTATGGGTGGCAATTGTAGTTTGCCACTGAACGTAAGCAACCCAGCAGAGTAAGTAAGCAATACTCAATACGAGTAGACCATTAAGCTTTGTTCTATTTTTCACTACTTTAGTATGCTTTATTATCGACGTCTGTTCAGCCTTTTCGGAATTAATATTTCTATAACCAAATATAGCAATAAGTAAAAAGATGAGATACATACTGGCATTTGCTATAAAAATATACGTAAACGAATATGAAGCCACTAAGCCACCAAGTGCAGCTCCAACGGCAACTCCGACATTTTGTGCAACGTAAATGGCATTAAATGATCTCCTGCCACCTTCTGGCCATACAGAACCAGCCATTGCATACATTGCAGGAAACACGATTCCAGATCCAAAACCAACTATTGTTAAAAATAACACATAATATGGCCATTCATTATTAAAGACTAACCCCATTACGGCTGCCATTGTAATAAATATCCCCGTTAAAATTGATTTAAAGCCGCCGATTTTATCAAATAAAGCACCGCCAAAGAGATTACCGATAACACTTGCCCCTGAATTGACCATTAGTACTAACCCAGCAACTGAAAGCGATTTACCTAAATGTTCATGTATATATATAGTGTTTAAGGGCCATAAAAAAGAGGATCCGGTTACATTTATAATCATACCGGCAATTAATAGCCAGAGTGCACGAGGCATAGTAGCCCTCCTAATTTGTTACATTTCGAGTTCCAAAATAATTCTATTCCTTTCCCGACAATTAAGCAATACGTATTTAAACCCACAAAATATTCACAATAATAACAAACCTAATATAAGCTATTAATGGTTCATATATAAAAACCAACCATATTCAACTATGGTTGGTTTCGTTTCAAACATTATTCTGTTCTTTGTTTTGACTTAATAGGTTGACCTTTTTCTAGATATTTTTTCTTTGCAACCTTTTTCGGATCATAGTCTTGGCCTAATTCGATGTCATTGCTATTGACACCGTTTTTTGTTTTTTGTTCAGGATTATTTTGTTTTGAGCGTTTTTTCACCATAAAAGTTCCCCCTAGTTAAAATCATTCAAAATATTTTCATCAAGGGTCATATCATTTTGCAATTGTTGTAGCTGTAATCTCATTCGATGTAATTGCTCACGTTGTTGCCCGTTACAACTTAGTGCTAAATGAGCTAAGTCATTTGTCACATCTTCTAATTGCTCCATTGCATTAGTGTACTCAGTAAGATTATAATGCTCCTGTTGTCTTGCAGTATTGACTTGTTCCTTACTAGCTCGAATCGTGTCCTCACATCTTTGGAGGAACTCCTCAACTGATTGGCGAGTTGCCATTCACTTTCCCCCTAACCTATGGTTTAGAGAAGCAAATGCTTCATCAATTTTTAGTGTGTTCAACATAACGATATACTATCAGCTTTACTTATTGCCAATTTATATTTTTTACATTTGAGTACATAAATCCATCATGATAAAATGTGAAATGGACTAAAACTAATTACCTAAGACGTTTTACTATACATAAAAGGAGCTAACTGATTTGAATTCAACAATGCCATTTACCTATTCTTCGGATAATAAAAGATACCACACGTGGAATTATCATCTTCGTCAAACATTTGGGCATAAAGTTTTTAAGGTTGCGCTAGATGGCGGATTTGATTGCCCAAACCGTGATGGCACTGTTGCACATGGCGGCTGTACTTTTTGTAGTGTTGCTGGTTCGGGAGATTTCGCAGGAGACCGTACTGACGACATTTTAACGCAGTTCCACGCAGTTAAAGCTAAAATGCACCAAAAATGGAAAGACGGAAAATATATGGCCTATTTTCAGGCATATACAAATACCCATGCACCTGTTGAAGTATTGCGCAATATGTTCGAGCCCGTTTTAGAACAGGATGGCGTCGTTGGTATATCGATTGCAACACGACCTGATTGCCTCCCAGATGATGTTGTTGAATATTTGGCTGATTTAAATAAGCGCACATACCTCTGGGTAGAGCTTGGTTTACAAACCGTCCATGAACGTACTGCTTTATTGGTTAATCGTGCTCATGATTACCAATGCTATATTGAAGGTGTAAATAAATTACGAAAACATAACATCCGGATCTGTTCTCATATTATTAACGGATTACCATTAGAAACACCTGAAATGATGATTGAAACAGTACAAGAGCTTGCAAAGCTTGATGTACAAGGCATTAAAATTCATTTGTTACATTTATTAAAAGGAACACCGATGGTGAAACAATATGAAAAAGGCTTACTGGAATTTTTATCGCTTGAAGATTATGTGAAGTTAGTATGTGACCAAATCGAAATTCTACCCCCTGAAATGATTATTCACCGCATCACTGGAGATGGTCCAATTGAAATTATGATTGGTCCTATGTGGAGTGTAAATAAATGGGAAGTTTTAAATGCGATTGATGCTGAATTAAAACGTCGAAATAGTTATCAAGGTAAATTTTATCAAAAAGAAGTCGAACAAATATGAAGCTAGAACGAATTCTGCCATTTGCTCGTCGACTACTTGAAACAGCTACCTCTGAAGGTGATATTGCTGTTGATGCGACTGTAGGTAATGGACATGACACGCTACTCTTAGCAAATCTGGTTGGGAGAAACGGACTTGTGTTTGGATTTGATATTCAAGATAAGGCGATTGAAAATACTTTCGCCCGATTGAGGGAAAACCAAGTTGAGGATCGAGTTACCTTATTTAAAAAAAGCCACTGTGAATTAGTTGATACCTTACCTGTTGATGCTCATGGTAAAATTAACTCTGCTATTTTTAACTTAGGTTACCTCCCAGGTGGAGATAAAAACATTGTCACTAAACCTGAGACTACCATTTCTGCGATTGAACAACTATTGAGTATTATGGCTACCCACGGGGTTATTGTCCTCGTTATCTACCATGGCCATGAACAAGGAGCTGTTGAGCGTGATTACTTACTCGACTACGTTTCTAACCTCGATCAGCAGAAGGCACATGTATTGGAATATCGATTTATGAACCAAACAAATAATCCTCCGTTTATTGTGGCGATTGAGAAAAGACAATAAGTGAAGTGAATTTGGAAATAAGCGCTACCGATTGCTCAAGTTAGCGCTATTCCTTTAATTTTACATCTCAAGTGTTTTTCTAGATCCCTTTAACAAACCTGAAACCTTTTGAAGTGATCTGTAAACTCGTCCGTTTATATAGAAAAAGTTCGCTGTGCTTCCACCCAATTTAAGGATTTCCTTTGCTACTGTTAATACCTTTTTTTGTTTTCGTACCTTTTCATCAGATAAGTATATACCTAGAAGTCCTCGGTTAATTAGTCGATGAAAATGTTCGTTCGGTAAACCTGAAATGTTTTTGTCCGCTTCCTTTATAAAATGTTGAAGCCGGTTCACTAACTGTTTTTGATCTGAGTAATAGAAGCAAAAGTTTAAGTCTCCACCCTCAAGATCTTCTTCTTGATCGATAAAATAATCTAATAGGATATGTAAACCTTGGATGTAAGGAAAATATCCATTTCTAATTTTATTAGCCATCTCCTCATTAAAATTTTTTTGGAAAGCATATGATACTAAACAAAATATCCCGAGTGTTGACCCTGAACAAGCAGAGAACTCAAACCACTTCATCTCGGGCAGGCTTCTTTTATAATCACTGAACCACTTTTCAAGTCTTGGGACTCTCTCATCAACTCTAACATGCTTATGAACCTGTAGATCACAATAATACATAGCTAACTCTTTTAGATGTTGGGTTATTTTATCAAAATGCGCTACCTTTCTCAAAACATCCTGGCAGGTTTCAACTAAACTTTGTAAGTATCCGCCATCTTCCTGTTCATAACGGTTGCGGTAATAATTTTTTGGTGTACTACTTATTGTTAGAGCATCTGGCATTGATTCATGTAGTGCTTGAAAATCATGTGGATCAAGTGATGTACTTCGATCACATAAATTATCAAGGTAATCACTAATTGTTTGATATGCAACGATAAAACGGATACACTCTGGTAACTGCTCATGTGAAAGTATCGCCAAAATCGACCCACCTTCACAATGAAATGTCTTTGTATTTATGCTAGCTAGTGCTTGTGTTCTAAGTTCAGCATCTGGTATCTGCTCTGCTTTTTCCCGCCAATACGACAAGTTCTTGTGTACTTCTGGTAACACATCACGGTAAACCCTTGTCATTAAACTTATTGAATGACGTGGTACCTTCATTAAAACACCTCATTTTATATATTTATGTACCGATAGACTCTGTGGTATCTACCGTATTCATTAAAGCTTTAATGATACAGTTTCCTATGTTTTTCAAGCACCCTTAGTTTATTAAGCCACTCGACTACATCGGTTTCCACCCTATATCCTCTCTATTTCATTTATGCTGTAATGTTACCTTTATTTATAAATTTACCGTTTTTAATAAAATTTGTTACACTTAACTTACTACATTTTTCATTTTTTTGAAAGGAAGGTACGTCAATGATCTATCCATATAAAGGAGTATTACCTGTAATTGCCTCCACTGCATTTATTGCAGATTTTGTAACAATTACGGGCGAAGTAACGATTGGAGAAAATAGCAGTGTTTGGTTTAATAGCGTAATAAGAGGTGATGTTGCTCCAACAATTATCGGAAATAGTGTCAATATACAAGATAATTCGGTACTCCATCAAAGTCCTAATAACCCTTTAATTCTTGAAGATGATGTAACTATAGGACACCAAGTAATTTTACATAGCTCAATCATTCGTAAAGGAGCACTTATCGGTATGGGCTCGATTGTTTTAGATGGTGCTGAGATTGGTGAGGGAGCCTTTATTGGTGCAGGTAGTCTTGTGCCTCAAGGTAAAAAAATCCCACCTAATTCGTTAGCCTTTGGTAGACCTGCAAAAGTTATCCGTGAACTTAACGAAGAAGATAAAGCTGATATGGCACGCATTCGAAGAGAATACGTTGAAAAAGGTCAATATTATAAAGGACTACAAAAATAAGTATGTACCTCAGTACTTACTAATTGGGTCTACTAAGAAGTGCTTCCGTATTAATTGGAAGCACTTTTCTGATTTTGATTTGCTTATGAATGGTATCCTAATAAAGTGAACCTACAATCAGTGGTGCTTTCACCGCCCCTTATGCGTCGGATAAAAAGCTTTCATGACAAGGAGCTAAAGAAAAATGATACCTTTGACAGTATGTCTATTTACATTAACGATAACACTCCATTTTTATAAATTTAACAAGAAAAATCTGATTATATTTTTTTGTATTATTTTCCTTATCCTTTCGCCTTTAAACAATGTCACTGCTGTAGACTCCTCTTTAGTGTTTAAGGTGAATAGTTTGCGTAACACAAAAAGTAAAGTCCTATTAAATGCACCACTTATTTTACAATATCCTGAACTACCCAGAGGCTGTGAAGTAACTAGCTTAGCAATGCTTTTACAGCATGCGGGGGTTATGGTTGATAAACTTACACTTGCAAGGGCTGTTAAAAAAGATCCTACCCCCTATCGAAGGAAAAATGGTATTATCCATTTTGGTAATCCTTATACCGGGTTTGTTGGTGATATGTATTCAAAAAGAAAAAAGGGACTGGGCGTGTATCATGGTCCAATTGCAGATTTAGCTGAACAATTTTTGCCCGCTAGAATTATTGATTTAACTGGTGAGGATTTCACACAAGTATATAATCATCTTTCAAACGGTTCTCCCGTTTGGGTCATCATAAATGCAAAGTACAAAAGGCTTCCTAAGTCTGATTTTGAAACTTGGAAAACTCCAACTGGGGTCATTAAAATAACTTACCAAGAACATTCAGTTTTAGTCACTGGCTATGACGAGCATTATATTTACTTTAACGATCCTCTATCCATGGTTAAAAATAAAAAAGCACCGAAAGATGAATTTATAGCATCTTGGGTGCAAATGGGTAAACAAGCGATTACTTATCTGCCATAATAAGTATCGCTTGTTCAAAGACTTTTCTAATGCTCGATTGACTGTGGATATAAATCGAGTTCGTTGAATTGATATTTTTTTTCAATAAAAACTTGATGCCAAACCATAAAAATCAGGACAGTCCATATTTTTCTACTATTATCGATTTTACCTCTACAATGTTCATCTAATAAATGTAAGATAACATCTTTATTAAACAGATACCCAGTATCACTAGTTTTTATAATATCGACAGCCCAATCATACATTTCATTTTTCAACCAATGTCTTATTGGTACTGGGAAGCCTAACTTTTTCCGATTCAACACATGTTCAGGAACGATACCTTCTACTGCTTTACGTAAAATATATTTAGTAGTTTGGTTTGCTGTTTTAAATTCAGTTCCTATTTTTGAAGCTACCTCAAAAACTACTTTATCTAAAAACGGAACACGTAGTTCCAATGAATGAGCCATCGTCATTTTGTCAGCTTTTAGTAATATATCTCCCCGTAACCAAGTGTGTATATCAATATATTGCATTCTATTTACTGGCTCATAATCTGCTGTCTCCTGATAAAATGGAGCAGTAATTTGGGTATAGTCTAAACCTTCCTTATAGCCTGTTAGCAACAACTTCTTTTCTAGTTCCGTGAACATTTTGGCGTTTCCAATATATCGTTTTTCCATTGGCGTGCACCCACGTTCGATAAAACTTTTACCCCTCATACCTTCTGGAAGAAAGTCCGCAATTTTCCTGAGCATTGTTTTTCCTGTTTCAGGTATTCTATCGAACATTTCTAATGATTGTGGCTCACGATAAATGTTATATCCACCAAATAATTCATCGGCTCCTTCTCCTGACATTACGACAGTTACATGCTTTCTTGCTTCTCGGGCCACAAAATAAAGTGGTATAGCTGCTGGGTCAGCTAATGGATCATCCATATGCCACATGATTTTTGGTAATTCAGCCATATACTCCTGTGGTGAAATAACATAGCTATAGTTCTCTACCCCAAGCTTATTTGCTGTTTCTTTCGCTACGTCAATTTCACTAAAACCATCTGCTTCAAAGCCCACGGAGAATGTTTTTATGTCCGGATTAAATTGTTTAGCTATTGATACAATTATCGTAGAATCGATACCACCTGATAAAAAAGATCCTACAGGAACATCACTTCTCATATGAATATTAACAGAATCATAAAGCGCCTCACGGATTTCATTTACAAGCTTCATTTCATCTTGCTTTTTTACCGGTTTAAAACTGGCCTTCCAATACTGCTCAACTTTCATATTCTCATCAATTTTTTTGGTGAAATAATGACCTGGTTCAAGTCTTTGAATACCGAATGACATAGTTGCTGGCTCAGGTACGAATTGGTATGTCAAATAATGCTGCAGGGAATCACAGTCAATAATATCATTTTCAAGTGCTAACAGAATACTCTTCTTCTCTGAAGCAAATAAAACTTTATCATCATCTTCCATATAATAAAATGGCTTGATACCAAATTGGTCACGAGCACCAAAGATTTCTTTCGTTTCCTTATCCCAAATAACAAATGCAAACATACCTCGCAAACGAGAAACTGCTTTTTCTTTTATTTTACTATACAAAGCTACAATTACTTCTGTATCACAATTTGTGGCAAATTGCATTCCTTCTTTTTGTAGCTCTTCTCTTAGCTCTAGATAATTATAAATTTCTCCATTAAAAATAATCCAATAACGCCCGTTTTCATATGTTAACGGCTGATGTCCAGACTCTAGATCAATAATACTAAGCCGCCTAAAACCGAACTGTATAATATCATCCGAATAATAACCCTCATCATCAGGACCTCGATGGGTAATTATCGTATTCATACTTTTAAATTTCTCAATATATTCAGTTGGAACGTTTTGTTTATGCATACATCCGATGAAACCACACATTGTATTCACCTACACTTTCAATGAAAAATTTGCCATATTATGACTATTCTACCCATGTTTTGTAGAATAGAACCTTCTTTCTTTGGATGTGACGCAAAATTTTGACAGATTGTTACACTCATTTTGGACGAGCTTGGAAATATATGAAATTCACTGTAAAATTATAATACAAAAAACAGGTGATATCACCTGTTTTTCCGCTTAGTGAATATGTGTATCCCGCATTAACACAGGCAGTAAGACCCCCACTTCAAAACTTAAAGAATTCGAAGAAGTTTCCTTTGTAAATTATTGACCTAAAGCTTGCTCTTTTAAAGCAGATGCTCTGTCAGTACGCTCCCATGGAAGGTCCACATCGGTACGGCCAAAATGTCCATATGCTGCTGTTTGCTTATAGATAGGACGACGAAGATCCAGCATTTTTATGATTCCTGCAGGGCGCAAGTCAAAGTTGTTACTTACAACATCAACCAGGACATCTTCAGAAACTTTACCAGTTCCAAATGTATCAACAGCAATTGATACAGGCTTTGCAACACCAATTGCATATGCTAACTGAACTTCTACTTTATCGGCCAAACCAGCTGCTACGATATTTTTCGCAACATAGCGTGCTGCATAAGCTGCCGAGCGGTCAACTTTAGTTGCGTCCTTACCAGAAAATGCACCACCACCGTGACGAGCATAACCTCCATATGTATCAACAATGATTTTACGACCGGTTAAGCCCGCATCACCTTGAGGGCCTCCGATAACAAAACGACCAGTAGGGTTAATGAAATATTTAGTGTTTTCATCAATTAACTCTTTTGGCACAACTGGCGTAATAACATGCTCTTTAAGGTTACGTTGAATCTGCTCTAAAGAAATTTCTGGATGATGCTGTGTTGAGATTACGATAGTGTCAATACGAACAGGTTTATCGTTTTCATCATACTCAACAGTTACTTGTGTTTTTCCATCTGGACGTAGGTAAGGAAGAATATCATCCTTACGAACCTTCGTTAAACGTCGTGCTAACTTATGTGCTAATGAAATAGGTAAAGGCATCAACTCTTGAGTCTCATTACAAGCAAAACCAAACATTAACCCTTGGTCACCTGCACCAATTGCGTCAATCTGCTCATTAGTCATTTGTCCTTCACGAGCTTCAAGTGCTTGGTCAACACCCATTGCGATATCCGCAGATTGCTCATCAATTGATGTTAAAACGGCACAAGTCTCATAGTCAAAACCATATTTCGCACGAGTATATCCAATTCCTTTAATTGTATCACGAACAATTTTCGGGATGTCTACATATGTAGAAGTTGTAATTTCACCTGCGACCAGCACTAATCCAGTCGTTACTGACGTTTCACAAGCTACACGGGCATTAGGATCATTAGTTAAAATTGCATCAAGAATGGAGTCAGAAATTTGGTCACAAATTTTATCTGGGTGACCCTCTGTAACTGATTCAGATGTAAATAAACGGCGCTTTTTAGACATTCAAAAGCTTCCTCCTTTAAGATCACGAAAAATCGTGTGTTTATAGATACGGTACTCATTCCCTTAGTATTGATTATTAAACCTCGTTTTATCCCGTTATACTGTTGATAATCTACCAGATCCCCGCTATATACCGAAAAAAAGAAGGTAAATAATCTCACCGATAAATTTAAAAAAACCTTTCCCTATTTTGAGGAAAGGTAGAATTTTGTCAATTACAAGCCTTTCACTCTTATCGATCAAGGTTATTTACCTTGCAACAGGTTAGCACCTTATCACTTATATAATAAGAAAACCTTTCTTATTTTTAAAAGTGATGGTTGCTGGGTTTCATTGGGCCTGTCCCTCCACCAGCTCGGGATAAGAGAGTATCCGTTCAATGACATATAATATCGTAGTAATACTGGCAGTGTCAACATAATTTGACAAAATTCTTGCATTCAAGGTAATTTTCTTCATTTAGTACCTATATCCTTGATAATCATTTAATCGAACAGCTGCCATCTTCACATTTTGCTTTCAAAAACTTATGACGGTTAGTTGCTATATATTTATAAATTGGAACGCCGAAATAGTGAAGGAATGGGATATAGGCCACAAGACCGAGCACAGAGGTTAAAGGGAATAGCAAAGCCAGCTTTCTAACTGCAAAAAATCCTTTATATATAGTCCCACTTGGTGACACCACATGCATTTGTTCCTTAATTTCTTTTTTATCCAAAAAGGGATAATCACAAGCTTTTTCTACCTCTTGAATCGATGTCCATTTTGTCTGCTTAAACCAATCAAGTCTTTCAAATATTCGCTTTGTTTCTCTGCATAGAACGCATTTCCCATCATAAAAAATAGTGTATTTCAAGTAGATCACCCCTTCTATATTATGATAACTGAAGTCAACGTTGGAGTCATCTTGCATGTTTTAAAGATTTTAATTAACCTATTTCAAGAAAAAAATGGTACATTTATTATAAGCACTGAGTAAAATATCAGAAATAGTATAGACTAATTAGATTAATGTGTTATACTAATTGCAGGATTAAAAATTGGAAGAACATATAATAAATAGTAAAAGGAAGGTTTTGCCACATGAATTCAGTTGGTGTTTCAAGTGAATTATTAACAGAATTATTAAATGGAGCAAACGTACTCCACAATTTATCAGTTTCAGGATTGGTGGAAAAAGTTTTAAATAGAAATGAAGGAATTTTAACTTCAACTGGAGCCGTACGTGCAACTACAGGGAAGTACACTGGAAGATCACCAAAAGATAAATATATCGTAGAAGAAGCTTCTACCAAAAATAAAATCGATTGGGGTTCAGTAAATACTCCTATCTCAGAAGAGAAGTTCGATAAATTATATGCTAAAGTTATCAACTACTTACAAGACAGAGATGAAGTATTTGTTTTTGACGGCTTTGCAGGTGCTGATAAAAAATATCGTATGCCTATTAAAATAGTAAATGAATATGCATGGCATAATTTATTTGCGCATCAGCTTTTCATTCGTCCTACTGCTGAAGAACTAGCTACACACAAAACTGAATTCACGGTCATTTCTGCTCCTACTTTTAAAGCAGAACCTGAAATAGATGGGACGGATTCTGAAACGTTTATCATCATTTCTTTTGAACGCCGTACTGTATTAATTGGTGGTACTGAATATGCTGGTGAAATGAAAAAGTCAATCTTCTCTGTGATGAACTATATGCTGCCAGAAAACAATATTTTATCCATGCACTGTTCTGCAAACGTAGGATTAGAAGGTGATGTTGCTTTATTCTTTGGTTTATCTGGAACAGGTAAAACAACACTATCTGCTGATCCTAACCGTCGCCTAATTGGTGATGATGAGCACGGCTGGTCAAACACAGGTGTATTTAACATTGAAGGCGGCTGTTATGCAAAATGTATTAACCTTTCACATGAAAAAGAGCCACAAATATTTGATGCAATCAGGTTCGGCTCTGTATTAGAAAATGTAATGATTGATCAAAATACAAGACTTGCTGATTATGACGATGGAACCTTAACTGAGAACACTAGAGCAGCATACCCCATTCAAGCGATTGATAACATCATAGATCCAAGTATTGCAGGGCATCCGAATACAATTGTATTTCTAACAGCAGATGCATTCGGAGTATTACCTCCAATCAGTAAATTAACAAAAGAGCAGGCAATGTATCACTTCTTAAGTGGATACACTAGTAAATTAGCAGGTACCGAACGTGGAATCACTTCACCCCAAGCAACATTTTCAACTTGCTTTGGGTCACCATTCTTACCACTTCCTGCAACAGTGTATGCAGAAATGCTTGGCAAAAAAATTGATGAGCACAATGCTCAAGTATTCTTGGTGAACACTGGTTGGACTGGTGGCGAATACGGTGTTGGGAACCGTATGAAATTAGCTTACACTCGTGCGATGGTTCAAGCGGCATTAGAAGGTGAACTTATCAGCACTGAAACAGTGAAAGGCGAAATCTTCGGTCTTGAAATGCCATTACATGTTCCTGGAGTACCTGATGAAGTGCTTCAACCTGCAAAAACATGGGCAGATCAAATTGCTTATAACGTTAAAGCAAAAGAACTAGCAGCAAAATTCCGACAAAACTTCAAAAAGTTCTCAAGCGTACCAAAAGAAATCGAAGAACTTGGTGGACCCTTAGTATAACACAAAAGCGCAGGGCATCCCGAGCTAGACACAAAGAACGCAATTGATTCGACACCTTCCATGAACATGTCGAATCAAAGGCGCAGTGTGCAGGAATGCACTGCGCTTTTTTATTGCCTTCAAATTGCAAACGCAGGTACGAAAGTATTTCGACACCTTCCTATTTCGACACCTTCCATGAACATGTCGAATTTTCGTATTTCGACACCTTCCACGAACATGTCGAATTTTCCTATTTCGACACCTTCCACGAACATGTCGAATCTAATATTTCGACACCTTCCACGAACATGTCGAATCAAACATAGAAAGGTACCGGTCATGAGGTCGCTTTTACTTTCTAGGCAATCAGAAAAGTGCCTATATTATTTAGTTAGTTTGTAACTTAACAAATTTCCTTTTCCCAACCTGTAAGATAAGATCATTTGCAATAGTAACTTGTAGGTTTACGTCATTTATCTTCTCTTCATTAACACGAACCCCACCATTTTGAATCATTCTTCGTGCTTCGCTTTTTGAACTTTGAAGTTTTAAATCCACTAGTAGATCGATGATACCTACTTCTCCATCACCATTCCATACAACAACTGGAATGTCTTCTGGAAGAGAGCCCTTTTGGAATACTGTTTTAAAATGTTCCTCTGCTCTTACAGCAGATACTTCACTATGGTACATCCTTACAATGGTTCGTCCTAAGAGCATTTTTGCATCCCTTGGATGAAGGGTTTCTTCAGAAAGTCCTTCAGCTATTTTGGTCTTTTCTTCCAATGGTAAATCAGTAACAAGATCAAAGTACTTTGTAATTAGCTCATCAGGAATTGACATTGTTTTCCCATACATTTGACTTGGTTCTTCATCAACACCAATGTAATTATTTTTTGATTTAGACATCTTGTCCACACCATCAAGACCCTCAAGCAATGGTAGTAAAACCACTATTTGCTTCTCTTTTCCGTAATGTTCTTGTAGATGTCTTCCCATTAATACATTAAAATGCTGATCTGTTCCTCCGAGTTCAACATCACTTTCTAACTCAACTGAATCATAGCCTTGCATTAATGGATAGAAGAACTCATGCAGAGAAATTGCTTTACCTGTCGATAATCTTTCAGAAAAATCGTTTCTTTCTAGTAACCGGGCAACCGTAATACTAGCCGATAAATGTATCACATCTTCAAGATTCAATTCAGATAGCCATCTCGAGTTGTAGTATAACTCTACTTTTTCCATATCTAAAATTTTGCTAAATTGCTCAAAGTACGTTTTTGCATTATGTTGAACTTCTTCATTTGTTAGTTGCTTTCTTGCTGCAGATTTTCCTGTAGGATCACCAATTTTACCGGTAAAATCACCAATGATTAACTGGATAACGTGGCCATTCTCCTGAAACTGCTTTAACTTATTCAAAACTACCGTATGACCTAAATGCACATCCGGTGCAGAAGGATCTAACCCTAGCTTTATTTTTAATGGAGCATTTGTAAGAACAGATCTAGCAATCTTATCCTTAAGTTCTATTGAGGGAATAATTTCTTGTACTCCATTGTTGAAAATAGTAAACTGCCTCTCAACTTCCATCAGTTGTTCACTAGATAGCTGGTCTAAAAAGTTTTTCATATCTTTTAACCTCCAATAATTTTAGTAAAATAAGAAAAGTGCAGGGCGCCCGCCTATCGGCGACAAGCATAAGACGAGCTCTGACTGAAGGCGTGTTTTGCCTTCGGGAAGGGATTGGCTTATACCATAGAGCCGATGGCGCCCGGAGCTAGACACTAAAACTAGGTTCAAATTTTTATACTCCCTCATTAAAGTAAGGTTTTTCTCTTGTTTTCTCTGTTTTTCTCAGTATTTCAAATTTCAATAAGACTGCACTTTAATGGACTAACAGAACTTTATTTGTATTTTAGAGGAGGAGGACATAGTTAAATAAACCCTCTTCTTCTATTTTTTTACAAAAAAGGATAATATCTAGAAATATGGTCGCTATTGGATCCCACAATGTTCATGGCGGCACACCCTCCCATTTCTCACGGCGTCATATGAAAAATATGCGCATACATTCCTTCGTTCTGCCTATCCATGAAGTGGGGTCGGCGATGCTTTCTTGCGGGGTCATTGCCCAATAGTATAAATGCTTGCCGACTGCTCCTAGCTTCTGTTGTAAGTCTTCTTCAAATTGAAACAACTTTAAAATACTTCGACTACTAAGTGAATAAAAAATGAGAATTAAATATTGTCATCGATACTACTGTTTATGTTATATAAATCTTCGACTATTTTCTGCACCTAACTTCTTTTTGATCACTTTACCCTATCCTTTTAAGCAGCTTCTTGCATACTAAAATGAGGAATATCTTGTAACATTTTAGCTGGTTCAAACTCAATTTGTTTCTTTCCAATCGTAAATAAAATACGAATTAATTTACAACATATAGCGATGATAGACTGCTTCTTTTTTAATGGATTTTCATTTCGTGTAATAAAGTACTGATGTAGTGCCTTAAATGCAGGATTTTGAGCTACAAGAGGCAACACGACTTTAAACAATAGTGCCCTTAATTTAGGACGCCCTCGTTTAGTAATAATTGTTTGCCCTTTCCACTTTCCTGATGTAGCTAGTTTTAAGTTTAATCCTGCTAACTTAACAATTTGGTCGGGATGTGAGTACTTTTGTAAATCACCGACTTCTGCAAAAAAGGAGGCTACTGTAACTTGTCCAATACCTTTAATATCTCCCATCTCTCTCGCCCCTGGAACATCTTGTATGATGTTCTCTACTTCACTCCAGACGCTCTCTAATTGTTCTGAAAGAAGATCGTATTGGTCTAGTAAGCTTTTTAATTTTAACCTAGCTAGACTTCGCCCCTCTTTAATGCCTACTGAACGAAGGGCAACGTTTTTCAACTGAACAACCTTCTTTATTCCCACACCTTTTTTAACTTCTTTACGAATTTCAGCTAGAATTTCCAAGTCTTCACGCTCTAATAACTCATCAGGAAAAAGTCCCATTCTTAGAACTTGTAGAGAAGCTTTTCCATCCCACTTCCCAAAGACCGTTAAATATTCAGGAAAGAAACGGTCGAGCCATTGGTGAACTATATTTTTCACAGCTGTTAGGTCCTGTACCAATTGGTTATATAGGTTCATACCTTCACGTAAATCCGAGTATATACCTTCCGGTAAATTGGGCTCCGAATATCTTCCGCCCTCAATAAGTCTAGAGATAACTCTAGCATCCTTGAAATCATTCTTAGTAGGAGAATTGTCATCTAACTCCTTTGTTTGCTTAACATGAGCTGGATTAACTACAACCACCTTTTTTCCTTTTTCTTTTAGCCAATAAGCCAACGGAAGCCAATAATGTCCAGTAGGTTCCATCCCAATGATGACATCTTCCTTAGACTGTTTAGCTTTGATTTGATTTAACCAGTTTATGAAACCTTCAAAACCCTCATATGTGTTTAAAAATGTATGAGCTTTTCCAAATTGTATACCTCTATAATCTTGTGCTCTTGCGACATGCTTATGTTTAGCAATGTCAACCCCTATAATTAAGGTTTTTTCTGTAAGTTGCAGAATCTTGTCATTTTGTTTATACTTCATTTTATGTCCTCCTTTGGTTATTAAATGTCCTTTGCGCTGATCAGCTTGGACACTTTGTATCATACCAAGGAGGCTTATTTTATTCAAATCTCATTTTGCTTTAATACAGGAATGCTTTCTTATCTTT
>NZ_JARFVC010000070.1 GCF_029193815.1 Cytobacillus sp. S13-E01
ACCTGGTGCAGATGCACCAAACTGATTAATCGCTACTACTTCACCTTCGTCACCAGTGTAGCGTTCCCATCCTAGTGATGACGCCATTTCGATTCCAAGGCGTTTCTTAACAGACTTAGGGATAACTGTATTTTTATATTCCGCAGACTGCTCTTCAAAGCGATCCCATGAAGGCATACTGATAACAGAAACATGAATGTTCTCGCTAGCAAGTGCCTTTTGCGCTTCGACGGCAAGGCCCACTTCTGAACCTGATGCTAATAATAGGCCCTCAGGGTTATTATTTTGAGCCTCTGAAATGACATACGCACCTTTTTTCACGCCTTCATAGGCCTTATCAATTGTACCGGCAATAGTTGGTAGGTTTTGACGAGTAAGAACCAAGGTTGTCGGTTTGTCAGTTGATTCCATTGCTAGTCTCCATGCAGCCGCTGTTTCATTTCCATCAGCTGGACGGATAACACCCAGGCCAGGCATTGCACGTAATGCAGGTAACTGTTCAACCGGCTCATGGGTTGGACCATCTTCACCAACGGCAATACTGTCATGTGTAAACACATAAGTTACTGGCAGTTTCATCAAAGCAGCTAGTCGGATTGCAGGACGTAAGTAATCAGAGAATACAAAGAATGTTCCACCGTATACTCTAACCCCACCATGTAATGCCATACCATTTAACGCAGCACCCATTGCAAACTCACGAACACCAAACCAAATGTTGCGTCCGCTGTAATCATTTGGAGTAAAGTCCCCAGCACCTTTGATCATGGTATTGTTTGAGCCTGCTAAGTCAGCTGAGCCACCAAAAAATTGTGGTACGTGGTTTGCGATTGCATTTAAGGTTTCACCAGATGACGCACGTGATGCTAAGCTTTTGCCTTCTTCATATTTAGGCAGGTGATTTTCCCAACCTTCTGGAAGTTTACCCAAAATAGCTGCATCAAGTTGTTTGCCAAGCTCAGGATATTGTGATTTATAGTGTGCAAACAACTCATTCCATTCTTGTTCTTTCTTTTCACCAGGCTCATAGATAGACGTACGGAAATGAGAATATACTTCATCCGGAACATGAAAATCCTGTTCGAACGTCCAGTTATAAGCTTCCTTCGTAAGTTTCGCCTCGTCTGCTCCAAGTGGTGCACCATGCACACCAGATGTTCCAGCTCTATTTGGCGAACCATAGCCAATCGTTGTTTTCACTTCAATTAAGGTTGGGCGGTTCTGATTGGCTTTTGCCTCAGCAAGTGCCTTAGATATTTCTTCCAGATTATTACCGTCTTCAACTCTGATATATTGCCAGCCATATGAATCAAAGCGTTTTTCAACACTTTCAGAGAAAGAACGATCTAAATCACCATCAAGTGAAATATCATTTGAATCATATAAAACAACTAACTTTCCAAGCTGTAAATGGCCGGCAAAAGATGCCGCCTCAGCTGATACACCTTCC
The DNA here is from genome assembly GCF_029193815.1 of Cytobacillus sp. S13-E01. GTDB lineage: Bacteria > Bacillota > Bacilli > Bacillales > Bacillaceae_L > Bacillus_BV. Next base: position 1,451 of record NZ_JARFVC010000070.1, read on the forward strand.
ATTAAGTCCCCATCACCACAAATACTGTATGTATAATGATCAACTACATTGAAAGATTCCTTATTGTAGGTACCTGCTAAATGACGTTCAGCCATTGCCATTCCGACTGCCATCGCAATACCTTGGCCAAGTGGACCAGTTGTTGCGTCCACACCAGCAGTATGACCAAATTCTGGATGTCCAGGGGTTCTGCTCCCCCATTGACGAAAATTTTTAAGATCGTCAATTGTTAAACCATAGCCGCTTAGATGTAATAAGCTATATAACAACATCGATCCATGGCCTGCTGAAAGGACGAAACGATCACGGTTAAACCATGCAGGATTGCTTGGATTAATGTTCATATGCTTCGTCCAAAGTGAAAATGCCATAGGAGCTGCCCCCATCGGCATTCCTGGATGGCCTGAATTTGCTTTTTCAATAGCATCAATGGATAGTGTTCTAATCGCAGCGATTGATAAATCTTCAATAGTATGTGTCATTCATTTCAACCCTTTCTAAATGATTATCATATGTATATTCATATCATATATTGACAGTGAAGTTTCTACAACTATACTTCACTAAATTGTCAGGTGCATTCAATCCCAATAATCTTTCATATCATAGTATGTACAACTAAGAAAAGCGCAGGGCGACCGCCTTTCGGCGACAAGCATAAGACGAGCCCTTCCCGAAGGCGTTTTTTGCCTTCGGGAAGGCTTGGCTTATACCGTAGAGCCGATGGCGCCCGGAGCTAGACACTAAAACTAGGTACAAACTTTTACTCTTTCTTATCTTCTAAATCGAGTAGAGTGAACGAATCAGAAGATTGATTCGTTCGACCCTCTCACACCACCGTACGTACGGACCCGTATACGGCGGTTCAATAATTTGAGTGTACAAACTGGTATTTTGCGGATATATCCATATATCCGAGTTGTACCAGTTTTCTATCTGTTAAAGACCTATGAAGGATATAACTGGCAGAAATCCTCCAGTAACCCTTTCGGGTATTTGACCATTCATAGGCTTTTTGCTTTTCGATACCTAGTTGAATGAGATTCCTACGTTTGGTTCGTGGGTTTTTCCACTGTTTCCAAATGTATTGTCTGATTCGTCGTTTCAACCAACCATTCAAATCATTCATAAAGCTTTTCATTTCACCAATGCCGTAGTAGTTTATCCACCCTGTCATTAGCTGCTTGATTTGTTTGAAGAGGACTTCAATGCTCTTCCCTCTGCTCCGCTTTGTTATTTTCTTCAACTTTTGCTTCACGGTAGACTTAGCCTTATGATGTGGTCGGATTTTGACACCGTTTCTAGTTGCCAGTAGGCAAAAACCCAGGAACTTTCGTTTCAGTGGACTTCCTACCGCACTTTTCTCACGATTCACGGTTAATTTCAGTTCACCCTCTAGGAAATTGATTGAGTTCTCCATCACTCGATAACCTGCCCGTCTACTTTTGACGTAAATATTGCA
>NZ_JARFVC010000071.1 GCF_029193815.1 Cytobacillus sp. S13-E01
CGTATCGTGCTTTCCATTCTGTTCTTTTTTCCTTAAGGGTCATAGAAAAACCTCCCAATATGATTTCTAGGGAGATTATCTCATGGACTCACTATTAATAGAATGTGGGCTGTATTTGACGCTTACCAAAATTAAGTGTCAATTGGGATGTCAATTCTTACGACATTTCTAAATTCATCAGAACTCATCCTATATTTAGTACCCAGTGATAGTTAAAATAAGAGGAGATTTTCCGGTTAAACTGCGTAATAAGGCTTGGTTCAGGGTATATAAGCGGAGGTTTTCCGCTTAAGCAATGCAAAATGATCCATTTTGACGTTTTTTGTGTAAATAGTCGGAATCCTTCCGTCTATTTAAGCGATTTTAAGTGCTATTTCGTAATTAAGAGAAATTTCTCCGCTTATTTATTAAACTTGCTAAAACGTTTGTTAAATCTAATGCTAATTTTACTATTAAAACTCAATAAACCTTATAATATCAGTATAGACAAAAAGACGAATTCGTCTTAAAAATGACCTGTTATTTTTGATTTTCTACCTCTGAACCGAACTACTAAGGGAATCCCTACTCACTTTTTTGGCAAATCAGAATTTTTATATAAATTCTGATTTGCCAAAAAAGCAGCTGAAATTATGTGTAGCTGCTTTTTTTAATTATTAAAAAGTACATCAAGGGTTAATTGACTTTTGTTTCATGCTCTAGTTCCCAGAGTTTTTCAAAGAAAGGTTGTCCCTTTATTAAATTTTCACATAATTGAACATGTTTCGGTGACCAACCATGTCTTGTTTCCTCATATAAACTCTCCCAAACTTCATCAAAGCTCAATGATTGAATTGGCCCATACTTTTGTGGATCCCACTCAGTGTACCAATACCTTACTTCTGCAGTATTTTTAGTGGACTGCAGCTGATCAAGAGCCATAAATAATAATTGTTTTAACTGACGTTCTTTTCTTGTTAGTCCGGCCATTTCTTCAGGTGATGGTGAAAGAATATGATATTCTTTGTCATGTCTAGTCCTTATCGAGCCAAATGAATACGATATTGATTCCTGTTCACTAACCATGTCATATACGAGTTGTTCTTGTCTAGGAATTAAACGACTTTTACGAATTGGTAAGGTATAACCTATCGTATCAACTGCAATAATACCTTGTCCATCGGTGACAACAAAACAATAATCTAACTGAATTCGTTCATGATTTTTTCTAACATAAGCTTTTTGATTGATATCATTTAATAATTGTTGTGGCAAATCCATTAAATCATTTTCAATGTAATTAAAAAGTATAGCATCCACTTTAAGTAAAGGGACTTGGTCTAGAAGTTCAACGCTGTCGTCTTTTCGCCACTCGTGGAAGTGACAAACATTGTAACCGTTCTCTTCACCTTCAAACCAATTTACCCAAATATCATGAAGATACAACATGTTCTACCCCTCACTTCACAACTGTTTGTCAACAGTATAGGCAGAACAGAGTAACTTTATTCCATAATCTTCATATATTGTATGAAAAATTCCTCTTTTAAATACTTTAAAATTGGAATAAACAAATGCATTTTTATTTTTTAGAAGGATAATAAATACTTGTCCATAGTAAAAAGATACCTAACGGAAGCATATAACATTCGAGTCTTCTGGAAATAAAGAGGAAGTATTCAGTAATTCCATGTCCTGTGGTAAGTAAGTTTAAATAAGCAATTGCGCTAATACCCCCGATTATTGCTAGTCCAAAACCGAACAAAAAGACAAACATTCTAAAAATCATCGTGGATTCCTAACAAGTCCATATGTCTAAGTTTCATCAAATATCCCATTTCAAACCGCCCCCAACTTGTCCAGCTATACTAAATCTATATGTTAGGAACATTTTAGAAATACTATAATTTTTGAAACTAATTCTTACAATTTATAGTGATTTAGTACAAAACAAGAAAAGCGCAAGGCGCCCGCTTATCGGCGACAAGCATAAGACAAGCCGGCTGGAAGGTTGTTCTTTAACTTTCCGGACGGATTGGCTTATGACCTCGAGCCGATGGCGCCTGGAGCTGGACGTAGATAGACAAAGACTCGAAGTTATACACAACCTTACAATTTTATAATTTCCTCACTAGCGTTGCATAAAAAAATTATGAAAAAGTCAAGAGTGTAAAAAAGGTATATTTTTGAATATCATTCCAAAATATGACATAACAGAATATTCTGTATTTTTACTTTTAGGTTAATTGAGAAAAAAGGGTAAGGGGTCCTATTTGAAGGTAGTCCTTATCCATAATTTTACAAATAAACAGGGTCATATGTTAATTCATCTAAATGCTGAACATCTCCTTTTTCAAACTGTGCTAGGGTTTCAGTGAAAACCTGTTCATGGTTTAGTCGCCTTCGACCATCTGATGATCGATCAGGCCTTTCAAAAAGTGCTTTTACAAAATTGAAGAAGCATTTCGACCAATATTCACCTAAAAACTCAAGCATATCAAGGAGGGTTCCTTGATAACTTACTTTTTTCTTCATCAATAAAGTTAGACAAAAGGTGATCATAGCTATGTAAATTTGATTGTAAACGGCATTTGCGCTTTTTCCATAACATTTTTTAATGACCAAATGCTG
>NZ_JARFVC010000072.1 GCF_029193815.1 Cytobacillus sp. S13-E01
ACCCGTCCGCCGCTGTTCTTAGGAAGCAAGCTTCCTAAGAACCGCTCGACTTGCATGTATTAGGCACGCCGCCAGCGTTCGTCCTGAGCCAGGATCAAACTCTCCAATAGAGTTGAACTAGCACATAGAAGTGCTGACATCGATGTTGTCACAGGACGTGACGTTCTTAATCGATGTTCACTACTTCATTTTTTTAAAACAAACATTGACGCTTGTGTTGTGTTCAGTTTTCAAAGAACTTTGGTGGAGCCTAGCGGGATCGAACCGCTGACCTCCTGCGTGCAAGGCAGGCGCTCTCCCAGCTGAGCTAAGGCCCCAAACTTATATATACTAAATGGTCGGGAAGACAGGATTCGAACCTGCGACCCCTTGGTCCCAAACCAAGTGCTCTACCAAGCTGAGCTACTCCCCGTATATATATGGCGCGCCCGAAAGGAGTCGAACCCATAACCTTCTGATCCGTAGTCAGACGCTCTATCCAATTGAGCTACGGGCGCATATAAAATGGTGCCGAGGACCGGAATCGAACCGGTACGGTAGTCACCTACCGCAGGATTTTAAGTCCTGTGCGTCTGCCAGTTCCGCCACCCCGGCATTAGTTGGTTGCAGACATTTTTGGAGCGGAAGACGAGGCTCGAACTCGCGACCCCCACCTTGGCAAGGTGGTGTTCTACCACTGAACTACTTCCGCATATGGTGCGGGTGAAGGGACTTGAACCCCCACGTCATAAGACACTAGATCCTAAGTCTAGCGCGTCTGCCATTCCGCCACACCCGCATATATTAATTTACAAACTGGTGAGCCATGAAGGACTCGAACCTTCGACCCTCTGATTAAAAGTCAGATGCTCTACCAACTGAGCTAATGGCTCGTGCTAAAATTCATTATATCGAATCATAACTTAAGATTCGTCTATGTGTTCATCTACGACGTCCCAATCTCAGAAGGGTTAATCATGAAGCAGTTCAATTGTTACGCTGGAAGTTTATTCAAGAGGCGTATCATCGTGCTCTACAAACTGAGCTAATGGCTCGTACAAAAAATGGTGCCGGCGAAAGGAGTCGAACCCTCGACCTACTGATTACAAGTCAGTTGCTCTACCAACTGAGCTACACCGGCAGTTTAAGAAAAAATATATATTTATTACTATTCATTGGTACTTGTCGTCCTAATCTCAGAAGGACTTTTCAAGCAGCAGCTCGATTAGTACGCTGACGATTATTCAAGACGCTTTTTCGGTCGTGCTCTACCAACTGAGCTACACCGGCATATTAAAATGGTGGAGGATGACGGGATCGAACCGCCGACCCCCTGCTTGTAAGGCAGGTGCTCTCCCAGCTGAGCTAATCCTCCGTATAATAGATAACTAGTCTTGAATCAACCTTTCGGTTTTTCATGATCTAATTAAGCCTGGCGACGTCCTACTCTCGCAGGGGGAAACCCCCAACTACCATCGGCGCAAAAGAGCTTAACTTCCGTGTTCGGCATGGGAACGGGTGTGACCTCTTCGCCAAAATCACCAGACTTTTTAACAACATTACCTATTATATTTATTTGAAAGAGAAATCTCAAGTGGAAATTTATTCCTTCAAAACTAGATAACGTGCAGACATTCAACGAAGATAGTGTTCAGCTACAGCTCCTAACCTCTCGATCACTTCACCTCCTCCTTCAGAAGCAAAGATCTCGCTTCTTCGTCGGAGCCTTCAATGCATGTCGAGGCTGTACAGTCGCTTTCGCATTTCATGTTTGGTTAAGTCCTCGAACGATTAGTATCAGTCAGCTCCACACGTCACCGCGCTTCCACCTCTGACCTATCAACCTGATCATCTTTCAGGGTTCTTACTAGCTTGAGCTATGGGAAATCTCATCTTGAGGGGGGCTTCATGCTTAGATGCTTTCAGCACTTATCCCTTCCACACATAGCTACCCAGCGATGCCCTTGGCAGAACAACTGGTACACCAGCGGTGTGTCCATCCCGGTCCTCTCGTACTAAGGACAGCTCCTCTCAAATTTCCTACGCCCACGACGGATAGGGACCGAACTGTCTCACGACGTTCTGAACCCAGCTCGCGTACCGCTTTAATGGGCGAACAGCCCAACCCTTGGGACCGACTACAGCCCCAGGATGCGATGAGCCGACATCGAGGTGCCAAACCTCCCCGTCGATGTGGACTCTTGGGGGAGATAAGCCTGTT
>NZ_JARFVC010000073.1 GCF_029193815.1 Cytobacillus sp. S13-E01
TGTGCGCCACGAAAGTGTGCGTGAGTAGCGAGACTACTCAAGGCAGCTATGCTGTACAAATGATGACGGTGGGCCCGTCGGAATCGCCATACAGGTGGAGATTTCAAACTACCTTAAGGTGCTGTAGTCAAAAGCTATGGTATTGAGCGTTAAGGAAAAGGCAGTCAAGAACTGTCAAGTGAGTGTTATGGAGATGAACGAACAAGTAAACCACTTACGGAAATGTCGAAAGCGTAGAGACTCCATCAAAACCAGGGGGTAGTCGTTAATCTGGGACAAGTTTAGAGGAAACCTGTTTACTGTCTAAGCGGTGGGCGGCATAGAGGTGGCATGAACATAACACAGGCGTTTGTACGGAACGTGGGAACCTACGGGCTGATGTTAAGGGAGTATTTCAAGTGGAAGACCCACAAGAAAAGAGTACCGATGCAGTCATAGGGGCAGATTGGGTTGTAGTAGTGATGAAACTTCTGTAATAGAAGTAGAGCGAAGAATCCAAGTTATTCAGTTTCAAAGATAGGTCAACTTTGAAAGGAGGAGGAACCTATGCGAGAAGCAAAACCGTTTAGTATTTCAAAGAATGTAGTAATGACTGCATTTGAGCGAGTAAAGGCTAACAAAGGGACATATGGGATTGATGAACAATCTATTGAAAGTTTCGAAATGGACTTGAAAAATAATCTATACAAACTATGGAATCGTATGTCCTCAGGAAGCTATTTTCCAAAACCAGTAAAAGCAGTAGCGATACCCAAAAAGAATGGTGGAACAAGAACACTTGGAATTCCTACAGTTGAAGACCGAGTGGCACAGATGGTTGCGAAATTATATTTTGAACCAACAGTGGAGAAATTGTTCTACGAAGATTCTTATGGATACCGACCAAATAAATCGGCGATTCATGCGATCGAGGCTACAAGGAAAAGATGTTGGAGGAAAGACTGGGTGTTAGAGTTCGATATTAAGGGACTGTTTGATAATATCCGACACGATTACCTCATTGAAATGGTAAAACGTCATACAAATCAAGAATGGGTCATCTTATATATACAAAGATGGCTAACTACACCTTTTCAAATGGAGGACGGAACGTTAACAGAGCGAACTTCTGGCACTCCGCAAGGAGGAGTCATCAGTCCAGTTCTGGCGAACCTATTTCTTCATTATACATTTGATGATTTTATGGCAAAAGAATTTCCAAATATTCCTTGGGCAAGATACGCCGATGATGGAATAGCACACTGTGCCTCATTGAAACAAGCCAAATATCTTCAACGAAGACTGGAAGAAAGATTTCGGTTGTTTGGTTTGGAGTTGAACTTGGAGAAAACGAAAATTGTCTATTGTAAAGATGATGATAGGCAAGGGGAATATTCGACTATTTCTTTCGATTTTCTAGGATACACATTTCGTCCAAGACACTCAAAGAATAAATATGGAAAATTCTTTACAAACTTCTTGCCAGCTATTGCCGACAAGGCAAAGAAAGCAATCAGAAAAGAAGTGAGAAGTTGGCGATTACAGCTCAAAGTAGATAAAAATCTGCAGGATATTTCCAACATGTTTAATAAGAAAATCCAGGGATGGATTAATTATTACGGACATTTTTATAAATCGGAAATGTATAGCGTATTGCGATACATCAATAGTTGCTTGGTAAAATGGGTTCGCCGAAAATATAAGAAGCGAAAACATCGAAGAAGAGCAGAATATTGGCTAGGAGCTATTGCAAAGCGAGAAAGCAAGTTATTTGCGCATTGGAAATATGGAATACTACCGGCGATGAATAATGGGAGCCGTATGAGCTGAGAGGTTCACGTACGGTTCTGAGAGAGACTAAGGGGGAGGTTCCCTTGGTCTACTCACTGCAA
>NZ_JARFVC010000074.1 GCF_029193815.1 Cytobacillus sp. S13-E01
AACAGGCTTATCTCCCCCAAGAGTCCACATCGACGGGGAGGTTTGGCACCTCGATGTCGGCTCATCGCATCCTGGGGCTGTAGTCGGTCCCAAGGGTTGGGCTGTTCGCCCATTAAAGCGGTACGCGAGCTGGGTTCAGAACGTCGTGAGACAGTTCGGTCCCTATCCGTCGTGGGCGTAGGAAATTTGAGAGGAGCTGTCCTTAGTACGAGAGGACCGGGATGGACACACCGCTGGTGTACCAGTTGTTCTGCCAAGGGCATCGCTGGGTAGCTATGTGTGGAAGGGATAAGTGCTGAAAGCATCTAAGCATGAAGCCCCCCTCAAGATGAGATTTCCCATAGCACAAGCTAGTAAGAACCCTGAAAGATGATCAGGTTGATAGGTCAGAGGTGGAAGCGCGGTGACGTGTGGAGCTGACTGATACTAATCGTTCGAGGACTTAACCAAACATGAAATGCGAAAGCGACTGAACAGCCTCGACAAGCACTGGAGGCTCTGACGAAGAAGCGATCTTTGCTTCTGAAGGAGGAGGTGAAGTGATCGAGAGGCTAGGAGCTGTAGCTGGACACTATCTTCATTGAATGTCTGCACGTTATCTAGTTTTGAAGGAACAAATTTCTAGTTGAAATCGTTCTTTCTTATAGTAGAATAAAAGTCTGGTGACAATGGCGAAGAGGTCACACCCGTTCCCATGCCGAACACGGAAGTTAAGCTCTTTTGCGCCGATGGTAGTTGGGGGTTTCCCCCTGTGAGAGTAGGACGTCGCCAGGCTTTTACCAACTATTACAACTTCGCAGAAGTTGACAGTGAAATGAATAGATGGTAAGATAAATGATGTTGATGAAAACAGTGAATATCGTGTCTCGTGCTTTTTTAATGTAAGACTACTTCACAGAAGTTGACTTTAGAGAAAAGGTATGGTAGACTAAATGATGTTGCTGATCAACATACTAGCAAAAACAAGTTAAAAATAGTGGTTGACATGACAACGTAATTTTGATAAATTATGAGTCTGTCACAAAAAAGTTCTTTGAAAACTGAATACAACACAAGCGTCAATGTTTGTTTTAAAAATGTTTTACATGAGCAAGTCAACTCTATTGGAGAGTTTGATCCTGGCTCAGGACGAACGCTGGCGGCGTGCCTAATACATGCAAGTCGAGCGGTTCTTAGGAAGCTTGCTTCCTAAGAATAGCGGCGGACGGGTGAGTAACACGTGGGCAACCTACCTATAAGACTGGGATAACTTCGGGAAACCGGAGCTAATACCGGATAATATAAGAGATTACATGATTTCTTATTGAAAGATGGCTCCTTGCTATCACTTATAGATGGGCCCGCGGCGCATTAGCTAGTTGGTGAGGTAACGGCTCACCAAGGCGACGATGCGTAGCCGACCTGAGAGGGTGATCGGCCACACTGGGACTGAGACACGGCCCAGACTCCTACGGGAGGCAGCAGTAGGGAATCTTCCGCAATGGACGAAAGTCTGACG
>NZ_JARFVC010000076.1 GCF_029193815.1 Cytobacillus sp. S13-E01
TTGTGCGCCCAGCATGGGTGCAGTCTATAGGGTGAAAGTCCCGAACTGTGAAGGCAGAAGTAGCAGTAGCTTAACGCAAGGGTGTTTGCGGTGACGCAAAATCTGAAGGAAGCGAGCGGCAAACCTCCGGTCTGAGGAACACGAACTTCATATAAGGCTAGGTATCATTGGATGAGTTTGCAATACAAAACAAAGTCCTTTCTGCCAAAGGTGATACAGAGTAAATGAAGCAGATAGATGGAGGGAAAGACTGTACTCTTACCTGGGGAGGTCTGATTGATACGTCAAGTACACTTGATAACCTATCTAGTGATGGATAGCTGAACAATCAGAAGTCAGCAGAAGCCATAGTACCATTCGAACTCGAGAAGGATGGGAAGGGCTGAACAATTTAGAGAGAACAACATCTTGGCATTCAGTAAACTGCGAAGAACACAGATAACCGATATGGCATGCTTGATGGAGGAAGTGGTGAATTCCACGGGGGACCTCAAGATGGTGGAGCAGAACTGGCATAAGAAGAACCGTTGTTCACGGAAAGAGGCGTAACAATGTTGATGGAACGAATACTATCACGAGAAAATCTGCTCTCTGCCCTGAAAAGGGTAGAACGGAATAAAGGGAGTCATGGTGTAGATGGAATGTCCGTACAAAACCTACGGAAACACATCTTGGAACACTGGGAATCTATGAAAATGGAACTCCTCGAAGGGACTTATGATCCGCAACCCGTCCGTAGGGTCGAAATCCCGAAACCTGATGGTGGTATGCGGTTATTAGGTATCCCTACCGTGATAGACCGTCTGATTCAACAAGCAATTGCCCAAATTTTAACTTCTCTATATGACCCAGCGTTTTCAGACCATAGTTATGGATTTCGACCAAATCGAAGTGCCCATGACGCAGTAAAGAAAGCAAAAGGATATATTCAGGAAGGTAATCGTTGGGTAATTGATATCGACTTGGAGAAATTCTTCGACAAAGTAAACCATGACAGACTTATGGGGGCACTAGCGAAACGAATCGAAGATAAGCGTCTTCTTAAGTTAATCCGTAAATATCTGAAATCGGGCATCATGATAGATGGTATCGTGACGACCAGTGAAGAAGGAACCCCACAGGGAGGCCCTCTCAGTCCTCTCCTTTCTAACATTGTCCTTGATGAACTTGATAAGGAGCTAGAGGAAAGAGGCCACAAATTTGTCCGATACGCCGATGACTGCAACATCTATGTGAAAACAGAGAAGGCAGGCAATCGGGTTATGAACTCTATTACTTCGTTTATTGAAGGGAAACTTAAGTTGAAAGTTAATCTAAATAAATCCGCAGTAGACCGTCCTTGGAA
>NZ_JARFVC010000077.1 GCF_029193815.1 Cytobacillus sp. S13-E01
TTTTTTGTAATAATTGGTAATTTTTAGTTCAAATAGATACAAAAAAACCTTATAATTAGGTGGAAGGTAGGTTGTCCTGTCCAAATCCCAATTATAAGGAGAAATCTATGGACAAGAATACCATAAAAACAGTTTTTAAGGAATACATCCACCCTATGGATGAAACAGTTATTTTAAAAATGGTTGATCAGATGAAGCTTGATAAATATGTGAAAAAGCTTGATAGTCTAACCTTTACAAAACTATTTATTTATGCTCAGCTGAAGCAGCTTGATAGCCTTAAAAAAATTAGATTCAAGGTGAAGCACAAAAAGAACTTACAAAAAGAACTAGGCTTAAAAAACATAAGTATATCTCAACTGTCCCGCAAACTTTCGGATCTTCCTCCAGCTATTTTCGAGGCTATTCTGCATCATCTTGTAGAACAAATCCATCGGGAATTCGGAAAAGAAAAGGGTGACGGTTTACTAGGGAAAATTCATCTTATTGATTCAACTACTATCTCTTTTTCCCTTAGCCAGTATCGGTGGGCTGATTTCCGAAATACAAAAGCCGGGGTTAAAATCCATACTCGAGTCGTTTTTCATGAAGGGGAAACTTCCCCAGACAAAATCATCATCACTCCAGCCAGGCCAGCAGATGTCACACAGCTAGATGGCTTAATGATCATCGATAAGGATGCACTTCATGTGTTTGACAGGGGTTACTTTGATTTCGAGAAGTTCGATTATTACTGTCAACATAATATTCGGTTTTGTACCCGTATTAAGGAAAATACGGTCATCCACGTCATTGAAGAACTTCCAGTTGACCCGTCTTCCAACATTCTTCGTGAGGCTGTGGTTAAACTGGGAAATATGAAATATCCTGTAAGGTTAGTCGAAACAAAGGATAGTCAAGGGAATCCCATCTCAATCATTATCAATGATGCGAAAGTTAGCGCACAGGAGATCAGTGACCTTTACCGAAATCGCTGGCAAATTGAATTGTTTTTTAAGTGGATGAAGCAGCATTTGGTCATTAAAAAATGTTATGGAAAAAGCGCAAATGCCGTTTACAATCAAATTTACATAGCTATGATCACCTTTTGTCTAACTTTATTGATGAAGAAAAAAGTAAGTTATCAAGGAACCCTCCTTGATATGCTTGAGTTTTTAGGTGAATATTGGTCGAAATGCTTCTTCAATTTTGTAAAAGCACTTTTTGAAAGGCCTGATCGATCATCAGATGGTCGAAGGCGACTAAACCATGAACAGGTTTTCACTGAAACCCTAGCACAGTTTGAAAAAGGAGATGTTCAGCATTTAGATGAATTAA
>NZ_JARFVC010000078.1 GCF_029193815.1 Cytobacillus sp. S13-E01
ATAGAGTGTCCTACAACCCCAAGAGGCAAGCCTCTTGGTTTGGGCTATATTCCGTTTCGCTCGCCGCTACTTAGGAAATCGCGTTTGCTTTCTCTTCCTCCGGGTACTTAGATGTTTCAGTTCCCCGGGTATGCCTTCAGATACCCTATTTATTCAGGTATCGATACTACTCCATTACGAGCAGTGGGTTTCCCCATTCGGAAATCTTCGGATCAGTGCTTACTTACAGCTCCCCGAAGCATATCGGTGTTAGTCCCGTCCTTCATCGGCTCCTAGTGCCAAGGCATTCACCGTGCGCCCTTTCTAACTTAACCGTTCGGCGAATGATAAGCTTCGAATTTCTTCGTTAGCTTCGCTTTCTCCGTTGCTCACGTAGATAACCCCTACGCTCCGCTACTCGAAAAATTTGCTGCCTCGAACTTCTCGCTTCCCATTCACCTTAAGTTTTAAAGTCTATAAAGAACTTTACTTTAAATCTAACATTGAATGTCTTGTTACGTTATCTAGTTTTCAAGGAGCAACTACCTTTTTTTGGATTAAAAAAAGACCGAAGTCTGGTTTGTTGGTGGAGCCTAGCGGGATCGAACCGCTGACCTCCTGCGTGCAAGGCAGGCGCTCTCCCAGCTGAGCTAAGGCCCCATGGTTACGGCAAATGATCAACTTCGAATCTCTTCGTCAGCTTCGTTTCTACGGTACTCACGTATATTAATACGCTCCGTATCCTCGAAACATTGCTTCCTCGACCTTCTCGTTGCTAATTTACCTCTCAAATATATAATATTAGTAATGAATAAATAGTATGGTGGGCCTAAATGGACTCGAACCATCGACCTCACGCTTATCAGGCGTGCGCTCTAACCAGCTGAGCTATAGGCCCATACTTTTTAAATGAGAGATGATCTCTCAAAACTGACCACAACACAGCAGCGTCTATTTATGAAGTACTGCGTACTTCAATTTCCTTAGAAAGGAGGTGATCCAGCCGCACCTTCCGATACGGCTACCTTGTTACGACTTCACCCCAATCATCTGTCCCACCTTAGGCGGCTGGCTCCTTACGGTTACCCCACCGACTTCGGGTGTT
>NZ_JARFVC010000079.1 GCF_029193815.1 Cytobacillus sp. S13-E01
TTGTAACTCTGACATAGAGTGTCCTACAACCCCAAGAGGCAAGCCTCTTGGTTTGGGCTATATTCCGTTTCGCTCGCCGCTACTTGGGAAATCGCATTTGCTTTCTCTTCCTCCGGGTACTTAGATGTTTCAGTTCCCCGGGTATGCCTTCATATACCCTATGTATTCAGGTATCGATACTACTCCATTACGAGCAGTGGGTTTCCCCATTCGGAAATCTTCGGATCAGTGCTTACTTACAGCTCCCCGAAGCATATCGGTGTTAGTCCCGTCCTTCATCGGCTCCTAGTGCCAAGGCATTCACCGTGCGCCCTTTCTAACTTAACCGTTCGGCGTATGATAAGCTTCGAATCTCTTCGTCAGTTTTGTTCCTACGGTACTCACGTAGATAAACCCTACGCTCCGTTCCTTCAGAACTTCACTTCCTCGACCTTCTCGCTTCTCATTCACCTCAAGTTATAAAGTCTAATAAAGAACTTTACAGTTTTCTTACATTGAATGTCTTGTTACGTTATCTAGTTTTCAAAGAACAAAGCTCCTGAGTTCAATCACAACGTGATTAATCATCAGTGAGTCTCTTCTTGCAGCTTTGCGCTGAGGAATTAATCATCGTGGATTAATCTTGCAGACGCAAGCGCAAATACTTTTTTGAGAGTTAGTTCTCTCAAAACTGACCACAACACAGCGGCGTCTTTTTATGAAGTACTGCGTACTTCAGTTTCCTTAGAAAGGAGGTGATCCAGCCGCACCTTCCGATACGGCTACCTTGTTACGACTTCACCCCAATCATCTGTCCCACCTTAGGCGGCTGGCTCCTTGCGGTTACCCCACCGACTTCGGGTGTTACAAACTCTCGTGGTGTGACGGGCGGTGTGTACAAGGCCCGGGAACGTATTCACCGCGGCATGCTGATCCGCGATTACTAGCGATTCCAGCTTCATGCAGGCGAGTTGCAGCCTGCAATCCGAACTGAGAATGGTTTTATGGGATTCGCTTAACCTCGC
>NZ_JARFVC010000008.1 GCF_029193815.1 Cytobacillus sp. S13-E01
CAGCATTTGGTCATTAAAAAATGTTATGGAAAAAGCGCAAATGCCGTTTACAATCAAATTTACATAGCTATGATCACCTTTTGTCTAACTTTATTGATGAAGAAAAAAGTAAGTTATCAAGGAACCCTCCTTGATATGCTTGAGTTTTTAGGTGAATATTGGTCGAAATGCTTCTTCAATTTTGTAAAAGCACTTTTTGAAAGGCCTGATCGATCATCAGATGGTCGAAGGCGACTAAACCATGAACAGGTTTTCACTGAAACCCTAGCACAGTTTGAAAAAGGAGATGTTCAGCATTTAGATGAATTAACATATGACCCTGTTTATTTGTAAAATTATGGATAAGGACTACCTTCAAATAGGACCCCTTACCCTTTTTTCTCAATTAACCTAAAGATAAAAATACAGAATATTCTGTTATGTCATATTTTGGAATGATATTCAAAAATATACCTTTTTTACACTCTTGACTTTTTCATAATTTTTTTATGCAACGCTAGTGTAAATTCCTTAACAATTAAAAAGGAGAACCAAGTAGAAATCAGTTCTCCGTCAGTTTACATTCATTTTTTACTCTTCGTCTTTGTTTTCGTCACCTGTTACATCACCAGTTCCAGCGTCGCCACCAGTTCCTGTTCCAGCACCATTACCTGCGTCTCCGCCTGTTCCTGTATCATTATTCCCAGTTCCAGTGTCAGTACCGTTTTCTGTCACATCTCCAGGTGTACCTTCTTCACCTGTTCCTATGTCTCCTGTTCCACCGTTACCACCGTTACCGGTTGTATCACCCATTTCGTCCTCAACATCATTTTCCAGTTGAGTATCATCTGGTGGCGGATCTTGATCGTCAGCTGCACAACCAGTAATTAACATTGCCGCAAGAAGAGGTCCTGCAAACGTTGCATACCATTTTTTACTCATATAAACTCTCCTTTCAAAGGTTAGTAAGTATAGTTGACCTGTAAAATTAAATTTCGGTCTGTGACTATCTTTCCCCAAAAACCATTTTACTTGCATAGAAAAGTAAATTTATTAAGAAAAGCGCAGGGCGCCCGCCTATCGGCGACAAGCATAAGACAAGCCGGCTTGTTCTTTACCTTCCAGACGGCTTGGCTTATGAACTCAAGCCGATGGCGCCTGGAGCTGGACGTAGATAGACAAAGACTCGAAGTTATACACAACCTTACAATTTTGTAATTTCCTAAACAGTAAAAAATAGCCGACCTTGGGTAAGGCCGACTATCTTCATTATTTTATTTTTACTGCATAGATCACACTAAACTATTGTTTATCACCTAGTGCAAACATAATTTCTGTCTCACATACAATTTCGCCGTCAACTGTTGCAACAGCTTTTCCTTTTCCAAGTGAACCACGTAAACGAACGATTTCAACCTCTAAACGGAGTTGATCACCTGGTCTTACTTGCTTTTTAAAACGGCAGTTATCAATCCCAGCGAAAAATGCTAACCGACCACGGTTTTCTTCTTGTTTTAGGATCGCAACTGCTCCTACCTGTGCAAGCGCCTCAACAATGAGTACACCTGGCATTACAGGATAGTCTGGAAAATGTCCATTAAAGTATTCTTCATTGCTACTTACGTTTTTAAGACCAACGGCCCGCTTTCCTTCTTCAATTTCTAGAATTCGATCAACAAGTAAAAACGGATAACGGTGTGGAATAATCTCTTTAATTTGAGTTGCATCTAACATATGTATTTTCCTCCTTTATGGATGTACTATTATTATAAAGCATTCTGTCCATCTTTTGGAGTCTTACAATAAAGCAAAGTGCAGGGCGCACGGAGCTAGACACTAAAACTAGGTACAAACTTTTATGTTTTCACATCTAATTTCTGATAGTACACGAAGGGTGTCAACCTCCCTGGCTGACACCCTTACCAAACGTTTATTTTACATTGTCTTTTTCAACAAGGTCAATTATATGAACCCAGGTTGATTTTTTAAAAGCGTCTGAAACTTTACCATCCCCGATGACCCCGTAGCCAACAACAACACCACTTATCGCACTAAGTGCTAGAAGAATCGCTATAAGAACTAGACGAAGCCATATAGGTATAAGGCGAATACGGATCTTATTTCTCCGCTTTTGCTGCTTATTATTTAGTTTCGTTTCTTCTTCTGTACGAGCTTTACGTAAACTAGTACGCGACTTTTCTTGTGTATTGTTAAGATCGGTAGCCACTTAAAATTCCCCTTTTATCTTATTCCATTAACAAGACCCATCATTTGGTCAGCAATGGAAATCGATTTCGCATTAAATTGATAAGATCGTTGTGTTACCAACAGTTCTGACATTTCCGTTGTTAAATCAACATTTGATTGTTCGAGAGCACCTTGCAAAATACCAATTTGTTCACGGATGTCGCCTTCTAATAAAGTTAATACATCTTCTACACCAATATTTAGATCAGCAAGATTGGGTAACGCAAATAAATTATTTCCTTTAGCTTCTAACAGCTGCGGACGGTGCAACAAGACGACAGATAGTTCGAATACCTCAGATGGATCAGCTTGATTAGTTGGTTTTACTATGATTGTTCCAGTTGATGATATCGTTAGATCAGAAAAATCATCTTCAAAAGCAATTGGAGCTCCGTCTTGATCAAGAACTGGGAAGCCTTCACTTGTAACAAGCATTACAAGACCCGAACCATCCCCTACTGGAGATAAATACAAAGATCCATCCCTTGTATATCTTGTAACTTGTTCACCATTTTCCTCAACTTGAACTTGAAGAAATTGTCCTTCTTTTGTTAATGCTAAATCAAGTTGGCGCTCTGTCGTGGTAATGGTCCCTTGTGTGAATACAGCATTGGTAGACCCAAGCTTTGCTCCCACTCCTTGTCTAATCCCATTCGGAGTTAGGCGGCCAACATCATTCCCATCAACAGGCTGATTATTAAACTGTTGGAATAAAAGCTCACTGAAATTGACTTCACGTCTTTTATAACCGGTTGTACTAACATTGGACATATTCTGACCAATTATATCCAGTTGCTTTTGAAGCTGACTCATCGTATTCGTTGCTGTAATCATTGAGCGATTCATCTGAATTCCTCCTGAATGAAACGATAGAAGCCTCTGTTGTCACCAACCTTTTTAAAGGCAACAACAGTAAGCAGTATAATTTATCCTACGCTTAACGGGCAGTAAGACCCACACTTCAAAACTTAGAGAACTCATGGATTAGGTGTGGGATCAACTGTCCCTAAGGTCTGACGAAGCATAGGGTGTGCAAGTAAGGCGTTGCGGGATAGGACGTGCGCGCTCCCCTAGCGTTATAAGTTCAACTATCAATCAGTGTGGATGAAGAAAACCCCCACTGATTAAAGTTTCACTTTATCGTAACCGACCTATTTCATTTACAGCCTTTTCCATACTTTTGTCATAGGCCTGTAGTATTTTCTGATTTGCTTCGAAAGCTCGGTATGCCGTCATTAGTTCTGTCATTGTTTGAGACACATCTACATTTGAACGCTCAATAAAGCCTTGTGAAAGTGAAAAACCAATTTCTGGATTATTTAATGCACTTTGTAATGGATCACCTTCAAGACTATATAATCCATTACCTTCTTTGATGAGGTCACTAGCATTTTCAGCGAATGCAATATTAATCCGCCCAGTTTCTTGGTTACCATCTATAATCGTACCGTTTGATGAAATAGTAAAGTCAGTATTCTGTAGTTGAATAGGATTTCCTAGTTCATCTAGGACAAAATAGCCTTCATTTGTCGTTAAAAATCCAGACGCATCCTGTGTGAAGTTTCCGTTCCGAGTATATCGTACGTCTCCAGTTTCATTTTGAACTGTAAAAAATAACGCACCATTCTCCGGGAGATTGCTGTCAACTAAAGCTATGTCCGTTTTACGACCTGTTTCACGAATATCGCCTTGTCTAAACAAGGGGATAGCTTCTTGCATATACACTCCTGTATTAAGACTACCAATCGGAGTTGACCTCGAAAACTGCTTACTGGTACCAGTTGGCGTTTGAACTGATTCTAATCGCTGTAAGAGCAGTTCTGGAAATGCACGAAGTGATGCTTGATCTGCTTTAAAGCCTGGTGTATTTGCATTCGCCATATTGTTTGTTAACATTTCAGTACGGCGTTGTTGTGTTAACATGCCAGACGCAGCACTATACAAGCCTCTTAACATTAGACCTTCACCTCTATTTTCGACTAGCCATTCTTTCATCATCTTCTTCTAATTATAAAAGAATAATTAGCATTCATCACGAACCAAATATTTCCTATCGTTAATGCTTGTCCAATATGACATTAAATAAATTTTGATTTAGGAAGCCTGTCCAAGTTTTCAAGCATAATGCCTGTTCCAATCGCAACACATTCCATTGGATTTTCCGCAATCAAAACTGGTACTTTTAATTGGTCAGCCAGTAACTGATCAATTCCATGGAGTAGTGCTCCACCACCAGTTAGTATTACACCACGGTCAATAATATCGGCAGAAAGCTCAGGCGGTGTTCTTTCTAACACACTTTTTGAAGCTTGGACAATCATTGAAACTGGTTCATGCAACGCTTTTTCAATTTCATGAGATCTAACCGTAATTGTCCGTGGTAACCCAGTGACCATATCACGTCCACGAATATCAATTTCTTCTTGACGTGCACCTGGGAATACAGTTGCAACTTTTATTTTTATGTCTTCTGACGTTCTCTCACCGATTAGAAGCTTGTATTCACGCTTTATGTAGCTTAGAATTTCTTGATCGAACTTGTCCCCAGCCATTTTAATGGAAGAGGCGGTGACAATATCGCCCATTGATAACACGGCAACATCAGTAGTTCCACCGCCTATATCCACAACCATATTTCCGCTAGGTTGGAAAATATCCATTCCAGCTCCAATTGCTGCTACTTTTGGTTCTTCCTCAAGATAAATCTTTTTGCCGCCACTTTTTTCAGCTGCTTCTCTAATCGCCTTTTGCTCAACTGATGTAATATTTGTTGGGCAGCAAATCAAGATGCGTGGTTTTGATAAGAATCCTTTTACGTTCAACTTGTTTATAAAATGCTTCAGCATTGCTTCTGTTACGTCAAAATCGGCAATTACTCCATCTTTTAATGGTCGAATCGCAACTATATTCCCTGGTGTACGTCCAACCATTCTTCTTGCTTCTTCACCGACAGCTAGAACTCTTCCTGTATTTTTATCAAGCGCAACTACAGAGGGTTCATTTAATACTATCCCTTTTCCTTTAACATGGATTAGTACGTTTGCGGTACCAAGATCTATACCAATATCTCTTGCTAACATTCGATAACTTTCCTCCTTGCAACTGATGGCTAAGTACATTTTCCTAATAATATATTGTATCATATTTTTAAATATAAAGTATGAAATTGTAAAAAAAGATACAAAATGTTGTAAGATTTTGTCGATATTGCAAGAATTAAGTTGAATGCGTAAGGTTATTTTACTGGTTCTTCTTGTAGTTCCTCATCTTTCCTATATTTTAATTTTGTAGCCTCTCCACCACGCAAATGTCTTATTGATTTATGATAATCAAGAATTTCTTTAACTTCATTTGCTAACTCAGGATTGATATCTGGAAGCCTCTCTGTCAGATCTTTATGGACAGTACTTTTTGAAACGCCAAATTCTTTCGCAATCACGCGAACCGTTTTCTTAGTCTCTACAATATACTTTCCAATCTTGATAGTACGCTCTTTGATGTAATCGTGCACACTACTCGCCCTCCCTGAAATGGATGTGAGAAGTGTGAAATGAGTTCCGCACAAGGTTTCAACGAAGAAGTACCTCTGTTTTTCTGACGTTGGCTATAAGCATTACTAAGACTTCGAAGGCGATTTACGAGTCCTCACCTCAAACACTCTCTTTTATAGGTTTGTAATCATTTTATTAGCTTGGTTGAGGGAATATGTCATAAATGTCAAGAGGGACAAGGGTTTTATCTAATTTTTTTGAAAACTTACTTCTTTTCATGATCAAAAAGTTCTATTTGTATGCGTTTTAACAACAAATACAGGGATTGGAAAAATTTTATATTTTTTTTGTAACTCATCCGCTATCTTTACGTCTAACAATATGAATGTATAGAAAAGCGAAGGCGCCCGCTTTTCGCTCACACGCATGAAATTTAATTTACGGCATGGACCTAGATACCAAACTTGGTGAAAACATATATACTTCATATTTATTTTTAAATGGAGGAAATAACTAATGAAAAAACCATTAATAACAGGCTTACTTAGTCTAACGTTAGCTGCTTCTATCTTTAATCCAACATATGCAGCTGTTGATAGTAATTGTGGAGAAGGCGAAGTTACTTGCCTTGAAGTTATAAAAAAAGTTTTAACACTTAACGAAAAGTATGCTTTTTTACAAGATAAAGAAATATTTAAAGGCAAAGCAGATGGGAAAGCACATTTAGATAAAAAAATGACAAGAGCAGAATTAGCGGTTGTCATTGATCGTATGTTGGAATTAGAAGTAAAGGGTAAGCATTCTTTTAAAGATTTAAAAAAGCACTGGGCAAAAGATGAAATAGAAGCTGTTGTAGATGCAGGATATATGGAAGGTAGCGAAGGAAAATTCCTTCCCAATAAACATGTAACACTAGAAGAGCTTGCTTCAGTTCTAGTTAAGGTTACGGAGCTTGACACTGGTGATTATGCTTCGATTTGGCTTCCTGGTTCTGACTGGGCACAAGGCTATCTAGCTGCTGCATTAACAGAAGAGTTACTTGGAAAAGCTGATGATTATACCGCTAAAGCAACACGTGGTGATCTAGTGCAAAGTATTTATCAAACTTATCAAATGCTCTTTACAAATGGCGGAATTGTAGCAGGCACGTTAGAACCTTCACTTACTTACGTTGAAAATAAAAATGGTTCATTTGATTTTACGTATAAAGTGAAAAATCAAACAGAAAAAGTGCAAACACTTGAATTTACAAGTGGGCAACGTTTTGACTACGATTTATATAAGGATGGAAAAGAAATTTACCAATATTCAATGGATAAAATGTTTATATTAGAATACGCTGAAATTGAATTAAAGCAAGGCGAAGAATTAACATTTAATGATACATTAAATGATTTAAAACCAGGAAATTATGAGATTGAGTTTTGGTTAGCTGATAAGGATAATGCTTGGCCGGATGCTAAAACTAAAATTTCTTTTAAAGTGAAATAGTAGTAAATAAATAACGGTTCACCTACTCCTAATAGGTGAACCAATTTTTATTAGAAAAACACTTTCCTTGACTGACTCTCCGTCGCCTAAAGCAGCTCTCCCCAGGTCTTATACCCTCTGTTTTTAAACTGCCATACTAACTCTACAAAAAGGTAAGCTGTTGTTAGCGCATCACCTAATGCGGTATGACGCTCATAAATTCTTGTTCCAAAGGCCATTGCGTATCTTTCTAAATCTCTCATATCAAATGAAGGTGCGATATATCCGATAAAATCTAGCGTATCAATGGTAGTAGGTTTTTTAAAAGATAGCTTCTCACGTTTTAATTCATTTTTTAGCACCAACAAATCAAATGCTAGATAGCGTCCTACTAAACATGTGCTTTCCTGTTTTTCAACAAATTGAAAAAAATCAGTGATGGCTTCAAAGGATTCAAGTGCATTCTCTACCATTGCATTGGAAATACCAGTTAACTCAATTATTTCCCGAGAAATTTGTCGTTTTGGATTCACATATGTGTGGAATTTGTCGATTTCTCGTACCTCTAACCCATTAACCGTTACTGCCCCACTTTCAATCAATCGATCTGTTGTCGCCACATGAAACCCTGTCGTTTCTGTATCAAATACTTTAAAAGTTAGCTCTTCAAAAGGTGTAGATAAGGGTATGTCATCATTAAGATTGCAAGTTATTGATTTTCTATTTAAGAACAATCCCTTTTCCTCCTCTATAGAAAAGTGGAGCGTGCCTGTTTAGCGACGTATGGACTGGACTGATCCGCATGTGATAAAGGAAACACGAAGAGCGCATAGCGATTCGATGTTGACTTATCGTAAGGAGGAGAGGGAAGTCCACTAGTCGCTGGGCACGCGGAACTAGACACTAAAACTGTGTTCAAACATTTTTAAAAATGTGAAAATACAAGACTTTGTAATCCCCTTAAAGTCTTAGACTCAAGATTAGATCTTCCTTCTCTCTTGAAGTAAGATGGGTAAAGTTTAGTACTGATGTAGTCGGTTCTTTTTGCTGGTATTGTTTCCATCTTTGTTTCACATAAATTGACATAATCTCCGTAACTGCTGTTTCGATATCCTTAGCAAAGTTAGCTGATAGCACTTTTTTATTTACTAGTTTATTCATTCTATCAATCGGCGTGCCTGAAACGATTCCATTTACTAGACTTAAGATTTGGAGGCTATGATGATAATGAAATAATACTTCTTTTTTCATATCTAATTGTTTTCGGTCAGTCTGAACAATGAACGGATAGGATGGTCTAGAGTTGGAATATGGTTTTCTTTTTCGACCTCAGTTAAACGGTAGATAAATATTTTCCTCTTGCCAGTTGCTCAGTAATTTTCTGTTCAAACTGGTGATGTAAATCCTGACTACCAAAGACATACCGATACAAAAAGAAGTTTTGCGCTAACAATAAATTCTGGTTTGTTGACTGAACACTAAAAGTCCGTAAACGGTCTTGCGACCTGAGTAACAGTACCTCTCCAAATTGGATAACTCGCTATCATATTCCTTTGAAACATTCATAACCTGCTGCTTCAAAACAAGCATACAATTTCTTCAGCTAATCAAATCTACTAATCGTAATTGGATCTAGAGTCATAATCGTTTCTGCATGGTCTGTATAAGATTTTGCATTACCTATTACATGTTCTACTAAATCTCTTTCCGTAATGATTCCTCGGATTTCTTCCTCATCTACTACTAAAACTGAACTAGTATGTTGTTGTATCATTTTTTTTGCAACTATTTAAATTGAGTCCTTTGAAGTTACTGAATTAATAGGTGATGACATAATATCTTGTACTTTTGCAACAATGGCTTCACCGCTTACACCAATATGCCAAGCCAATTTTACTTGTTCAACTAGTGACACATAAATATCCTTTAACCTAATCGACACCTGTGTTAGCAAATAGTCATGTAGATTCGTATCATCCCATCTTTTCGTAATGACGGAAAAATGAATTAGTAGCACTTCCGTTTTTTCTACTGCTCGCACTTCTACTAAATGTTCAGGCTTTTGGTCCTTTTTTGAAACTACTAGAAAGTCGGCTAAGCTTGAAAATCCGATCATTTCTCCCTTTTGGACTACCTCAAGTACTTCTTCTGCGACTTGTTGTTTCTTTTGATGCTACATATACCTCTGCAATGCCAGAAAGCAGCAAAAGGAGACCCTCTCGCTGCTCATTAGCATGAAACATAATAGTCGATTGTTCAAATGTTTTAAGTTTGCAGAGGTTTAGTAATTCAAGGGTCTGTTCTTTTTCGACCCCTTGAAAAAATGGATGAAACTTTATTTTCTCATATAGAGATTCTTGTTTTTACATAGCTAGCCCTCATTTTTAAAAAGCTGTTTACTCAAGGATTCTTGTTATTTTGGATAGTTCTATTAAGTTTTCCCGTTGATTTCCGGTCCAGGCACTTGCCTTTGGCGGGGATATCCGGGAGCCTCCTCTACGTTCCGTCTTTCGGGGTCTCGACCTTTCCTCTACTTCCCGCTGAAGTCAAGTGCCTTCCCCCCCCCAATCAAATCAGTTTTTTAATACTTAACATACTTAACTTAGATTGATGAATCCTCCTTCAACCAAACTTCACCGTCTTTGTAGGTCATTTGCTCCGGATAACGAAGATCCATAACCTCATCTTGCGTTTCTTGTGAAGGAGCTTCTGTCCGTAATGACACGATAACGTTTGTTAAGATGGCAGCTGTTGCACCAAAGACACCCGCTCCTGTATCAATGATACCAGCGATGGTGAAGCCACCGTATTTCGCTGCAAAAATATACGTTAACGTTACGCCAAGTCCGACAATCATACCCCATGTCACACCATATGAGTTTGATCGTTTCCACCAAACCCCGAGTAGAAGAGCTGGGAAGAAGGTTCCTGAAGCTAATGCAAATGCCCATGCAACAATTTGCGTGATTGCCCCTGGTGGGTTAAGTGCAATAAGACCCGCAAATAATGTCGCAATAACGATTGACCATCGTGCAACACTTAAGCGCTTTTTCTCAGTAGCATCTGGCTTCATAACACGGTAGTAAATATCATGAGCAAAGGAAGATGAGATTGCAATCATTAGTCCTCCTGCTGTTGATAATGCAGCTGCCATTGCCCCCGCTGCTACTAGACCAATAACAAATACTCCTAAATTTGCAATTTCCGGAGTTGCCATAACGACAATGTCATTTGCAATTGTTAGTTCTTGCCATTGTAAAATTCCGTCCCCATTGCCATCGGCTAATTGTAATTTTCCTGTATTAACCCATGATTCAGTCCATGTTGGAAGTGCAGTAAGCTTTTGTCCAACAACATTTTTCATTAAAATAAAACGTGAAAACGCTGCATAGGCTGGTGCTGATAAATATAGTAAACCGATAAAAAGTAGTGCCCATGCACCTGACCAACGAGCAGCTTTCATCGTTGATACTGTATAGAAACGTACAATAACATGTGGAAGCCCTGCTGTTCCAGCCATTAATGTAAACATTAACGCTAAGAATTGCCACTTCGTTCCGTTCGTAAAGGGTGCAAAGTATTCGGAGATTCCTAATTGGCGATCAAGTTCACCCATCTCTGATACGATTTTTCCATATGACAACCAAGGAGCTGGATTTCCAGTAATTTGTAGGGACATAAAGATTACAGGAATTAAGTACGCAATAATTAGAATGACATACTGTGCAACCTGTGTCCATGTAATCCCTTTCATCCCACCAAACGCTGCGTAGAATGCTATCAGGACAACCCCAATCATTGTTCCAAGTTTTGCATCAATTTCAAATAAACGCCCAATTACTACTCCAGATCCTGAAAGCTGGCCAATTGAGTATGTAAAACTGATAATGATTGTACATATTGCTGCAATAATACGAGCAGTATGGCTATTGTAGCGGTCCCCGATAAATTCTGGCACTGTATAACGACCATACTTACGCAACTGTGGAGCAAGCAAGAAGGTTAATAATAAATATCCTCCGGTCCACCCCATGATATAGGCAAGTCCGTCATATCCTAACAGCATGATCGTTCCAGCCATACCAATGAAGGAAGCTGCACTCATCCAATCCGCTCCAATTGCCATACCATTAAAAATTGGTGGCACCCCGCGACCCGCTACATAGAAATCAGATGTTGCTTTTGCTGTGTTATAAACGGCAATTCCAATATAAAGCCCAAAAGTAATTAAAATAATGGTTAATGAGACCAAAAACTGTGTATCCACATTTCATCCCCCTTTTTCGAAAGCTTAAATTATCTGTTAGTTAATGATCAAGAACTTTCCCAGAACTAATTTGTTCGTTTTTACTTTCATCAATTCCATATTTGCGATCAATATTGTCACTAAGCTTTGCGTTTACGAACAGAAGGATAATGAACGTTACGACAGCACCTTGGGCACCCATAAAGTAGTGAAATGGGAAACCGTTAATTGAAAAGTTACTAAATGGCTCTGCCAACAATACAACACCAAATGAAACGATAAACCAAATAATTAAATAAATAACGATGTTTCGTGTTCTTTCCCGGAAATACCCATCCGCTAGTTTTTTATCGATTTTCTTCAACAAGTCCACCTCCATTAATAATTCACTGTACTACTTAAGTTGATACTATTAGACCACCTACCTTTTCCTTTGGTATATAAGATCAACTTCACTCAGTACAGATGATAAGTTAGGCTGAGTGTAGTATTTCTAACATGTCGGTAGATTACCTAAGGTTTAAGATGAATTTTAAAGTGTCGAACAAAGGTGCAGGAAACAGTATGATTTCAACGACGAAATAAATTAAAATAGCTGCGAAAGGAACCAATAACAATTGAGGAAGCTTGCGCCTAAGTGCGAGAAAGAGACTGATTGCTGTAATAAGTAGTATCATAAAAAAGATAACCAAGTGTCGAATTCCCTCCTTTTTTGTAAGCGTTACCATTAAAAGACTGTAGAAAGGATTTTCTACTATAGTAATGTTGCTTAATCATTGTTGTTAATATTTAGAAAATTATAGTAATTTAATTATCCTTAATTCATTGTCCATCGTCAATAGTCGTTATCGAAAAATTATAATAAGAATTTCTACAAAATCTGCAGGAGTATATTATAGTTAACGAAAAGATATGTAGTAATCCGAAAACATCACTTCTAAAAGAAGGATGATATTTTCAGTGCAATTATAAAAATAGCACCTTTATATATCCAGAAAGTTTATTGTAAGAGGAGAAAAAAACTCGCCGAGTGGCGAGCCCAAAGGGCGAAGACAGAGGCGTAGTTGCCCTTTTGCGGTTTAGAATTTATGGATATAAATGCTAATTAGCTAAAGAAAAGTTCAGGGCGCCCGCCTATCGGCGACAAGCATAAGACGGTTCCATTAAGAAGGTGGTCGATTAAAACGTCTTTTGATAACCGTTTTCTATTTTTTTCGAGATTTCGGGCATCAGATTGCTCTTTTGATTACCGTTTTCTATTTTTTTCGGAGTTTCGGGCATCAGATTGCTCTTTTGGTTACCGTTTTCTATTTTTTTCGGAGTTTCGGGCATCAGATTGCCCTTTTGGTTACCGTTTTCTATTTTTTTCGGAGTTTCGGGCATCAGATTGCTCTTTTGATTACCGTTTTCTATTTTTTTCGGAGTTTCGGGCATCAGATTGCTCTTTTGGTTACCGTTTTCTATTTTTTTCGGAGTTTCGGGCATCAGATTGCCCTTTTGGTTACCGTTTTTTATTTTTTTCGAGATTTCGGGCATCAGATTGCTCTTTTGATTACCGTTTTTTATTTTTTTCGAGATTTCGGGCATCAGATTGCCCTTTTGATTACCGTTTTCTATTTTTTTCGGAGTTTCGGGCATCAGATTGCTCTTTTGATTACCGTTTTCTATTTTTTTCGGAGTTTCGGGCATCAGATTGCCCTTTTGGTTACCGTTTTTTATTTTTTTCGAGATTTCGGGCATCAGATTGCCCTTTTGGTTACCGTTTTTTATTTTTTTCGGAGTTTCGGGCATCAGATTGCTCTTTTGGTTACCGTTTTTTATTTTTTTCGAGATTTCGGGCATCAGATTGCTCTTATGGTTACCATTTTTTATTTATTCGGAGTTATATTTTTTTGATACTCGAACCCATTTAGAAATCACTGATAGGGGTTAATAAAAAGAGGCCCTTTCTGCAGTTTCTGCAAAAAAGACCATTTTTATAGGTTGCGCTATTTTTTAGGGTTGTTCTTCTTTTCTTCTTGTTCCCTAAACCATGTTTTCTTCTGTTGGTTCCTCGTCATTTGGTAGCCCATCTAGAGTCCACTTCGTCTAGAGTTTTTTGTTTACTTTCCGCCATTGTGCTCTATCTTTTTCGCTTGTATATAAATATATCCTCCTTCGACCAAGGTATATTATACCAGGATTTTTGATCTATTATGCTGTTTTTAAAGTCTAAAAGGATCAACATATAAACTCTGATAGGATAAGAAAAGCGCAGGGCACCCGGAGCTAGACACTAAAAATGTGTTCAAATTTTATACTTTTTTATCTTTTAAAAAAACAGGTAATCCAATATGAATTTACCTGCTTGATACGTTTTACCTATTTTGTTTCATATACTCCAATATCTCGCGATCAATTTTACCTTTGTCTTGTTCGCGGGCTTCAAAGTTTTCTGTATGGATATACGTTGTTAATGCGTCATAAAGTTTACCGTCAGAACCATCAAATTCTTTTAAGTAACCATGTCTTTCAAGCTCCAAAATCAATTCTTCTTTGACACCACCTGTGATCTCTAAAATATTTTCTAGTTTGGTTGGTGCAAAATAGAGCTGCTGGAGATTATAGATTCTGATAAGTTCTTTAATTGGATCTGGATGTTCATCAACTCGTAAATCGATATAACGATCATTAAAGCCACCATAGCCACCTTGTTCTTTTACGACTAGTAAGGCTGCTGATTGCATTCCTCGACTGTCTCCACCAGCATCTTGTCCAGCATCCAATGCTTTCAATAATCGTTTGGCAAGGGTTCCACTAGTTTCTAAGAAAGTACGTCCCATTGCTTGTACTGTTTCTTCACTTACTAAAATATTTCCTTGCGCAGCGAAGTAGTCCCCTGTAATACCACCAGCCCAGTCATAGCATTTTTCGCCAGTGAAGGTAGCAACATTCCCGTTGGCATCGACGATTCCAGCTTGTCTAAATTCTTTTTGTTCATCCTCAGAAGTTAGCGCATCTAATGTTTCTTGTGCT
This sequence comes from Cytobacillus sp. S13-E01, assembly GCF_029193815.1. Lineage (GTDB taxonomy): Bacteria > Bacillota > Bacilli > Bacillales > Bacillaceae_L > Bacillus_BV. The sequence continues at coordinate 14,449 of NZ_JARFVC010000008.1, forward strand.
GTTTTCCCTGTAGCCATAAGCTCAAGTCCTTTAGGACCGTATGAAGTGTTGGCATAGGATTGCGTAGCGATAGCACCAACACCCGCTTTAGCCCATGGAACGACTGAACCTACACCGAGAAACTTTGATTGTACGGCAATACCTAATTCCTTTGTTTCTGGATCAAATCCTACAATTGAAAATGTCATTTTGGTGGTCTCCTTTTGATTTATTTGGTTTTCTTTTAAAAAAGCACGTTACTTCATGCTGCAATTTCCAATTAACAGGAAATACTCGTCTATTTTGTGGAAATACTCGTCTACATCTTGGAAATACTCGTCTACTTCCAAAAATACTCGTCCATTTTACGAAAATACTCGTCTAATTCAAAATATATATCTAATGAGCAAGCCCCGTGCATAAACAAACTACCAACACTACCTACCCCAAAACCTCAATCATCGCCACCACTGCATTTTCCAAGTCACTTCCTGACCAACTCGGTAATTTCGGATGGGCAATCGCAAGCTCGTGTGATGCGGGGATATGGACAAAGCCAGCGCATACGTCTAGGCCATCTTGCGCAACCTTATGTAAAACAGCGTACATGACATTATTACAAAGATATGTTCCAGCTGTATTAGAAATCGTAGCTGGCAGTCCTTTTTCTACTAAAACATCGACAAAGCGACGAATTGGCAGTGTTGAGAAATACCCCGCTGGACCTTCTTCTTCAATTGGCGAATCCTGAAGCTTTACACCACGATTATCTTCGGCGCCATCACGACAATTAATTGCAATTCGTTCTGGTGTTATTTTTGATCGACCTGCTGCCAAACCTAGTGAAAGCACCGCATCAGGTTTCACTTCATTAAAATGCTCTAAGCACTGTTTTGCTGATTCCGAAAAATCAACTGGTAAAATTCTTCCAACCACTACATACTCACCTATGGTTTTTCCATCTAGCGCCCTAACAATTTCATCTGTTGGATTAATCGGGAAGCCCAAGAATGGCTCAAAACCTGTTAACAATAATTTTTTCATATCCTGCTCACCTTTTCCGATTCAATAGAGGGGTCAGACCATATAAGTTTGACCCCAAATTATTTTACAAAAACAAAGCCCCATACCCTAGCGCACCAACAATCACATATGCCGGATGAACCTTCCATTTTTCCATCAATAAAAAGCTTGCTACAATTAAAAACAGTGTTTGCCCTGTTCCTGTGTCTTCATATGATGTTAAAAAGAAACGAATGGACATCAATCCTAATAAGACTGCAATTGTTGGGCGGATGTAATTTGTCATTTTCTTTACTTTAGGTGAATCCTTAAATTTGTAAAGTAACCCTAGTAAACCAATCATTAAAATAAGCGATGGTGCAACGGTTGCAAAGACAGCAATACCTGCTCCTACTACTCCTGCTTGCTCGAATCCAATATATCCAGCCATCTTTGTTGAGATAGGACCAGGCAATGCATTTCCTAGGGCAAGCACCTCACTAAATTCACTAACTGTTAGCCATTCATAATTATGAACGACTTCATTTTCAACTAAAGGTATTGAAGCTGGACCACCACCATAGCCTAAGATGCCCGGAATAAAGAAGGCAAGAAAAAGCTGCCAGTAAATCATGATGATGCCCCACCTTCTTCTTTATCACGTGTGAATAGAGCAGCCCCTAGTAAAATCGTAATTAAAATACCAGGGTGCAATCCGAATAATTCTAATAATACCAAGCTTAACACGCCTAATCCTGCGGTTCTAACCCAACCCATCCCTTTTTTTGCTCCATCAAAAAATTGCCAAGTCAATACTGCAAGCATCACACCAACTACAGGCACAACGGCTTTCGTCATTCCCGCTACCCATGGTTGGTCTTTAAAGGAGGTCAAAGAAGTTAATATGATAATCATTAAAATTATCGTGGGAACAATGGTCGCGATAATTGCATTGATCATACCCCATATTCCTGCAACACGATAGCCGATATAGCCTGCCATCTTTGTTGCAATTGGTCCTGGTAATGTATTTCCAAGTGCTAGCACATCCGCAAATTCATCGGTGTCCATCCATTTATACGTAGCAACCACTTCTTTATGAACGAGTGGGATGGAAGATGGACCTCCGCCATAGCCTAACAGTCCTACTTTTAAAAAAGCTAAAAATAAATGCCAATGTTTCATAGCTGTCCTTTCCCGAAGAAGTTTTACCTATCTCAATTAATAAAATCATACGTTCAATTCGAGATAAGCAAGTTATTTGTATAGTATGTCTTTTTGCTAACTTTCAAACATACACATGCAAACGTTCTCCTGTGGAAAAGGTATACACTCAAGCACTAATAGAGTTAAGGCCAGAACCATCATGGCTCTGACCTAACAATTTTTAAGCTAAAAAGATTGCCCCATACCCAAGAGCACCAATGATAACGTATGCTGGATGAACCTTAAGTTTTTCAAGTAAGACATAACTCACTACAATTAAAATGAGCGTTTGCACGACGCCAGCATCCACATAGGCTGTAGCGAAAAAACCAAATGTCATGACACCAAGTAATAACGCAATGGTTGGGCGTACATAGTTCGTCATTCTTTTTACTTTTGGGGAATCTTTAAATTTATATAACAATCCAAGTAGTGCGATCATTAAAATGAGTGAAGGAGCAACAGTTGCAAAGATCCCAACAACCGCTCCTAAAATACCACCCTGTTGAAAGCCGATATAGCCCGCCATTTTTGTCGCAATCGGACCTGGTAGGGCATTTCCGATCGCTAGCACCTCACTAAATTCGGAAGTGCTTAGCCAGCCGTAACGTTCAACTACTTCATTTTCAACCAACGGAATCGATGCAGGTCCACCACCATATCCGAGGATACCCGGAATGAAAAAGGCTAGGAAAATATACCAATAAATCACATTCCTACACCCCTTTCAACATTTTGATGTGTATCCACATCTTTGTCTTTCTTCAATAAAGCAAACAATAGTAACGACGCAATTAATATCGCTGGGTGAATTCCTATAAGCTCCATTAAGACAAAACTCGCTACGATGACGACAGATGCGTTCACCCAACCTAACGTTTCTTTCGACTTTTTAAAGAAGTCCCATGTTAAAGTTGCTAACATCACGCCAACAACTGGAACGACAGCTTTTGTCATTCCCATAACCCAGGGTTGATCTTTAAAAGAAGCTAAAGATGTTAGTAAAACAATCATTAAGACGATTGTCGGGATAATTGTCGCCAATACGGCAGTTATCGTCCCTAGAATACCCGCCACTCTATAACCAATATAGCCCGCCATTTTTGTCGCAATTGGTCCTGGAAGTGTATTTCCTAGCGCTAAAACATCGGAAAATTCATCGTCATTCATCCACTTATATTTATCAACGACCTCTTTATGAACGAGGGGAATAGATGAAGGACCTCCACCATAACCTAACATCCCAACTCGAAAAAACGCTAAAAACAAATTAAGTTGTTTCAAATTGATCAACCCTTTACATTTGGTGTGAATCTAGGAGTATTGAAAAAATTACCAAGCAGCAACCGCACCATCTGTTCTAGATTCCGTACCACCCGCTAATACACCTGTTTTTGGATCGCGCCAAATGATTTGTCCACGCCCGAAGCCACCACCATCTAAAGCGACTTGAATTTGATGACCTTTACGAGCAAGCGCTTGTGCAATATGTGCTGGGAAGCTTGGTTCAACAAGTACTTTTTTACCTTCCATCCACTGCCATCTTGCTGCATCAAGTGCCGCCTGCGGATTTAGGTTGAAATCAACTGTATTCATAACGACTTGAGCGTGTCCTTGTGGCTGCATATATCCACCCATTACACCAAATGGCCCAACCGCTTCGTTGTCCTTCGTTAAAAATCCAGGGATAATGGTATGATATGTCTTTTTACCTGGTTCTAACGCATTTTCATGAGTCGGATCTAATGAGAAATCATGACCACGGTTTTGGAGTCCAATTCCTGTTCCAGGGATAACAATTCCTGATCCAAAGCCCATGTAATTACTTTGGATAAATGAAACCATATTACCTTCACCATCAGCAGTTGCAAGGTACACTGTTCCACCACTTGGAGGTGTGCCTGGTTCAGGAGTTAGAGCAACATCTCCGATTAAATTACGTCTTGTTTGGGCAAATTCCTCTGAAAGAAGCTGCTCAGAGCTAACAGACATCTTCTCTGGATCTGTTACATATTTCTTCCCATCTGCAAATGCTAGCTTCATAGTTTCGATTTGTTTATGATATGTTTCTACAGATTCCTTCTCAGTGAGCTCATAACCCTTCATCATATTAAGAGCCATTAACGCAACAATCCCTTGGCCATTTGGTGGAATCTCCCAAACATCATAACCACGGTAGTTAACCTTGATTGGTTGTACCCACTCTGGTTTATAATCTGCTAAATCTTCTTTAGAGATAAATCCACCATGTTCTTTTGAAAATTGATCAATTTTGTTAGCTAATTCACCACGGTAAAAGCTTTCTGCATTTGTTTCTGCAATTGAACGTAATGTATCAGCATGCCCTTGTGACTTCCAAACGTCACCAACTTGTGGTGCTTTACCTTCTTTAGCAAACGTATCAAACCAAGGTTTGTATTCATCAGTCGTAAACATTTCTTTGAACTTTTCGTAAGCTGCATTCCAATATTTCGCTAGCACTGGTGAAAGAGGATACCCCATTTCTGCATAGTCAATTGCAGGTTGTAAAACTTCAGTTAAAGGCAGTTTACCAAATCTTCTTGATAGCTCTGCCCATGCACCTGGCACACCTGGAACTGTAACTGGGATTAACCCAAAAGTAGGCATAGACTCATGTCCTTTTTCTTTGACCGCATCAATTGAAATGCTTTTTGGAGCAGGGCCACTTCCATTTAACCCGTGCAATTCTCCCTTTGTCCAAACAAGCGCAAAAGCATCTCCACCAATACCATTTGACGTAGGCTCAACAACAGTCAAACATGCCGCCGTCGCAATCGCCGCATCAATTGCATTCCCACCCTTTTTCAAAATATCTAATCCAGCTTGTGCTGCAAGTGGCTGAGACGTAGCGACCATACCATTTTTCGCAAATGTCGTTGTTCTTTGTGATGCATATGGATGATTTAAATAATCGAAATTCATGTAGTACACTCCTCTAAGTAGACTTGGAATATTAACCCTAAGTTTCCGTTTGTTAGTTTATCTAATTCATATACTTTACAAACGGAACTAACAAACTAGTAAATTGATTATAAAGTAAAATCCAATGAAACTCTATATTCTTTCTAAAAAATATAGGAATTAATTTTTTATACTGTTATCTTCATTACTTTCCATAGCTAATCTTCTACCTTCTCGAATCTCTGATACTACTGCATAAATAATTGATAAAATTGTTAAGGTTAGTAGCACACCTGAAATAGGCCTTGTAAAAAATAGTGATAAATCTGCATCAGTTGAAACAGCTCTTCTCAAATTGACCTCTGTTAATGGCCCTAAAATAACGCCTAACACAAAGGCCGCTAAAGAAAAATTAAACTTTTTCAGCAAGTAACCGACTACTCCGAATATTAAAAGGATCCAAATATCAAATACGCGATTGTTAATAGCAAAACTTCCTAATGCACACAGTATAAATACGACAGGAAGTAGATAGTGCATTGGTACATCCGTAATTTTTAAGAACAATCTAATTCCAAATGCTTGTATAAGAAGCATGAAAATAGCAGATATAAAAAATGCTAAGAAAATTCCATATGCTAAGACAGGCTCTGAGATTAAAAAGTAAGGTCCTGGCTGAATACCATGTACTAATAATGCTCCCATCATCATAACGGTAACAGCACTACCTGGAATTCCTAACGCTAATGTCGGAATTAAGGCACCACCCTCTGAAGAGTTATTAGCAGTTTCTGCGGCAATAATCCCATCCTTTGTGCCTGTTCCAAACTTACCTGGATTCTTTGATACTTTTTTTGCGATATCATAACTAAGAATATTCGCAATACTTGATCCTGCACCAGGTAGAGCACCAACCACTGTTCCAATAATAGAAGATCTCACAACATTTATCCAAGAAGATGCAAGGTCTTTAACTACTTTTCTTATTGGATAATGGAGACTGATATCTTTATTGATTGTAATTTTCTCATTAGGCTTTTTCTTCACCTCAGAAAGTAGCTGTGAAAAGGCAAAAATTCCGATTAGGACTGGTAAGTAACTAATTCCAGCTAATAAGTCTGTTGAGCCAAATGTAAAACGTTCCGTTCCTAAAACTGGATCTAATCCAATTGTTCCTATAAACATCCCTAAAAGACCTGCAATAAGTCCTTTAATAAGATTTCCGCTACCTAAGCTTGCAATGGCACTTAAGCCAAATACCATTAAACTAAAAAATTCCCATGGTCCAAATTTAATCGCCCATGCTGATAATAATGGAGCTGCTAAAACTAAGATAATTCCACCTATTAGTGATCCAACAAACGATGACCATAAACCAATGGATAACGCTCTTCCAGGTTCACCGTTTTTAACCATTGGGAATCCATCAAAGGTTGTGGCCATTGCCGATGGAGTACCTGGTATACCTAATAAACAAGCAGAGATCAAACCACCTGAAGCCCCGCCCAACCAAACACCCATCATCAAGGAAATACCTTGTAAAGGTTCAAGCGAAAAACTAAAGGGTAGTGTTAATGCGACTGCCATCGTTATTGTAAATCCAGGAATACAGCCAAAGATGATCCCAGCTATTACACCCACGACCATTAACAACAATGTATCCCATTGTAAAATTGCCTGTATACTCATTACTAAATTTTCCATGGTCCCACTCCTTTCTGTTTAGAAAAATACACCTCTAGGTAAGAATACTTGAAGAACGGTTTGAAAAAACATGGATATTCCCACTGAAACAACCAGTAACCCACCGATAGCAACAAGGTGTTGTTTTAAAGGTCTTTTTTCCCTCACGATTAAAAGGTAAACCACGGACATGAATAAAAATGAAGAAGTGATAAAACCAATGACTTGAATTAAAATGACATATACACCAAAGAGGGCGAAAAGGATCCAAACGATCCACCCTCTTTTTTCTTGTACCTCTGATTCTTTTTGTGCTTCTACTATTTTTTGTGGAACAAAAAACGATTTAATCAACATCACAACAGAGAGTATGGCAATAATACTTAGTATTACTCTTGGAAAAAATGCCGCTGTTATCCCAGTTAAATCTTTAGTTTGAAACAGTGTTGTTTGATAGTAAAAGAAGCCGCAAAATACAAGTAATCCAATACTTACTATTCTATTATTTGCCATACAGTACACTCCTCAAATCTTATTCAATAATTCCCTGACGTTTCAGCATTCCTTCTAAATATGCTACGTCATCTTCTAGATACTTTGTATAATCTTCCGTACCCATATAGTTCACGTTAACGCCCATATCTTCCATTTCTTTAATATAATCAGGATTTTCTGCAACCTTCTTCATTGCATCGTTCATTGCTTTTACGATTTCTTTAGGCGTACCTTTTGGGAAGAAGTAACCACGGTTTGTTGCATTTACAAAATCAATTCCTTGTTCCTTTAATGTAGGAACATCTGGTAAAGCAGGATTTCTCTCTGCAGAAGCAATTGCTAACATTTTCAATTGACCAGCTTTTAAATATTCTTTTGCTGCCGGGATTGTTGTTGAACCAAGGTTAAGATGGTTACCTAGTAGTGCTTGAGTACGTTCTGCTGTGCCTTCATAACTAACAATATTGAATTTCACATCTGATTTATCCATAATCCCTAGTGGAACAATATGAGTTGTTGAACCAATTGTCGCTCCGAAGCTGATTGACTCTGGATTTTCTTTTAGTTCATTTACAACGTCTGTAATACTTTCCCACTCGTTATCAACGTGCGTTGCAATTAACTGATTTGCTGTTGTCATTAATGCTACTGGTTCAAATTCAAAATAAGAAAAGTCCGTTTTCCCCATTAAATTAGAGACTGCGATTGAATCATGTCCCGCAAACAATGTATACCCATCAGGCTCTGTAGCTAGTGCTTCCTGAGCTCCAACAGCTCCACCAGCTCCACCGATATTTGTAACAATAATTTTTTGTCCCAATTCTTCTTCTAAGTATTTGTTCGTAATCCGTGCAATAACATCAGAGTCTCCTCCTGCTGCCCATGGAACAATTAACTTAATTGTCTTCTCTGGATAACTACTCTCACTCTCACCTTCACCTGAACTGCCTGCACTATTTGATCCACACGCTGATAGCAGTAGAGCAAGGATCGTCATTACTACCATTATAAGACTACTTTTTCTTCCTAATATGTTTTTCACGTTTTGTTTCCCCCTTTTAAAATCATCAAGTAATTACAATCAATAAGCTTATTCATAACAAATGTAACTTATTAATTTGAATCACTTTCGTTTGTTATATTTTTTAGTATATATGCTTTCCTTTTGTATGTCCACCGAATTATTAGAATTTTATAGATTTACCAAATCTTTTGTTTAATTAACATTAAATCTGTGCCTAGTTCTACGCTAAATACACCCTTACTCACGGAGTAAGGGTGTATGGTGGCCTATATTTCAAATGTAAGGAGAAAACCGTTAAAGGCTAAACATGATGACAAGCAACAAAATGCCCTGCACTCATTTCTGTAAACACTGGCTCAACCTCACGACATTTATCAGTGGCGATTGGACATCTTGTATGGAAGCGACAGCCACTTGGTACGTTTAGTGGACTTGGTACGTCACCAGTTAGGATGATTCGCTCACGTTTAGCTTCCTCTTTGGTTGAAGGAATCGCTGATAAAAGCGCGCGAGTATAGGGATGTAATGGATCAGCATACATGTCCATTTTATCTGCAAGCTCAACTATTTTCCCTAGGTACATAACAGCAACACGGTCACTTACATGCTTTACGACACTTAAGTCATGGGAAATGAACAGGTATGTTAAATGATGTTCTTTCTTCAAGCGCTGTAGTAAGTTTAGAATTTGTGATTGGACGGAAACATCTAGTGCTGAAACCGCCTCATCACAAACGATAAGTTTCGGGTTTACACAAAGTGCTCTTGCAATACCGACACGTTGACGCTGTCCACCTGAAAATTCATGCGGAAAACGGTAATAATATTCTTCTGATAATCCCACTTCTTTTAAAAGGTTACAAACGTAGTCAAATTCTTCCTTCTTAGGAACAATTTTATGTGTTTGGACGATTTCCGAAAGCATGGCACCAACTGTCATCCTTGGATTTAATGAACTATAAGGATCTTGAAAGATAATTTGTAAATCTTTTCGCTTTTCTCTCATATCACGTTTAGAAATCGATGTGATATCTGAGCCTTCAAACACAATCGAACCTGAGCTCGGTTCATGTAGTCTAAGGATTGCTCTTCCCATTGTTGACTTTCCACAACCTGATTCACCAACGATTCCTAAGGTTTCTCCCTTTTTAAGTGAAAAAGAGATCCCATCAAGTGCCCGTACAACCTGCTTGTCTTTATTAAAAAGACCTGAGTCTCCGACAGGAAAATGCTTAGTTAACTCACTTATTTCAAGAAGATTTTGAGGCTGCGATTTCTCGGCTAATTGACTCATTTAGCTCTCCCTCCTTCTCTGCAATCCAGCTGTCTGTATATTTCCAACAGCTTACCAAATGGTTACTGTCTTCTTCACTCACTAGTGGTGGCGCATTGTCTACACACATCTCTTGTGCAAATGGACAACGATCAACAAATCGACAGCCTGTTGGCATCTTGTCAGGACTTGGTACGGATCCTTTAATAACAAAAAGCTCTTCGCGTTCTTCTTCATCATCTACATCTGGAATACATTGAAGCAAGCCTTGTGTATAGGGATGTTTAGGGTTGCTAAAAATTGCTTTGCGGTCACCATATTCAACTGCTTTTCCTGCATACATAACAAGTACTGTGTCTGCCATTTCATAAACAACAGCTAGATCATGGGTAATCATGATGATTCCCATTTCAAACTCTTTTTGTAGATTCTTCATTAAATCTAGAATCTGCGCTTGAATCGTTACATCTAGTGCTGTTGTTGGTTCATCGGCAATTAGCAGTTCAGGGTTACAGCTTAACGCGATTGCAATCATCACACGTTGGCGCATTCCACCACTTAGTTCATGAGGATATGCGTCGACACGTTTCTCAGGTGACGGGATTCCAACAAGTTTCAACATATCAATTGCTTTTACACGTGCTTCCTTTTTACCAACCTGTTCGTGAATCATAATTGATTCTGAAATTTGTTTTCCTACCGTTTGAACCGGATTGAGTGAGGTCATTGGCTCTTGAAAAATCATTGAAAGCTGTTTTCCACGTATTTTACTCATTTGCTTCATCGTCTTGGTAGCTAGGTTTTCTCCTTTTAACAGGACTTCCCCTTCAAGTTCACCGGTCTTTGGAAGTAATCCCATAACAGAAAGTGACGTCATACTTTTGCCACAGCCAGATTCACCAACAATACAAAGAGTCTTTCCTTTTTCAACCTTAAACGAAAGGCCCGCTACGATATTCGTTGTTTTCTTTTTCGCTTTAAAACTAACACGTAAGTCTTTTACTTCTAGTAGAGGTTGTGACATTGACATTATGAGTCCCCCTTTCTTTTTAAAAGATTATGAGTATATGGAAATAAATCTGTCTCGCAAACTTTGTATACTCTGAATAATTCTGTAACTGGATCTGTATGTTCATCGACACGGATATCGACTAATGGATAGTCTTCTTCATAAACAACATAGAGGGCGGCAGATTGTTTGCCGCGCTTGTCACCACCTGCTTCTTGACCACTTTTCAAGGTTGCTAGAAGCCGCTCTGGAAATGATTCATTCTCAAATGCTTCATAGGTATCAAACATTGTTTGTAAGACTTCGGGTCCTGTTAACATGTTTCCTGCTACGACAAACTGAGAACCTCGTAAATGTCCCTGCCAGGGCACTGTATTAACTCCTGTAAAAGCGGCTGTTTCTCCATTTATATCGACGATTGCAAACTGTCTTCTATCTGAGTCTGAATCTGATTCTAGTAATTTATCCTTTACTTGATTCGCTGATAGACCGCTTTGTAATAGTCGTAACCCGTCAATTCCATAGTAAGGATTTACAAGCGCTTGGGTTGCAATTGCCCCTACCCCAGCTCTTACATAAGGCACTAGGGAACCAACCGCTGGACGTGCCGTTGAAACAGCAACCCCTAGCATTCCGGTCTTTTTACACCTTGCTGTAATAGAAAAAGTAGTTAATTCTACCACCTGTAATCCCTCCTATTTAAGTTTCGGGTCTAACGCATCACGTAATCCATCACCGAATAAGTTGATTGATAACACCGTTAAAAAGATGAATAAGCCTGGGAATAAGGAAATCCATGGTGCATCAGCTAAATAGCCTTGGCCCATCGCTAACATTGAGCCCCAACTTGGTGTTGGCGGTTGTGTCCCTAAGCCCAAATAACTTAATGAAGCTTCAGCGATAATCGCTGCTGCAATTGACAATGTTGCTTGCACAAGAATTGGCGGCAAGCAGTTCGGGAAGATATGACGAAACATAATCACTAAATCATTAATTCCTGAAGCCTTTGCAGCCGTAACATATTCTCTTTCACGTTGACTCAATACTTCCGCTCTCATCAGGCGGATAAAGTTCGGGGTAAAGATGATACCAATGGCAATCATCGCATTTTGCAAACCTGCTCCAAGTACGGCAGCAAGTGATAACGCCAAGACAAGTGGTGGGAATGATAGCAGTGCATCTGTGAATCTCATGACCACATACTCATCAAGGACACCTCGGTAATAGCCTGAAAAAAGACCAATTGGAATACCAAATAATAATGCAATACCTACAGAAATAATACCTGCTTGTAATGACACCTTCGCTCCGTAAATGACTCGACTTAAAATATCACGACCTAGATCATCTGTACCTAGCTTATTTTCAGCACTTGGAGCAGACAGAAATTTTCCATAGTCTTGCTCAATTGGATCATATGGAGCAAGTTGTGCGGAAAATAACGCCATAATTAGGAGTATAAGTGTAAAAATACCTCCTATTACAGCTAATTTATTTTGAAAAAAACGACCTGCCATTTGTTTGAACATTTTTACCTTTGGACTTTCATTAGGAATGGGCTTTACCTGGTCTGTTTTAGATTTAGCTAGTTCCATTATGACTGCCCCCCTGTTAATTTGATACGTGGATCTAAGATTGAGTAAAGAATATCAATTAGGAAGTTCGTTACAACAACGGCAATTGCCATAAAGAGTACCGCTCCTTGAACGACAGGGAAATCTCTTGTTAGAATCGCATCAACTACTAGTCTGCCAAGACCTGGTACAGCAAAGATTGTTTCTGTAATAACAGCACCGCCTAAGAAGGTTGCAAGCTGTAATCCACTTACCGTTACAACCGGGATTAACGCATTTTTAAGTGCGTGACCGATAACTACACCTTTTTCTAAAACACCCTTTGAATAGGCAGTACGAATGTAATCTGCCCCAAGGACCTCGAGCATACTTGAACGAAGCATTCTCGTAATCTCTGCAGACAAGCGAACTCCAACTGCAACTGCTGGCAACACCATTAGCAGCATACTCTTTTTAAAATCAACCCATGGTTCTATATAACCAGAAGGTGGGAACCAACCTAAGCTAATTGCAAATATAAAGATTAAGAGAATTCCAAGAAAAAACGGTGGAATTGAGACCCCTGATAAGGCAAAAGTCGTTCCGAAATAATCCCAAAACGTTCCTTTTCTTGTAGCGGAAATAATACCCGCAGGAATGGCGATAATTAATGCAATTGCAAATGACATGATGGTTAATTGGATTGTTACTGGTAATTTTTGAAGTAACACTGTAAGTACTGGTGTGTTGTCTTTTAATGAATTTCCGAAGTCACCTTGTATGATTCCACCTATCCAAGTTAGATACTGTACATACAATGGTTCATTAAGACCCATTTTTTCACGTAGTGCATTTAACGATTCTTCTGTAGCCTCTTGACCTAACATCATCCTTGCGGGATCTCCTGGTGTTAGATGGACTAAGGAAAAAATGATAATACTAACGATAAAAAGGATTACAACCATAAGGCCTAATCTACGTATTAGAAATCGAGCCATTCTTTTCCCCTCCATTTTGAAAAGCTTTGGGTGCCCGTATATCGACTTGCCTTATGACCTCGAACAGGTGGCACCCAGAGCTAGACATTGTACAAATTTTTGACTAACTTACTCTTCCTAGTAAATACATAGGCTTGGAGCCAATTCATCTCCAAGCCTACTGAATGATTATTTGAAAGTTACAGTATGGAAACGCATCATTTGGTCTGGGATGTGCTTATAGCCTTGAAGATAATTCTTATATGCTTTGTAATCTAGCTCATGATAGATAAAGATAAATGGTACTTCCTCTTTTCCTAATGCTTGAGCTTTTGTATAAATTTCTTTACGTGCAGCTTGATTTGTCTCTGTACGTGCTTGTACAAGTAGTTCATCCATTTGTGGGTTTGAGTAACCGTAGTTAATTGAACCCTCTGTATGGAATAAAGCGAAAATATTTCCATCTGGATCTGTTCTTCCACTCCACCCTAGTCGAACAGCGTCGAATTCAAAGTTGTCCATGTCATCAAGCATTGCTCCAAACTCGATTAATTCGATTTCAACTTTGATTCCAGCTTCTGCTGCCATGGATTGAATCATTTGCGCAATTTGTTCTTCAACTGGTTTTGGTGAAAGCTTTAATGTAAATGAGAATCCATCAGGGAATCCTGCATCTGCCATGATTTGTTTTGCTTTTTCAACATTACGTTCTGTTGGTTTAATGCTCTCATCATATGCCCATGTTCCTGGAGGCAGTGCTCCTGCAGCAGGTACACCAGCACCACGAAGCGCTACTTTGATAATTGCATCACGGTCAATTACTAAATCTAGTGCTTGACGTAGTGCTTTGTTATTGAAAGGCTCATTTTTATTGTTTAAGTATAGACCTTGGAAACCAAGTGCTCCTGCCTCAGATAATGTAATATTCGGGTCTGTTTTAAGCTTTTCGATATCTTTTGGTGGAACTTTATTAATAATGTCTAAGTCACCAGATAATAGATTTGTTAAACGAACATTCTCATCACCATATGGACGATAAACAATTTTCTCAAAATTAGGCTCTCCGCCCCAGTACTCTGCGTATTTCTCTACTTCTATTTTGTCTTGCTTCACACGGCTTACAAATTTGTAAGGACCTGTTCCTACAGGAGAATTCTTAAAGTCTTCCCCTTTTTCTTTAACCGCAGTTGGAGAAACCATCATCCCAGCACGGTCTGTTAATGCCGCCAAAAATGGGCTAAATGGTTGTGAAAGTGTTACCTTTAACGTAAATTCATTAACAACTTCTATAGTATCAACTAATGAAAGCTCTGAAGCACGAGGTGAACCACTAGCAGGATCCATCATTCTTTCGAAATTAAATTTAACCGCTTCTGCATTAAACGGAGTACCATCATGGAAGGTTACACCTTGTCTAAGTGTAAACGTATATATTTTCCCTTCGTCTGTGATATCCCACTTTTCAGCTAACATCGGTACGAAGTTTAGTTCCTCATCTACATCAATTAATTTGTCATAAATACTTTGATAAATTTGTCGATCCACTGCAGCTGTTGAAAAATGCGGATCCAATTGTGGTGGATCATCATCAAGTCCAGCTACTAATGTTGTTTTTGATGCTTGACTTTCAGTTGCTGTCGTTTCCTCTGTCTCTGTTTCTTCTTTTGCTGAACCATCATTAGATGAGGTGTTATTACTGCCGCTACATCCTGCAAGTAACAATAAAGCACCTACGAATAAAACAAAAAGAAATTTACTTTTATTACTCATATTATTATCCCCCTTATAATTTTTTGAACTGGAATATTTTTCATAAAGACGTAAAAAAGTATCTTTATACTTCTTTATGAAAGCGTTTCACTTGTTTTTATTCCTTTTTGTAATTTTCATAATTATAATACAAGACTTTTTAAAAATCTACTAATTATCTGAAAAAATTTTTAATTTTACTTTTTAACGCTTTAAAGCCCTTATATAAATGGCTATCTTATAACAAAACTTTTTTTAAAAAAACCCCCTAACAAAAAAATGATTTGAATCTTTCAATATAATTACGGTAAGATAGTTAATATTACATATTTTTGTAAAAGTGGTGAGGTATTGAAACTAGATGAAACAGATAAAAAAATCCTCCAATTGCTAACTGAAAATGGCAGGATGTCATATGTGGATATTGGTAAAGAACTGAGTCTTTCAAGAGTATCGATTCGGGAACGAGTCAATCATTTAATAGAAAATGGAATTATCGAGAAATTTTCAGTGGTGATTAATTCTGAAAAAGTGGGTAAAGGCGTGTCTGCGTTTTTCGAGGTGGATTGCGAGCCATCTTCATTAGTAAGGGTTGCTGAGGCCTTAGCAAATAACCCTCAGGTTGCGAGTTGCTATCAAATGACAGGTCCAAGTACATTACATATGCATGTTCTCGTTGAGGATTTTTCAAAGCTCGAACATTTTATTAATGAGGAATTGTATGCGTTAGAAGGCATCACAAGAGTTGAGAGTCATATCTTATTGCGTCGATTTAAGAGTAGAACCGGGCTGAAACTTTAAGATAAGCGCAGGGGCCAAAGGGCTAGACACTAAAACTAGGTGCAAACTTTTATACATTTATCTTTTTAAAAAAGACTTTACGGCGGAACTCACCATAAAGTCTTTTTTCTTTATTCCGGATAATTCGCGCTCTTTGTACCATTAACAGATGTTTGATCTAGTTGATGCTCTCTGTCACTATACTCGGGATATGCCGCATTGCCTTCATTTGTTTTCTTGAATTTATCTTTTTTATTGCCTTGGTTGTTTTTGGCCATCATCCTCATCCTTTCCTACTCGGTTATCTGTAGTTTGCTATAAATCCTGTCATTTTAAACACGAAAGCTCGCGGGCTTTTTGTGGTGTTTAGAACCCGCCCCTTGAAAGCATGAATACGGTGGTGATTGCACTGCGAAAAAAAAGCCTACCCACTAAGGATAGACTTCGTACTATTTATGCAGTTGCCATACCGATTGAAGCATCAGTGTTTTCATCTTCTTCTGATTTTTCTTCATCAGCAGGAGATTTTTCTGTGTCTTCGTCAGCTGCAGGTGTTTCTTCTTCAGCAGGTTGTTCTTCAGATACACTTTCATTTTCTTCTAAAGACGTTATTGGCTTTTCGAAGATTTCAAGTGGGTTCACTGCTATACCATTGTTTCGAACTTCAAAGTGCACATGTGTTTGTGCATCTTTGTTAAATAAATTTTTTCCAGCTTTTGCAATTACTTGACCTTGTTCAACAGCATCACCTTGTTTTACCACGACATCAGATAGTGATTGGTATACTGTTATCACACCTTCTGCGTGCTCAATTTCAACAATATTTCCAAATAAAGAATCTTCGGCGGCTCTGACTACTGTACCAGAAAGAGATGCTGTTACATCAAAGCTTTTGCCATCTTTCCCGACAATGTCGATACCTTTGTTTGGATAGTATGTGTTTTCATAAGATACAAGTGCTGCTTCTTGTTCTTCTTTACTTGCTTCTGTATCATAGAATTGCTTGTAGATCTCAACCGCGTCTTCATCAAGTACAGGCATCGCAAAGTTTTCAAGTGATGTGTTAACCGGAACTGCTGGTTCATTTTCATTCGTGGCTGTGCCTGGCAGATCTTCACTGTAATTATACTCTTCTTCTGCCAAATCCTTGCTACCACTACTTTGAAACCATAACACACCTGTCAGTATAATTGCTGCACTAGCCAAATAGATTGCTGGAAATACCCAACGCTTTTTGAAAAAACGTTGTAAACTTGAATTTTGAGAAGTACGTTTCTTTTCTTCCTCTCTCATTATCATCACCTCAGCAATCATTCTGAACATATCTAGCAAATTATATACATCCACTAAAAACTTTTTTTAGATTATTTTTCGACAAAATTAAAATACTATACATAAAAGTTAAAAAATGTCGTAAAAATAATTCATTTATGTTTTAATTTACTGATATACCGTTGGTTGGGGAGGGATTTTAAAATTGTTACTTCGTTTGTTGTACTACTGTATAAAAACAGCACCATTCGCCTATATGGCATTAATATGGATATTATCAAGCCTTCCACAAGATGCAGTAATTGACACACCTTACAGATGGGACAGACCATTTAAAGAATCACTCCATCTTATTGAATTTGGAATTCTATATGTCTTATTTGTTTTGTTTTTTGTAGTAGATGGCAAGCTTACGCGCAAAACAAATGTTATAGCTGCAGTGATTGCGATTTCCTATGGCTTTGGCGATGAACTTCATCAGTATTTCGTACCATATCGATCAGCTACTGTTAATGATTTGGTAAAGGATACAATTGGGGTGCTTGTCGGCTATATTGTAGTGAAGCGTTTTTACTTTTCTAATGAATCTACCAAATTGAAGGCTTTTTTAGAGGGTATACGTGTAAAAATAGGATCTACTAGGTGATTTTGGTGCTGGGGCATAGTCCTTGGCACTTTATTTATTGAACATTTTGACTGTTTATCCAAGTGTCTAGGAGCTAAATCAGCAGTTATTCAATCGTAACTCTATATTATTCGTCCAAGTTCAACAAGAATTCGGCCGACTAAGGTTTTCTCTCTCCTCCCCAGCTCAAATCGAGCCGAACCCATCAAATAATCAGGCGATACCTTTTAGAATCCCGCCAATTTGTACCAAATCCTTCCGATTTAATGGACAATTCCGCCAAATTCACGGATAATCCCGCCAAACACCATTTACTGCTTAATTATTAAATAAACAAACTGCCACAGTACATTGTACTATGGCAGACACTTTAATTATTGTTTCGCAGTAAACTTCGTTAGGTACTGCTCAGCTGATGAGATTTGGACACCTTTATAATAATAAGAAATAATTTCTTCGTAATTTTTGCCTTCTTGTGCCATGCCATTTGCACCGTATTGGCTCATCCCAACACCGTGTCCAAAGCCTTTTGTGGAGATTACGATTTCACTACCATTTCGTTTCCACTCAAAGTCGGTCGATTTCAAGTCTAGGAGTTCACGGACTTCTCTACCTGTAAACCTTTCACTTCCAACTTCTACCTCAGCTACACGTTTACCCGGTGTTCGTGAGATGATCTTTCCAACTGATCCATCATTGCCTAGCTTAACACCAAGGGCTTTTTCAAATTCAGCAACCGTGATTGTCACTTGGTCATAAAATTTAGGTGATTTTTGATCCCATGGACTTTCAACACTTTTTAAATAGGGGTAAGCATTTTCCCAATAAGCCTCTGAGTTTTCAGTATAGCCATTGCTAGTTGAAAAATATTGTGGTTCAATCGGCTTATTATCATATGTTAAAATCTTGCCTTTTGTTTGCAGCACAGCTTCTTCAATCTTTTTAAGATTAGTGCTATAATTTCTACCCCATTCTTTTTTTAGTTCAGCTTTATTTTTATAAACTTGGTGCAAAACTGTATCACCAATATCTGCATCTTCAGGAATACCGACACTTACATCGCTTAACAGTTGTTTGACTAGATAGGTTCTTGCGGCTAGTGCCTGCGCTTTTAAGGCCTCTGGTTCAAAATTAGCATACATTTCAGATGCGACGACACCGACAACATACTCTTCTAATGGAATTTCTTCAATTTGTTCTATCTTACTTCGATAAACAGCAACATTTATCGTAGGCCCTGAAGCAATTTGGACTTCTTCCTTTTTTTCCGTTTGAAGGTCTTCTGTGAGCGTTCCATTTCCCTTATCTGTAAAAGGAACGACTAAAATGGTAGGTATCATTAAAATGACAACAAATAAGACTGATACGAGTACGATAAGTGGTTTCAATGGTTTCATGAATGGCTGACCTCCAGTTTAAGTAATAGCTTTTATAAATGCAATAAACAACCTTACTTAATGATATGGAGGTGGACAACCTTTTATGACTAGTAGAAAAAGACAAATGTGGATTAGACTATATTTATTCAACAAAAAAAGCCAGAAAATAGACTGATTAGATATTACTCAGTATATTATCTGACTATTTTATCTTTCACATATTAACGTTTACTTCTTCAGATTGTTCTATTACTACTTCAGAAATGCGTTCGATATCCGCACCAATTGCAGCTAGCTTCTCATGAAAGCTAACATAGCCTCGATCAAGGTGCTTTAATTCTGTTATGCGTGTATAGCCATCCGCGACTAGACCTGATAAGATCAAAGCTGCTGCTGCACGTAAATCAGTTGCAGACACTTCTGCTCCTTGAAGCTTAGATGGTCCGTTCACAATAACTGAACGTCCCTCAATTTTAATATCACCGTTCATGCGTCTAAATTCTTCAACATGCATGAAACGATTTTCAAACACTGTTTCTGTAATCATACTGGTGCCTTTTGCACGAAGTAATAAAGCCATCATTTGTGATTGCATATCGGTTGGAAATCCTGGGTGTGGCATTGTTTTTATATCGATCGGTTTTAAGTACTCAGGACCGATAACACGAAGTCCATCTCTTTCTTCAGTGATGGTAACGCCCATTTCTTCCATTTTTGCAACTAATGAACTTAAATGTTCTGGTACAGCTCCTTGCACTAAAACATTTCCTCCTGTGATTGCTGCGGCTACCATAAATGTACCCGCTTCAATTCGATCAGGAATGATGTTATGCTGTGTGCCGTATAATTTAGGAACACCTTCAATACGGATTGTTCCAGTACCTGCGCCTCTTACCTTTCCTCCCATTGAGTTAAGGAAGTTTGCTAAGTCAACAATCTCAGGTTCTTTTGCAGCATTTTCAATAATCGTAGTGCCTTCTGCTAAAGATGCAGCCATCATAATATTTTCTGTTGCCCCAACACTTGGGAAATCAAGATAAACCTTCGCACCACGAAGTCTTCCATCTACTTGTGCATCAATGAATCCGTTACCTACTTTTACCTTGGCTCCCATAGCTTCAAAGCCTTTTAAATGTTGATCAATAGGACGTGAACCAATTGCACAGCCACCTGGTAAAGCTACTCTTGCACAACCATTACGTGCAAGCAGTGAACCCATCACAAGGACTGATGCACGCATTTTGCGGACATATTCAAATGGTGCTTCTGTTTTAAGCTCTCTCGATGCATCAACAACGATTTGATTATTTTCAAAAGTAACATCTGCATTTAAATTTCGCAGTACTTCATTAATCGTATATACATCAGAAAGCGTGGGTACATCACATATTACGCTTTTTCCATCACTAGCTAACAAAGATGCAGCGATAACTGGCAACACGGCATTTTTTGCGCCTTCTACCTTTACAGTACCGTTTAGCCTTCTACCGCCACGGACGATGATTTTTTCCAAGGTATTCCCCTCCGCGTCCATTTTCTCTATATTAATATTCAGAAGTAATGATTGGTGTGCCAACTTCTACCGTAGTCTTTTTCCAATCCAGACTTTCGTAACGCGATTTGTATATTCATTTTCTCAGTTAATGTAGGGATATCGTTCTTCCAGTTTTCAGTATATGCAGACACCAAGAGGAATGTCTCTTCTTTCGCCGATTCAATTCGCTCTGCATTAAATTCTTCTAAAAGGTAGTCGACCTGATTATACAAAACACCTTCCATCTTATCATTGTTTTCGCCTTTTATACAAGTGAAAATAGTGGGATTTTCTAGAAAGATGTCGTCGTTTGTCGAATTTAATGATTTATAAAAAGAATCAGTTAAAGCTTGTTCCCAACGATCTCCTTTTATATCATAAACTATATACGAATAAAGATTTCTGTATTTGGGGGTAGTCAGCATTTTTATTTATTTTTATTTAATTCATCGCTACGAAGGACTGATTAATCCGTTATTCATTTTCTATCATCAACCATTTCATTCTATTGGTTTATTCCCCAGTGCACCATTCTCTATATTTCCATTCATAACCAAAGTAAAACCTAAAATGATTGGCAAAATAATCATGTAAAACCTTGTTACCGTTACTCTCTCTCCTTACCTTTCATTCTTGCCAAACATAGATGGTACATACGTGGAAAAACTCGGGATTATTGGATTGATGAAATGATTTTCTTGGCGTTGATTATAAAAAGGCACGCGTAACTGTTACCAGTTCACCCGCGCCTTTAGTTGATTAAAACATTGTTGGTATTTGCCTTGACCAGATCATGTAGTCGAGGAAAAAATTGCTTACTGTTGCTCCAATTACAATTGTTATAAAGATAAGTAGTAGCCTGGCTTGAATCACATGGTTTGGTTTCAGGAATTTTTCAAAATTCAAGCTTTGTAGCGCCCACCACGTAATTGAAATGAATAGTAGATGTGAAATAATACTTATTAATGCTTGTTGGCCAAAATCTGCGATCATAGGTGTTGGTGCTCCTTTCAGGTATAGGTATCGTTTTTGTTGCTATACTTGGGTTTGCACTTATTTTAGTAGAAAGTGCACATATTTCGTTTAAAAGTGCACATAATTGGAACAATTCTGCACATAAAGTTTGTTTTTCTGCACATAAAATCACTAATTCCGCTCATAAAAACATAAATCTACTCGTAACTCTTTGTCGCCTTGATAAAACAATGCTTTTTTTAGTGAAGTCCTTAAAAGTGTGTAAAATTTTATTTATAATCCACTCCAAATTCTACTATACTTTGGACAAAATACTCAAAGATTGTGATTAAATACAAAAAAGAAGGGGTCCCTAAGCCCCTTCCTTCATACGTTAACATATACCCCTTAAAAATTAACCAATAAAATCAGAAAAGTTATTAAATTGACTTAAAAAATCTAGTGCGATACCTGGAAAGATCCCAAAAGCAATTGTCCCGATCACACACAGAATTGCTACAATTAATACTCCACCCGGAAGCTTAACTTTACTATCATCGATAGCAGGTCTAAAGAACATTTGGGTCAAGATTCCGAAGTAATAGAAATAAGATATTACTGTTGTTGCAATCATAATCGATGCTAATACATAGTGTGTTGGTTCTGTTACAAATGCACCTAAGAAAATATTAACTTTACCAATAAAGCCAGCTGTTCCAGGTATCCCCGCTAGTGATAAAATAAATATTCCCATTGCTACGGCCGTAAGTGGTGAACGCTTATACAATCCAGCGAATTGCTGAATGTCTGCCGAACCTGACTTATCTGTCACAACTTGAAGAATAGCGAATACCCCAAGGTTCATAAACAGATAAGCAACAAGATAGAACCAAATTGCTTCAATCATAAAGTATGAAAGTGTTGCAAAGGCAACTAGGATATAACCCGCTTGTGCGATACTTGAATAGGCAAGCATTCGCTTGATATTACGTTGTTTTAATGCAATTGTATTCCCAATGATCATCGTTGCACCAGCTAAAAATGCGACGAAATCTTGGAGATGGAAAATCATATAGGGTGACTCTTCGTTACCAGATGGCACTTGACCGAAGACTGTAACCATAATGCGGAGAATAATTACAAATCCAGCCGCTTTCGAAACAATACTTAGGAACGCCGTTACAGGAGTTGGTGCTCCTTGGTAAACATCTGGTGCCCACATATGGAACGGGGCAGTTGCCAATTTGAATGATAATCCAATGAATATCAAGAAAAATGCAAGTGCAACGATGTACAGCATTTTTGTCTCTTGTAGGTTTGTAAACAACAAGAAGATTTCTGTAAGGTTTGTTGTTCCAGTTAAACCATAAACATAACTCATCCCGAACAAGGTAATCGCAGTCGCTATACTACCATTGATTACATATTTCATTGCTGATTCGTTCGATTGAATATTTTTCTTACGAAGGCCAGCTAAAATATAAGATGAAATGGATAATAGTTCAAGTCCAACGAAAAGTGTAATTAAGTCCCCACTTGACGTCATAATCATTGCACCTAGTAATGCTGCTAAGAATAAGTAGTAGAATTCCCCACGATATTCTTTCATGCCTTCTTTAGGCTCATAACTCATTGCTAAAAGCAGTACCATACCTGCTCCAACAAGCATGATGAATTTAAACGCTTTGCCAAATCCATCTAATCTAAATGTATCTGCCAAGATGGATGTCGCTTCTTTGTCAAGTAAACCAAAAAGGACTCCAATTGCTAGGACGATACCTGCGATACCAATCCATGCTAATGGTTTGCGGTCTTTATCACGACCCATAAATAAATCAAGAATTGAAAGAAGGGTAGCAACACCTAGGATGATAAACTCTGGTGCCATGATGCTCCATTCATAACTTAATAATGTCTCGAGATCCATCCGCTTACCCTCCTAACCCTAACATTATAGTTTCAAGAACGAACTGTAGAGGCTCTGTAAGGACATTTGGATAAACCCCAATTAACACGATAAATCCTAGTAATACGAAAACAGGAACCATCTCGATTGGACGAATATCAAACGCATTTTCATATGTGTTGTAAGACTTCCCATATGTCACATTCAATACAGCTCGTAGTAAATACACAGCAGTCATAATAATACCAATTGCTCCGACAGCAGCAAGTACAGGCATTTCTTTAAATAGCCCTAAAAACGCCATGAATTCTGCGATGAAGCCCGACATACCTGGTAATCCTAATGATGCCATTGCGCCAACAAGCAGGAAGCCCGCCGTTAATGGCATAACACTCGCTAGGCCACCAAGTTTGTTTATAGATGATGTACCTACACGTTCGTACATAACTCCAATTAAGAAGAACAATAATGCCGAAATTAAACCATGTGATACAACTTGAAACACCGCTCCTTGGACACCTGCTACATTTAATGAACCAATCCCAATTAAGACAATTCCCATGTGAGAAATACTTGAGTATGCTAACACCATTTTCAAGTCATCCTGAACGAAAGCTAAAAATGCACCATATAACAGGTTAACTACACCCAATACTGCAAGCAATACTGCCATTGATTTAAATTCCTCTGGAAATAGTCCCATACCAAAACGAATTAAACCAAACGCACCGATTTTAAGTAGAACACCTGAGTGTAGCATTACAATTGCAGGTGGTGCCTGAACGTGAACACGCAGCATCCAGCTGTGTAATGGGAATATCGGTAATTTCACACCGAATGCGACTATTAAAGCAATAAGTAAGCCATAGCGTAATTCAGTTGAAATGGGTCCAAACGTCGGAACTGTGCCTTCAGGTGATGCTAATATAGCTGTTAATGCAGCAATATTAGATGTTCCTGTTTTTGCAAATAGGATCATAATGACTAATAGTAAAATCGCTGAACCTATACCATTGTAAATTAAGAAGCTAAAGGCTGCTTTTTCACGCTCAAAGTAACCCCATTTTCCAATTAGAAAAAACATCGGGATTAATGTTACTTCAAAGAAGATAAAGAATAAGATTAAATTTTCTGCCGCAAATACTCCTAGCATTCCGACTTCTAAAAGTAAGAACAACATGAAATAGCCTTTCCATTCTTTTTTAATATGAATGGAGGCGATTGCTGCAAGTGTTGATAGTACTGTTGTTAAAATAATTAGTACAAGCGATAATCCACTAATGCCTAGTTCAAACTCAACTGAAAAAGGACCATCCTTTATAAAAGCAAACCATTTATATTTTTCAGCAAACTGAGCTAGGTCTTCCCCAGCCTTGTATGAACTGAAAATAATAAATGAAAGAATAAGCGCAGGTAGTGTAGCAAGAAAACCTACTAATTTAATCGTTTGTTCCTGTGCTTTTGGTACAAGCGCTAGTAAAATAATGCCTAGTAATGGGGAGAATACTAATAGTGATAAAAGATATGATTCGTTCATCCGAAGTACCCCCCTGTTAACGCTAGTATAACAATAACCACTGCTAGACCGACAAATGCTACCGAGGCATAGGTTTGGACCTGCCCATCTTGGAACTTAGATCCGATCTTACCAATTCCTTGTATTGCAGCAGTTACACCACTTACAATTCCACCAACTAAGTAACGATCGATGTATTTTAAGAACAAACTAAACACTCTAACTGCCTTTATAATAGTTAACTGATAAAATTCATCTACATAATATTTGTTATACAAAACATTGTAAGCGATTGGTGCTCTTGAAGATAACCAATCTCTTCGAATTGATTTTTTACCATACATTAAATATGCTACCAAAATACCAAGTAAGGATACTACAGTGGCAACAACCATGATCCAGGCTGGTCCTTCAATATGACCTTTTCCTAAAGCAGGTGAATCCTCCGTTAACCAATCCCCTAAAAACGAACCAAACCAAGGTGTATTCACATATCCCACTCCAACTGCGAGAACACCTAAAACAATCATTGGAATTGTCATTAGTCGCGGAGATTCATGAACAATTTTGTGCTCCACTCTTGCTTCTCCAGTGAAAACCATGAAAAACAAACGGAACATATAAAAGGCAGTGAAAAATGCTGCAATAACAGCTAGCCAGAATAGACCATAATTTCCACGTTCCCATGTAGCAACTAAAATTTCATCTTTACTAAAGAATCCCGAGAAAAGTGGCACTCCACTAATGGCTAATGTGCCAATTAAGAACAATGGACCAGTGATGCGAAGCTTTTTCCAAAGCCCGCCCATTTCCTCTATATTTTGCGTGTGCACTGCATGGATAACACTACCTGCCGCTAGGAATAGCAATGCTTTAAAGAATGCGTGTGTCATTAAGTGAAACACACCTGCTACATATCCTGCTGAACCTAACGCTAGCATCATATAACCTAACTGACTGACTGTTGAATATGCAAGTACGCGTTTGATATCCTTTTGCACCAGACCAATTGATGCTGCAAATATTGCAGTAAGTGCCCCTACAGTCGCCACTGTCAATAATGCAGTTTCACTAGCAGCAAATAACGGGTAGGTTGCAGCAACTAAGTATACCCCCGCAGCAACCATTGTCGCGGCATGAATTAATGCAGATACTGGTGTCGGACCTTCCATCGCATCCGGTAACCATGTATGTAATGGGAACTGACCTGATTTACCAACTGCACCAACGAAAATTAAGATTGCTGTTAATGTAATCATACCCGCTGATATCGATTCAGCTTCTACAGCCAGAAAAATTTCGTCATATTCGAAGCTGCCCACCTGCCAGAATAACAAAATCATTCCGATAAGTAAGCCAACATCCCCAATACGTGTCATAATAAACGCTTTTTTTGCTGCAGCCCTTGCTTCTTCCTTATAAAAGTAAAAACCAATCAATAAGAAAGATCCAACACCTACAAGCTCCCAAAAGATGTACGTTTGTAAAAGGTTAGGTGAAAGAACCAAGCCTAACATTGCAAACGTAAATAAACCTAAGTACGCATAAAAAACTGGAAAGCGCTCATCACCATGCATATATCCTTTTGAATACATATGTACTAGAAAACTGACAAGCGATACTATCACTAACATAAGTGCATTTAATTGATTCACTTCAAAACCCGCTGTTAATTGTACATCCCCAATTGTTAGCCAAGTGCCCTCAGCTTTATATGTTGGTGCAGAAAATCGTTCAAATAACACCAACAACGAATAAACAAATGATGTAAAGGTTAATAGCATCCCAATATAGGCACTAGATTCTTTCATTTGTTTTCCGAAAACAAGAAGGAACAAAAAAGAGATAAGCGGGAAAAGCGGTATGATCCATGCATTTTCCATCATCGTATCACAATCCCCTTCATTTTAGATGTGAGAGGTCAGAGGTGGGAAGTCAGAGGTTTGTTTCTTACCTCAGTATTTTACAGCTTGCTACTAACTGAATTTCCTCATTAGTCCATCTCTACATCTTAATACCATTTTCAAGTTATTAATTTTTCATAGAATTCATTTCGTCGATATTTACTGTTTTACGGTTGCGGTATAACGCAAGTAAGATTGCAAGTCCAACTGCCGCTTCTGCCGCCGCAACTGTAATCGTAAACAATGCAAAAATTTGCCCCGTAATATTTGGGTTTACCCCATACTTACTAAATGCGACCAAATTGATGTTAACCGCGTTTAGCATTAATTCGATCGAGATTAACACGATCACTGTATTTCTCTTTGTTAGTGCGCCATATAAGCCGATGCAAAATAAAATGAGTGCAAGGACAAGGTAGGCTGATAATGGAACTGAACTCATTCCTCCTTCGCCTCCTCTTCATCATCTTTTTTCGCTAGAATGATCGCTCCGATAAGGGCAACTAATAAAAAGACAGACATCAACTCAAACGGAATAATAAATTTTGAATAGAGAGCAATACCAATTTGCTCTGTATTATTTTCGTGTAAATTAGTTGCTTGCTGACCAAAATCTAAGTCGTAGATGCCATAATATACAGCACCAGCAAACCCTACTACTCCAAGTAACACGAAAATTTTACGAGATACACTTGTCTCCCGCTCACTTGTATCATTGTGTCGTGTAAGCATGATACCAAATAGCATAATAATTGTGATCGCACCTGAATAAATCAGGATCTGAACTGCTGCGACAAATTCAGCCGAAAGCATGACATACAGACCAGCAATACTAATGAATGTAAACACTAATGCAACAACCATATGGACGACCTTTGATAAGTTAATCATCAAGATACCGCCACCGATGGCCACTAAGGCAAGAATTAAAAATATGAGAAATTCACCATTCAAACTCACGCTTTATTCTCCTTTCGCAAGTTTGTATCATTTTCATCCAACCACTCGAGATTTTTAAATAACTCATCCCGGCTATATTCCGCAAGTTCAAAATTATTTGTCATAATAATCGCTTCTGTTGGACAAACCTCTGTACAAAGGTCACAAAGGATACAGATCTCAAAGTTAATATCATACGTATCAATGATTTTCCCTTTTTTGTTTGGGTCAGGGTGTTTTTTTCCTGTTAACTGAATACAGTCTGTTGGACAAATATTCGCACACTGATTACATACAATGCATTTTTCTGGATAAAACTTTTGAATCCCTCTGAATCGATCCGGTAAAGGCAACGGTTCATTTGGATAATCATACGTCACTTTTTTCTTTGTTAAGTTATTCAGGGTATATTTCAAACCTTTGACTAAACCAATCATGTTCTGTCACCCCTTTGCGTCAGGTATTAATGATGTTCAACCAGTCCGGGAAAAATAGCTGCCCGAACACTACATTTAAAAACTATCATTTATCTAAAAAACAATTCCTTAATTAATGCCGTCACAAAAATGTTTGCAATAGCCACTGGTAATAGCACCTTCCAACCGAATTCCATCAATTGATCAGCACGCATACGTGGGAATGTAACTCGGAACCAAATTAATATAAACACAACTAAACTAAATTTCAACGCAAACCATATTGCACCTGGAATGAAATCAAGGAACATGATTGGCTGCCATCCACCTAGGAATAATACAGTTGTTAATGATGCCATAGCAAAGAAATATACATATTCAGCGAGCATGAAAAATGCCCATCTAAATCCCGAATACTCTACATGGAATCCTGCAACTAGCTCTGACTCTGCTTCAGGTAAGTCAAATGGCGTTCGATTTAGCTCCGCAACAGATGCGATTAAAAAGATCAAAAAGCCAATTGGCTGTAGGAAAATATACCAAACATTTGCTTGAGCTTCAACGATTTCAACTAGGTTTAAGCTTCCTGTCATTAAAATAACACCGATTACTGACATTACTAATGGAATTTCATATGAAATCATTTGGGCAGCTGCACGCATACCACCAAGTAAGGCGTACTTATTATTTGATGCCCAACCACCCGTCACTATTCCAACCGTCGTGATTCCAGAAATGGCAATGTAGTACAATAACCCGACACCAATGTCAGCAAATTGGAACTTATCCGTAAATGGAATTGTCGCTAGTACCATAAATGCAGGTGTAAATGCGATTACGGGCGCAATGATGAATAGCGGTTTATCCGCAAGCTTTGGAATCGTATCTTCTTTTAATAATAGCTTCAATACATCAGCAACAGTTTGTAAAAGACCCCACCGGCCGCCAACCTGGTTTGGACCAATACGACCTTGCATGAAACCCATTACTTTACGTTCAGCAAGTATTCCGTATGTTACAAAACCAAGGACAACCATTAAAAGAGCTGTTCCAAGACCAAAGAAAATTCCGAAATTGAGCCAACTCGGAGGTGAATTAAGTAGACCTTCGATCATTAACCATCAACCTCCCCAAGTACAATATCAATTGCACCTAAGATAGTAATTAAGTTTGCCATATTCTCACCTTTAAGAAGTTTTGGGAGAATTTGAAGATTGTAGAATGACGGACGACGGAATTTTAAACGGTACGGTTCTTTTTTCCCGTCACTAGCTATGTAGCATCCAATTTCACCACGAGGCGATTCAATGCGGACAAAGCCTTCACCTTTTGGCACCTTAATGATTTTTGGAACCTTTGCCATGATTTCGCCTTCTTTAGGGAACTGCTCTACTGCTTGCTCAATAATCTTCAATGATTCAACAATTTCAGCCATGCGGACTTCATAACGCGCCCAGGCATCGCCACCGTCACGAACTGGCACATCAAAATCAAATCGGTCATAAATGGAGTATGGCTCATCTTTTCGTAGATCCCATTTCACACCTGTACAACGGAGGTTTGCTCCACTTAAAGAATACGCAATTGCATCTTCCTTCGTATATCTACCGATTCCTTTAACACGGTTCATGAAGATTTCATTTCCTGTTACAAGCTCGTGGTAGCCTTTTAACTGTTCTCTCATATAAGGAACAAACTCTTCTACCTTTTCAATCCAGCCTTCTGGAGCATCCCATTTCACTCCGCCTACACGCATGTAGTTGAAGGTTAAACGAGCCCCTGAAAGTTCATTTAATAGGTTAATAATCATTTCACGCTCTCTAAATGCATAAAGGAATGGGCTTACCGCTCCTATATCCAAGAGGTACGTTCCCCACCAAACTAGGTGACTAGCAACCCTACCTAATTCCATCGCAAGGACACGTAAATACTCGGCGCGATCTGGAATTTCAAGACCCATCATGGTTTCAACACCATGAACAAGTACATAGTTGTTTGTCATAGCTGAAAGATAGTCCATCCGGTCTGTATAAGGAATGATCTGTGTATATTGCAGATCTTCTGCTAGTTTTTCAGTTCCGCGGTGAAGGTAACCTATAACTGGTGTAGCTTCTGTAATTGTTTCGCCATCAATTTTGACGACTAATCGGAACACTCCATGTGTACTTGGATGTTGCGGTCCGACGTTAAGGAGCATTTCTTCTGTACGAATCATATGCTACACCTCCACATCGTAAGGTTCATAGTCTTTTCTTAGTGGGTATCCTACCCAGTCTTCCGGTAACATGATTCGAGTTAAATCTGGATGTCCAGTAAACTTAATTCCTAATAGATCAAACGCTTCTCGCTCAGGCCAGTTTGCACCTTCCCAAAGCGGTTGCAATGATTCTATCACAGGTTGGTCACGGTCAATCTTGACCTTTAACGCTACAGATTGTCTATTTTTAAATGAGAATAGATGAACATAGATTTCCATATGAGTTTCAAAGTCTGAGCCATGTAACTCAGAAACATAATCAAAGCTTAATTGCTCGTTAAATTTTAAAAATTGAGCAACCTTGAAATATGTATCGGCTTTTGCAATCAATGTAGGAACATCTTTAGATAATGGATTAATATATGAATCTTCCAAAACGTCAGCACCAATATGCTCAGAAATTACCTTCACATATTTATCTAAATATGGCTGATTTGGTGACGGTTTCTTCTCTTCATCATGAGTGTCAGCTTGGTCATTTCCAGCACCTGCTGCTTTCGCTTTTGCTGCTGCCGCCGCTTTGGCCTTCGCTACTGCAATAGCCTTTGCTTTTTCTTTTGCCAGATCATCAGCTGATCCATCTCCACCAGCTGCCGCCTTAGCCTTTGCCGCCGCTGCTGCTTTCGCCTTTGCTACTGCAACTGCTTTTGCTTTTGCCTTCGCTAGATCATCATCAGATCCGCCGTCAGTTGCTCCTGCAGCTTCTGCTGCTTTTTGCTTCGCTAGTGCCGCCGCCTTCGCTTTTGCTGCTGCAACCGCTTTGGCTTTCGCCTTAGCTAAGTCATCATCCGCATCTCCAGCTGATTCTCCAGCACCTTCTGACGCTTTTTGCTTCGCTAGTGCTGCCGCTTTTGCTTTTGCCGCTGCTGCTGCTTTCGCTTTAGCCTTCGCTACATCATCATCCGCATCTCCAGCTGATTCTCGAGCACCTTCTGACGCTTTTTGTTTTGCTAATGCTGCCGCTTTTGCTTTCGCCGCTGCTGCTGCTTTCTTTTTCGCTAATTCTTTATCGTCTTCACTCGGACCAGTGCTCGCGTCAGCTTTATTACTGTCTTGTGCAGCTACTGCGGCATTACGTTCCTCTAACTTTTTTCGAGCTAGTTCCTTTGCACGCTCAGCTGCTTCACGCTTTTGCTGGTCTAAATCTTTCCCTTCGCTCACGACTAAATCACCTTCTTCCCAGTCTTAGCTTCGTAGCGAATCTTTTCTCTTAATTTATTTATTCCATATATAAGTGCAGCTGGGTTTGGCGGACAACCTGGAATATAAACATCTACAGGTACAATTTGGTCTACCCCTTTTACAACCGCATATGATTTTACATACGGACCGCCTGCTGTAGCACAGGATCCCATCGCAATAACCCATTTCGGTTCTGGCATTTGATCATAAAGACGCTTTAAAACAGGTGCCATCTTCTTAGTCACTGTCCCAGAAACGATCATGCAATCTGACTGACGTGGTGATGTACGGAAAAACGAACCGAAACGATCCAAGTCATAATGAGAAGAACCTACACCCATCATCTCAATTGCACAGCAAGCAAGACCAAACGTTAACGGCCACATTGAATTACTTCGAGCCCATCCCTTCACTTGCTCAAGTGTTGTCATGAAAACATTACGCTGTAGCTCTTCCATCTCTTCAGGAGTGATATTATCCAATTTTAAATCCATTTTAACACCTTCTTCTTCCATGCATAAACTAATCCTAGAAGCAACATCAATACAAAGATTAACATCTCAATAAGTGCCACAATACCTAGTTTCTCATAAGCAACAGCCCACGGATATAAAAAGACTGTCTCCACATCAAAAATAACAAACATAAGTGCAAAAATATAATAACGTACATTAAACTGTACCCTTGAATCATGGAATGGCTCAATCCCACTCTCATACGTTGTCTGTTTCGCTTCACTTGGCGCATGCGGCCTCAAAAAACGACCTGCAGTCAACGCAACAACCGGTAAAAGGATACCTAAACACAAGAAGACAACCACAATCAAGTAATTGTTCAAATACTGATTAAGTAAATCCATGCAGCCCCCTCCAACATCATAAAAATTTTAAACCACCATAACTTGAAAATTGTAACCGATAACATTATACCACCTACCAATATAAGTGTCGACACATCCCATTTCTATACATCAGGAATTTCCCTCTCCAAGCCAAGAAATAAAAGCGCAAAAGAAAATGCTCGCATTTTCAGGGGCGCTTTTATTTCTTGGCTTGTTTTCAGCGAAGCTGAAAATGAGGAAACGCAAGTTTCCTAAGGAGAGGGAAATTCCGCCCATGTACAAAAATGCAAACCCTCTATATCGACACTTATTACCCCCACCCCTAGCTAGATTGCGCAAGCAATCTAGCGTACCAATACCCTAAATAAAAGCACAAGAAATGTTTGCATTTACGAGGGCGCTTTTATTTCTTGGCTTGTTTTCAGCGAAGCTGAAAATGAGGAAACGACAGTTTCCTAAAGAGAGGGAAATTCCGCCCATGTACAAAAATGCAAACCCTCTATATCGACACTTATTACCCCCACCCCTACCTAGATTGCGCAAGCAATCTAGCGTACCCAAAACCCTAAATAAAAGCACAAGAAATGTTTGCATTTACGAGGGCGCTTTTATTTCTTGGCTTGTTTTCAGCGAAGCTGAAAACTTAGGAAACGCAAGTTTCCTAAAGAGAGGGAAATTCCGCCCATATACAGAAACGCAAACCCTCTATATCGACACTTATTACCATTGTTTACCTAAGGAAAACTATTAAGGGCAGTGTAAAACCGAATTCTGAAATGTGTGAACAAGTAAAAGAACCGAAGGTTTCACCAAAAGATTACAACAAGATAATAGCCATAAGTTTGAACTAAATTAGTAAGCATCCTATACAATCTTCTACAAAACACCCCACAACACTACCATTTCTTACCCAATGATTGAACTTTACCATTAATTACACACTGTAAAATTTAATAAAAAACAGCAAAAGTTGCAATGATAATTGTCACACTTTGTCGTTATTAATCATCTAAACTAGTATTCTCGTAGATTCTTCCTTAAACATTGCACTCAAAAATTATTTCCTAAAATACCATCTATTATTTCCCACGAAAGGATAGTCTGTGAAAAGTGACAATCTCCTTGAATATTTCTTCTCCCTCAATCGATTGATCCTTGTTATCGTTCAACACCAAATACATGGCCCTATATTTTTCAGCAACCCATCTATAATGATGGATATAATCAGTCAAAGTAAACCCACTTTTTCCCCAAAATAGTACTAGACCATCGTACATTTTACATTCGTCATATTCAACTTCAATAATAATCCTATCATAAAGCTTTTCTTTTAAAGACCATTCTATATGATACTCAACGAGCTTTTGACCAGCACCGTGGTTACGATACTCTTCATCAACAGCTAAATAATCAATTACAAGTGAACGAGATTCTTTCACTGCTCCTGTAATTGCCATGGCAGCAACCTTAGAATCGTCAAAAAGTACATGTAGGACACATAATTCTTGAGCAAACATATTTTTAATGATTTTTTCACTCTTTGCCCCTTTATCTCCAAACGCTTCAGTATATACAGTCTTTACTCGATTCCAAAGCCTTTCATCCCAATGGTCTATTGATTTAAACTCCATAGCTGATATTCACTCCAGTAAAATTCATGATTATAGTAATAGCTTATCTAAACGATAGAAAATCTAAAGAAGGGTTTAATCATTTATGTCGAATACATTTTTATACTAGTCATTTGGAGGAAATGTATGGGATTACTATTTTATTGATACTAAAGATGAAGTCTGACTGTAAATTATGAAAGGGGTCTCAAATATATGATTTATACAACTTCTCTTAAAGGTATTACACCAGACATGTTAGCTGGTTTATTTGATGGTTGGCTAAATCCACCATCTGCAATTAAGCATTTAGAGTTATTAAAAAAATAGTTATAAGGTTGTAGTTGCTGTTGAAAATGGTAAAGTAGTTGGTTTCATCAACGCAATTAGTGATGGTGTCTTAACAGCGTACATCCCTCTGCTTGAGGTTCTACCAGACTATAAGAATAAGGAATTGGTAGACAACTAGTTAACAAGATGCTAGAGGAACTCCATGATATGTACATGGTAGACTTAATGTGTGATGAAGTACTCCAGCCATATTATGAAAAACTCGGTATGATAAGAGCTAAAGGTATGATCGTTCACAATTACAAGTTTCAATCGGGACGCTAATATATAATAGAAAAGAACTCGCTCCTGAGTTCTTTTTTAGTTTTAACTATTAAAATATAGATCATTTATCCTTTTAGCAACTTCATTTATATTACCTGCAACTTGGGGTATTGAATAACCGACAAACAAGGGTGATGTAGCAAAACGAGGAATCACTTTGACCTGAATTTTATCACCTGGATTATAGAAAAATATATTATAACTTTTACATCTCACATTAAAATGATTCATGACAAAATGGGCAGCTGTTTGGATATAATCGGCAAGAATATTCACATCGTCCATATCCTCCAGAGTTATATTAAACTCAAAAAAGCCCATTCTTGGCTGTGTCGATACATTAAAAGCTACGGACTTAGATTGTTGAATCAATACTCCTTCGAAGTGTTCATTTATAACTGAAAGTTTATAGTCAACATTCTCTAATCCAACAATCTGCATATGCGAATGATGGATCGTTCCCCCTGATAATGGCCCATGGTTTTTAAAAAGAAGGACGGATTTAAATTCACCACTATCAGTCATCTGCATCCAGTGCTTAATCGCAAACTGAATTAATTTGTGTAAATGCTCTTTAGGATATGTAGAAAACTCCTGGTCACACTGATCCGTTTCAATGAGTACCGTTTGATAGGTTTCCTTTAAGGTTGGATACTTGTTCATTAGTAAAATAAGCGGACCATCTTCTTCAATAATATTTTCTAAGTTTTCTCTATCACAAAATGGGCATGCCGTTGATTTGTTAATGATGCTTTCTGGCTTCTGTCTTCCAATCGAAAGGTCAAATACTAATGGTGAGATATTATTCATCTAATTTCACCCCCAATTATCTTAATATGTATTAATTATAACCAGTTTATCTAATGAATTGTTAATGATTAGATCAATAAAACTAATAGGAAGCTTAGAAACGCAGTTATTTCAATTGAGAATTCACCAATTAATTACCAATTAAATACATTACTCGTCTAGATACGTAATTTACTCGTCTGTTTAAACCTTTACTCGCCTACATGTGATATTTACCAGTCTAAATATGCCTTTTACTCGCCTAAATGAGGTATTTACTATTCTAAAGGCATTTCCAATGAGAAAGTATGTTACCCCATAGATGTTTCACAATACAATATGTGCTTAAATCCTACATTTATGTGCGAGAAAATATAATTTATGTGCGGAAGCAAATCGCTTATGTGCAGAAATCACCGATTTATGTGCAAAATCATACTATCGAAAAAAATAGACTACACACCCCACCCTCAAAAAACAACAAAAAGCCTCAAGAGAGTTTCCCCCCTTAAGGCTTTCCTTATTAGTATCTATTTTCAGTTACATTCAAGCGGTTGATGGCACGTTTTAAAGCGAGCTCAGCTCGTTTAAAATCAACATTGTCTTGTTTCGCTTGCAAGCGTTCTTCAGCACGTAACTTCGCTGCTTTTGCACGGGCAACATCTATGTCTTCCGCTGTTTCAGCTGTTTGTGCTAAGATTGTTACTTGCTCAGGGCGAACTTCTAGAAAGCCACCACTAACAGCCACAAGTTCAGTGTTGCTTCCGCTTTTAAATCTGACTACTCCAATTTGTAGTGGAGCAACCATAGGAATGTGGCCTGGTAAAATACCAAGCTCACCACTTTGAGCTTTGGCACTTATCATTTCCACGTCAGCTTCATAAACTGGGCCATCAGGAGTAACGACATTGACTTTTACTGTCTTCATTTTAAAACCTCCTAAGTCCGTTTATTAAGCCATTTGTTCTGCTTTAGCAATTACTTCTTCAATTCTTCCAACTAGACGGAAAGCATCCTCTGGAAGAGTATCATATTTACCTTCAAGAATCTCTTTGAAACCTTTAACCGTTTCTTTAACAGGTACATATGATCCTTTTTGTCCAGTGAACTGCTCTGCCACGTGGAAGTTTTGAGATAAGAAGAACTGGATACGACGCGCACGTGATACCGTTAATTTATCTTCATCAGAAAGCTCATCCATACCTAGGATAGCGATAATATCTTGTAATTCTCTGTAACGTTGAAGTGTTTGTTGTACTTGACGAGCAACATTATAATGCTCATCGCCAACGATTTCAGGAGATAGCGCACGAGAAGTTGACGCTAATGGATCAACCGCAGGGTAGATACCCATCTCTGAAAGCTTACGCTCAAGGTTTGTTGTTGCATCTAAGTGAGCAAACGTTGTTGCAGGAGCCGGATCCGTATAGTCATCGGCTGGAACATAGATTGCTTGGATCGATGTAACAGAACCAACGTTAGTTGATGTGATACGCTCTTGCAGACGACCCATCTCAGTTGCAAGAGTTGGTTGGTAACCTACCGCTGATGGCATACGACCAAGTAGGGCTGATACTTCCGAACCTGCTTGAGTAAAACGGAAAATGTTATCGATAAAGAATAACACGTCTTGTCCTTGCTCATCACGGAAGAATTCAGCCATTGTAAGACCAGTTAGGGCAACACGCATACGTGCTCCAGGCGGCTCATTCATTTGACCGAATACCATTGCTGTTTTATTGATTACTCCTGAATCCTTCATTTCATAATAAAGGTCATTACCTTCACGAGTACGTTCTCCAACACCGGCGAATACTGAGATACCACCGTGCTCTTGAGCGATGTTATTGATAAGTTCTTGGATAAGAACCGTTTTGCCTACACCCGCACCACCGAATAGACCGATTTTCCCACCTTTGATATAGGGTGCAAGAAGGTCTACTACTTTGATACCAGTTTCAAGAATTTCTACCTCTGTCGAAAGTTGCTCAAATGTTGGTGCTTCTCTGTGAATTGAATCACGGCGAATACCTGCAGGAAGTGCCTCATCTAAGTCAATTTTCTCACCTAATACGTTGAATACACGACCTAAAGTTACATCACCAACTGGAACTGAAATAGGAGCACCAGTATCTGTAACTTTAATATTACGAACTAGACCATCTGTAGATGACATCGCTACAGTACGAACTGTATCATCACCAAGATGTAATGCAACTTCAAGAGTTAACGTAATATCAACTTCGTTTTCGTTGCGCGCTTTATGTTCAATTCTAAGGGCGTTGTAAATTTCAGGAAGATGCCCGCTGTCAAACGTTACGTCTACAACAGGACCCATGATTTGGGTTACGCGTCCTTTTGTCATCGTTTTCCCTCCTAACTTGCTATTGAAAAAAGATTTATATTCGTCTATTCTAATGCCGCAGCTCCACCGACAATTTCAGTAATTTCTTGCGTAATTGCAGCCTGACGGGCACGGTTGTAAGAAAGAGTAAGTGAGTTGATAAGCTCTTTCGCATTATCTGTTGCACTCTTCATCGCTGACATACGTGCAGCATGCTCACTAGCTTTTCCATCTAAAAGTGCACCGTAGATGAGACTTTCAGCATACTGAGGGAGCAATACTTCAAGAATTTCTTCTTGAGAAGGCTCGAACTCATAAGAAGTAAGCTTTTTCTCAGAATTAATGTCTGTTAACGGTAAAAGCTTTTTCTCCGTTACTTCATGTTGAATCGCACTTACAAAGTGGTTGTAATACAAGTAAAGTTCATCAAACGTTTCATCAGAAAACATGCCTACAGCTTTATTAGCAATG
Source organism: Cytobacillus sp. S13-E01 (assembly GCF_029193815.1). GTDB lineage: Bacteria > Bacillota > Bacilli > Bacillales > Bacillaceae_L > Bacillus_BV. The sequence goes on from NZ_JARFVC010000008.1 coordinate 52,655, forward strand.
TCCTTAATATCAGAGAATGCTGGTTGATCCGCTAATCCAGCGATATCTAGGATTACTGGGATCCCACGTTTCTTAAAGAAATCACGTCCAATACGTCCGATTGCTATGACAGCATACTCATCTTTGCTTTTATGGCGCTTTTGAATCGTTTGGTAAACGGAACGAAGGATATTACTGTTATACGCACCTGCTAAACCACGATCTGATGTAATAACCAAATATCCTGTCTTTTTAACTGGACGTTTAGTTAACATTGGGTGACTAACACCTGTGCTTCCAAGTGCGATACTAGCTACTACCTCTTGAATCTTTTCCATATATGGAACGAAAGCTTTCGCGTTGGTTTCAGCACGGTTAAGCTTAGAAGCTGATACCATTTGCATTGCTTTCGTAATTTGGCTAGTTTTCTTTGTAGAGGTAATTCTATTTTTTATATCACGTAATGATGCCAAAGGTTCTCACCACCTTTTTTTCAAAAAGTCAATCGATTATTGTTATAACCGAATCATATCAAATGTCTATGTCATAATAATCGGCGAAACATGGTTCGCCGATTGTTCATCTATTACTCAGTAACTGCAAAAGTTTTCTTAAAATCACTGATAGCTGCCTGCATATCAGTATCTTCAGGAAGTTTTCCAGAAGTGCGAATTCCTTCAAGTAGTTCTTTACGGTTATGTTCTAACCAAGTGAAGTACTCAGATTCAAAACGGTTGATATCTACAACTGGAATGTCATCTAAGAAACCACGAGTTAGTGCATAAAGGATAGCAACTTGCTTTTCAACCGCAAGTGGCTTATTTAAACCTTGTTTTAGTACTTCTACAGTACGTGCACCACGATTAAGCTTTGATTGAGTTGCTTTATCTAGGTCTGAACCGAATTGAGCAAATGCCTCTAACTCACGGTAGGAAGCTAGGTCAAGACGCAGTGTACCTGATACCTTTTTCATTGCGTTGATCTGTGCAGATCCTCCAACACGTGATACTGATAAACCTGCGTTAACGGCAGGACGTACACCTGAGAAGAATAGGTCAGATTGCAAGAAAATTTGTCCGTCAGTAATCGAGATTACGTTTGTCGGAATGTAAGCAGAAACGTCACCAGCTTGTGTCTCAATAAAAGGTAAAGCTGTTAATGATCCCGAACCTTTCGCATCACTTAATTTTGCTGCACGCTCAAGTAAGCGGCTGTGTAGGTAGAATACATCCCCTGGATATGCTTCACGACCTGGAGGACGACGAAGTAGTAATGAAAGTTCACGGTATGCAGAAGCTTGTTTTGTTAAATCATCATAGATAACAAGAACGTGCTTGCCGTTATACATGAACTCTTCACCCATTGTTACACCAGCATAAGGAGCTAAGAATAATAATGGAGCAGGTTGTGATGCAGAAGCAGTTACAACGATTGTGTAATCTAATGCACCGTTTTTACGTAATGTTTCAACAACACCACGAACTGTTGATTCTTTTTGACCGATTGCAACATAGATACAAATCATATCTTGACCTTTTTGGTTAATAATTGTATCGATTGCAACAGCCGTTTTACCAGTTTGACGGTCACCGATGATTAACTCACGTTGACCACGACCGATTGGTATTAACGCATCAATAGCCTTAATACCTGTTTGTAATGGCTCATGTACTGATTTACGATCCATTACTCCTGGAGCTGGGCTCTCAATTGGGCGAGTTTTAGTTGTTTCAATTGGACCCAAACCATCAACTGGTTGTCCTAAAGAGTTTACAACACGTCCGATTAATGCTTCACCAACAGGTACTTCCATGATACGGCCTGTACGACGAACTTCGTCACCTTCACGAATATCAGTGAAAGGTCCAAGGATTACGATACCAACGTTGTTTGCCTCAAGGTTTTGTGCCATTCCCATGACACCGTTCGAAAATTCAACAAGTTCTCCAGCCATGACATTGTCGAGGCCATGAGCACGTGCGATACCATCACCAACTTGGATAACTGTACCTACATCACTCACTTTTATTTCAGACTGATAGTTTTCGATTTGCTTTTTAATCAGCGCACTAATTTCTTCAGCTTTGATGCTCATGAATTTCACCCCTATCTACGATCTTTTCGCAATAAGTTCACGCTCTAAGCGTGCTAATTTACCACTAACGCTACCGTCATATATACGATTTCCAATTCGAAGCTTAACGCCACCAATTAGAGCTTTGTCTACAATATTTTCAATACGTAATGAAGCCTTGCCAATTTTAGCAGCAAAAGATGTTGAGATTGTAGTCTTCTCATCTTCTGTTAATGGACGAACTGAATATACTTTTGCATCTTCAATTCCACGTGCTTCATTTGAAAGTTTTATAAAGTCTTCTACAAGGTCAACCACAATATTGATGCGGTGACGGTCAAGCAAAATCATCAATGTGTTTGACACATTTGTTGATAGACCTGAAAAAGCATCATTTAACATGCCTTTTTTGCGATCCAATGCTAGTTTTGGATTTTGTAAAACAGATAATAACTCTTTATTTTCAGAGAATACTTGCTTTACTGTGCGAAGTTCACCTTCAAATTGATCTAAAGTATTTTGTTCTTTTGCTATTTGAAAAAGAGCTGCTGCATATCGTTTTGCTACGATTCCATTGCTCATCGCTCTTCTCCTACCTCGTTAATATACTCGTTGATCAATTTCTCTTGGTCTTGCTCGCTTAATTCTTTTTCAATAACTTTAGAAGCAATTAATACAGATAATGATGCAACTTGCTCACGTAGGGCCGTAACTGCTTGTTCTTTTTCTTGTTGGATTTCTTTCTTAGCAGATTCTTTCATACGTTCTGCTTCTGTACGAGCTAAACGAATAATTTCGTCTTTTTGATCTTCACCAAGTTTTTTTGCACTTTCGATAAGCTGAGCCGCTTCTACACGTGATTCTTTTATTAATTCACGTTGTTCAGCTGCAAGCTTTTTCGCTTCTTGGTGATTGTTTTCTGCTGCACTAATTTCATTTGCAATATGATTTTCACGTTGTTTCATGATGCCCATTAATGGACCAAATGCAAATTTGCGAAGCAATGCTAACAGGATTAGGAAAATTACTAATTGGAAAAGGATGTCCCCACCGTTTATGAAGGATTCTTCAGCACCAACGGCAGCACCTAATACAAACATATTTGTTAACACAGCTTGATTCACTCCCTTCAAGAGTCATTCGAATAAGGAAAGTAGTAACTTCCTTACCTGAACATGTATATCGAAGCATTTAAATTTCACATATAGGAAATTTTCATCAATGGTTGTTATCTTTCAAACCACCAATGATGGTTAGTTGATCTTATCGGGACTTTACGGGCAGTAATCCCGTTGTACCCAATTTCGATTGGTTTAGTTTCCACTACTATAACTTTTTTAAATTCAATAGTTGTTAATAGAGGCTATACTGCAAGTTAAACTGGGATAAAGGAATGGCGAAGGTTCTCTTGGAATGCTTCGCCATAATCAAAAGTTACTTATACTTAGTTTGCACCAAATACCATGAACGCGATAACAACGGCGATGATAGGAATCGCCTCAACTAGTGCAACCCCGATGAACATTGTTGTTTGAAGCATACCACGAGCTTCTGGTTGACGAGCGATACCCTCAACTGTACGAGATACGATAAGTCCGTTACCGATACCAGCACCTAGTGCTGCTAAACCGATTGCGATTGCTGCTGCTAATAAACCCATTGAAATAGTCCTCCTTTGATTGTATAAAAAATTATTTAGTCATTATTTTTCGTGTCCAAAAAGTGTCTTTTTGAACAAGGTGTATATTATTAATGGTCATGACTCACTTTGTGTGCCATATAAACCATTGTTAACATAACAAAGATAAATGCCTGAATTGCACCTACGAAAATACTGAAACCTTGCCATACCATCATAGGTAGAGCTGCAACAACAGTACCGATGACACCACTTGCAATGCCTTCTGCATAACCTCGCGTTGCTAATCCAGCTAATAAACCTAGTAAAATTTCTCCGGCATAGATATTCCCAAAAAGACGAAGACCTAACGTTAATGTGTTAGCAAATTCTTCAATAATTTTCAGTGGGAATAAGAAAGGTAGTGGTTTTAAGAAATCTTTACCATACTCTGCCGCACCCTTCATTTTAATACCATAATAATGTGTCAACGCTACTACCATTACAGCTAATGTTAGTGTAATTGCAGGGTCAGCAGTTGGTGATTTCCACCATAATTGTTGATCGACGATAATTGCAAATGGTAGACCTAACATATTTGCTACAAAAATGTACATTAACAAGGTCATTCCTAATGTTAAGAAACGTCCACCTGTTTTCCAGTCCATTGTACTGCTAATGATCCCCTTAATGAAATCCATAATCCACTCAACGAAATTCTGAATTCCAGTTGGCTGCATTGCAAGGGTGCGTGTACCCGCTACAGCCAGTATGAAAACAATTACACTTGCAATTGTAATCATTAAAACATTTGATAAATTAAAAGTAAGTCCTAAAAATTCACGTATAGGAGCCTCATGACCCAACAGTATTCACCTCTCTTCCCAATATGTCCAGTTCAAGTGTCCATTGAAACTGATCAAGTTTCTTGTAAAGGTCACTTTCACTTTTCGGGTTACTTACGAAAGTTTTTGAAAAAAGAAATCTATCATAATGACAATATAGGATGTCATTAATCCCAACACAACACTAACTAAATGAATCTGATCTGGATACTGTAAGGCAATCACAACAGCAAGTCCTGCTGAAGCCATCCTTGACAGAGTACCTAACGAACCTACTTTTTTACCTTCTTCAAAGGCTTTATCAAAACGTTTACTTTTCCTAACCATAACAAACAGGTTGTACAAACTAATTACAGTCCCTAGAATCAAACCTAGAAATACTGGTTGATACTCAGTAAAGCCAAAGCCAAGTACATAGATGGATAACAGAGAGAATATGTATTTACGATACCTCGTAAACATTTTCTGGAAATCTTCCATTTTTTAGTCTCCCGAAAAAAAGTGTTGAACTAGTCGGAGCATTCCGTAAATCCCAACTGCTAGTCCAAGTAATAGGCCGATAATAAGGAAAAGTGGTTCGGTTTTGATTGTCTGATCCAGCCATCTTCCGAGGAAAATGCCAACGAGTACGGAACCTACCAATTGGGACAGGATACCAGACATAAGCGCGATCGCTTGTAAAGGGTGTTTGTGATTTTGACGCATTCGCTACGTTCCTCGCTTTTGCGTGTGAATGGGTTTTAGGGCTGTATTAGAGAGTATAGCTACTAGTCTTAAATGCATAAGTTTACTTGATAGTTTCCAGATACATTAGCCTTGTTTTAGTTATCAGAAAATACCGAATATAATGGATGATACCGCACTTCGTAGCTCTTTTGAAAACCCTATCATTATACCCTTGACTAGCATACAATAGGCACTTATTAATGTCAATGCGTTTACAGTGAAAAACATCACAAACAATTTCATTGTTTTTATGGTAATATTTTTGGTTAACAAGGTGGAGGCATTGTAAACTCAATATATATTCCACCTTGAGAAACCTAGATACAGATGTAACGCTGTAATTTACAAATTCATCATTCACAATTTGTTCACATTTTACTCGCTTTTTCACTTACCCTGGTAGGTTTATTTCACTATCAATTACAATATCTACCTCTACCGTATCTTCTTGTCCTTCTTTTCTAGCAAAGACAATGGCTTTATAAATTCCTTTAAGCCCAATATCCTCTTGGGTGATTTCTTTTTCTATTACTCCTCTTGGCACATCTTTGGCCCAATCTAAGAAGGTAATAAACCTTAGCGTATCTGGATCATACAGTGCAATACCATATTCTTCAGCACCTCTTGGCAAAAAGAGCTCATATTTGAAGGTATCTGGTTTATCTCCTGCACCAAATTGAAAGCCCATTACTCTTGGATAATCTGGCTCCTCGATCACAAACATATAAGGAATTTCAATTTTATTACTCCCCTCCATTAAAACCAGCCTACCATGATGCAGACCAGCTCCAATTACGCTTGGTGTGATATCTTGTGTTACTGAAATAACTTTTTTCTGCTTTGGACCAACGTATAACGAGTTTGGAAGCTTCCATTGCAAACCATTTTGTTGTTTTGGTAGTTTAAAACGATATTGTTTTGTTTCGGAAGATTGATTGTCAATTGTGACTTTCATACTTCGTTCAGTTCTAATATCCTCTTGATGCAGCATTCCAAATGCAAAGGAGCTTGGATACACTAATGACTCTGCTTCAATTGCTTCCTTCAGTTGAATTCTCCCTGCACCCTGTTCATAGGGTTTGTATTCTTGTTTTTTTTCATCAACAAGTATTTTCGCAGTATTCATTAATGCGGCTTTTACTTGTTCTGGTGTCCAATCAGGATGTGCTTGTTTAATTAGCGCTGCTGCACCTGCAACATGTGGAGCCGCCATACTTGTCCCTTGTAAGGCAAGATAGCCATTTGGGACGGTACTGTCTATCGCAACACCTGGTGCTACGACATCTGGTTTGATATCCCACGTTTGGGTTACAGGACCTCTTGAGCTAAACGCTGCTAGTTCATCGACATGTTCAAGGTATTCTGTACGAATAAAATTATTTTCTGATGATTCAAGTTGCTTACTCAGCCATAGTCCGTCTTCTTTTGAAAGGGAGGCAACCGGAATATCAAGCTCTAATTCTAAACTGCCTGCAAATTCACCTTCAACATTATTATAAATTAAAACCGCTTTTGCTCTGTTTTCCTTTGCATGTAATGCTTTTTCGGTAAAAGTGATCTTACCTCTTTCTAACAGCACAATTTTATCCTTTACATCTACAAACTGTTCTCTTTCACCAATTCCCGCTGGAACTACTTCATATTCACGTTGTAAATCCCAGGGACTTGCATTTTGCATAGGCGTTAGATTGATTTTCCGCGCTTTGGCTCCTATTTGTAAAAAAGGAACCTTAATTGGAGGAGTAGATGCCCCAACTGAAATCGCTTTTGAAGATGTACCCGGTGAGCCCACTGTCCATACTTCTGGACCTGAATTCCCACTCGATGTAACTGCAATAATCCCTTTTTCAACAGCTTTATCTAATGCAATACTCGTTGGCCAATCAGGTCCATTTATTGTGTTTCCTAACGATAAATTGATTATATCGACTTTATCCTTAATTGCCTGTTCGATTGCTGCAATAACCTGTTCTGAAGTACCAACCCCACCAGGACCTAATGCTCGGTAGGCAATAATTTCCGCATCCGGAGCAACACCCTTTAGTTTTCCATCAGCAGCAATGATTCCTGCTACATGTGTTCCATGGAAGGTTTGCAGATCTGCCTGTCCCTTTGTTTCCATTGGATCATTATCACCATCTACTAAATCAAAGCCTCCATGATAATTATTCTTTAAATCAGGATGGTTGTAATCAATCCCTGTATCGATGACACCGACCTTGATTCCTTTACCAGTAATTCGTTCATTGCTTTGATCAAATAAACCTCGAATCTTATCTCCTCCGATAAACGGAACACTTTCATCAAGAGAGACTTTGTAGGTAGATACTGGAAAACTTTGCTCAACACCCGCTTCCTTTTTTAGTTTTTCGATATCTGAACGCTTACCGTAAACAGAAAAACCGTGAAATGCAGTATCGAACACTCTGTTTATTTTGATCAGGGGATAATGACGTGTGGTCGTCTTGACAAGTTTCGATAGATTGGATTCCTCAGTCATAATTATTGAACTAATCTTTTCTGATTGTGAAAAATGAGGAAGCTCCGGTCGCTGCGGAAATATAGCAGCAGCTTCTGCATTGATAGGAATAGTTATCCAAAGTAAACAAAGTAAAAGTAATGTAAATCTATTTTGCATCTAAACACCTCAGTGTTAGCGTCTCTCAAACGATGGTGTTTTATTATTAAGAAATTTGATGGTTCTTTAGTTGAAAATATGTCGCCTATATTCCAATATCTTGAAATACATGTCTATTTTAAATTATAAATTCCTAAACAATAAGAAAAGCGCAGGGCGCCCGCCTTTTGGCGCATCGATTAAAACCCGCCACGTCCTGTGGCGAACATCGACATCAGCACATCCTATGCAAGTCAAGCATAAGACGAGCCCTGACTGAAGGCGTTTTTTACCTTCGGGCAGGGATTGTCTTATGACCTCGGGTCCGATGGCGCCCGGAGCTAGACACTAAAACTAGTTACAAACTTTTATACTTTCTTATCTTTTTAAAAAGGCCTAATCCGCTTTTCGGATTAGACCCTTCATCATTATTTAGTTCCAAATAAACGATCACCCGCGTCCCCTAGTCCTGGGACGATGTAGCCATGGTCATTTAAGTTTTCATCAAGTGCAGCAATATAAATATCGATATCTGGATGCGCCTCTTTAACTGCTTCTACACCCTCTGGCGCTGCAATTAAGCACATGAACTTAATATTTTTCGCACCACGTTTTTTTAGTGAATTTATAGCTTCTACTGCTGATCCGCCCGTTGCAAGCATTGGATCTACAACGATAAAATCACGTTCTTCTACATCAGATGGTAATTTCACATAGTATTCAACCGGCTGTAATGTTTCAGGGTCACGGTATAATCCGATATGACCTACTTTTGCAGCAGGTATTAATTTTAGAATTCCATCAACCATTCCGAGTCCTGCACGTAGAATTGGGATAATTCCAAGTTTTTTACCTGCAAGAACTTTTGATTTTGCAAGTCTAACCGGTGTTTCAACTTCTACTTCTTGAAGAGGCATATCTCGCGTAATTTCAAATGCCATTAAGCTAGCTACTTCATCGACTAATTCACGAAACTCTTTTGTTCCAGTATTAATATCACGTATGTATGTCAGCTTATGCTGAATTAGTGGGTGATCAAACACAAATACTTTTCCCATCCTTGTAACCTCTCCTTTTGGACCATGCTATTCGAACGATTCTTAACACCTCAATAGATTTTACAGAAAAAGTGGTTCATGTTCAAGCCAAGACATTAAATTTGCTAATTTCTACATATTTAAAGACAAAATGAGGGTCAAACAATTGTAGTCTGACCCTCTTAGTGTTGGCTATTATAACTCTTTATATAATGTGAAATCCTTTGTTAAAGCTTCTACACGTTGTTTTGCTTCTGCAAGCTTTGACTCATCTTCAACATTTTGCAATGTAAAAGCAATGATTGAAGCAATTTCATCCATATCTTCTAGACCAAACCCGCGACTAGTAACTGCCGCTGTCCCAATTCGAACACCACTAGTTACAAACGGGCTTTCTGGATCAAATGGAATCGTATTTTTATTTACAGTAATGCCTACTTCATCAAGAACATGCTCAGCTACTTTACCTGTGATGCCCATAGATCGAACATCCACTAACAATAGATGATTATCTGTACCATCTGAAACAAGGTTTAAGCCTTCTTTTTTCAAGCCTTCTGCTAAACGCTTGGCATTGTCGATGATATTTTGTGCGTATAGTTTAAAGTCGTCTTCAAGAGCTTCACCGAATGCTACAGCTTTTGCTGCAATTACATGCATCAGTGGTCCGCCTTGGATTCCAGGGAAGATTGACTTATCGATTTTCTTTGCATATTCTTCCTTACAAAGAATCATCCCACCACGAGGTCCACGAAGTGTTTTATGTGTTGTTGTCGTTACGAAATCTGCATATGGAACCGGGTTTTGATGGAGGCCAGCTGCAACTAGACCTGCGATATGAGCCATATCAACCATCATATATGCTCCAACTTCATCTGCAATTTCTTTAAAACGTTTAAAATCAATTGCACGAGGATACGCGCTTGCACCTGCAACAATTAATTTTGGTTTATGTAATCTTGCTTTTTCAAGCACGTCATCATAATTAATTAGATGTGTCTCTTGATCAACACCATATTCAACGAAGTTGTACTGAATACCACTAAAGTTAACTGGGCTTCCGTGAGTTAAGTGACCACCATGTGATAGATTCATCCCGAGTACCGTATCGCCTTGCTCTAAAATCGTGAAATAAACGGCCATATTCGCTTGTGCACCAGAGTGCGGCTGTACGTTTACATGCTCAGCTCCGAAAATTTCTTTCGCTCTGTTGCGTGCAATGTTTTCAACAACATCAACATACTCACAACCACCATAATAGCGACGACCAGGGTAGCCTTCAGCATATTTATTTGTTAAAACGGATCCTTGTGCCTCCATTACGGCTTCACTAACAAAGTTTTCTGAAGCAATAAGTTCGATCTTCGTGCGTTGTCTCCCTAACTCATCTTGAATAGCTGCAAAAACGCTTTCATCCTGCTGCGATAAATGTTTCATTGGAATCCCCCTTTATATCATTAAGCTTTTAGTGTATCTTTGTACTTTTCCTGCAAATTCTTCTTCATTTTAGCACTTTCCCAAGGTTAGAGGAAGGGATAGTCAGAATTATTTATCGGGATTCGTAGATTACAAAAACGGCTTGGACGAGTATTCTGGTAGTTTTGACTAGTATTTTAGCGATACAGGCTGGTATTTTATGACTATCGGCGAGTATTTTCAAAATTAGACGAGTATTTTGGTGTAATAGGCGAGTATTTCAATTTATTGGAAATAAACTTTCGGAGTTACTGTTGATTTTCACCTCATCTAGGGATAACGATGGTATTTGGTCAATGTATTAGTAACAATCTTGCAGAAAAGAGCCTACATAATAGAAAAAAATCCCCAAGCAAAGTGAGGATTATGTTCAACAAGTATAATTTTCTTCTTTTTCATCATAAACAGCTCTGGCACCACCGATAAGTTTTGGGCGTGTTTTGGCCAATGTGACATGAGCATGGCCAACCTGTTTAACTGTGCTTCTTAATGGCACGGCGACATGTTTTAAATGCATGCCTATAAAGGTATCTCCAATATCGATACCAGCATCAGCTTTAATAAACTCAACGACAACAGGGTCCGTAAAATTGTGATAAGCATGTGTTGCCATTGCTCCTCCTGCAGAACGTACAGGTGTAACCGTTACGATATCATATTTTTTCGCTCTGGCAGTCTCACGTTCAACAATCAATGCTCGGTTTAAATGCTCACAACATTGGAACGCTAGCAGCACACCAGTTTTTTCTTGAAGCACTTTCACTTCGTTAAAAATCATCGCTGCAACTTCCATTGTTCCTGATGTGCCTATTTTTTCACCAATCACTTCACTGGTGCTACATCCAATTACAAATAAATGATCATTTGACAAGGTCGCTTGTTCACTAAAATCCGCGAGTACTTTTTCTAACTGTTGTTTCCACAGTTCTATATCATTAGCCACTCCGCAATCTTCCTTTCACGAAACCTCTTAGCTATTTTTTTCATATGTCATCATTTTATTAACTCGCTTTTCATGTCTGCCACCTTCAAACTCGGTTGTTAGCCAGATTTGCGCAATATCACGTGCTAATCCAGGACCTATTACACGCTCACCCATTGCTAAAACATTGCTATCATTATGTTCACGAGTTGCTTTTGCACTAAATGTATCATGGACAAGCGCACAACGAATGCCTTTAACTTTATTAGCAGCAATGCTCATGCCAATTCCAGTTCCACAAATTAAGATGCCCCGATCCACTTCACCATTTGCAACCTTTTCGGCAACAGGTACAGCATAGTCTGGATAGTCGACCGAGGTATCGCACTCACAACCAAAATCAATATATTCAATTTCCATTTCATCCATTAATTTTTTTATTTCTTCACGAATGTTTAAACCACCATGATCAGAAGCAATAGCTACTTTCATTAAAACACCCTCCGTTTGCACATTTTTACCCATTTTATCATTTCAAGTTCTTAAAAACTATTGTTAATAACGTCTATTTTTGTAGGCTCTTGTAACAATAGGTCTGACCATATAAAAAATGAATTACTTAATTTCTGCCTTGTCATCATTTTTCATATGGTAGAGACATCAATCTTTCTGAAAAAGGCATTACTATTACCCGATTTGTTCATATTTTTTTTAGTTTTATTAGTAATCTTTCAATCAACTGATTAAGCTCCTTATAGGTGTCACGATATATCGGCAACGGACCGCCAAATGGATCGGTAATATCACTATCTAACCCTACTTGTCCATCTCCAACAAGTTCTTTAAGTGTAAACGTTTTACTTAACGCTTGTGGAAAACGCTCTAGAATTAATGTTTTATGACTTGTTGTCATCGTTAAAATATACGTCGCCCAATCGACCTGTTCTCCCGTGAGCAATGAAGACTGATGGTTAATCGGTATTCCTTCCTCAGTTAGGACTTTTTGAGTATTTAAAGAAGCCTCACTAAGGTTATCGGCAAACATGCCTGCTGATTTCGCGGCAATATCAGAGTGTTGTTTACTTTTAAGGATCGCTTCTGCCATTGGGCTCCGACACGTATTTCCTGTACAAACAAATAAAATGTTAGTCATTAGCTTCCTCCTTACTACAATAGCTACCGTTTTATTTTTCCATTTAACCAATATTATAAAACATATAAAAACATATACATAGCGGGAACAGAAATAAAGAGCCGGAAAACATCTCCCGACTCACAAAAATGTCATAAGGTATTATTTTAAAAAGGAAGGAGTAATTTTATCCCAAAAGCTAGTAGAATACTTCCTCCTAATGCCTCGCTATATGACCCAAACCAGTTTTGAGCTCTTCTTCCTAATAATAAGCCAATCCAAGTTAAAAACATACTTACTATACCAAACATAAGAATTGTTATAACCGTGCGTGCACCATATATACCTAAGCTTAAACCAACTGAAAAGCTATCTAAACTTACACTTAAGGCGAAAATAAATAACCCAAACCCCACTGGAGTAATCATTCTTGCTTCTTCTTCTTTAAGTGAAGACCTAATCATTTGAAACCCAAGTAAAAGTAATAAAATACCACCTGCATAGGTTGCAATCATACCAAATTGGTCTGATAAAAATCTTCCTATTATCATCCCTGTTAAGGGCATCCATACATGGAACAATCCAATTATAAGGCCTATGTAAAATATTTGTTTAAGACGTAATTGAATAAGACCCATCCCAAGGCCCACAGAAAAAGCGTCCATTCCTAATGCAAATGCCATTACAAATAAAGTTAAGAATTCTCCCAGAACACTTGCCACCCACTCCTACCTCCTCGGACTCGTCTATTTTCAATTTATGCACGTCCAACTAAAAATAGACTTAGAAAAGAGTTAGGTCTTATTATGGTAGAAAAGTAACAGAGCAAAGAACAGACCAAAATTAAAAATTAGAACAAAAAGGTTGGCGTCAGACTCTGCCTGATACCAACCTCTTTATTCATGAATAACTTCGTTTCCTGCAGCTTTTAACAGGCGGTTCATGATTGCCTGTCCTACACCATCCTGTGGAAAACTTTCGCTATAAATGATATCCACACTTTTTTCATCAAATGTGCGTAATACATCATAGAGCTGACTTGCTACACTCGGTAAATCCGCTCTTAATCCACATACTAGAGTAGTGTCCGCTTGGTAGGAATCCTTGGTTTCCTCTGTAGCAAGTACACCGACTCTTAATCCAGCCATTTTCTGTTTATCAACAAGCCGCTGTAGAAATTGTGGACTACCAAACACAACCGTTAATGGAGACTTTGGTGCATAATGAGTATATTTCATGCCAGGTGACTTAGGTGCTTGTCCCTCTTCAAATAATGAATGGTCAATGGAAACTTGCCCAATTACCGCCTCCAACTGTTCCTTAGTTACACCACCTGGACGTAAAATAACTGGAATGTCCGCAGTACAATCTAATACAGTCGATTCAAGCCCAACTCCAGTTGAGCCTCCATCAATGATAGCTGAAATTCTACCATTTAAATCAGTAATAACATGTTTTGCTACGGTAGGACTAGGTTTACCAGAAAGGTTTGCACTTGGTGCCGCAAGTGGAAGATTTGCAACTTTGATTAAGGCAAGCGCAATTGGATGATCTGGCATTCGAACCGCTATTGTTTCTAATCCAGCAGTTACTTTTTCCCCTACAGCTCCGTTCTTTTTCTTCAAAACAAGTGTTAGCGGACCAGGCCAAAATTCCTTAATTAATACATCAACGAATTCTGGAATATCCACAGCTATGTTAGTAAGTTGTTCTGAATGTGCGATATGCACAATAAGAGGATTGTCACTTGGACGTCCTTTAGCCTCAAAAATCTTAGCAACTGCTTCATCTGAAGATGCATTTGCCCCCAATCCATATACTGTCTCAGTCGGAAATGCGACAACCTCATTATTGGAAAGAAGCTTTGCCGCTTCAATAATCTGTGGATTACTCTCTAACTGTTCATCAAAGTTATTCACAACCCATATTTTTGTATCCATAAAGCTTACCTCCTGTTGAAAAACCGCTTTATAGCGCAATAATGCTAATAATATCACACTTTAACTATCACTGAAGTATAATTTACTGTAGGACGCAAAACAAGCCTTATCCACAAATTGTGGATAAGGACTCGTAAACAGTGGATAACTTTGGGGATTATTGAACTAACTAAGGGAAATTTGTTTTTTATGGCCCTCATCGAAAAAACGGGATAAGCACCGTTTTATAATGTGGATATCTTACCTTAGACTTGTTCTCATGAAGATAGAGTTATCCACATCTCCTAATACATGTTGGAGATGCTGGGACACTTTTAAATGATCTGGCAGCTCGTCCTTACCAATCTGATCAAAGCCAAGCATCGTAAAGAATTCAACTGAAGCTTGTTTATTTGTTGCTAGATAAAGGTTTCTCAGCTCCTTTTGTTTTGCAAGAGATAGAATTCCTTTAAACAAAGCTAGAATCTGAGGCTGCTCTAATTTAGGGCTAATGACTAATGAACGAAGTAGTCCATCTTCATTTACTCTCTCAATTCCTAGTGTTGCTATCAATTTCTGGTCCAAATCTTCCATAAGAATAAAATTATCCACAGTCGGATCAACGCCATCTGAATTCACATTTGCTTGTCCTAAAAAGTCCTTTAGACGGCTTATATCATTTTCATTCGCTATTTTAATTTGCCCTAACACAGGTCCACCTCATTTTTTAGATTTTCTATTATCTAATCTATGAGGGAGGATAAAAAATAGACCATTTTAGAGGTTATTCTTAAAAGATAAGAAAGTTTGTACCTAGTTTTAGTGTCTAGCATCAGGCGCCTTGCGTTTTTCTTAATTTAGTAGATAGACTTGACGTTTATTATCTAAACAATGATGTAAAGAACTCTATGATAAAGAATTTAACCTTCACCTCTTCTTTTTCATCTTCTACTACTAGATTATCGCCATCTTCCTTTTGGTTTTCATTTGCAGGCTGTGTGTCTACTGCCTCGCCGCTTGAGAAGTCTAGGAAACATAATGGTGGGAATAGCACACACCACCAATTTGCACCTTTCCCTTCACCTAAAGTGATTAGAATCGCTTCATATTCACCAGCAGGATAAATAAAGTTTCCATAAAGCTTTGTCGGAAATTCGACATTACTATCAAAATCTACTGTGTAGGTTTGATCAACTTTTTCTTCTACTAATGTTCTTTCTACTACTGCTTCAATATCGCTCAAACGGCTTTTAATTAACTCTCTTGCTGCTTCAAGCGATGTAAGTTCTTCAACCCATTTTGTGATTTCCGCATTAACTTCATCACGAATCTTTCTTTTTAACCTTTGATCTTTTTCAGAGTCACTATTACCAAGAATACGCAAACGGATAGCTTCATCCGGAATGACTACTGGACCACTAGCCTCTGCTGACAGTCGGTCACTATATAAACCTACATTAGTTCCAATAAATAATAATAGAATATAAATGATGATTACGATTTGATTTTTCATTTTACTAGCACCGCCCCTTCACTAAGACAGTCTAGACAAGAGATGCTAATCTTAAACTAGTAAAATCAAAAAAATCTAGTAATCTTTAATTTATCCCATGATTAACGCGCAGTAAAACCCCAATCTCAAACTTAGGGAAGTTTAGGTGGGGGATTGAAGAAAAAACCCACTGATTGAAGGTTCACTTATAGATGATAGAATTGCTTGTAAAAAGGGGGAAAGCGCCTTTAGTTCGATTGACGCTTTACTAAAATCCTATCTCCGCAAACACCATTCGATCCTTCCCATTAATATCATTCATTACTTCAATTGTTGCTAACGGAAAGGTCGCAGCTAGCATATCTGCAACTGCCTGACCCTGGCCAACACCGACTTCAAAGGCCACCACCCCTTTTTCGTTAAGTACCTGGGGAATTTCAATCATAAAGCGGCGATAAAAATCCAATCCATCCTTCCCGCCAACTAATGCACGAATGGGTTCATGATCTTTTACCACTGTGGATAGTGTTTCAATATCTAGATCAGGAATATATGGAGGATTTGATACAACGATGTCAACCTTCTTCTTGCGCATAATCAAAGGCTGTAATAGATCACCTTCATAAAAATGAACTTTTGCATGTAGACGTTCTGCGTTTAGTTTTGCCACTTCAATCGACTCTTTTGCGATATCAACCGTACACATTTCTATAGCAGGATTTTCTAAAGCAAGTGTGACCGCAATTGCACCACTTCCAGTTCCGACATCAACCGCAGATACTGTTTCACCGTCTACATATAACCTTTTTACTCGCTTAAGAACACCTTCAACAAGCTCTTCTGTTTCAGGACGTGGAATAAGAACTTCTGTATTCACCTTAAATGTACGACCATAAAAATCTTCAAAGCCGATGATGTATTGAACAGGTATTCCATCGATATGTTTTTTTACGTCACTAATAAATTGCTCAATAATGCTAGGTTCAATGTCTTCACGCAGGCTTGCCAATAAACTGGAACGAATCATTTTTAAATGATGACTTAGTAACAGTTCGCCAACGTTTTCATCTCGGTTAGAGTTGCGTAAACAAGAAGAAGCCCAGTTTAGGGCTTCATACACTTTTGAGAATTGCTCCATTACTCAGCTTGCTCCATTCGATATGCCTGATCTTCCATGATTAAAGCATTAACCACTTCATCAAGCTTTCCTTGTAAAATTTGATCAAGTTTTTGAATCGTTAAGCCGATTCGGTGGTCAGTTACACGGTTTTGCGGGAAGTTATATGTTCTAATACGTTCAGAACGGTCTCCAGTACCCACTGCTGATTTACGAGTTTGATCATATTCTGCTTGAATTTCACGGTTGATTTTATCATAAACCCGAGCACGCAGTACCTTCATTGCTTTTTCTTTGTTCTTAATTTGAGATTTTTCATCCTGACAAGTTACAACAGTGTTTGTCGGCACATGTGTTAAACGAACAGCAGACATCGTTGTGTTTACACTTTGACCACCAGCTCCACTTGATGCATACGTATCTGTACGGATATCCTTTTCGTGGATTTCAACTTCTACTTCTTCTGCCTCTGGTAAGCAAGCAACTGTTGCAGTAGAAGTATGGATACGACCACCAGATTCTGTTTCAGGTACACGTTGCACCCGATGGGCACCATTTTCAAATTTTAACTTTGAATACGCACCTTTACCACTGATCATGAAAATGATTTCTTTGTACCCACCAACACCTGTTGAGTTGGCATCAATTACCTCTGTTTTCCAGCCTTGTGCCTCAGCAAAACGACTGTACATTCGATATAGATCGCCCGCAAATAATGCAGCTTCATCTCCGCCTGCCGCACCACGAATCTCCATGATAACGTTTTTATCATCATTCGGATCTTTCGGTATCAGAAGTATCCGCAATTTCTCACTAATTACTTCAAGTTGCTCCTGTAATTCTGAAAGTTCTTCCTTAACCATCTCACGCATATCAGCATCTAACTTTTCATCAAACATAGCCTTTGCATCTTCGATTTGTTCCTTAATTGATTTATACTCTCTAAATACTGCTACAGTATCTTGTATATCTGATTGTTCTTTGGAATATTCTCGTAATTTATTATTGTCATTTATGATATCGGGGTCACTTAACAATTGATTTAGTTTTTCATAACGAGCCTCAACAGCTTCTAAACGATCAAACACACTATTCACCTCTAATTTTAGTCCATAACATTCTAATTATAGTATAGGTTATGCAAAGCGTCAAAGCAAATTGTAAGAAAAGCGCAGGGCGCCCGCTTGTCACCCCAAAGCTATATTTATCATTATTCTCCATAAACAATCGACACCTTATTTAGTTATTTGTAAGAAATCTTCTTTCTTTGCCGAATAAGAACTAGTTTTGTCTAATAGGAAGGATTGGTTAAATAAATGGAGAAACTCTACTTTAACAATTGTTCAAAAAGCTCGGATGGCGTTTTTGTTTCATAATACGTATGCGTTTTGGACGAGCATTGTAAGAATAGGGGAGTGGTTTTATGAATACAACTACACTTGCTAAAACATTAGGTGTTTCTACTAAGACAATTCATAGGTGGATAAAGCATTTTAATCTTACATGCAGAAAAAATGAAAACGGGCATTATATTTTCGATGAAACGAATCTCGAGTTCTTCGCACATATTTGCGAGCAAATGAGGAGTGGGATTCCGGTGAGTGAAATGAACGTGAAAGCACCTAGAAGGGGGATTTTTAAAAGCATGAATACACCAATTGAACAACAACCCACCCAGAAGCAATTTGCCTCTTTACTTGAACGGATTGAGCAAAATGAACGCAAAATTGAGGATAAAGCAAGCGAAGTCGTGTCCTATCAGTTATTGCAACAACGGCGAGAAATTGAAGAGCTTAACGAAAAAATAAAAGCATTAGAGGAGCAGTTTCACAAGCTCCAAACCGAAAAAAATACACGTGAGTTTAAAAAGGATCTTCCTTTACTTCTTGATAATGACTTGCCAAGACAAAATAAAGTAAAGCGCAAAGGGATTATCGGATTATTGTTTTAACAAAAGTGGGGCTCGCCCCACTTTTTATATCGCTTGTCTAGCCCAGGGCGCCCTGCGCTTTTCTTAATTTATTGTAATTATTGCTCCGATTTCCCTGCGCATTTTCATTTAATCTCCATCATGTATCTTCAAATGTATATCATAACGAGGCATCGCTTTAATAAGTGTGCGATGGAGATCTTTTCTTACCACTTTCTTTTCTTTGTCTGAAAATTTTTCCGTTGTATGAACCGTTACCCACGCATCTCGTCCGTTTACAAACACTGACCCTGGTTGAAATTCAGTGTAACGTTGGATCACTTGAACAATTTTTTCTTGATCATCACCAATGTCTGGTCGATCTTCCGTTAAATCAATAAAGTTGGGATTAGTGTTAATGCTATAATCTCTGTTGTCGTCATCCCTTAGGTTTCTTTCATAAAAGCCGTTATTCTCATCATAGTCCATTAATTTAGCACTATTTCGATCTTCAGATTGAGCTTGAAGTTCATTGTTAGGACCCCCGTTACATGCCGATAAAAATAGCACGGCAACCACCACAGGCAGAAATCTTTTTATCAATAAAAACACCTCCTGCCCTTATATTTCCCTCACAGCATTGTTTTATGAAGTCTTGATTTTTTTCCTTACTTTAAAATAAAACTCTAAAAAAGTTGTACAAGCTTCATGAATTTATAAAACAATCTACCTCGTCCGATTATTTCATTTCTGGGTCAAGTTCTTTAGAAGGATTTATTTACAGAAAACATTTTGTTACAATTACACTTCAAACAACTTTAAAGGATGTTTTTATTTTGTTAAAAAGGAATACTGCCTTACTTCTTTTTGGTTCTTACTTGCTTATCTTGCTATACTCGATGTTTTTTGGTTTTTCACGTACACAAAGTCCAATTTACATGTATAATTTTATGCCCTTTAGTACTGTGAAAAATTATATTATTCATTATGAATATTTCCCTTTCTCAACATGGATCATTAATTTAGCCGGCAATATAGGTGTTTTTATTCCGTTTGGAATATTTCTTCCACTATTGTTCCCAATTTTAAGAAATATTTTCCGCTTTATTATTATTTTTATTATCGGTATTACAATGATTGAAAGTATACAATTAGTCAGTAAACGAGGAAGTTTTGACGTAGATGACATTATTTTAAATACAGTTGGCGCTTTGATAGGTTTTATTGTTTATGTGGGTGTAAAAAAGAAAAGCAATGCTTAAAGCATAAATCAAGTCGGCTATGGCAATTGTTTTTTTGTTTTTTTGAAGGTGAAAACGTTTAAATCATTTATTCTAAATACCAAAAAACGCACAACCAACGAGGTGTGCGTTAATAAGTTGAAGTCGTATTTTTTTTAGAGAGGATGTCAGTTATGGGTTTACCAGGTACTTCATGATGATGACGACATCTTGGTTCATAGGATTCAGATGCACCCACAAGGATGATAGGATCATTATAAGAAGCCGGTTTTCCATCAATTAGACGTTGCGTGCGGCTAGCTGGAGACCCACATGAAGTACAAACTGCTTGCAGCTTTGTTACAGATTCCGCGATTGCCATTAAGGCAGGAACCTGTCCAAATGGTTCACCGCGAAAGTCTTGGTCCAATCCTGCTACAATTACACGGTGACCTTGATTAGCTAAAATTTGAACGACGTCTACTATTTCGTCATCAAAAAATTGAATTTCATCAATTGCGACAATATCCGTAGCTACTATAACTTGTTGTAAAATATCAATTGACGCTTGAACTGGTTTAGCAGTAACGGTCGTTCCATTATGTGATACAACACTTTCTTCGCTATATCGATTGTCGATTGCTGGCTTAAATACCTGAACATTTTGTTTCGCAAACTGTGCACGACGTACTCGTCGGATAAGCTCCTCTGATTTACCCGAGAACATACTTCCACAAATTAGTTCGAGCCAGCCACTTTGGTTCATTATATACATGAAACGGCCTCCCCTTCCTCGGCTTCATTTTCGAGTTTGACCGCATTACGCGTTAGCTAGGCAATAAAACTTTGATTAAACTCTTATACTTACCATATATTAAAAAATTCAGCTTACAAAGTAAGCCTAATTAAAAGTTTTAAAATTGTATGATATAAGGATAATGACTAAGTAAGATCACTTTTTAGCAAAAAAAAGCAGGCAAGATAGTGAAGAACTTGCCTGTTTTTTAAACGGTTTACTTAATACCGTATTTTTTGTTGAATTTATCTACACGTCCACCTGCATCAGCAAACTTCTGACGGCCAGTATAGAATGGGTGACACTCAGAACAAACCTCAACCTTTACTTCGTTCATTACTGAACCAGTTTCGAATTCGTTACCACAAGCACATTTCACCTGAACCTTTTTATAGTTAGGATGAATTCCTGTTTTCATTCTTCTCATCTCCTTCCGCCCTGAATCATCTGAAACAGAGTTATGTTCTAGATTATACTCGGCGATTACTCGCTTTTCAATCTTAGAATCACATATGAAAAAATTATAACAAGGGTTGGGTTGTTTTGCAACTTAATCCTTGTATTGCTAAATGTTAACTTTTAGGAAATCGTTAAACTTTTCTTGTCGCAGTAGGCGTCGGCGTTTTCTTTTCGACTGTTAACAGCTCAAAGAATTCTGCATTTGTTTTAGTTTGCTTCAGTTTACGAATAAGTTTATCTGCAAAATCAGGAGTATCTGACATTGTTTTGCGAATTGCCCAAAGTTTGTCAAGATGTTCCTTAGGTACAAGTAGCTCTTCTTTTCTAGTTCCAGACCTGCGAACATCGATTGCAGGGAAAATACGTCTTTCCGCGAGTGCACGGTCTAGATGCAATTCTAAGTTTCCTGTTCCCTTAAACTCTTCATAAATAACATCGTCCATTCTTGAACCGGTATCAACAAGGGCAGTAGCTAAAATTGTTAAACTTCCGCCTTCTTCAATGTTTCTTGCAGCTCCGAAGAATCGTTTTGGACGGTGGAATGCTGCTGGATCGATACCTCCTGAGAGTGTACGACCACTTGGTGGAATCACTAGGTTATAGGCACGGGCAAGACGAGTAATACTGTCCATTAAAATAATAACGTCTTTCTTGTGCTCTACTAGGCGCATTGCTCGCTCAAGCACAAGCTCGGCCACTTTTATATGGTTTTCAGGCACTTCGTCAAATGTCGAGCTAACTACATCACCTGCAACAGAACGTTCAATATCTGTTACTTCCTCTGGACGCTCATCGATTAATAATACGATTAGTTCAGCTTCTGGATTATTTGTTGTAATACTGTTCGCAACTTCCTTTAAGAGCATCGTTTTACCTGCTTTTGGCGGTGCAACAATTAATCCACGTTGCCCAAAGCCTACAGGTGCAATTAAATCCATTATTCTCGTTGATAATTGATTAGGTGTAGTTTCAAGGATGATTTGTCGATCTGGATACAATGGAGTTAAGCCTGGAAAATGTACACGTTCCTTAGCCGATTCAGGATCATCACCATTTACTGCTTCAACATGAAGCAATCCATAATAGCGCTCGTTTTCTTTTGGTGGACGAACCTTTCCTGAAACCTTATCTCCATTTCGTAGGTCAAAACGACGAATTTGCGATGCTGAGATATAAATATCCTCAGAGCTAGGGGAATAGTTAATTGGTCTTAGAAAGCCAAAGCCTTCTGATTGAATAATTTCCAAAACACCTTCCATAAACAATAGTCCATCTTGCTCTGCACGTGCTTTAAGAATTGCAAATATCAGTTCTTTTTTTGATAATTTACTGTAATATGAAACCTTAAATTCGCGTGCAAGCTCATAGAGTTCCTTGAGCTTCATGTTTTCTAAACTTGAAATTGTAAAAATACTCATTACGACACCACTCTTTATCTTATATAATATTTTTTTAAAATGCATTACTAAACAAGGCACTTTTCTTTTCAAAGGTTCTAAGAAGCAACAATATTTACAAAAAACACCAACTAATAAACAGTAAAAAGTTGCTGGCGACAAATTGTCAACCAACATCCCCCCATATATGATTACTAACAGTTTAGTGAGAATTGATATGGATGGAACAAAAGAAGATAGTGAAGGTTTACTAGAAGTACGAGCTATTAAACTTAATGGCACAATTTTAGAACGCTTAACATTGTAGAAGCAATACTTTATTGTACCCTCTTTCTCTATTTTTAATCAACCCTTTTTTTAAAAGATAAGAAAGTATAAAAGTTTGTACCTAGTTTTAGTGTCTAGCGCAGGGCGCGCCCCTGCGTTTGTAGATAGATTACTAACGGCATTAGCAACCATCAGAAGGATAGTCTAACTGATGGTTGCTAATACTTTAGCGTATAACTAAATTAGGTTTTTTCTTTAAGCTATGGCGACCATCAATAAATCTCACTGTCCCTGATTTTGCACGCATTACGATTGAGTGAGTTGTTCCGATTGAGCCTTTAAATTGCACTCCACGTAAAAGCTCACCATCGGTTACCCCAGTCGCTGCAAAAATCGCATCATCGCCTTTTACTAGATCTTCCATTAGAAGGATTTTGTTTACATCTAAGCCCATTCTAATACAACGCTCAAGTTCTTCATCATTTTGAGGGATTAATTTACCTTGTATTTCACCGCCTAAGCATTTAAGCGCAACTGCCGCTAACACCCCTTCAGGTGCTCCGCCTGATCCAAATAAAATATCTACTCCAGTATGATCAAATGCTGTATTGATAGCACCAGCTACATCACCATCATTAATCAACTTTATACGCGCGCCTGCTTCGCGAAGTTGAGCGACGATATGATCATGTCTTGAGCGATTTAATACCGTTGCAACAACATCTTCAATGTCTTTATTTTTTGCTTTTGCGACCGCTCTTAAATTATCTATAATAGGAGCATTAATATCAATTAAGCCTACTGCTTCAGGACCAACAGCTATTTTATCCATATACATATCTGGCGCATGGAGAAGGTTTCCATGGTCTGCAACAGCAAGAACAGCTAAAGCATTCCAGCCTCCAGAAGCAACAATATTTGTTCCTTCTAGTGGATCTACTGCTACATCAACACGAGGACCATAGCCTGTCCCTAATTTTTCACCAATGTAAAGCATAGGTGCTTCATCCATTTCCCCTTCACCTATAACTACCGTCCCTTTCATCGGTACAGTATCAAATACATCTCTCATTGCAGAAGTTGCTGCTTCATCAGCCTCATCCTTTAAGCCTCGTCCCATCCAACGCGCTGATGCGAGTGCTGCACCCTCTGTGACACGGACCAATTCCATTGATAAGCTTCTTTCCATTATGTATTTCCTCCCCCATGTAAACGATTACTAGTATCTATTCTACCTTAAAACTCCCACTTACTCGAGAAGTGGGAGCTTTTTTTCTATACTCGGTAGTAAAACCACCATTTTTTTGTTTCTAACCCTGGGCGCCTTGCACTTTTCTTAAAAGATAAGAAAGTATAAAAGTTTGTACCTAGTGTTAGTGTCTAGCTACGGACGCCCTGCGCTTTTCTTATTATGAATTCTGTAACTGCTCTATTTCTTCTTTTGTCATTTTTTCACGCCAAATCGTTGCCCCGAGTCCTGTAAGCTTTTCTACAAGATTACTATAGCCCCGGTCGATATGCTCTAGGCCTGTAACTTCAGTGACACCTTCTGCCATCAAACCAGCTACAATAAGAGCGGCACCTGCACGAAGATCACTTGCTTTTACTTTTGCACCTTGTAATTGAACAGGACCGGTTACAATGGCCGAACGACCCTCAACCTTAATTTGAGCATTCATTCTACGTAACTCATCAATATGCTTAAATCTAGCCCCATAAATCGTATCTGTTACAACACCAGTACCATTTGCTTTTGTTAAAAATGAAGTAAACGGCTGTTGGAGGTCTGTTGGAAAACCAGGATAGACGAGGGTCTTAATATCTACCGCTTTTAGCTTTTTTGTACCCCTTATTAAAATTTGATCATCGTTTGTTTCAACAGTAATACCCATCTCTCTAAACTTAGCGATTAGAGATTCTAGGTGAAGAGGAATCACATTATCAATTACAACATTTTCTCCCATCGCTGCACCAATAATCATGTATGTTCCAGCTTCTATTCTGTCAGGAATAATCGTGTGTTGACAGCCTGTTAATTTATCAACACCATCGATCCGGATAACATCTGTACCTGCTCCTTTAATTTTAGCGCCCATACTTGATAAAAGTGTTGCCACATCTATAATTTCTGGTTCTTTAGCAGCATTTTCAATAATAGTCTGACCCTTTGCACGTACAGCAGCAAGCATGATATTGATTGTTGCTCCAACACTTACAACATCTAAGTATATTCTTGCCCCACGTAACTCATCAGCCCGTAGGTAAATAGCTCCCTGCTCATTGGTTACCCTTGCGCCTAGTGCCTCAAAACCTTTTATGTGCTGATCTATTGGCCGAGGTCCTAAGTGGCAACCACCTGGCAAGCCAATTACAGCTTTTTTAAATCTACCTAACATAGCTCCCATTAAATAATAGGACGCTCTAAGTTTTTTAACTTTACCATTTGGTAGTGGCATGGAAACAATATTACTAGGGTCGACAATTATTTCATTTTCCTTCAAAGAAACCGTTCCTCCGATTTCCTCAAGTAAATCACTTAACATTTGAACATCCGAAATATCAGGCAAACCTTCAATTTTGACTGGAGATTCTGCTAAAATTGTTGCTGGAATAAGAGCTACAGCACTATTTTTCGCACCACTTATTCTAACAGTTCCATTTAAAGGGTATCCGCCTGCAATTTTTAATTTTTCCATATTAGTCTCCCTTCTAGCGAAGATGACTGGTGAATCAGGTTCTTAATCTGCATGCGACTAGCTTTATAAAAAATTATCACCTGTAAGACCCCGGGTAAGTATTACGTTTAATCGTAATACTTTTACACTTCACTTAAAAGTTGGAATATTATACCATAACTGAAAATCATAGCTGTACAAGTATTAATTCCTAGTTTACACGAAAAAGTGAAAATCATGTATGGAAATGAAAAAAAAATCATTTTTGTCCTTTAGTCCTATATACTTTTTCAAAAAGACTATTTTTGACGATTATTCCAGTCTTCTAAAAATTTCTCAATGCCTTGATCGGTTAATGGGTGATTAAATAGTTGTAAGATTACTTTGTAAGGCACCGTTGCGATATGGGCACCACGCATTGCAGCTTCTGTAATATGGAGAGGATGTCTAATGGATGCAGCTATTATTTCAGTATCTATTCCATGGACGTCAAAAATCTCTGAAATTGTTGATATTAGGTCTAAGCCATTGTGGCCGATATCGTCTAACCTACCCAAAAACGGTGATACATACGACGCACCTGCCCTAGCGGCTAAAAGAGCTTGATTAGCTGTGAAAATGAGGGTTACATTGGTTTTTATACCTTTTTCTTTAAAGATTTTGACAGCCTTTAGTCCATCTGGTGTCATTGGTACTTTAATCGTAATATTTGGGGCGATTTTTGCTAATTCTTCACCTTCTGTAATCATTTCCTGCCATTTTGTTGCAATAACTTCAGCACTTACAGAACCGGATACTACCTCAGTAATTTCTTTTAAGCGATCTTCAAATGAGATATTTTCTTTTGCTACTAGACTTGGATTTGTAGTTACACCAGCTAATACTCCTAAGGAATGCACTTCCTTTATTTCATTAAGGTTTGCAGTATCGATGAAAAATTTCATATCTTTTCCCTCCATAATGTAGTTTAATGGCGAATATTGACGTTTTACTCATTAAAACCTAAGAAAAACCGCCGTTGTTAGTTTACTGCATTCATGCAAATGCGAATAAACTATGCACTATGTGCAGGTGGCGGTTTTTCCTTTAGAATGAATCCCTTTATAGAAACAGACGTATCACGCCTAAAAAAGTTTCAGGGGCCCCTATAAGCTTATGCCTTTTGAGAAGAACCAAATTCACGCATTTTCCCTTTTACTGTTTCTTTAATAGCATCACGAGCAGGTCCTAAGTATTTACGTGGATCATACTCATTTGGTTTTTCAGCTAATACTTCACGAACAACCTTAGCTGATGAGATTTGATTTTCGGTATTCACATTAATTTTTGCAGTACCTAGAGAAACTGCTTTTTGAATATCTTTTGTCGGAATTCCAGTACCACCATGTAGAACAAGTGGAACACCTGTTAATTCCATAACTTCTTTCATTCGATCAAATCCAAGGTTTGGTTCACCTTTATATGGTCCGTGTACGGATCCTAAAGCAGGTGCAAAGCAATCTACTCCTGTTTCACGAACTAATTGATCACACTCAGCAGGAATAGCATAAGCAGCATTAGCATCATCAACAATTAAGTCATCCTCTTGGCCACCGATACGACCAAGTTCTGCTTCTACTGATACACCGTGAATATGTGCAAGCTCAACAACTTTCTTAGTGATTGCAATATTCTCTTCAAGGGGGTGGTGTGAACCATCTATCATAACTGAAGTGAATCCAGCATGTATAGCTTGGGCACACTTTTCAAAGCTTGAACCATGATCTAAGTGAATTGCTACTGGCACTGTAATTTTATAATCATCCATAAGTGCTTTAACGATTGCAACAACTGTCTTAAATCCACCCATATAACGTGCTGCACCTTCTGATACACCAAGAATAACTGGCGAGTTTTCCTCTTGTGCAGCTTGTAAAATGGCTTGTGTAAACTCAAGGTTATTTAAGTTAAATTGACCAACTGCATATCTTTCTGATTTCGCTTTGTTTAGCATCTCTTTCATTGAAACTAAAGGCATATTATAAATCCTCCTTATGTACATATAGTGACTACTATTCTAAAAGCTCCTAGTTCATAGGATTGCCATATAAAATAAATGATATGTATTTATGACAAAGAGCAATTTGCCATCAACTTAAGCCATTTCTTTAGTTTTTAAATTTTCAGAAAAAACCTAAGTTAAAATAAGACTATGTTATATGTCAATCTACCTAAAATGTCGCTAAATCTTTTAGAATAGCTGATTACAGTACATAGCATACCAACTAAATTTCAATACCGCAACAGTCTACCCTTATGCTTTTATTATCTATAACGACCTTATGCAAATGTAAGCATTTACAAATCGCTATTAACTTTTTCCGACATTTAAACACCACTCTTATGAGCTTACTTTTACATGTTTTTTAACAGCTTCACGAATCTCATCAATATCAAAAGGTTTCGCAAAGTGGGTAATTGCACCTAAATCTTTTGCTTCTTGAATCATGTCCAATTCACCATAAGCAGTCATGATAATGACACGAATGTCCTTATCAATGGCTTTTAATCGTTTCAGAATTTCTATCCCGTCCATCCCTGGAATTTTCATGTCAAGTAACACTAAGTCAGGTGAATGCTTTTCAACTATATCAATTGCTTGATATCCATTTGCAGCTTGAAACGTTGCATATCCTTCTTTTTGAAAAACTTCATTCAATAAAATACGAATTCCGTACTGATCATCAACAATTAATATTTTCTCTGACATCTGTTACACCTCTAATTTAGATTGGATTTGCTATCTTCGGAGTTTTCTTTAACTACCTATATTCTACTTTCTTGTATCTTTATCCTTCTTTCTACAAAAAGAGGTTATCGACAAATTTCACCCAAATTCGATTTTCCGATATAATCGTATAATATAGCTAGTTATTTAGGAAATAAAAGGAGTAGATATTACATGATGAAGATCTTTACAACTCAGTTGCAAGGATTATTAACTAAGATAACAGAGCAAGAGCAGCAAAATATTGAGGATGGTGCCAGGCTGCTTGCTCAGGCTGTGATTGGTGAAGGGACTATATATGTCCATGGGATAATGGAAATGGAAGCTATTACACTTGAGGCTACAATTGGAGAAGAGCCCATACATTCGGCCGCACGTCTAATAGATGATACTAATATAATGGCAGATCTAATAGGTGTTGATCGCGTACTACTTATTTCTCGTTTTTCGACAGATGCAGAGGTAATTAGCCTAGCAAATTCACTGGTCGCTAGAGGCACACAGGTAGTCGGAATTTCAGCTATAAACAAATCTAATGAAGCCACTTCTTTAGAACAGATTGTAGATATACATATTGATAGTAAATTATTAAAACCGCTTATTCCTGATGACGATGGGAGTCGCTATGGTTTTCCTTCCATCATGACTGCTCTATTTGCCTATTATGGCTTAGCCTTTTCAATAAAAGAAATGGTAAAAGAATATTTGGAAGATGAATATTAAAATAAGATATCGTATACAACCAAGAAGCCTAATGCGACTGTGCATTAGGCTTCTTTTTGTTTAAAGGTAAGTAAGTATAAAATTTTTACCTAGTTTTGGTGTCTAGCTCCAGGCGCCATCGGCCCTGAGGTCATAAGCCAATCCGTCCGGAAGGTAAAGAAGAACAACCTTCCAGCCGGCTTGTCTTATGCTTGAATTGCACAGGATGTGCTGTTGTCGACGTTCGCCACAGGACGTGGCGGGTTTTAGTAGACTTTCCTCGAAGCGGGCGCCCTGCGCTTTTCTTGTTAAATTTGTTCAGCTTGTACAAGGGAGGCACGAATGAACTCACGGAACAAGGCTTGAGGTCTTGTTGGACGAGACCTAAACTCCGGATGGAATTGTGATGCCACAAACCATGGATGATCCTTTAACTCGATTATTTCAACAAGTCTTCCGTCTGGACTTGTCCCAGAGAAGATAAAGCCTTTTGCTTCCATCGCTTGACGGTAGTAGTTGTTGAACTCATAGCGGTGACGATGGCGCTCATACACTACTTCATCCTGGTATGCTTCATACGCTTTTGTTCCTTCTGTTAGCTTACAAGGGAACAACCCAAGACGGAGCGTTCCACCTAGATCCTCAACATCCTTTTGTTCAGGAAGAAGGTCAATGATTGGATTCGTTGTTTCTGGGTTAATTTCAGCAGAATGAGCATCTTTCAAACCAAGAACGTTACGAGCAAATTCTACAGATGCAAGCTGCATTCCTAGGCAAATACCTAATAGAGGAGTTTTACTTTCACGAGCAAACTGCATAGTTGCAATCTTGCCTTCGATTCCGCGGTCACCAAAGCCACCCGGCACTAAAATTCCATCAACATCTGCTAATAGTTCTGAAGCATTTTTAGCTGAGATTTCCTCTGAATTAATCCACTTAATAGCAACATCAGAATCAAAGGCATAGCCAGCATGGCGTAAAGCTTCAACAACTGAAATATAGGCATCTTGTAATTCAACATATTTACCTACAAGTGCGATTCTTGTTTTCTTAGATAAATGCGTTACCTTTTCTACCAGCTCTTTCCACTCAGTCATATCAGCATCTTTACATGTTAGCTTTAAGTGTTCACATGTAATTTGATCAAGATGTTGGTCTTGTAATGCTAGTGGAATGCTATAAAGTGTATCTGCATCACGTGATTCTATAACTGCTTTTGTATCGATATCACAGAAAAGCGCAATTTTATCTTTCATATCTTGGGAAACTGGCTGTTCTGTACGTACAACAATTACATTGGGCTGAATTCCTAAGCTGCGTAATTCTTTTACACTATGTTGTGTTGGCTTGGTTTTCATTTCTCCCGCTGCTTTAATATACGGAATAAGTGTGCAGTGAATATACATGATATTGTCACGGCCGATGTCACTTTTGATTTGGCGAATCGCTTCTAGATATGGTAGTGACTCGATATCACCAACAGTACCACCAATTTCTGTAATAACAACATCTGCGTTTGTTTCACGTCCTGCTCGGAATACTCGTTCTTTTATTTCATTTGTAATATGTGGAATGACTTGAACTGTACCACCCAAATAGTCTCCACGTCGTTCCTTTTTCAAAACAGTAGAATATATTTTCCCTGTTGTTACGTTACTATATTTATTTAGGTTGATATCAATGAAACGCTCATAATGCCCTAGATCTAGGTCTGTTTCTGCACCATCATCCGTTACAAAAACCTCACCATGCTGGTACGGACTCATTGTACCTGGGTCGACGTTAATATAAGGGTCAAATTTTTGAATCGTGACATTTAACCCTCGATTTTTTAATAAACGACCTAAGGAAGCAGCTACAATACCTTTTCCTAAAGACGAAACCACACCGCCAGTTACAAAAATATATTTTGTCATCGTTTTTCCCCCTTGAAATTCCTATGTATTATTTAGAGTTTGCTCAAAATGATCTAAAAACATTTATTTTGGATGAATGTATAAAAGTACTAACAAACAAAAAAAGCTCCACTTACACAGTTAAGGTAAGGGGAGCGGTTCATTTATAGTCATAAAATAATTCTATTTAAAGAGCCCAAAAAGTATTCTACATAGTTCGATTTAAAAAGTCAAGTTGCTTTTAGTTTTCTTCTTCATCTTCATCTATGTCTACATCATCAACCTCTAAGTCGTCATCTTCGTCTAAATCTTCATCTAGATCCTCGTCTAAATCTTCATCTAGATCAGCTACTTCTAAATCATCCTCAAGCAAATCATCATCATCATCGTCATCGTCGTCATCATCGTCATCTATACTATCTGAATCATCATCAAGATCATCAATATCATCAAACTCTAAGTCATCTTCATCAAGTTCATCAAAATCAACTAAGTCTAAATCTTCTTCGTCAACTTTCTTCTTACCTTTTTTCTTTTTAGGCTTAGCTACAACAGGAACCTCTTCATCAATTTGCTCATATGGATACCAACTTCTTAAACCCCAACGGTTTTCTCCAAGAGAAATAAAGCGACCGTCAAAATTTAAGTCAGTGTAAAATTGTGCGATTCTTTCTTGTAATTCTTTGTTAGACATGCCTAGTTTTTTCACTACTTGATCTACTAAATCTTTAAATGCAATCGCCTCTTTTTTAGTATGAAAAATTACTGTAGCAAGCTCAAGCATTGACATTTCTTTTATTTGTTCTGGTGAGTATTGCTCTAAATTCATGTAAGCACTCCCTTTCTATGGTACATAGCGAATATATAAGTACAACATTATGTAGTAACTGCGGATGTATATGAGCATGTCCATTGGGTTTTCACAATTGGAACATAATCCCTCTAAAATACATACCATTCATTATAAACAAAATCAACCAGTTTATGCTAGGTTATTATAAGTAAAGTTTAAAAAAAAGCAAAAAACAAGTTACATTGTTAGTGAGCAACTCATAAATGGACTATAACTTAAATATAACATTTTCACAAGGTAAGAAAAGCGGAGGGCGCCCGCTTACCGGCGCGTCGATTAAAACCCGCCACGTCCTGTTTCGATCATCGACATCAACCACCCTGTGCAAGTCAAACATAAGACGAGCCCTAACTGAAGGCGTTTTTTGCCTTCGGGAAGGGATTGGTTTACGACCTCAGGTCCGATAGCGCCTGGAGCTAGACACTAAGACTAGGTACAATTTTTATACTTTCTTATCTTTAGAAAAAAGGACAGACCACTCTGCCCTTTTTTGTTTATAGCTATTTAAAGCGCGACGGGCGCTTTTCTGGTTGGGGCCTGTCTAGCTCCTTACGCATTTTTAGTCTACATATTCCGTCTATACTGACCGCCAACCTCGTATAGTGCATGGGTGATTTGTCCAAGACTTGCGACTTTTACTGTTTCCATTAACTCTTCGAAGATGTTTCCATTGTTAATGGCTGTTTGTTTTAACCTTGTAAGTGCCACATTCACGCTATCTTTGTTTTGCTCCTGGAAGCTTTTTAGGTTCTTGATTTGTAATTCTTTTTCTTCCTGTGTTGCCCTAGCCAACTCGATTTCATTTTGTTCTTCTTCAGAAGGTGGGTTTGGGTTTAGGTAGGTGTTGACCCCAATAATCGGAAGCTCACCCGTATGCTTTTTCATTTCATAGTACATTGATTCGTCTTGAATTTTTCCACGTTGGTACTGAGTTTCCATTGCACCTAGTACACCACCACGGTCATTTAAGCGTTCAAATTCTTGTAGGACCATTTCTTCAACAAGATCTGTTAGTTCTTCCACCACAAATGAACCTTGTAATGGATTTTCATTTTTCGCAAGTCCATGCTCTTTTGTAATAATCATTTGAATCGCCATTGCACGACGTACCGATTCCTCTGTTGGGGTTGTAATTGCTTCATCATATGCGTTTGTATGAAGTGAATTACAATTATCCTGCAGTGCCATAAGAGCTTGTAAGGTCGTACGAATGTCATTAAAATCAATTTCTTGAGCATGTAAAGAGCGTCCTGATGTTTGGACATGATATTTAAGCTTTTGACTACGTTCATTTGCTCCATATTTATCTCTCATTACAGTTGCCCAAATTCTTCTAGCCACACGACCAATTACCGTATACTCAGGATCGAGTCCGTTGCTAAAGAAGAAAGAAAGGTTAGGTGCAAAATCATCAATATTCATTCCTCGACTTAAATAGTATTCTACATAGGTGAAACCATTTGATAGCGTAAACGCTAATTGAGAAATCGGATTGGCACCTGCTTCAGCAATATGGTAACCAGAAATAGATACTGAATAGTAGTTTCGTACTTTATTGTTGATAAAGTATTCTTGAATATCACCCATCATCCGAAGCGCAAACTCAGTTGAGAAAATGCATGTATTTTGACCTTGGTCTTCTTTTAAAATATCAGCTTGAACGGTACCACGAACGGTTTGTAATGTTTTCGCTCTTACTTCGTGGAACTCCTCAACCGTTAAAATGCGGCCAAGTTCAGTTTCTCGCATTTCAACCTGTTGTGTAATCGCCGTATTCATAAACATCGCTAAAATAATCGGCGCTGGACCATTGATTGTCATCGAAACGGATGTCGATGGTGCACATAAATCAAAGCCATTATAAAGCTTTTTCATATCATCTAATGTACAAACACTTACTCCACTTTCCCCAACCTTGCCGTAGATATCAGGGCGGTATGCAGGGTCTTCACCATATAACGTAACAGAATCAAAAGCAGTACTTAGTCGTTTCGCATCATCATCCTTTGATAAATAGTGGAAGCGTCTATTTGTTCTGTCTGGTGTACCTTCGCCAGCAAACTGCCGCTTAGGATCTTCACCTTCACGTTTAAACGGAAACACGCCAGCAGTATATGGGAATGAGCCTGGTACATTCTCTTTATAAACCCAACGTAAAATTTCTCCTAAATCCTTGTATCTTGGCAAGACAACTTTCGGGATATTTAACCCTGATAAACTTTTTGTTTGTAAAATGGTAATGATCTCTTTGTCACGTACTTTTGTTACAAACTTATCTTTTGAATACATATCCTTAAGCTGATCCCATGAATCTAATATGCGTTTGGATTCATGTGTTAATTTCGTTTCATAGCTCGCTTTAAGTGCGTTTAGGGTTTCTAGTACTGATTCGTTATGATCTATTTCTACCAAACTTTCAATCGTTCCATTGATTTGGAATAGTTTACGAGCGACTTCTACTTGTTCCTCAGCTTTTTTATGGTATTTCCTAACTGTGTCAGAAATCTCTCGTAAATAATAACGACGGTCATTAGGAATGATGACATTTTGTTTTTCTACATCTGTTGTTTTTTCAAGTGATGTCGTCCAGTTTGTATTCGCTTTTTCATTTAGTAATTCAACTAAGTTCACAAACAATGTGTTTGTTCCAGGGTCATTAAATTGACTTGCGATAGTACCGAACACCGGCATCTCTGAAAAGTCTTTTTCAAAAAGGAGACGACTTCTTTGGTATTGTTTTTGAACTTGACGTTTTGCATCCTCAGAACCTTTTCGCTCAAATTTATTGATAACAATAAGATCAGCAAAATCGATCATATCAATTTTTTCAAGCTGTGAAGGTGCTCCGAATTCACTTGTCATGACATACATAGATAAATCACAGATTTCTGCGATTTCCGCATCACCTTGACCAATTCCGCTTGTCTCAACAATAACCAAATCAAAGCCTGCAGCCTTCGTTACTGCTATCGCATCCTTAATCGCAAGGGAAAGCTCTGTCTTTGAACCTCTTGTTGCTAAGCTTCTCATATAAACGCGTGGTGAAAAAATCGCGTTCATGCGAATACGGTCCCCAAGTAAAGCTCCACCCGTTTTTTGTTTTGTCGGATCGACAGATAAAATTGCTACCTTCTTTTCAGGGATTTCATTTAAAAAGCGACGAATCAGTTCATCGGTTAATGAACTTTTTCCAGCTCCACCCGTTCCAGTAATCCCAACTACTGGGACATTTTTAACAAGCTCTTTCACCTTATCCATTACACTTTCAGCCGTTGCGGCTACTTCACTTGTTACATCTATCTGATTTTCAGCCACTGTAATTAACTTTGCGACAGCTTGATAGTCTCCCTGTTCAAGACGATCTATTTGCTCCCCTACATTTTTAGGTGTCGTAGAAAAATCACATTCTTTGATCATGAGTTGAATCATGCCTTCTAGACCGTACTTTCGACCATCCTCAGGTGAAAAGATACGAGCAATACCGTATTCATGTAGGTCCTTAATTTCACGAGGAATAATAACCCCACCACCGCCACCATAGATACGAATATGTGTCGCACCACGTTCTTTTAAAAGATCATACATATATTTAAAATATTCGACATGTCCACCTTGGTATGAAGAGATCGCAATTCCTTGAACATCTTCTTGAATCGCTGCATTTACCACTTCTTCAACTGAGCGGTTATGACCTAGGTGGATTACCTCCGCCCCATTCGCTTGAATGATTCGACGCATAATATTAATCGATGCATCATGTCCATCAAAAAGACTAGATGCCGTTACAAATCGAATATGATGGTTTGGACGATACTTTTCTTGCATATAACTCATCCTTTCTACTAGCCTATTTTTCAACGATAGCTTCCTTGTGTATCCCTTTTAAAAGAAGCGATGTTTGAAGCCCTATATACTCGTCTAATGTATAAAGCTTTTGAAGTGCCCAACGGCGAAAGCCCCACATTTGACCTTGAACATAAATATTATGGGCAATCAAATTGACTTCACGTTTTTCCAATTGAAGTTCACCCGTTTCGATACAGCCTAAAATGACACTTTCAAACATTGCTACCATTTCAAACTCTTTTTTTAAGACATAGGGCAAAGCATCCTTTGAAAGCGATTTTGCTTCTTGGTACATAACTAGGACTTCAGCTTGCATTTCGTCCATTACTCGAAAATAGTGTGCAATTGCAAGCTTTAAGCTTTCTATACTTCCTTGATTCGTATCAATATCCTGCTGCATTCTGTCTCGAACCTGATCATAAATGCTGTCACAAACTAAGTAGAGAACATCTTCTTTTTTACGAATGTATTCATATAATGTTCCGATGCTAAAGCCCGCTGCTTTAGCTATTTCTCTCGTTGTTGTCCGGTGGAAACCTTTTTCTTTAAAAAGGGTAACTGCTCCTTTAATCATCTGATCCCGTCTTTTTTTTATTAGGCGCTCATCTTTTACAGAAGCAGGTACTTCGCGTTTTTTCATTTCACCACTCCATTACTTGAAGTGAGAGGATTAGGCATTGTATAAAAATTCATATTAGGACCTTCTCCAAACCTCTAATCTTCATATATTGCAAATAGAAGCTTCGACATGTACTTGGTACTTGTCGATTTTTCTTAAATCTTATTTCGTAATCATTCTTGAAATAACTAGACGTTGAATTTCTTGAGTACCTTCATAGATTTGAGTAATTTTGGCATCACGCATATAACGTTCTACTGGATAATCCTTTGTATAACCATAGCCACCGAATACTTGAACCGCCTCAGTTGTCACCTTCATAGCTGTATCCCCAGCTAGTAATTTAGACATTGCCGATTCTTTTCCATATGGTAGGCCCTCTGACTCTAACCATGCAGCTTGATAGGTTAATAGTCGAGAAGCTTCGATTCCAGTCGCCATGTCAGCAAGTTTAAAGCCGATTCCTTGTTGTGCTGCGATAGGCTTGCCAAATTGTTCACGCTCTTTTGCGTAATCTACTGCCGCATCTAGCGCGCCCTGAGCAATCCCTACTGCTTGGGCAGCAATTCCGTTACGACCACCATCTAATGTCATCATCGCCACTTTAAAACCTTCCCCTTCGGCTCCAAGAAGGTTTTCTTTTGGTACGCGGCACTCTTCAAACATGATTTCTGTGGTTGGGGATGAACGAATCCCTAGTTTCTTTTCCTTTTTACCAACTGAAAATCCTGGGAAATCACTTTCAACGATAAATGCTGATGTCCCTTTATACTTTGAAGTTGGATCTGTTAAGGCAAAAACCACATAAATATCAGCAATCCCACCATTTGTAATAAAAATCTTTGAGCCATTTAAAACGTAATCATCACCATCAAGTCTCGCAGTTGTTCTCATTCCACCAGCATCTGAGCCTGAACCTGGTTCAGTTAAGCCGTATGCACCAATCTTCTTGCCTTCTGCCATTGGTCTTAGGTACTTTTGCTTTTGTTCTTCATTTCCAAATTTAAAGATTGGCCAGCCAGCTAATGATGTGTGGGCTGACAAAGTTACACCCGTTGATGCACATACGCGGGATAGCTCTTCAATTGCGATACAATAGGCTAAATAGTCACTTCCGATTCCACCGTACTCTTCAGGCCAAGGAATCCCTGTTAATCCTAGTTCAGCCATTTTGTCAAAAATTTCACGGTCAAAGCGTTCTTCTTCATCACGCTCTGCGGCTGTTGGAGCTACTTCATTTTTTGCAAAGTCACGGACCATTTTTCGAATCATTTCATGTTCTTCTGAAAGTTTAAAATTCATTGTGTCGTTCCTCCATTATTTTAAAAGGTGTTTGCTAATCACTATGTGTTGTATTTCGCTAGTGCCTTCGTATATTTCACATATTTTTGCATCACGGAAAAAGCGTTCAACAGGATATTCTTTTGTATAGCCATATCCCCCGTATACTTGGATGGCTTCTGTAGCAACGTCCATTGCAGCTTTGGAAGCATACAGTTTTGCCATTGATGCTTCCTTGCCACAAGGAAGATTGTTTGTACGTAAATATGCAGCCCGGTAGACTAATAGTTTGGCAGCTTCAACACTTGTTGCCATATCAGCAAGCTTAAAACCAATTCCTTGCTGAGCAGCGATTGGTTCTCCAAATTGAACTCGTTCTTTTGCGTAATTTACTGCATGCTTAAGTGCTGCCTCAGCAATTCCCAGTGATTGTGCCGCTATCCCAATTCTGCCAATATCTAAGTTTGATAACGCAATTTTAAAACCTTCTCCTTCTTCACCTAGTAGGTTCTCGACTGGGACTTTTGCATCTTCAAAGGTTATTTGAACCGTTCTTGATCCATGAAGACCCATTTTATGCTCATCCTTGCCGATAATAAAGCCTGGTGTACTTTTCTCTACAATAAATGCCGATACACCCTTACTACCTTTTTCTTCAGGGTTAGTCCTTGCAAAAACGATATACGTATCTGCTTCACCACCATTTGTGATAAATACCTTTGAACCATTTAATATATAGTGATTCCCTTGTTTGACTGCCTTTGTTTTCAGACTAGCGGCATCTGAACCTGCACTTGGTTCTGTTAAGCAAAACGCCCCTAGATATTCACCAGACGCTAGCTTTGGCACGTATTTTTGCTTTTGCTCTTTTGTTCCAAAGTAAAGAATCGGGTTTGTTCCCACTGAGGTGTGTACAGACAAAATCACCCCGATTGTTGCACTAACTTTAGATAATTCATGAATGGCGATGATGTAAGAAGTAAAGTCCATCTTAGAACCACCCAGTGTTTCAGGGGTAGTAATCCCCATTAAACCTAAATTTGCCATCTTCGCGAGAATTTCTCTAGGAAAGTGACCGTTTTCCATTTCTTCAATATGCGGAGCAATCTCTTTTTCGGCAAATTCGCGAACCATCTTTCTCATTATTTCTTGCTCTTTTGTAAAACGGAAGTTCATTGTAAGCCTCCTCTTAGATGTATGGATGGGTGATTCATCTAGTAAAACGCTCGTGTTTTAAGCCCCATACGAGTAGAAGCCACGACCTGATTTCTTACCTAGCCAGCCTGCTTTTACATATTTTCTAAGCAATGGGCATGGGCGATATTTGTCATCACCAAAGCCTTCATGTAGGGTTTCCATAATATAAAGACATGTATCAAGTCCGATAAAGTCAGCTAAAGTTAATGGTCCCATCGGGTGGTTCATCCCAAGCTTCATTACTTCATCAATGGCTTCAGGTGTTGCAACACCTTCATAGACAGTAAAAATCGCTTCATTGATCATCGGCATTAAAATTCGATTAGAAACAAAGCCTGGGAAATCATTCACTTCAACTGGTACCTTGCTTAATTTTTTCGTCATATCTTCAATAACATCATATACTTCATCACAAGTAGCTAAGCCACGAATGATTTCTACTAATTTCATCACTGGAACTGGATTCATAAAGTGCATACCAATTACTTTTTCCGGGCGATTTGTGGCTGCAGCTATTTCTGTAATCGGTAGTGAGGATGTGTTTGTCGCTAAGATAGTAGTCTGCGGTGTAATTTGGTCTAATTCCGCAAAAAGCTTTGTCTTAATGTCCATGTTTTCGATTGCCGCTTCAATTACAAGGTCAACATCACTAGCATTTTGTAAGTCTAGTGAAGGTGTAATTCTGTTTAAGGTAGCCACCATCTCCGTTTCAGTCATGCGGCCCTTATCCACTTGGCGTGATAGGTTCTTATTGATAATTCCAAATCCTCTATCAAGAAAGTCTTGCTTTATATCATGTAATTTCACATCATAGCCAGACATTGCACAAACTTGGGCAATTCCTGAACCCATTTGACCCGCACCAATCACCATTACTTTTTGAACATTCATTGCTATTACCTCCTGTATTTCGACATGTACCAGGTACATGTCGAATCGCTTTTATACTTGAACCATTATCGCATCGCCCTGGCCGCCACCACTGCAGATTGCTGCGATTCCGGTGCCTCCGCCTCTGCGTTTTAGTTCGTGGATAAGTGTAATAATGATACGGGCTCCACTTGCTCCGATTGGGTGACCTAATGCTACTGCACCGCCATTAACATTTACTTTTGTAGGATCTAAATCTGCAATTTGACCGCTTGCAAGTGCGACTGCAGCGAATGCTTCATTCACTTCAAAAAGATCGATGTCAGCAACTACTTTACCCGTTTTCTTTAAGAGCTCATTAATGACTAGACCTGGTGTTTTTGGGAAATCCTTTGCCTCAACAGCAATGGCAGTATGGGCAACGATGGTAGCTAACGGTTGTTTTCCTTCTTTCGCTGCACGTTCTTCGCTCATCAATACAAGTGCTGCAGCTCCATCATTGATTCCCGGAGCATTTCCAGCTGTAATTGTGCCATCCACATTAAACACAGGCTTCAATTTTGCTAGCTTTTCAAAGGATGTATCTTTACGAGGTGCTTCGTCTTGATCAATACGTGTTACCTCACCTTTACGCCCTTTTATTTCTACCGCAACAATTTCTTCAGCTAATTTTCCTGTTTCGACTGCTGTAACTGTACGTTGATGGCTTGTATATGCCCACTCATCCTGAGCTTCACGTGTAAGACCTAACTCTAAAGCCGTTTCATTTCCGTATGTTCCCATGTGAACGCCATTGAAGCTACATGTTAATCCATCATGAACCATTAAATCTTTCACACTAGCATCTCCCATTCGAAGTCCAAAGCGTGCTTTTGGCAAAATATATGGGGCATTACTCATTGATTCCATCCCACCAGCGACAATTATCTCTTCATCACCAGCACGGATAATTTGATCAGCTAATGTAACACTTCGAAGGCCAGAGGCACAGACTTTATTAATTGTTTCTGTTTTTACTTCCCACGGAATTCCTGCATGTCGCGCCGCTTGTCGTGAAGGTATTTGTCCTTGTCCTCCTTGTAAAACAGATCCAAGAATGACTTCATCGACATTAGCAGCCACAACTCCAGCACGAACAAGTGCCTCTTTAACTGCAATACCACCTAATTCAGAAGCTGTTAATGAGCTAAGTGAACCACCTAATTTTCCAAATGGTGTACGCACACCGCTTAAAATAACTGTTTTCCCCATATTCCTACCTCCCATTAAATTTAAGTTGATTTCTATTTTAAGCGCTTACAAAACTATGACTGAACGCTCGCTCGATTTTTGTCCAATGAAGGAGGTGTACAATCTTCTACGTTCGTACACCTCGACTCATTTTTTATGCGTTCTACCACTCTATTATTCTATTTTACTGCAAAAATTGGAAAATTTGAATACTTAATTTTCATTAAAATCTAATAAATTTGTGCTGGTTTAAGAAGCAAGTCCTTTTGTTTCACCAACTACTGATCGCTCTAAAAGTTCA
Organism: Cytobacillus sp. S13-E01; assembly: GCF_029193815.1. Taxonomy (GTDB): domain Bacteria; phylum Bacillota; class Bacilli; order Bacillales; family Bacillaceae_L; genus Bacillus_BV. Next base: position 93,893 of record NZ_JARFVC010000008.1, read on the forward strand.
GCAATATCATAGGTTCCAACTTCTTCTTCAACTTCCTTCGCCTTTGTTCCATCACTTAACATCGTTAAGCAGTACGGACAGCCAGAGCTAATAATGCTTGGTTGAACCGCTAAAGCCTGTTCTGTTCTTGCAACATTTATTCGGCTTCCTGTGTCCTCTTCCATCCACATTAGTCCTCCCCCTGCTCCACAGCACATACCTGTTTCGCGGTTACGTTCCATCTCAAGTAGCTTTACGCCAGGAATTGCTTTTAGGATATCACGTGGCTCCTCATAAACCTCATTGTATCTTCCTAAGTAACATGAATCATGGTACGTGATCGTTTCATTCACTTCGTATTTAGGAACGAGTCTACCTTCCTTCACAAGCTTTGCAAGTAGTTCGGTGTGGTGGTAAACTTCAGCTTGCAAACCGAAATCAGGGTATTCATTTTTGAATATATTGTAAGCGTGTGGATCAATCGTTACGATTTTCTTCACTTCATTTTTCTCAAATTCAGCGATATTATTTGTTGCTAGCTCTTGGAATAAAAATTCATTCCCTAAACGACGCGGTGTATCACCCGAGTTCTTCTCCTTATTACCAAGAATTGCAAATTTAACTCCAGCCTCATTTAATAATTTAGCAAAAGATAATGCAATTTTTTGGCTTCGATTATCGAATGCACCCATAGAACCAACCCATAATAGGTATTCAAAATCTTCTCCAGCTTTTTTCATTTCTTTCACAGTTGGTACAACCACATCTTCACGAACTTCACGCCAGTTTTCTTTTTCTTTACGGTTTAATCCCCATGGATTTCCTTGGCGCTCAATGTTTGTCATCGCACGTTGTGCATCTGGGTTCATTTTTCCTTCTGTTAAAACAAGATAACGACGTAGGTCGATAATTTTATCAACATGCTCATTCATGACTGGACATTGATCTTCACAGTTACGACAAGTCGTACATGCCCAAATTTCTTCTTCTGTAATAACTTCACCAATTAAGCTTGGATTGTAAGCCATTTCTAATGTTGCAGCTGTTTCCTCAGCACCTTTTCCTGCTGAAGCTAGTGCTAGTTGATTCCCTTTTGTGTTTGAAAATGCAACAGCCGGTACCCATGGTGCTCTAGATGTAACAACCGCACCTTTTTCAGTTAAGTGATCACGTAATTTTAAGATTAAATCCATTGGTGATAACATTTTACCTGTACCTGTTGCTGGACACAAGTTTGTACAACGTCCACATTCCACACAGGCATATAAATCAACTAACTGTGTTTGTTTAAAGTCTTCAATTTTACCAACACCATAGGATTCTTGACTTTCATCTTCAAAATCAATCTTTTCAAGTTTACCAGGGTTAGATATGCGTCCAAAAAATACATTGACTGGTCCTGCAATTAAGTGTGCATGCTTAGATTGTGGTACATACACAAGGAATGTTAATAAGAACAGCAAGTGAATCCACCATGAAATGTAAAACACTATGATTGATGCAGTTTCACCAATCCAGCCTAGTATAAAAGCAAATCCAGAAGCGATTGGCTCACTCCATGTTAACTCTTCACCATGCCATACAATGCCCATTCCATTTCCTAAAAGCACTGATAACATTAATCCACCAATGAAAAGTAGAACTAGTCCTGATTTAAAGCCTCTTTTTAAACGAACTAATTTTTCAATATAACGACGGTGGAAAGCCCACACAACCGCTACTAAAATCATAAACGTAACGATTTCTTGGAAGAATGTAAATGCTGGATACAAAGGTCCGAGTGGAAGGTGAGACCCAGGCACTAATCCTTTTATAATGAAATCAATTGCACCAAACTGAACTAATATGAAGCCATAAAAGAACATAACGTGGATTGCACCACTTTTTTTATCTTTTAAAAGCTTTTTCTGGCCAAATACATTGACCCAAACCTTATCTAGACGCTCTTTGAATTTACGATCAAATTCAACCTTTTTACCGAGCTTGATATATTCCATTCTTGTCTTAATTAAGTAGATAAATAAATATACTGCGTAAGCGGTTACAGTTAAGAATGCAATCAAATTAATAACTAATAAAGTACCCACTATATCATGCCCCTTTCAAAAATAAGTCTTAAGATATACCCCGATCCAAAAAATGAATAATTTAGGCAGAATTGCTTATTCAAAAGTAGAAATTGCTTTCGAACATTTCAAAAGAAATTAATATTCTGACTTTACTTCCTATATCCATTATATTATGAATGAGCATTCAGTCAACACATTTATGCAGAAAAAATCAGGAAAAATATTTAAAATAACCCACCTACTCATTTCTCTCTAAAGAGATTAAAATATTTTTTCGGTATTTAGTCTACACTAATAGAACCTACTGAGAGGGGTTGCAAACATATGACACTAACTGTTGTGGTATTTGTCATACTACTGATTATATTCTTGTGGCTCCGGATTGATTACAAGCTTGGACGTAAAAATCACCTTAATAAGGTAAACAAACGTGAATATCCTTTACGAAAAAGCAATATAAAATTGTTCACGAATGGCAATGAACTTTTTGAAAACTATTTTAATGAATTAAAGAATGCAAAAGACCATATACACATTATATTTTACATCGTAAAGGATGATGAAATAAGCACAACCTTCTTAAACTTATTGCAAAAGAAAGCACAAGAGGGCGTAGAGGTTCGACTATTGGTTGACTGGGTCGGTAGTAAAGTTTCAAAACAAATGAGGAAAGAACTGAAAAAAAGCGGAGTCCATTTTCAGCTTGGTCATAAACCTAGATTCCCCTTTTTATTTTACACATTAAATGCTAGAAACCATAGAAAAATTACTGTTTTCGACGGGAAAATTGGTTATGTTGGTGGCTTTAATGTTGGTAAGGAATACCTCGGAAGAGATCCAAAGTATGGCTTTTGGCGGGATTATCACTTAAAAATTGATGGGGAAGGTGTTCAGGATCTTCAAAAACAATTTTTATATGATTGGAGCGATGCAACAAATGTTGATTTGTTTGCAAATCCTATATTCTTTCCGCCATTACCAGCCGGACAAAGTAGTATGAAAGTAGTACCAACCGATGGGGCATACTTACAAAGTCATTTTCTCGAGCTAATTAACACTGCTAAAAAGGAAATTACCATTGGTTCACCATATTTTATTCCAGGGGCCAAAGTTATGAATGGCTTATTAGAGGCTTTAAAACGAGGCGTTAAAGTAAATGTATTAATCCCAAACAAGGCAGATCATCCTTTTGTAAAAGATGCTGCATATCCTTATTTTTCCCCTTTAATGCAAGCTGGTGCACGAATCCTTATGTACCTTAAAGGTTTTTATCACGCAAAGGTATTTATAATAGATGACATCATGTGTGATATCGGGACGGCCAATTTTGATAAACGTAGTCTCTATTTAAACCACGAGATTAATTGCTATATTTATGATCCATTTTTTATTCAACATGTAAAAGGAAAAATCCATGAAGACATCGCTAGTTCTACTGAATTAACATTAAATGATCTCAAAAAACGCACATTTTTACAAAAAAGCAAAGAGTCAATTTCAACTTTATTATCACACTTTTTATAATATAGGGTCGTAGCAAGACCCTTTCTTTTCCATTTTCATGACAGGAGGAATTTATGATAGATGAGAATACGGTTTGGTTATGTTTCTACTGCTTTGTCACTTTGGGACTGTTCACCTTCCAAAACGATGACTTTTACAAGATGGAAACAACTCGAGAAAAGTGATCGAGAGCAAAAGTTAAAAGAAATAACGAAACATAATCTTAAAAGTACGCTTCGAATGATTTATTATAATCTTTCACATGAACTTCATTTGTATCGAATGTCTTCTTCCATTGTACCCTTGGCCACACATCCTGAGGTCATGTGGGATTTCCAGTCTATTTTCAAGCGAGAGTTAGCTGAAATTGGGAGATTAGTAAAAATGTTTCATCTACGCGTAAGCTTTCACCCAAACCAATTTACTTTGTTCACTAGCGACAAAGAGCATATAAGTGATAATGCTGTTACCGATATGAAATACCACTATCATTTATTAGATGGAATGGGTCTTGCCAACCAGTCAAATATCAACATTCATGTAGGTGGTGCGTATGGAGATAAAGCTGAAGCTGTTAAAAGGTTTCATAGGAACATTAAAAAATTGCCTGAGAATGTAAAAAAGCGAATGACGCTTGAAAATGATGATAAAACCTATACAACTGAAGAAACACTTGACGTTTGTAAAAAGGAAAACATCCCAATGGTCTTTGACTATCATCACCATCAAGCCAACCTTGGAGCTACAGGGCTAACCGAACTATTACCTAGTGTGTTTTCAACATGGGACCACTTTGACATCATTCCAAAAGTACATATTTCTTCACCTAAATCAGAAAAAGAATTTAGAAGTCACGCTGATTACGTAGACTTGGAATTCATTTTACCTTTTCTAAAACTAACAAAAGAACTAGGTCAAGATTACGACATCATGATTGAAGCAAAACAAAAGGATAAAGCATGTCTTCAGTTGATTGAAGACATCTCAAAAATTCGCGGTGTTAAGCGGATTGATGGCGGGACTGTTGAGTGGTAGCTGACATGTCTAGGGACTCTTCAGACAGTTGATGAGCAAGGAATTAGTATTGAACAAATTGAATCAAATGCACATATTCCCGGGATTTCTGCACATATTATATGGATTTTTGCACTTAATCCATCAGTTTCCGCACATAAACTGTAGATTTCTGCACATAAATCGGAAGAACTTGCATATATTTCCAAAACAATTCCAATTCAACCTTCATAATTAAGTAGTAATATCTATTTAACAAGGTATCCAAGTATGAAAAGCGCAGGGCGCCCGGAGCTAGACGTAGATAGACAAAGACACGAGGTTATACACAACCTTACAATTTTGTAAATTCCTAAACAATCAAAAAAGTGGATGTCAGGCATCACTTACCCCGACATCCACTTTCTTAATCCTCCATAAATTGGCGTGCGTAATAGATTGATTCCTCATCTAACCCCTGTTCATTGTCAATATCCTGTAAATCCTTTTGTCTTTTATCGTCCGCAACTTGGAAGGAGCCTGAAATGTTTCGAGCTCTCTCCTCCTGTTGTATTGTTTTTTTAGTCATAACAACCCCCCTTTAGTAGAGTTAATTTAGTTTACCCTTCATTAAAAATGTAAATCGGGCTTATATTATTTTTTCTTGGGTAAATTAATGGGGAAAGGAGTGGAAATTAATTGGGAAATCCCATTGAAGCAGCATGGAATTTTTTAAAAACACGTGTTGATGATGAACCAAAATCACCATTACACGTTATTGAAGTTGGTGATTGCTGGAAGTATCTTGCTACCCTTGAAGAATTTATTCGCTATGAAGAGATTGGCTTAAATACAACAGTAGATGATGAAGTGAGAGAAATGTTAACAGATGCAGTAAAAATGTGTGAATCACAAGCTAAGCGGATGAGTCAGTTTATGACTAAAGAAGGCATCTCTCTTCCTGATGTGACACCTGCAAAACCAGATTCCCAGCCAAATGCGGTTCCTCTAGGCGTTAAATTAACAGATGATGAAATTACAAATGGAGTAGCCTTTAAGCTTGTGATTCTAATGACAATGTGTGGAAAAGGTCAAGCTGACGTTATTCGTAATGATTTAGGGATGCTATGGATTGAATTTTACACCGAAACCGTTACATTTGGAGCTACACTTAAAACTCTCATGAGAAAACGAGGCTGGATTAAAATCCCACCTTACTATTATCCAGCAGGGATGCCAAATAGGAACTAAAATCGGTAACGCACATATAGGACAATAAATAAATAATGGGACAAGAAACTGTCCCTCTTTATTTAGCAAACATTGGTGCAATCATTTGAAATAGCTTAAACCCAAGATAAACCCCAACAATCCCTGTTACACCCGCAAGCGCTGGCGGTGCAGGGATTGGTAGCTTCAATAGTGCAAATAAAAACCCTACAATTATACCTGTTAACAATGATAAAATTACTTCTTTCATCTTTAAAAAACCTCCATATGGATAGAGTCTATTTTGTTATTTTGACCAATAGAAAGGCCCTCTACTCCTATTCAGTGAGTGAGAGGGCTTGGGATATGATTTACATTTTTTCTGGAGCTGAAACGCCAATTAATGCTAATGAATTTTGTAAAGTAATTTGAACAGCCTTCATTAAAGCTAAACGTGCTGCTGTGCGCTCAAGGTTCTCTGTATCTAACACCTTCTCAGCATTGTAGAAGCTATGAAGTGTTGAAGAGAGTTCCATAATATAATTGGTAATGCGATGTGGAAGTCGTTTATCAGCAGCTTCTGAAACGGCCGCAGGGAACTCCCCAAGTTTCTTTAATAATTCAACTTCTTTTTCGGTATTTATTAAATCAAGCTTAGTTCCGTAAGAAATACCCATTTCTGCACCTTGACGAAGCATACTACAAATACGTGCGTGTGCATACTGTGCATAATAAACAGGGTTTTCATTTGACTGGGAAACTGCTAAGTCTAAATCAAAGTCTAAATGGGTATCAGCGCTTCTCATTGCAAAGAAATAACGAACCGCATCAAGCCCTACCTCTTCAATTAAATCGCGCATCGTTACCGCTTTTCCTGTACGCTTACTCATCTTCATCTTTTCACCATTTTTATATAGGTGCACAAGCTGAATAATCTCTACTTCCAATGTATCTGCACCATAACCAAGAGCTTGAATGGCGGCTTTCATACGTGGAATATACCCATGATGATCGGCACCCCAAATGTTGATTAGCTTTTCAAATCCACGCTTAAGCTTATCTTGGTGGTATGCAATGTCAGGGGTTAAGTACGTATATGATCCGTCATTTTTAATTAAAACGCGGTCTTTATCATCACCAAATGTAGTTGAACGGAACCATGTCGCACCATCTTCTTCATAGATGTGCCCCTTCTCACGTAATGCCCCAAGTGCATCGTCAATTTTACCATTATGATAAAGAGTTGTTTCTGAGTACCACTCATCAAATTCAACTCTAAATTCTTGTAAATCTTTTTGAAGCTTGGCCATTTCATATTTTAGACCATATTCACGGAATAATGCTAATCGCTCTGTTTCCTCTACATTTACATATTTATCACCGAACTCTTTAGCAAGCTTTGCACCTATACCGATAATATCTTCACCTTGATACCCATCTTCTGGCATAGACTTATTAAGACCCAGTGCTTGGAAATAACGTGCTTCAACTGATAATGCTAGGTTGTTGATTTGGTTACCTGCATCATTGATATAGTACTCCCTCGAAACATCAAAGCCTGCTTTGGCCATAATATTACATAAAGTGTCTCCTACCGCAGCTCCACGCGCATGCCCTAAGTGCAGATCACCTGTTGGGTTTGCAGATACAAATTCAACCTGAACCTTTTTATTATTACCTAAATTTGTCTCGCCATAGTGAGGTCCAGCTTTTAATATAGTAGGAACTAATTCCGCTAGATAGCTATTATTCATATAAAAATTAATAAATCCAGGTCCAGCTATTTCTATTTTTTCGATAGAAGCCTTTGATTTATCAAAATGATCTACAATTTCTTCTGCTATCATTCTCGGTGCTTTCTTTGCTACTTTAGCTAGCTGCATTGCCATATTTGTTGCATAATCACCATGTGCTTTTTCCTTAGGCAATTCTAATACGACATCTGGAATTTGATCCTCTGTAGCTAGGCCTGCCTTGACAACAGCATCCTTCACCTCGGTTTTTAATCGCTCTTTTACTTGATCAACTATGTTCAAGTTATTTCGCCTCCTCATATGTAATCGTCATTGTATATCTGCCAACCTTGTCTCCCTGCATCTGAAGTAGGTATGCAAGAAAAAGGTTGCCTTTTCGATGAGAATGTTTAGATGGTTTAAATTCAATATTATTTGTATCAGTAAGTAATTCAAAACTACCATATGGACTTTCATAGCTTCCAATCGCTTGTTTACCTTTTATGAAAACCTGACGCATTTTTACTGCACCAGAACGAAGAATAAGTACTCCATGTGAAGATATTTTTACAATCGTATTGACGTCTCCAGCCTCTTGTCGCTCGGTAAATCGAAGAAAAGTCGCATCATCTTTTATGTAGTATTGACCATTTGCTTCAATTGCAACATGTTGTTTTCTATTATCTTGCCGAATTTCCGTTACTAGCTTAACTTTGATTGGGTGTCCAGCTGCTAGAGATTGATCCACGAAAAATTGCACTTCCTTATATGTAGGTTTCATTTTTTGACAACTCTAACTTACTCCCGGGGGTCATGCCCACGTGGTTTACGGGCTACTTCCATAACTTCATTAGTATAATCATTCTGCTAGAAAACTTCAATGTTTGCGGCCAGATTGTTAGAAAGGAGTCGATTTTTTTAGGGAATACCGGGGAGCCGACTAAGAACGGCTAAAAAAATACCAAACAAGCATGATTAACAGTCCTGTTTGGCGTTTTATATTCTATTTAACCCATCCTAACAGCATTTCACGGATTAGTTTACTTGCTGTGTTTGCTGTTTGCTCTGATGGGTCATAGATTGGTGCTACTTCAACTAGATCGCAACCAACCACAAATACATTAGATCTTGCAATTTCATGAATGGACGCCAACAGCTCTTTAGATGTAATTCCACCTGCATCCACTGTTCCTGTACCAGGTGCATGTGCTGGGTCAAGGACATCTATATCAATTGTTACATAGACAGGACGACCTGTTAATGTTGGTAAAATTTCCTTTAATGGTTCTAATACCTCAAACTTAGCAATGTACATTCCCACCTCTTTTGCCCACTGAAATTCTTCTTTCATTCCTGATCGAATTCCAAATGAATATACATTTTGCGGACCCATAAGTTCACACGCCTTACGAATTGGAGTGGAATGAGATAATGGCTCCCCTTCATACTCCTCACGTAAGTCAGTATGGGCGTCCATATGAATTACCGCTAGGTCAGGATACTTTTTATACATCGCTTTAATGACAGGCCATGATACTAAATGTTCTCCACCCATTCCTAGAGGAAATTTATCACTCGCTAAAACTCCATCAACAAATCGCTCAATTTCATCGATGCTTTTTTGAGGATTTCCAAAAGGAAGTGGAATATCACCTGCATCAAAGTATTTAACATCCTCCAAATGACGATCTAAATATACACTATATTCCTCTAGTCCAATTGAAACTTCACGTATACGCCCGGGGCCAAATCGTGAACCAGGGCGAAAGCTTACTGTCCAGTCCATTGGCATTCCGTAAATGACTGCCTTGCTTTCCTCAAATGAAGGATGACTTTTAATAAATACATTACCTGAATAGGCTTCATCAAAACGCATTTCGATCCCCTCCGTTTTTGTTAAAAAATAAGAATGTATATGTTTCTTATCCTGCTGACGCCACCATTGGGCAATCAGTGAGCGCCCTGTGTTTTCCTCTACCATATGTAATAGGCGCCTAACCAAAGGATTGGCGCCTATTTTAAAGTTGAAATCTTATTTTACTAAATCAGCAACAAACTTAGGTAATACGAAAGCTGCTTTGTGTAGCTCCTTAGTATAATACTTTGTTTCAATTTCATGGAAACGGTCTTCGCTTACATCTAGTGGATCATGCTTTTTTGAGCCAATCGTGAACGTCCATAAACCACTTGGGTATGTTGGGATGCTTGCAATATAAAGACGAGTTATTGGAAAAATTTCTTTTACATCACGCTGTACATTTGTAATTAGTTCCGGAGTAAACCAAGGGTTGTCCGTTTGGGCAACAAATACTCCATCCTCTTTAAGAGCTTTTGAAATTCCAGCATAAAATCCTTTTGTAAATAAGTTAACCGCAGGACCTACTGGTTCTGTTGAGTCAACCATAATAACATCATACACATTTTCACTTTTCGCAATGTGCATAAAGCCATCATCCACTTTCACTTCAACACGAGGGTCATCTAATTTACCTGCAATTTCAGGAAGAAACTTTTTAGAGTACTCAATTACTTTTCCATCAATTTCAACTAATGTCGCTTTCTTTACACTTGGGTGTTTAAGGACTTCACGGATAACACCACCGTCTCCACCGCCAACAACCAATACATTTTCAGGATTTGGGTGTGTAAATAACGGGACATGGGCCACCATTTCATGGTAAACGAACTCATCCTTTTGAGTTGTCATAACCATCCCATCAAGGATCAGCATGTTTCCAAACTCTTCTGTTTCAACCATATCCAACTTTTGAAACTCTGTTTGTTCTGTATGTAATGTTTGTTTAATTTTAGCCGTAATTCCAAAATTCTCAGTTTGTTTTTCTGTAAACCATAATTCCATTTCTGTAACTTCCTTTCTAAAAAAATAACCAAAGACTTATCTACGGTCATTCTTCCTGCAATTTATTTTTAGAGTACCCTAAGGCATTCATTTCAAAACGATAATTTACAAATACATCACCCTACAACATAGCGCTAAATAATGCCATTATTTCCCTTGAATTCCATAATTCAAAGCTAACGAAAAAAGTATAGAGGAAACTAGCAAAAATGTAAAGAAAACGATAGTCATTCAAAGATTTTCGACACTTCTTTCACTTCCGACTATTCACTAGATTTTTTTTACTGGAAAACGTTTAAAAAGAAGTGAATAGCCTAATACTGTGGTATGGAGATCGTTTATTTAAAAGTAAACGCATACCCTGCGTTTTTAAATTTAATTTTTGTATCTAGCCCCGGATGCCACCGGCTCGAGGTTTTAAGTGGAGGTGAAATCAGTTGGAAATCATTACAAGTGATCGTTTGAAGAGTACAATAAAATATCTTCGTGCGCTTTTTATTATTGGTCTTATCCTATCAATCTTTTTAATGCTATTTTTTATCGGTATTTTATCCTATGCAAAAACAAAGGGTGCACCACCGTTAGCAGTTCCACAAACGACGCTATTTTATGCTAGTGATGGATCAATCATTGGTGAAAGTCACCGTGGTGAAAAGCGCTATTGGGTTCCTTTAACTGATATTGCACCTGCAGTTATAGATGCCACTATATCAATTGAAGATCGAAACTTCTTTTTGCATAATGGATTTGACTATAAACGGATAGTAGCAGCAGCGCTTGCCGATATAAAAGCGATGGCAAAGGTACAAGGTGCCAGTACCATCACACAACAATATGCCCGCAACTTATTTTTAGAGCATGAAAAAACATGGAATCGAAAAATAACAGAGGCACTTTATACAGTAAGATTAGAAATGAACTATAGTAAAAAAGAAATCTTGGAAGGTTACCTAAATACGATTTATTATGGCCATGGAGCATATGGTATTGAAGCTGCTTCTAATTTCTATTTTGGAAAGTCTGCAAAGGATTTAACATTATCAGAAGCTAGCATGTTAGCAGGTATCCCTAAGGGACCTAGCCGCTATTCACCATTTATAAATAAAGAGAAAGCAAAAAGTCGTCAATTGGATATCCTCCAATCGATGGTAACAAACGGCTATATTTCAAAACGGAAAGCTGACGAAGTCTATAACACAAAGCTATCCTTTATAACTAGTGACGATGTAGAGAGAAATTATGTCGCTCCCTATTTTCAGGATATTGTAAAAAAAGTACTTCAGTCACAAACAAACATAGAGGATCGTGTAATTGAAATGGGTGGGTTGCGGGTATACACAACCCTTGATCCTAAGCTTCAGAAAATCGCTGAAGAGCAAATGAGCAAAGTGATCAATCCTGAGTCAAACATTCAGCTAGGTTTCATAGCAATGAATCAGTATACAGGGGAAGTTAAGGCTCTTATAGGCGGAAGAAATTACGAGGATAGTCCATTTAACCGAGTAACTCAAGCGCAAAGGCAGCCTGGTTCAACCTTCAAGCCATTTCTCTATTACGCAGCCTTAGAGAATGGTTTTACCCCCTCTACTGAACTAAGAAGTGAGGTCACGACATTTCGTTATGATGAGGGCAATAGCCAATATACACCACAAAATTATAATAATTATTATGCAAATGATCAAATCACACTAGCACAAGCTTTGGCACTTTCTGATAATGTCTATGCTGTAAAAACGCATGTGTTTATTGGAGAAAACGACCTTGTGAATACCGCAAAGAAACTCGGTATTTCAAGCAAACTAGTAAACGTACCCTCCCTAGCATTAGGAACGTCTAGTGTTAAGGTCATTGATATGGTTAATGCGTATAGTATTATTGCTAATGGTGGAAAAAAGGTGGAGCCAATCTTCATTAAAAAGGTTGTTGATCATAAGGGTGATACTATTTATGAAGCCAAATCAGAGAACCAACAAATACTAGATCCAAACCTAGCATTTGTGACGACACATATGATGACAGGAATCTTTGATGAAAAGCTGAATGATTATACGCGTGTAACTGGTCAAACAATTAATGATAAGCTTACCCGACAATACGCAGGGAAGACAGGTAGTACACAAACAGACAGCTGGATGATTGGCTTCTCTCCACAGCTTACTGCTGGTATTTGGACTGGTTATGATCGGGATGAGAAAATAACTCTGACTGCAGAAAAATTATACACAAAACAGATTTGGGCGAATTTCATGGAAGAAGCCCACAAAGGACTGAATGTACTAGCCTTTAAGCCCCCTGATGGAGTTAAAGGCGTCTATGTAAACCCAGACAATGGAAAATTAGCTACCGAATCGTGCCCAGTTTCACGGCTAACCTATTACGTAAAAGGTACTGAACCAACAGAATATTGTACGGACCACCTAGATAATCAAATAACAATTGAAGAAGAAGAGCAACCTTTAGAAGATAAGAACAAGGATAAAGGCTGGTTCAAGAGGATATTTGATTGGTTTTAATAGACAATAACAAAAAATATTATTTGTGATTGGTGCAAAAAAATGAGTCAAAGAAAACAATTGGGAGGTCCTTACAAAAAACTTTTGAATAATGGGGCATAGCAGTTCTTCTTATTTTATTAAATTCCAAGTGAATAACTATAGACTGGTTGGCGAGGGCATCTGATAGCTCTTTTTGTTACCGTTTTCTATTTTTTTCACGATTTCGGGCATCTGATTGCCCTTTTGATTACCGTTTTTTATTTTTTTCACGATTTCGGGCATCTGATTGCCCTTTTGATTACCGTTTTTTATTTTTTTCACGTTTTCGGGCATCTGATTGCTCTTTTGGTTACCGTTTTTTATTTTTTTCACGATTTCGGGCATCTGGTTGCTCTTTTAGTTACCGTTTTGTATTTTTTTCATGATTTCGGGCATCTGATTGCTCTTTTGATTACCGTTTTCTATTTTTTTCATGATTTCGGGCATCTGATTGCTCTTTTGATTACCGTTTTCTATTTTTTTCATGATTTCGGGCATCTGATTGCCCTTTTGATTACCGTTTTCTATTTTTTTCATGATTTCGGGCATCTGATTGCCCTTTTGGTTACCGTTTTCTATTTTTTTCACGATTTCGGGCATCTGGTTGCTCTTTTTTGTTACCGTTTTCTATTTTTTCACGATTTCGGGCATCTGATTGCTCTTTTGATTACCGTTTTCTATTTTTTTCATGATTTCGGGCATCTGATTGCCCTTTTGATTACCGTTTTTTATTTTTTTCACGATTTCGGGCATCTGATTGCCCTTTTGATTACCGTTTTTTATTTTTTTCACGTTTTCGGGCATCTGATTGCCCTTTTGATTACCGTTTTCTATTTTTTTCATGATTTCGGGCATCTGATTGCTCTTTTTTGTTACCGTTTTCTATTTTTTCACGATTTCGGGCATCTGATTGCTCTTTTTGTTACCGTTTTCTATTTTCTGCGTGATTTCGGGCATCTGATTGCTCTTTTTACCGTATTCTATTTCTGATATCATCAAAAAATCCCAGGAGCAATGCTCCTGGGACTTTTTGTGTCCTAGCTTCAGTGAGTGTTAGACACTGTAAATTTAGTTTACTTATTTTATTAAAAAAGCTCAAGTCCCACACAATTTGTTCACATAAATGTCACAAATTGTTACAAAACTCTAAATTGACACCAACTATTCCTTTACTTCTAATCCTTTTTTCAGTTCATCAGTAGACCGATTCCAAATTCCTTCATCATGTTTTTTCAAAAAGGTCGAAAGTAGCTTTTTAGACGGATCATCCATGTGATCAACGATGATTTTTCTTTTTAATGATTTATCCATAAAGTTCACATGTTCCGGTAATGATTTATAGCCACGGCGAATTTCTCTATCCACTGTCATTTCACAAGCAGTAACACCTGCATAGTAACCGCCTTCTTTTGTTCGGTCGATGGTTACCCATACGAGCCAAAACGGTTTTGCATTTGGGAAGCCCTCCTTATTTGGTAAGAACTTAATCCCCTTTTCAACTACACTTCTGCCATGCATTGCACCGATATCAACGAATACATCTTCATTTTCGATATCTATAAAAACGGGAGAAATGTTTTCTAAGCTAAGCGCTCCCCCACCATATCCACCATGACCATCAGTAGGATCATTCTTGATGATATTAAAACCTATATTTTTTTTCTTTTGTTCCATGAACTCATACCTCCTACTTTCTTAATTACTTTCCCATAATACTAACATATTGTATGAAAAATCTACTTTTGAAATAACTTATAAACCAAAAAGCGGCCTAAAAATCCCTTGTAATATATTAATTACAAAAGGTATGACCTTGCTAAAGATTGGTTGAATCGTATACTGATCAAGTGGTGTTATGACTAAAATCAGAAAAATGATTATTCCATAACTTTCATATTGTGTCATTTTTGCTCTAAGGTTAGCTGGTGCTAAGTCCTCTAAAATTCGGTATCCGTCTAGTGGTGGAAATGGCAATAGGTTAAAGACAAATAACAGAACATTTAAGTACACAAGCATCTCAAAGAACATAATTACTCCATCCTGTACTGTCGGAGTCATTGATCCTAATAGTCCGGTCTTTACAAGTAAAAATAGCAAGCTCAATCCAATTGAAGCAACAATTAAGTTACTGATGGGTCCAGCAATTGAAACAAGCACACCCGCTAGCCTTGGACTTTTAAAGAAAAAGCGGTTAACAGGAACTGGTCTTGCCCAACCAAACCCAGCAATGAAAATTAGGATCGTACCAATTGGATCTAGGTGGGCTAGAGGTGATAGTGTTAGTCTACCTTGATTTTTAGCTGTTGGGTCTCCGAATTTATAGGCAACAAAGGCATGGGCGAATTCATGCACAGTGAATGCAATAAGAAGCACTGCAACAACATATGGAATTTGTTCTAATGGAAAAGCTAAAAATTGTTCCACATTTTTTCCCCTTTAAGTTATTTTTTTCAAAACATTTCATTTTCCTTTATTTCCTATATAGTATCAGTATACAATAATGATGTAAGAAATTAAAAATACGTTTACTGACCAAACGTATTTTTACATAAGGTTTTAAAAAACAATAAACGCCATTAAATGAGGTAAGATAAGGAGAGGTCAACATGCCGTACGTTACTGTAAAAATGCTTGAAGGTCGTTCTGAAGAACAGAAAAGAGCGCTAGTTGAAAAAGTAACAGATGCTGTTTCAGAAACAAGCGGAGCACCAAAAGAAAAAATTACTGTTTTTATTGAAGAGATGTCTAAAAATCATTATGCCGTAGGTGGGAAACGCCTTAGTGATCAATAAGCAAGTTTTGGGGAAGCCTAGGAAAAGGCTTCTTTTTTTCGGATAAATTCATTGCATTTAGTCATTAAAGCGAATATTATAGTAGAGGTGTGTTTAAATCGTTCGTATTTATTGGAGGTTTTCTTAAATGTTTAAATTGGCTGAACATCATACAAATGTAAGAACAGAGGTTATTGCTGGTATTACGACATTTCTAACAATGGTTTATATCGTTATTGTAAATCCAGTTATTCTCTCAGATGCTGGTGTACCGTTTAATCAAGTTTTCACGGCAACCATTATCGCTACAATTATCGGGACACTATGGATGTCGTTGTTTGCTAATTATCCAATTGCAATTGCACCAGGAATGGGGCTTAACGCATATTTTGCATATTCCGTTGTAGGTGGGAATGAAAACATTTCCTATCAGGTTGCATTTTCGGCCGTCTTTCTTGCTGGTATTATATTTGTTATCTTATCACTAACTCCTTTTCGTAAAAAATTAATTGAAGCAATACCGGAGAATTTAAAGCATGGAATAACAGCTGGTATTGGTTTATTTATTGCATTTATAGGTCTACGTTTAACTGGAATCGTTATAGCACACGAAGCAAATCTAGTAACACTAGGGGATCTTCGTGATCCTTTAGTTGTCTTAGCCTTGGTTGGACTGGCAGTTACACTTGTCTTAATGTCTCTAAATGTGCACGGCGCTCTTTTTATAGGGATGCTGATAACAGGGGGCATTGCATTTTTAACTGGTCAATTAGAATTTAACGAGGGCTTTGTTTCCCTTCCAACTTTATCTGAGGGGTTTATCATTGCAAATCCATTCACAGCATTTGGTGATGTCATTCAGTATGGACTATATGCTGTTGTTTTTTCATTCCTATTAGTCACTATTTTTGATACGACAGGAACAATGGTTGGAGTTGCTCAACAAGCTGGCTTGATGAAAGGCAACAAAATGCCACGCGCTCGCCAAGCTTTGCTTGCTGATTCTGTTGCGACAACGGCTGGAGCTATGTTTGGTACAAGTCCAACTAGTGCCTATATCGAATCATCTGCTGGTGTTGCTGCTGGTGGAAGGACTGGCTTGACAACATTAACTGTTGCGATTTTATTTGGAGTTGCAGCTTTCTTCGGCCCTCTTGTAGGGGCAGTTTCAGGGATTTCAGCGATTACAGCACCAGCTCTAATCATTGTAGGGAGCTTAATGATGGGAAGCATTGCTCACATCAAGTGGAATGAATTAGACGAAGCATTCCCGGCATTTTTAATTATTTTAAGCATGCCTTTAACATCAAGTATCGCTACTGGTATTGCATTAGGGTTCATTTCATATCCATTAATGAAAGTAGTTAAAGGGAAATGGAAAGAAGTTCACCCACTTGTTTATTTATTTGCAGTCTTGTTCTTCTATCAATTAGTATTTTTACCACATTAATAAGAAAAGCGAAAGGCGCGCCCGCCTATCGGCGCGTCGATTAAAACCCGCCACGTCCTGTGGCGAACATCGACATCAACACATCCTGTGCAAGTCAAGCGTAAGACGGTTTATTCAAGAAGGTGGTTTTTCCTTATTAAAGGGATTGGCTTATGACCACAGGAATGATGGCGCCATACAAAAAGGAGTTATTTGCAGCAAAGTGCAAATAACTCCTTTTTTATCCCGCATTAACGGGCATTAAATCGCCCACTTTAAAACATAGAGAATACGAAAAAGTTTAAATGGGGAAACCAAAGGGAATCGTGTTCTACCGAGTGCTTTCTTCTAAAAGAGGAATAGCCCTCGGTAGAACGGGATAGCTAAAGGGATGTTTCAAGTAAGGCGTAGCCGCACAGGACGTGCGTGCCCCCAGAGTTATAAGGTCAACTAACCCACAAAGTGGGGGATGAACGAAAACCCCCACTAAGGGAAGTTTCCTTTATGAACAGATTACTTGTCCTCGGAGCTTTTCGATATAAGCATACGCCTCAGTAATTTCGTCGGCTGTGTACCTTTGCTTACTCTTTAGCGTTTGAATTTTTTCTGCGACCTCAGCTTTATCGAGATTTTCAAAATAAAGAACGGTCGAGACTAATTCTAGGAAACGCGCATTTTGTTCATTTAAATCCACTATACATTCCTTTAGTGGAGGCATATCCTCTAATTGGTAGTGACTTAAAAACTGCTCTCCTGTTTCAGTTAATGTGTAACGGTATTGAAAATAGCCACCTTTTTTCTCTTTAATCTCATCTAAAAAGCCTAAGTTACATAGTTCCTCTACTCGTAATGTTAGTTCCTCAGAATATGGACCATAAAAATGAAAATCATACCTTTCATAAAAAGGAAAATTTACTTTTTTTGCTATATATATCATTTTCTGAAGCTTTTTTCGACCGATTATTTCCCCAGCCTCCGAAAATGCCTTCATAATTTTTGCGTGTTCAGTTAACAAAGCCCCGTCACTCCCATTTAAAAAATCCAATTTGCAAGTTATGTACATTGATTCCATAACTTATTATTCAATCTCAAGTAGTTCTTGTATTTTTTTCTTTATATTTCGCTTAGTTGATAAATCCTTAATAAAATCTAGAGGAAAGTATAATTTATGGTCAGTCCGTCTTTTACCAGAAATGGCATCGACAATGTCAGATTGTCGTGATAATTCACGTAATTCTCCATTTGGCATTTGTAAATGAATTGGCAATCTCTCTTCTTCTTCACCCGGACGATAGAAATCATAGGGTAAATCGGAGGAAGAATCAACAACCAAATAATAATCAGGATCGATACCCGCCTTTTTAAATAAGCTTGTAAGCTCCATCAGCTTCATCATTTGCTCATTATTTGGACTAAATTCTGCATATTGAAATAAGTTACGGTTAATAAATCGGCGACATAAGTCACTTAAAATAGGGTCAGCTTCTTCCTGCCACGCTTGAAAATAATATAAAATAATTGATTCATCTAATTTTAAGTAATCTTGTAGGTTAAGTTCATCTTCGAACAACGAGTAAAAATGTATGGGTTGTATTTTAAAAGAGTAGTATTCTTGGTGAAGTTTTTTAGCTCGATGAAGAATTTTAGTCAAGATCACCTCTGCACTTCTTGTGACAGGGTGGAAATATACTTGCCAGTACATTTGGTAACGGCTCATAATGTAGTCCTCTACTGCATGCATGCCACTATTCTTGATGACAACCTGATCCTCCTGTGGGCGCATGACACGTAAGATGCGTTCCATATCGAAATGTCCATAGCTAACGCCTGTATAGTACGCGTCTCGTTGTAGATAATCCATGCGATCGGCATCAATTTGACTAGAAATCAAGCTAACGACAAGCTTATTTTTATAGGTTTTAGCAATGACCTCCGCCACTTTCTTAGGAAATTGACTTCCCATTCTCCTAAGGACTCCATTGACCTCGGTATCACCTACTAGAATACTCTGAGTAAAATCTTCGTGATCAAGATGAAACACTTTTTCAAATGAATGTGAAAAAGGACCATGGCCTAAGTCATGAAGTAGTGCTGCACAAAGACATAATAACCGTTCCTGATTATCCCAATGTGGTTTGTCCTTAAAGCCATCATCAATAATTCTTCGGACAATTTCATACACACCTAATGAATGATTAAATCTACTATGCTCCGCACCGTGGAACACAAGATAGGTTGTACCAAGCTGACGAATTCGACGAAGTCGTTGGAACTCCGCTGTCGCAATTAGATCCCAAATCAGCTGATCTTTAACGTGGATGTAACGGTGGACAGGGTCTTTAAATACCTTTTCTTCACTTAATTTTCCATTGGAATTTGTCATGACTGTAACCTCTTCCATCTATAGCTTGTTATCTATTATATAGTTTAATGGTAGTAAGAAAAGCGCAAGGCGCGTCGATTAAAACCCGCCACGTCCTGTGGCGCACATCGACATCAGCACATCCTGTGCAGTCAAGCATAAGACAAGCCGGCTGGAAGGTTGTTCTTTACCTTCCGGACGGATTGGCTTATACCATAGAGCCGATGGCGCTCGGAGCTAGACACTAAAACTAGGTTCAAATTTTTATGCTTTCTTATCTTTTTTAATAAAACCCATTTTCGAACAAAATTCGCCATCAAATTTTTCAATAAAAAATCACCTCTTTTTTGAAATTAAAGGCGATTTTTTAGTTCTTGTTTAGCTTCTTATCTATTTTTTCGATCAGCTCATCTTCATTAAGTGCTGACAAAGGACGATTGTTTACAAACGCAAACGATTTTTTTCTGCCCGGTCCACAATATGACTGACAGCCAATATCAATTTTAGCGTTTGGATCTATTGTTTTAAGACGAGGAAGCAATGTTTTAACATTAGTTGCCTGACAGTCATCACAAATTCGAAATTCATTTGTCATACCGTTACAAATCCTTTCTTCTTGGAGGCATTAAATGGCTCACCACATAAGGTTTGCTTTGCCTATTACAAGGGTAATTATCACCCATTAACCTCTTGATCCGCTAAGGGGTATTTTACAATTTATCGACATTCTTTGCAAGTATCCGTAGCCAATTCCAAAAAAAGACTGTAGTTACTTTGAATATTCCATCTGATCTTGGTGTCTAGCTCCAAGCGTTATCGGCCCTGGGGTCATAAGCCAAAACCTTCAGAGACAAACGCCACCTTCTTCCATTGGGATTTGCTGACTTAGTAGTTCGCCACAGGCGTGAGTGTTGCTAGTCAGACGCTTTTCACCGGATATCAAATTAAATCTAGTATCCTTTTAAGGTTTTTAGTATAAACATTGATTCTCTTGGAAATGATAGTAGTAAAGAAAGCAATGATTGCTTAATCATGCAACCAAACTATATATAAATTGGGAGTTGAGTATAATGAAAGAAAGACAAGATGCTTGGTCAGAAGAAAATGATTTATTGTTGGCAGAAACTGTACTTAGACATGTACGTGAAGGTAGCACACAGTTAAATGCATTTGAAGAAGTGGGAGACCGTTTAAATAGAACATCTGCTGCTTGTGGATTTCGATGGAATGCAGTTGTTAGACATGACTACGAGAAAGCACTTGCACTGTCAAAGAAACAGCGTAAACAAAGACAACGAGCACTTGGACAACAACAGCCTGTAAAAAAGACCTTACTCTATACACCACCTGCAACAGTACTTGAAGAGTTTGGATCTTCGCTTACTGAAACATTTGAAACTAGTGAGCCTGCAAAACAAAATAATGCTCCAGTTTCAATTGAGCACGTAATCTCTTTTTTACATTCATTAAAAGGTAGAAACAACAATACAGAAACATTATATAGAGAGAATGAGAGATTAAAAAGAGAAAATAACGAGATGATCAAGCAAAATGAAGAGCTTATGAAAAAGGTGTCTAAGCTTGAGCAAAGTGCCGTCTCTATTCAAGAGGATTACGAAACATTAATGAAAATCATGAATCGCGCGAGAAAACTAGTCTTATTTGATGAAGAAGAGCGTCCTGCCACAAAATTTAAAATGGACCGTAATGGTAATTTAGAGAAAGTCGCTGAATAATTTTTGGTGCATGCGCCACTTTACTATATTGAGACGCTTGGGTAAGTAATCTGCCTGGGCGTTTTTTGAGTGTGTTTAGGCGTTTGCACATATTATCGATCTTTTTGGCACATAAACGTTGATTTTCCGCACATAATTCGTTTGTTTTGTCACTTATTTGATTAGTTGGCGCACACAATTCGTAAAATCGCGCACGTATTTCCTTATAATCGGAAATAAAGCTAGTCTTTTATTTATTAAGTATGTCTGAAAAAACAGGTAAAATAGTATTTTTCCGTTTCAGACGGGTATTTTACAATTCAGAATAGTATAGGCAGGTATTTTACAAAATCGAAAAGTATTTCACGAAAACAGGCGGGTATTACCTTTTATTTGGAAACCTATACCCATTTTCTCTTCCGAAAATTAGAATACGCGCCTGACATAATCGCCTAATAACCGTTGCAAGCATGTATTTGCCCACCACCGACATGCATTTCTCCATTATTTTTCAAAAAAGTAGATAGCATTCCCTATAAAGCTCTCGTTTCCTAAATAATAAAAAAGTGCTAAATCCATAAGGATTTAACACTCTTCTTAAAGTTCCTCCAACACTTTAGTATTCCGATCAATGATCCGCTGATAGTTATAGTAAAAAAGCTCCATTTCTTCTTCCTTAAGCTGGGACGAAAATAGTTTTTCACTCTCGTTTTTCAACGTTTGTAATAGATATAGCATTAGTGTTTGAACATCTAGCTCTTCACCTAAAAGCTCTGACAAGGATGCCATCGTTTCAGGCTTTATCTCAGGAAAGCTATATTTCGTTTGCTCGCCCTTTAGCGACAAACTGTAAAAGTCACGGATAAGCTCGGCCCGCGCGGAACCACTACCAGCAACCCCTAAATAAATTTGAACAGCTACTCCACCCCGCAGGCGACGTTGTGATATCCCCGCAAATTTTTGACCATTTATACTCAAATCATAGCTACCTGGACAATAGGAACCTACTATTTCTTTCGCTTCAATTAGTACATTGTACTTTTCAAGCATTTTCCTAATTAGTTTAAACATTGCCTGGTAGCCTCTATTTATATCAATTCCTTTTTCTGTATCACGAAAAATGAGGGAGATATTTAGAATTCCTTCATCTAAAACCACAGCCAATCCACCAGAATTTCTGACGATCACTCGGTAGCCTTTTTCCTCTAAAAAGCGGATACCCTCCGCTAAGTGCGGAAGTTTTGTATCTTGTATCCCTAACACAATTGTATTGTAGTGCACCCAAGAGCGAGCTATGGACTGAGATTGTCCACTTCCAACTGATGCACATAATGTATCATCAAATGCAAAAGATTGGAGCGCTTCAAAATGAGAGCCTCGACTTGTATGATCAATCATTCTCCACTCATGCTGGTATAAAAGTGATGAGTTTGTATGCATTACAGTATGTCTCCTATCAAAAAAGCTAACTTATTATACCACGGCATTAAAGGTTTGCTCAAAACGAAAAGCGGGGATCCCCAAGCAAGACAGCAAAACCAAGTTCATAAATTCTTACGATTTCTTATCTTAAGAAAAACGCAAGGCGCGCCCGGAGCTAGACACAAAATAAATAACTTTATACTTTCTTACCTTTTAATAAAGGTAACCATACGGCTCATTATAAAGCCTGGCTCGCAGTAATTAAGGCAAGCTTATACACATCTTCGACATTACATCCACGTGATAAATCGTTTACTGGTTGATTTAAGCCTTGTAAAATTGGCCCTACTGCTTCAAAATTACCTAAACGTTGTGCGATTTTGTAGCCGATATTCCCCGCTTCAAGACTTGGGAAAATGAATACATTGGCATCGCCTTGTATTTCTGAATCAGGTGCTTTCTTTTTCGCGACTGAAGCTACAAAGGCAGCATCAAATTGGAACTCTCCATCTAGCGTAAGGTTAGGATTCAGCTCCTTCGCTATTTTTACTGCCTCGATTACCTTTTCCGTTTCCGGCGATTTAGCTGAGCCTTTTGTTGAAAAGCTAAGCATCGCTACCCTAGGTTCGATATCAAACATTTTCGCGGTATTTGCACTTTCAACTGCAATTTCAGCAAGATCCTGACTGTCAGGAGAAATATTAATGGCACAATCTGCAAATACATATTTTTCATCGCCACGAACCATAATGAATACGCCAGAAGTCTTTTTAATACCTTGTTTTGTTTTAATAATCTGTAGGGCTGGTCGAACTGTATCTGCAGTTGAGTGTGCGGCTCCACTAACTAAGCCATGAGCTTTTCCCAGATACACTAGCATGGTTCCAAAATAATTCTCATCAAGTAAGATTTTGCGTGCATCTTCCTCTGTCACTTTTCCCTTGCGACGTTCGATGAATGCTGCTACGAGCTCATCAATCTCACTGTAATTTTGAGGATCGTAGATTTGAACATGATCAAGTGATAGATTTAGCTCTTTCGCTTTGCTCTGGATCTCACCTTTATTCCCAATAACGATAGGAATAACAGCTTGATCATTTCCTAAACGATTAACCGCCTCTAAAATCCGCTCATCTTGCCCTTCTGGAAATACTACTTTAATCCCTTTTCCTGTTACTTTTTGTTTTAACACTGTGAATAAATCACTCATCGTAATTCCTCCTGAAAGATACTACATTTTTTAAGGTCTATACAGCATGTATGTTCGTGGATTTAATCATATCCCGAAATCTATTATGTAAAGGATAAGCTCTTTTTGTCAAAATGAAAACAGCTGAGACTCCTGCTATTGTTACAATTTTATGAACTATATTTTTCTCTACCCTTCAATAATTCCCATACAATCACGAATTTAATCTGATTTACTAGTAGTTTTAATTTGTTGAATGTTTAACGACTTGGCGAAAGGAAAAACTATGATATAGTAGTGATTGAATACATACTAAATAAACTTAATTTTAAATAGGAGTGATTATTAATGAGTGAAGCAGCTCAAACACTAGATGGTTGGTATAGTTTACATGACTTTCGTACAATCGATTGGTCATTATGGAAAAGTGTATCAAGTGACGAGCGTCAGGCAGCCATTCACGAATATCATGGCTTATTAGAAAAGTGGAATTCTACACAAAACAATAAGCAAGGTAGTCATGCACTGTACACAATTGTTGGTCAAAAGGCAGATTTCATGATGATGATTCTTCGCCCAACAATGGAAGAATTAAATGAAATCGAAAATGAATTTAATAAATCAAAGCTAGCAGAGTTTGCTATTCCTGTTCATTCTTATGTATCTGTAGTGGAGTTGAGTAACTATTTGCCTGCTGGTGAAGACCCATATCAAAATCCACAAATCTTAGAACGTTTATATCCCATTTTACCTAAGGCTAAGCATGTGTGTTTTTATCCAATGGATAAAAAGCGCCAAGGTGAAGATAATTGGTATATGCTTCCGATGGAAGATCGTCGCGGGATGATGCGTAAACACGGAATGATTGGCCGTCAATATGCAGGTAAAGTAAAGCAGGTTATCACTGGATCTGTAGGTTTTGATGACTACGAGTGGGGCGTTACTTTATTCGCAGATGATGTCCTTCAATTCAAAAAGCTTGTATACGAAATGAGATTTGACGAAGTAAGTGCCCGTTATGGTGACTTCGGTGCTTTCTTCGTAGGAAATTTACTAGAAGAAGACAAGATCTCAAAGTTTTTACACGTTTAGTTTATGATTTGGCAGCCTAAGGGCTGCCTTTTTCTATGTAAACCAGGACCTGTTATTTTCGCTACACTTTTTTCTATTACTCAAGTCCGATACATGTCATATTTACAATCCTATCTACATAGTAATGTGTAGTGACCGGATATCTATTGGTCAACTTTCTTTTTAACTTTTATAAAAAAAGTTGTAACCCATTTTCACCTCCATCAATACGTTATAAAGAGTGAAAGAGTGTGAAATTGATGGAATTACCTATTTACAATGGGTGCTTAGGTGATATCATTCATTTCTTTCTTTAGAGTGAGGTGAGAAAATGGCAGTAGTAGCACATACCGAGGAAGATGTTAAGCTTTTAGCGAGACTTTTACGTGCAGAGGCTGAGGGTGAAGGTAAGTTAGGTATGCTTTTAGTTGGAAATGTTGGTGTGAATCGTGCAAGATCAGCGTGCCTTGACTTTAAAAAAATAACTAACATTCGAAAAATGGTATTTCAAAGTCCTGGTGGATTTGAAGCAACTCAAAAAGGGTATTTTTATCAGGCAGCTAGACCACAAGAAATTGAACTAGCAAGAAGGGTACTCAAAGGAGAACGCTTTCACCCTGCTGAATTTTCATTATGGTTTTTTGAACCTAGCGGTGATTGTCCACCACAATGGTACGATCAATGGAACGTTGGTAGATATAAAGCACACTGTTTCTATAAACCAACATCAGCGGACTGTCCATCTGTTTATACAACGTTTTAATTTCTGGTCGAATGAGTTTACAGCTGAGCTATCTAAGAGAAATAAAAAGATAGAATCTAAGAATACTTAGTAATCTGAGGAGGTATTTACATGAGTCAACACAACAATCCCTATGAAGGAATGACAAATCCTTATGCAGGATATGGCAGTGGGTATGTTCAACAAGGCTATAACCCATACCATGGCTTCGCACCTGCACAGCAAAACGGGTATGGAGGGTATCCTCAACAATTTCAAGGTTTAGATATACCTGGTGCACCTGGTGTACCACAACAGGCTGGTGCTGATGTACCTGGGATGCTTCCATTAGAAGCATCCTATATCGAAAATATCCTTCGTTTAAACAAAGGAAAGCTAGCAACGGTTCATATGTCATTCAATGGCAACGCAAAGACATTTAAAGGCATAGTTGAAGCAGCAGGTCGTGATCATATTATCATAAGTGATCCACAAACAGGTATGCGTCATTTATTATTAATGGTTTATTTAGACTATGTAACATTCAATGAGGAGTTAGATTATGAGTATCCTTATGCGGCGGGTGCTCCTGGTTTAAGTGCTTATCCTCCGAGATAACTAGAGTCTTTGGATGCACAAATAAGTTAAGCAAGGAGTGTCTAGCAATATAGACACTCCTTTCCTATCTTTTACAGTGATTTTATAGCAACTATCGCTATTAATAACCATGCTGCTAAAAAAGCGAGTCCTCCAAAGGGTGTGACTGCGCCTAAAATTTTGATACCTGTTGTGCTTAGTACGTACAAGCTTCCTGAAAATAGTATTATACCAATTAGCATTAGCCACCCTGCAGACGTTAGCATCGTTGATCCAGGGACTTTAGCTGCTAAAAGCGCCACAATAAATAATCCCGTTGCGTGAAACATTTGGTAGGTAACACCTGTATTCCAAGTCTTTAAATATTTTTCAGAAATTTTACCTTCTAAACCATGTGCACCAAAGGCACCTAATGCAACTGCCAAGAATGCATTAATTGCACCTAAAATTATAAATAGCTTCATTTTTGTATGCTCCTTTAATAAGTAACTAGTCCAACATATCCTAATAATAAACGACTCAGCGAAAATTTCAACATTCACGATTATCTGCTTTACATATGATATAGTTTTAATTAACAAGATACTATCTGAGATAGGATGATGTACTATGAATTTCTCCCTTTCACCCCTAGGTGATAAAGCAGTTCAAATTTTGTTTGAAGAGCCTATTTCGAAAAAGTTAAATATGCACATTCGTAGAACCTCGGATGAAATAATTAATCATAGGCTAGCTGGAGTAATTGAAGTTGTACCAGCCTTTCGTACTTTAACAATTTATTATGACCCTATGTTACAGTCTTACAGTAATCTTTGTATTTTTTTAACAAAAATTTGCGAATATAAATTCCAATCTGATCAGTCTTTTAAAAAAGAAGTGATTTCTATTCCTGTTTGCTATGGAAAAGGGTTTGGTGAAGATCTTTCTCGTGTTGCAATGATTCATAATCTAACCGAGGATGAAGTTATTAAGCTTCATGCTGGTACCCAATATCTAGTCTATATGATCGGGTTTTTACCTGGCTTTCCATATTTAAAAGGATTGCGTGAAGAAATTAAGACACCTCGTCTATCTGAACCTAGATTAAATGTACCAAGAGGAGCAGTAGGGATTGGCGGAGATCAAACTGGGGTTTACCCGATTGAATCACCTGGTGGATGGAATCTAATTGGACAAACTCCTCTAACATTGTTTAATCCTGAAGCTAATATACCCTTTTTAATAAAAGCTGGCGACTTTATTCGCTTTGTACCAATTAGTGAAGAAGAGTTTTATAAAATAGAAAGCAATGTTAACAATGGAACTTATGTCATTAAACGGGATGTGGTAATTGATGAAAAGCATTGATATTAATTGTGATTTAGGTGAAAGCTATGGAGCTTTTAAAATCGGTAATGATGAGCTTATATTAGATCATGTGACAAGCGCAAACATTGCATGCGCTTTCCATGCAGGTGATCCGCATGTTATGCAAAAAACGGTGAAATTAGCAAAAGAGAAAAAAATTGCGATTGGTGCACATCCTGGATTTCAGGATGTAATAGGCTTTGGTCGAAGAGTGATACCAAATACGCCCCAGGAAATTACTGATATCGTATTATATCAACTTGGGGCACTTGATGCGTTTTGTAAAGCAAACGAAGTAACTTTACACCATGTTAAGCCACACGGCGCTTTATACAATGTTGCGGCAAATGAACGACCTATTGCTGATGCCATCGTTAAAGCTGTAAAACTGTTTGACCGGCATCTACTACTATTCGGGTTATCCGGTAGTGAGCTCATTAAAGCAGGAAATGAGGCCGGACTAAGGACTGCCTCAGAAGTATTTGCAGATCGTACCTATCAGCAAGATGGGTCCCTTACCTCAAGACAAATAAGTGGTGCAGTAATTGAAGATATTGATACGGCGTTAAATCAGGTGATTCAAATGATTGACACAAATACGGTAACTTCAATTGATGGTCATACTGTTGCACTTCAAGCTGATACGATTTGTGTCCATGGAGATAATGAGCACGCCCTCCTGTTCGCTCAAACTTTACGTCAAAAATTAACAGATAAAGGTATTACAATTAAACCAATTGGGTGATTTTATGAAAGAACTTTTTAAAGTTATTAAGACAGGTCTGCTAACAACATTTCAAGACATCGGCCGTCATGGCTATCAGCAATATGGTGTAGTAACGTCAGGTGCCATAGATAGCTATTCTTTTCAGTTAGCCAATTTACTAGTAGGAAATAATCGAAATGAAGTTTGCTTAGAAATGTCTATGCTTGGCCCAACACTTTTAGTAGAGGCCGAGGAAGCTTTAATTGCTATTTGTGGTGGGGATCTGAGTCCAACTATTAATGGAAAACCAGCCTTGATGTGGCAATCCTTTAAAGTATTCAAAGGAGATAAGATAACATTTGGTAAACCTATTTCTGGAGTTTGGGCATATCTTTCTGTTGCAGGTGGTTTTAACATTAAACCAGTCTTAGGAAGTAAATCATTTTACGGGAAAGCTAGAATAGGGACAAGTATTTCCAAAGGCGACATAATCTACGGTTCTCCTACCCTAAATAAAACTAAAGGACTAAGTTGGAACTTAAGGCCTGTTTTTAAAAATGATGTTACTGTACATGTTATTTTAGGCCCACATAAAGATGCGTTTACTGAACTATCTATCGAGCGATTTTTTAGTGAGCCCTTTCAAGTTGTCCAAGGTGATAGGATGGGCTACCGCTTAAAAGGGAATTACTTACTAGAACATAAATCATCAGCCGACATAGCTTCAGATGCAATTCCCTTAGGAGGGATCCAGGTTCCTAGCAGCGGACAACCGATAATCCTATTAGCTGACAGGCAAACAACTGGTGGCTATACAAGGATTGGAACTGTGATTTCAGTTGATATAGCTAAGATTGCACAAGTTCCCCCAGGTGGGACTATAACATTTAAACAAATTACAGTAGAAGACGCACATGACCTTTATTTTAAACGTGAAATGTTCTTAGCTCGCTTTGAAAAATTAAGTGGTCTTCTCTCCTGACAGAGCTTCATGGGTATGGTTTCCTAGACTGTGTAAGAAGAAGTAGTAGTAGAAGAAGATGTGGACACAGAGTCCGCTATTTCAATTATATACTTGATTTTGACGAGTTTTGAGGACCTAGAATCCCTTATTTGCAAGAAATCATAGGAAAATAGCTATCTTTCCACCAAATAGAGGAACCACAGTCCCCTCTAGGCCCAATAATTAACCATATTATAAGAATAAAGGAATGACTGTCCTCTTTAATCTATTTATTACTTTATTGCATAGTAAAAGGGTGCTCTATGCTCCACCCTTTTTTCATACTATCTATTATTAAAATAAACCTTTAAAGCAGCTTGAATGTTATTTTCATCTTTTATTGTTTGAATAGTGTAGTGATCACCATCTACCGTTGTTATAAAATCGGTTACACCCTGTTTTTTCAGGAAATCGTCAACATCACTAAGATGGTCACCCTGATTTAATAATGTTTTATGGCCAACAAACTGATTATTAACAAATACTTCATAGCGATCTTCGTTTAGCTTTACATCTGCCCCTGATTCAACTTCATCAAATGCAAATATATCATTATAACCACCATTTCCAGATGTGATTGGCATTTTTATGACCCCCATATTTTTGCTTATTCTAAAGTTTTTACTTTAATAGCAAATAATATTAGTGGCTTCCCTAAAAATCAAAAATGGAATTACCGTTGCCGTCACCCTTTTCATGTTCTATTTTCTGAGGGGAAGCAATCATAGGATTATTCTGATCGTTCGTGAACTGAATATTGGAATTAGTGCTCTCTTCTTCCTTTTTGACTCGATCATCTAGAATAAGGTCACATAATGATTGGATTACTAATACATGGTTTCTTACCTTACTCTCATTGCCCGATTGTTTAGCCTGCTGCAATTCAAACTGCATTTTTTCTAAAACTTTATTTAAAGGAATGTGCATTTTCCTAACCTCCGTAGAAAGACCCTATTTTTTTATTTGTTTTTGTTCGAATTTTAAACAATGACTTCCCGATGATTGAAGAACAGCAGCAGATGGCATCGTTGACGTTTTGAAGTTAAATGCCCGGCAGCCTTTAGGGAACTTTCTATCCCACGTTACATAAAAATGTTTACAATCAAAACAATTTATTCTTTTAGTCATTTTAAAACACAACCTTATTTTCTATTCCCTATTCATTTTAAACGAAACCCTTGATAATTTCATTTAGTATTATTTTTAAATTGATTAGGAAAACTAACAACATTCTTTTAAACTGAGGTGATGATTTGGTAAATCAAATAGTGCAAGATATTAAAGATCACTCTTATAGATTGCATTCTCATGATGATTTACAATCCATTATAAATTCTGTAGGTGATGCAAAATATGTACTACTCGGTGAAGCATCACATGGTACATCCGAGTTTTACACTTATAGAGCTGAGATTACAAAGCGTTTGATCGAACAAAAAGGTTTTTCAATCATTGCAGTTGAAGGAGATTGGCCCGCCTGTTTCGAAGTAAACCGTTATATAAAGAACTATGATGATCCTTATAAGAATGCCTATCAAGCATTAGAGCAATTTAATCGATGGCCTACTTGGATGTGGGCAAATGAAGAAATTGCTGAGCTAACAAACTGGCTAAGGAACTATAATAATAATAAAACTGCACCAAATGAGAAGGTTGGTTATTATGGTATTGATGTGTATAGCCTTTGGGAATCGATGGAGGAAATCATATTATACCTTGAGAAAATAGGATCGCCTGACATTGAGACAGCAAAAAATGCTTTCTCATGCTTCGAACCACATAATCGCAGGCCCGAAAATTATGGTGTCTCTGCCTCATTTTTATCAGATGATTGTATTGATGAAGTGGTAAAGCTTCTTCATAAAATTAGAACCAATCATCATCAGAAACAGCCACATGAAGCAACCCTTAACCTGCAGATTAACGCGTTAGTTGCTGCACATGCAGAACAATATTATCGGGCTATGGTCCAGGACGATACCGATTCTTGGAATATTAGGGATTACCATATGGCTGATACTGTACAAGAACTCGTTAATTATTATGATAATGAGGCTAAGGTTATTATTTGGGAGCATAACACACATATTGGAGATGCACGAGCTACCGATATGAAGCGTGAAGGACTTGTTAATGTTGGCCAAATTGTGCGTGAACGCTATGGCGAAGATCAAGTCTTTGCTATTGGATTTGGAACACATCGCGGCTCTGTTATTGCTTCGAAAAAGTGGGGAGAAGGACTAGAAGTTATGAACGTTCCACCTGCTGAAAAAAATAGCTGGGAAGATTTTATGCATCAAGCAGGCCCATATAATAAAGCACTTATTTTTACGAATAAAAATAAGCATTTATTTGAGGACACAATAGGACACCGGGCCATTGGAGTCATATATCATCCAGAGTATGAACAACTAGGTAACTATGTACCATCGCGCATATCAAAACGGTACGATGCTTTTATTCATATTGACGAAACACATGCACTTAAACCACTGCAAGTTGAGGTAGTAAGGTAATTTGTATAGAAATAGTAGAGCTGTCTTTAGGGATTATTCCCACGGGACAGCTTTTTAAGTTTCATGTGGGCAGATGGGCTTCACTTATCCTCTATCATATGCGGCAATGCGATTTTTGACGTCTGTTGTGCAAGTCAATGCGTTGTTGAACAGGAACTAAGGTTCACAAAAAAAAACAAAGTGGTAACTAGAAGCCCGATCTGATTACCATATCCACTGCAAAATTCAGAAACGGTAATCTGATGCTCAATCTGATTACCATATTCACTTCAAAAATTCAAAAACGGTAATCTGATGCTAAATTTGATTACCATATCCACTGCAAAATTAAAAAACGGTAATCAGATGCCTACTCTGATTACCGTATTCACTTCAAAAATTAAAAACGGTAATCTGATGCTCAATCTGATTACCATATTCGCTGCAAAATTCAAAAACGGTAATCAGATGCCCAATTTGATTACCATATTCACTGCAATTATTAAAAACGGTAATCAGACGCTCAATCTGATTACCGTACTCAACAGGAACAAGCCATACCGTTATCTCATGCAGCATGCAATAATGATCGTCAACTAAAAGCCGCCACGTCCTGTGGCGAACGTTGACGTCAGCACATCCTGTGGAAGTCCATACGTCACTGAACGGGCGCCTTTCGCTTTTCTTGTGTCTAGCTACAGGCGCCAACGACTTGTGGACTTCCCTCTCCCTCCTTGCGATAAGTCAACATCGAATCGCTTCGCTCTTCGTGTTTCCTTTATCTCATGCGGGTTCAGTCCAGTCCATACGTCGTTGAACGGGCGCCTTTCGCTTTTCTTGTGTCTAGCTTCAGCGCCTAGAAACTCGAGAAACTTCAACTCCTCCTACAGAAGCAAAGACCGCTTCTTCGTCAGAGTCTCCAGTTTTCTCGTTTCTGATCAAGGCGCTTCCGCTTTTCAGTTCCATCTAGCCGTAACCATTTTCTTTCTTGTGTAAAATTCTACTCCGTCTTTTCCGTTTGCGTGGAGGTCACCGTAGAATGATTTTTTCCAGCCTGAGAATGGGAAGAATGCCATTGGTGCTGGTACGTTTACATTTACGCCAAGCATTCCTGCTTCGATATATTCACGGAAATCGCGTGCAGCTTGACCGCTTGATGTGTATAAGACGGCTCCATTAGCGAAATCGGATTTATTTGTCAGTTCGATTGCTTCTTCTAAATCTTTTACACGAACAATGCTTAGTACTGGTGCAAAGATTTCATCCTGCCATATTTTCATATCGTCTGTGACATTATCAAAAATCGTTGCTCCTAGGAAGTAACCATTATCGTGCTTTTGGGCATCAATTCGGCCATCTCTGACAAGCTTTGCTTTTTCCTTTTCTCCTAATTCGATATAGCTTAATACTCGCTCTCGATGTGAGTCTCGAATAACTGGACCTAAAAAGACATCTTCGTCCAGACCATTACCAACTTTCAATTCGTTTGCTTTCTCTACAAGTCTTTCCACTAGTTGATCCGCGATTTCATCAACGACAGCGACAACCGAACAAGCCATACAGCGTTCACCTGCACTACCAAAAGCTGCTCCTATGATCCCTTGTACTGCTTTATCGATATTACAATCTGCTAATACGATTGAATGATTTTTAGCGCCAGCTAGTGCTTGAACTCGCTTTCCGTTAGCTGCTGCCGTTTTATAAATATACTCTGCTACTGGTTGTGAGCCAACAAATGAGATTGCTTTTACTTTTGGATGTTCAAGCAGCCCGTTCACTACTTCATGTGCACCATGGACTATATTTAACACACCATTAGGTAGTCCTGCTTCTGTAAATAATTCTACCAATCTAGCTGCTAATATTGGTGTTCGTTCTGACGGCTTTAATACAAATGTATTTCCACACGCAATTGCTAATGGAAACATCCAGCATGGAACCATCATCGGAAAGTTAAAAGGTGTAATCCCGCCAACAACTCCTACTGGGTATCTATACATTGCCGATTCCATATCTGTAGCAATATCAGGTAATACTGATCCCATCATAAGCGTCGGAGCACCTGCTGCAAATTCAACACACTCAATACCCCTTTGCACTTCACCACGAGCTTCCTCTAAGTTTTTTCCATTTTCCATTGTAATTAATCGTGCTAGTTCTTCATAATTCTCCATTAATAATTGTTGATATTTAAAAAGGACTCTAGCACGTTTTGGCACAGGGGTCCTACTCCATGTCTTGAATACCTCTGCAGCATTATTAATAGCTAATTCTACGTCTTCTTTTGATGATAGAGGAACTTCTGCAAGTACCTCACCTGTTGCAGGATTTGGAACCTCTATATAACTTGTTGATAGAGACTCGACCCATTCACCATTTATATAATTTAGGAGTTTTTTAGTTGTTGTAGTCATGGTCTAACTTCCTCTCTGCTATTCTAATTTAAAATCTTTCTATCTGAAAACTGATAGTTATAACAAATATGATAAAGTTCTTCTATTTCTAACTGTGT
Source organism: Cytobacillus sp. S13-E01 (assembly GCF_029193815.1). Taxonomy (GTDB): domain Bacteria; phylum Bacillota; class Bacilli; order Bacillales; family Bacillaceae_L; genus Bacillus_BV. The sequence continues at coordinate 128,113 of NZ_JARFVC010000008.1, forward strand.
CGGCACTCTCGGATTATTACCTGGACTTCCACTTTCGATAGCGTCAAAGGCCATTTTGTTGATAGCACTCTCGAACTTTTGTTTATCTATTCCCCAATCCTGTAAGTTCGGAATATGTAAAGTTAAACAAAGATTCTTTACTTCGGTTACAGCTAAATCAGCTGCTTCTATATCTGATAACTCCTGTTTATCGGTTTGAAACAATCGACCGATCACCGCGAGCCTATCAATACACGCTGATTTACTAAATTCCAAAACAGCTGGTAACAGCATGGCATTAGATGTTCCATGTGGAACATGAAATAGTGCACCAATTGGTCTAGACATTCCATGCACCAGACATACAGATGCATTAGAAAACGCCATACCCGCCTGTAGAGACCCTATTGCCATAGCTTCTCTAGCATCGATATCCTGTCCGTTTTGATAGCTTTTAACTAGATTTTTTATAATAAGGTCCATCGCTGATAATGCTAGTATATCTGTCATTGGCTGTGACTTTTTAGAAATGTATGCTTCAATTGCATGACTAAGAGCATCAACCCCAGTAGATGCGGTTACACTTTTAGGTGCTGATTGACAGAGAACTGGATCAACAATTGCAATGGTTGGCATAAACGCTGGTTGTTTAATCATCATTTTTACATCATTACTAGTATTTGTAATAACTGTAACATCTGTTGCCTCAGAACCAGTCCCAGCCGTTGTTGGTATTGCAATTAGTGGTATCGGAGTATTTTGGGCAACTTTTCTAGCACCTATATAGTCACCAATATAACCTCCACTTGTCGCTAGTACTGCTACGGCTTTTGCAGTATCAATGCAGCTGCCACCGCCTAACCCAACAATCACATCACAATTTTCGCTAGTACATAATTCAAGAGACTCTTTGACATAACTATCTGTTGGTTCTGTATTTACACCAAGATAATAAACACTAGAAACACCTGACTTTTTCAGGAGGTCTCGACATTCACTTACAAGCCCGAGACCATCCATAATTTTATCACTAATTATGAGAGCCTTTTTTCCAAAGCTAGAAGCCTCACTTCCGACTCTATTAAAAGAGCCTCGCCCATAAAAAATAGCCTGCGGTGTACGAAGAACAGCGTATGTTTCCAACCAGTCATCTCCCTTTCGCTTAATACTAGAGTATATGGCAAACAACCTATTAAAATGCTAGTAGAAACATAATCTTAATCTTACATTTCTTTTATCGATAGTAATTTTATAAGCTTTCGGTCTCGTTCCTTTGCTGCAAGGGTGACCTCATCTTTTTCATATTGATAAAATCCTTCTCCCGTTTTTACACCTAAATTATTTTCTTGCACCTTATCACTGATTAGTTTTGGAGCTTTCTTACTTGAGTCTAACTCAGGAAAAAGGTTTCCCGTTACTTTCTCCCAAATATCTAACCCTCCAAAATCGGCAATTTGGATTGGTCCATCAAAAGCCCACCGCATTCCTGGTCCATCCGCTATTACACTATCAATATCCCTAGCGTCTGCTACACCTTCCTCTAATAGATACATTGCCTCCCTAACAACTGCAGCCTGGAGTCTATTTGCAACGAAGCCTGGAATATCTTTTTGTAATCGTACTGGCTTTTTTCCACAATTAATTAATAGTTCCATCATTTTATCAATTACTTCAGGCTTTGTTCTTTTACTCGGTACAACTTCTACTAACCGAACTAAATGAGTTGGATTAAAGAAGTGCACTACAAGCATTCTATCTGCAAACGAAACATCCTCTGCTAGCACCTCAATTGAGTATGTCGATGTATTTGATGCAACAATTGTATCTTCACTAATTAATGTCTCAAGCTTCGTATAGATTTCTTTTTTCAATTCTATTATTTCTGGTACTGCTTCAATAACAAGACTTGCATCTCCTACAGCAAAAGCAAAATCTGTTGTAAATACTATACGAGCAAGTACCTTTTCACTTTCCTCGAAATTCATATAATTTTCTTCTACCATCAGCATCAAATTCTTATGTATTTTCTTTTGCGCTACTTTCAAAACTTCTTCATTAATATCATATATAACAACCGAAAATGAAGAAGCAGCAAACACCTGTGCAATTCCATGTCCCATCGTACCTGAACCAAGTACACAAACTTTACCTTTTGTGAGTGGTCTCCTATTCATTGCCATTCCCCCTAAGATGTTTCAAAAGTATATTAGCTCTAGCATATATTTAAGTATATAAGACATCCCACTTTATAACAATTTTAATATTCAGAAAAATAGTTTATCTCTTTAATTCCCTATGTTATAATCTTCGACATAGTCGGTCGGTCTTTCTGTATCTAAAAGGTCCACGTTCTGTATCACACCGCTACAAACTATGATTCCCCTACTATTACTACCCTTATTAGAACTTTAAAATCAATCCACAAGCTCACTTGCTCAAAGATTCACAAATATGTCACCAGCTTCCCCTTATATCTTATTAACATCGTAGTATACTGTAGATATAAAGCTGTTATACAAAAAATTACAATCTGTTCTATTCATGGGAGGAAATTAATCATGAAGCATTGGGAAGGTTTTATTGAAGGTAACTGGACGAATGAAATTAATGTAAGAGATTTTATATTAAATAATATCGCCGTTTATGAAGGTGATGACTCATTTTTAGCTACTGCTACCGACAGCACAAAAGCATTATGGAAACAAGTGATGGAATTAACAAAACAAGAGATTAAAAATGGCGGAGTTTTAGATATGGATACGGAAATCGTATCAACTATTATCTCTCATGGACCTGGCTATCTCAATTCTGAACAGGAAAAGATTGTTGGACTTCAAACTGATATACCATTTAAACGCTCACTACAACCTTTTGGCGGTATCCGAATGGCAGAACAAGCATGTGAATCATACGGCTACAAGGTAAACAAAGAAGTAAGTAATGTATTTTTTAATTTCCGAAAAACACATAACCAAGGTGTTTTCGATGCATATAACGATGATATGAAGGCGGTACGTAAAGCTGGGATTATTACTGGACTTCCTGATGCTTATGGTCGTGGTAGAATCATTGGTGATTATCGCCGCGTGGCATTATATGGGATTGATAGACTTATAGAGGATAAAAAGAAGGATTTAACTAAAGGACCTAAAACGATGACTGAAGATGTTATTCGACTTCGTGAAGAGGTTTCTGAACAAATTCGCTCACTTAAAGAGCTAAAAGAAATGGCGCGATCTTACGGTTTTGATATTTCAGCACCTGCTACAACAGCTAAAGAAGCGTTTCAATGGTTATACTTTGCTTATTTAGCAGCTATTAAAGAACAAAATGGAGCTGCAATGAGTCTTGGTCGTACTTCGACCTTCTTAGATATCTATATTGAAAGAGACATACAAAATGGAGTCTTAACAGAAGAAGAAGCACAGGAGCTTGTCGATCACTTTGTAATGAAGCTTCGATTAGTGAAATTCGCAAGAACACCAGATTATAATGAATTATTTAGTGGAGACCCAACTTGGGTAACTGAATCTATTGGTGGGATTGACTTAGATGGACGCCCACTCGTAACAAAAAACTCATTTAGATTTCTTCATACACTTGATAATCTAGGACCAGCGCCAGAGCCAAATTTAACAGTGCTTTGGTCACCAAAACTTCCGGAAGCATTTAAAAAATATTGTGCGGATATGTCGATAAAAACAAGTTCAATTCAATATGAAAATGATGATATTATGCGACCTGAATTTGGAGATGACTACGGAATTGCATGCTGTGTATCTGCCATGAAAATTGGTAAGCAAATGCAATTTTTCGGCGCTAGAGCAAACCTTGCAAAAGCTTTGCTTTACGCAATAAATGGTGGGGTTGATGAAAAGCTAAAGGATCAAATCGGTCCAATTTTCGCACCAGTCACAACTGAATTTCTAGAGTATGATGATGTTATGACTAAGTTTGACAATGTGATGGAATGGCTTGCAGAGCTCTATATTAACACATTAAATGTCATTCATTACATGCACGATAAATATTCATATGAACGAATTGAAATGGCACTCCATGATACGGAAATCATTCGTACAATGGCAACTGGTATTGCAGGACTATCTGTTGTAGCTGATTCATTAAGCGCGATTAAATATGCAAAAGTTAGACCAATTCGAGATGAAAACGGAATTGCAGTTGATTTTGAAATCGATGGCGATTTCCCTAAATATGGTAACAATGATGATCGTGTTGATGATATTGCAGTGGAGCTTGTAAAGACATTTATGACTAAACTTCAAAAGCATCAAACATACCGAAATTCTAAACATACTTTGTCTATTTTAACGATTACGTCAAATGTTGTTTATGGTAAGAAAACAGGTAACACACCAGATGGCCGCCGCACTGGCGAACCTTTTGCTCCAGGGGCTAATCCTTTACATGGAAGAGACTCTAAAGGTGCATTAGCTTCACTAAGCTCTGTAGCAAAATTACCTTATGAGTATTCTTTAGATGGTATTTCAAATACTTTCTCTATTGTTCCAAAAGCATTGGGAAAAGAGGAAAAGACACAAATATCAAACCTTGTAGCCATTCTGGATGGATATGCAGTTAAAAAAGGACATCACTTAAACATAAATGTATTTAATCGTGAAACACTATTAGATGCAATGGAACACCCAGAACTGTATCCACAACTAACAATTCGCGTTTCAGGATACGCTGTTAACTTTATAAAACTTACTCGTGAGCAACAAATTGATGTAATTAATCGTACGTTCCACGATAGTTTATAAAAGCGAGGGTGCCTGCTTAGCGACGTATGGACTGGACTGATCCGCATGAGATAAAGGAAACACGAAGAGTGCTAGCGATTCGATGTTGACTTATCGTAGGGAGGAGAGGGAAGTCCACTAGTCGCTGGCGCCCGCAGCTAGATACCAATACCAGGGGTAGAGTAACAGCTCTCCCCTCTACAAATAATTAATAGTGGCATTCTTGGTAACAGCCTTGCTGCTTAGGAGGTTTTCAACATGAAAGGATATATTCATTCAATCGAATCTTGTGGAACAGTAGACGGTCCTGGACTTCGTTATATTGTATTTACACAAGGCTGTTTATTAAGATGCCAGTTTTGCCATAACCCTGACACATGGGCAATTGGAAGTGGGAAAGAGATTACCGTCGATGAGATTATTAAGGACCTCACATCTTATTTACCTTTTATCCAAGCATCAAATGGAGGTATAACTGTAAGTGGTGGTGAACCTCTTTTACAACTAGACTTTTTACTAGAACTGTTCACTGAATGTAAGAAACTCGGCATTCATACAACAATTGATACTTCTGGTGGTTGTTATAGTCAAGAGGAATCATTTCAGAAAAAATTAGCGAAGGTACTAGAGTTAACAGATTTAATTCTCTTAGATTTGAAACATATTAATAATGAGAAGCATATTAAGTTAACTGGCAAAACAAATAAGCATATACTAGAATTTGCGCGCTACCTGTCTGAAAAGAATACACCTGTTTGGGTCAGACATGTTCTTGTCCCGGGGATCACGGATAATATTGATGACCTAAAGCAATTGAAAGACTTTATAAATGAGCTTAACAATGTTGAAAAAATCGAAGTTTTACCCTACCACAAGCTTGGTGTTTATAAATGGAAAGCCTTAGGTTTACGTTATCCATTAGAAGGTGTCGAGCCTCCAACAACTGAGATGGTTCAGGTTACTAACAACATTCTACTAAGCTGAGCATTAACCTGCTAGAATTAGAGTTCATTTTAAATAAAGTAAAACCCCCTAGAATGGGGGTTTTAATTTGTATATCGATATATTAGTTTACAGCGTCTTTAAGCGCTTTACCTGGTTTGAATGCAGGAACTTTGCTTGCTGCGATCTCGATTTCTTCACCAGTTTGTGGGTTACGACCTTTACGAGCTGCACGCTCACGTACTTCGAAGTTACCAAAGCCAATTAATTGTACTTTGTCTCCACCTTTTAATGCTTCTTGGATTGATTCAAAAACTGCATCTACTGCTTTAGTAGCATCCTTTTTTGAAAGTTCGCTAGCTTCAGCAACTGCGTTTACTAATTCTGTTTTGTTCATAGTATCTTTCTCCTCTCCATTTTACACATATTCTTTTTACCATGATTTACTGATAATAGCAATACTTACTTGTATTTAACCTATTAATCTTGTGGTATAAGAGGTCACATAAATAGATTAACCAAAAAATATAGATTTTAAAACAAAAAAGAATATTTTTTTAATTTGTTTTTATTTCTTTGGGCATTCTAAAAAAAAATACAGTATCCAAAGGAGAGTTTCTATGGCTAGAAGAAGAAATCGATTACTTGTTCCAGAGGCTCGCGAGGAAGTAGATAAATTAAAAGCACGAGTAATGAAAGAAAAAGGCTACTCTACTAACGAAAATGAACCTAATAATGTTAAATTTGAAGTAGCAGAAGATCTTGGAGTTCCTTTGAAAAAAGGATATAATGGGACATTAACATCAAAACAAGCCGGTCAAGTTGGCGGACAAATTGGTGGAAGCATGGTTAAGGAAATGATTAATATGGCTATGCAAAACTTACCCAAGAAATAGTGATATATACCCTTATTTGGAAATTTTTTTAGGATATTGCCACAAAAGTTGGCTTAAAAATATTATAAGCAAAATTTAAGCGGACCCCAGTGCCCTTATTTCTGTCAAAAATGGTGTTTTCTATGATTTGGCGGACTCAGGAGACCTTATCACATGAAAAACGGTATAACTTTACTTGAAATTCCGTAGATAAGGTCCGCTGAGTCCGCTATCAAAGTAAAAACCTTAAATTTTATAAAAATAAGGTGCTCTCAGTCCGCGAATAATGAACTGTCATTGTTAAAGGTAAAGAGATTGGGTTTCCCAAGCTTTTTTGGATGCTGATTTTATTGTTATTTCAACTGCTTTATGGAGAATTTGCCCTGTGGTTTTAAATATTCTCCACGTTATTTGAACTGCTTCCTTTGCTGTTTTTCAAAATATTAGCTGAGGGGGTTCTCTGAATTCTCTTTAATTTGATAAAATACTACATCTTAAATCCTCACTTATATTCTACACTTATCCAGTTCATTACTTTGGTAACAAATTCCTATTATTGCAACCTTTTATTATACTCCATTAAACAGATAGGATATAATTAATTTACTATATAAAAAAGGGTGATATTAATGGGATATCAAAAGAAAATCTACGTTCTTCATGAAAATAGCGAGTGGACAGCTCCTTTGTTAAAGGAATTAGAATCTTTAAATCTACCTTATGAAGACTGGTATCTTGACGAAGGGATACTTGACTTAACATCAATTCCACCCTTAGGTGTATTTTATAATCGAATGAGTGCTTCATCTCATACAAGGAACCACCGTTATGCACCTGAATATACTGCATCGATTCTTTCTTGGCTAGAGGGACATAATCGGGTTGTTTTTAATAAAAGCCGTGCATTACAGTTAGAGGTTAGTAAGGTAGCACAGTACTCTGCTTTAAATGCGCATGGTATTAGAACACCAAAAACAATTGCAACAGTTGGTCGGAAGAATATCCTTGAAGCTGCAAAGACCTTTGATATGCCTTTTATTACAAAACATAACCGTGCTGGAAAAGGTTTGGGAGTCTATTTATTTGAAGATATAAATGCTTTGGAGCGATATGTAAATAGTCCAGAGTTTGAGGAACCAATTGATGGAATAACGTTAATACAACAATACATTCAGGCTGAAAGCCCAACAATAACCCGCTGTGAGTTCATTGGCGGTAAGTTTTATTATGCAGTTCAAGTTGATACTTCTGATGGTTTCGAGCTATGCCCTGCTGATGCTTGTCAAATTGGAGAAGCCTTCTGCCCAACCACAAGTGAACCTAAGCAAAAGTTTAAAATCATTGAAAACTTCCATGATCCTATTATAAAAAAATATGAAGAATTCTTATCTGCAAATAACATACATTTTGCAGGCATTGAGTTTATCCGAGATAAAAATGAGACAATTTTCACGTATGATGTAAACACAAATACAAACTATAATCCTGACGCAGAGGCACGGGCTGGTAAATATGGCATGCAGGCGATTGCGGAAACACTTGGTGCTGAATTAATTTTGCTTTAAAGGCATCCGATAAAAACCCCTAGAAAAGGGGTTTTTATTTTTTTATGCATGAGATTGGTGTCTTGGAAAACAATATTGAAATAGAATCATTTATAAGCACTTTAATATTTAATCAAAAGACACATAAAGTCGGGCGCATTATCAAACACTTTAATATGAAGGAGGGTGTTTATGGGAAAAGTCACATCTGTCTTTTGGATATCATTAGTTATTGCTTTGCTCTTTGTAGGATGGGGGGTACTATTCCCTGAGAATCTTACAGTTGCCATGAATGCTGCACAGTCATTCTTTATGGTCAGCTTTGGCTGGTTTTATCAGCTTACAGCATCATTCTTTTTAATTTTCGCACTGTTTCTAATCGTTAGTCCTTACGGTAAAATTAAATTAGGTAAAGATGATGATAAACCTGAGTTTAGTTATCCATCATGGTTTGCAATGTTATTTAGTGCAGGTATGGGGATTGGATTATTATTCTTTGGAGTTTCTGAACCTATTTCTCACTTTATCAATCCACCATCAGCTGTTCCTGGAACAGGGGAAGCAGCACGAGAGTCATTACGCTATACATATCTACACTGGGGCTTTCATGCTTGGGCAATTTATGCAACGATAGCCCTAGCACTTGCTTATTATAAGTTCAGAAAAGACTTACCAGGACTAATGAGTGCCACACTCTACCCACTACTAGGTGATCGAGTGAAGGGACCAATTGGGATAATCATAGATGTGGTGGCTGTTTTCGCTACTATTTTTGGTGTTGCAGCTTCATTGGGACTAGGTGCGCAGCAAATTAATGGCGGATTAAGTTATGTAGCTAATATCCCTACTACTTTTGGTGTTCAGCTAATCATAATTTCTGTTATTACTATTTTATTTATGGTTTCTGCAGGGACAGGCATTAAAAGAGGCATTAAATATTTAAGTAATGCAAATTTAATTTTAGCCTTAGTACTGTTTTTCACGATACTATTCGTTGGTCCGACTGTATTCTTATTAGATTTATTCACAACGACCTTTGGCGGTTATATTCAAAATTTACCGAGTATGGGATTAAAACTGGCACCTTTTAACGAAGAAAGGGCTGCCTGGACCCAAGGGTGGACCATTTTCTACTGGGCTTGGTGGATAGCGTGGGCTCCATTTGTCGGAACCTTTATTGCACGTGTTTCAAAAGGACGGACAGTTCGCGAATTTGTGGTTGCTGTACTTCTCATTCCAACCCTTGTATGTACTATGTGGTTTGCTGTATTTGGAGGATCAGCTATTTACTTTGATTTTAACTTTGATACTAATATCGCTGGTCAATCCTTAGAGACAGCATTGTTTTATTTATATGAGCAATTACCTATTACAACAATACTCACTATTATTACTTTATTTTTAATTACGACGTTCTTTATTACATCAGCAGACTCCGCAACCTTTGTACTAGGAATGATGACCACAAACGGAAGCCTAGAGCCTGCAAACATCATTAAATATACATGGGGAATCATTCTAGCATTGTCCGCTGTCGTGTTAATGATCTCAGGCGGATTAGCCGCAATGCAAACCGCGATTATTGTTAGCGCATTCCCTTTAGCTGTCGTTGTTATCTTAACCTCAATTTCACTACTACGAAGTTTTAAAAGTGAAACAACAACAAAAAAACGACCTAAGGTTAAATAATTTCAAAAAACGCCTGGATGACATTCTTATCCAGGCGTTTTTTTATGGTGCACAGCTTAAAAAGAAAGGAAATAATGTAAGTATTCATTGTCCATTTTATAACCTAATGATTCATACAATCTACGAGCCCCTAAATTGTCTTCTGCCGTTTCAAGAGAAACTCCTTTTGCATCGGTTGCTTTTGCAAAATCATGAGCAGCAATCATTATTTTTTTTGCTATACCCATTCTTCTTGCTTCATCTTTAACAAATAAATCATTTAAGATCCAAGTCTTTCTCATCGAAATAGACGAGAATGATGGATAAAGCTGTGTAAAACCGTATGCTTCTGTTTTTTCTGAATTGCAAGCTATAAAAATCACTGATTCATTATGATCCAACCGTTCTTTTAGGTAATGTACCGTACCGCTTTCATTGGATTCCTGTTCGTAATATACACGATACTGATTGAATAATGGGGCCACTAACTGTACTTCATTAGTGGTAGCTTGCACGATTTGAACCGTTAATTCCGACATTCATTCTCATTCCTTCCTTTATCCCGCAATAGCGGGCAGTAAGACCCCAACGATGGAAGTTTCCTTTTTATGGTTTATTTTAAAAATATCACAAGTACCTTTACTACACCACACAAATTTAATGCTTTATTCACATAGATAACTATTGTTAGGAGATCTCAATAGAAACTCTATTTTGAAAGGGCACTTTTAATTTGCTGGATATGGTGCTGATCATGTTCAATGAACTCTTTAATGATATATCTGAGCGAATAGGGCTCGCCAGTGTGAGGACAATATGTGACTCCATTAACAGGTAAACTTTTTGTAATAACCTCTTCTGGCATATCTACCAACTCTTTAACTAAATGATATCGTGTTAGAATTACTTCATCAATTAAGTTAGATTGTGAGATACCTGATTTAGCGTAAATCGAAGCTAAATTATTAAAAGAGTCAAACTCGGGAAACCCTAATGGTTCCTCCTTTTTTACTGAAGGCACAATGTTAGAAATCAAATAGTTATCCCAATTCATGAAATGTGAAACAATTTCACTAATTGACCATTTTCCTTCTGTAATTGGTCTTTTCCACTCTACTTCGGATAATCCCTTTAACGATTCAACCATCAGGTTTTTGTCATTCATAAAAAGCACCCCATCCAACACTACGGATTTTATAGAAAACCCCTAAATCATCATTCTAAATTGCGGTGTCAGGCACATACTTGACACCGTAGTCTATTGTATGATTACTTCTTTATTGTTATTTTGATTGCTAGTTCTAATCCAAGTGTTTGGCGAGGGTGCTTATTCGAACAAACAAGATTTTTTGAAGTAACAATGATTAAAAGTTAATTTTTATCACTTTTTCTTTACTTATGATTTTCTGATTTTGATCTAAAACTTGACTTGTCGTTAGTTTAATCCACTTGAACTCATCCACATTGGTCTTATCTATTACAAATCCCATATTGCCTAATTTATCTTCTTTTCCTTTAAAATCACCGTTTAAACCTTCCAGGTAGAAATCTTCCTGCCAGTTTTTCTTTTCTCCAGCGCTTGTTTCCAAGACCGCTATTGGATTAAAATTTAATGTATCGGCTGAAGTATTTTTTACCGTGATGAATACCTTCACATAATTAAATTCCTCTTCATTTTCTGTATACTCATGGAAAAAGTCAATTAAGTCAGGGGATGGGAGGTAAAGGAAAGCCTTCACATGCTGAATCGTCAATTCCATCGGGCCGATTGTAACCGTCTGTTTGTCTTGATTAAGCGCTTTTAGCGTGGCTTGACCGTCTTTATCCTCATATACTCGGCCAATTTCTTGCAATGGACGATCGTCCGTTTCTTGCGGATTATCGATGTAAAAATTTTTATTTTTCTCAGCAACATGTTTGTCTTCAACTGATTTTTCGCCTTTAGTCTTTTCTGTATTGATACCATTAGTTGAACATCCAGCGAGTAAAAGAATGAATATTAACAAGACCAAAGCTTTCTTCATGACTAGTCTCCTCCTATTTGATAAACTTAAGTGGTAATGAAAAAAAGTTCCCGTTGCCACAGTGATAGCAACGGGATATTTTTCTCAAATGGTGCACAATGTGTTAAGGGATTTATTCTTTCTTTCCTTTTCTACTATTCTCTAAAATTTTGAAGATTAATTTTCCGGTATCAGTATTATCAATCATACCAGAAAATAAATTAGATTGAGGACCGTATGCATAAACCGTTACGTCTTCACCGGTATGCCCGCCAGTTGTCCACCCCGTATAGGAGCGAAGATCAAGAATTCTTTCGATAGCATTGTCGATTTCTACGGCTGTTGCTCCTTCTTTCGCAGCGGCATCCTTAACGGATTTAATTTCTTCTGTCGTTAATTCAAGGTCTATATACTTCTTCAAAGTCTCTTCTACATCAGCACCATTGGCAATTTCGGAAGCTATGAAATCTGGTGTACGTTTTGCCGCTTTGATAGGAGTCGGATCCCATTTATAAACACCGTCTCTCCCCATTGACATTCCGCCTGTAGAATGGTCGGCCGTTGCAATCACGATGGTGTGCTTATCTTTCTTCGCAAACTCAATCGCTTTGTTGTAAGCTGCTTCAAAGTCAGCCATGTCGCTCATCGCTGCGACAACGTCGTTATCGTGACCTGCCCAGTCGATTTGGCTTCCTTCTACCATTAAGAAAAATCCGTCTTTATCCTTGCTTAAACGTGTAAGCGCACCATCCATCATATCTTCCAAGGAAGGAATCGTCTCATCCCGGTCAATCATTTTTGGCATCCCCTTAGGTGCGAATAGACCAAGGATCTTCTCATTGTTATCATTCAATAACTCTTCACGGGTCTTTACATAGCTATAGCCATCATTTTGAAACTCTTGTGCCAAGTTGCGGTCTTCTCGCTCAAAATAAGCAGTACCCCCACCAAGCAGAACATCTACTTTATGCTCACCGTTAACTAGATCGTCGTAGTAATCATCTGCAATCGCATTGTAATTTTTACGAGATTCATCGTGAGATCCAAATGCCGCCGGAGTTGCATGGTTAATTTGTGAAGTGGCGACTAAACCTGTTGATTTTCCATCCTCTTTCGCTTGCTCTAACACAGTCTTTACGTCTTCCTTGTTCATATCAACCGCAATGGCTCCATTATATGTCTTAATTCCCGCAGCCATTGAGGTTGCAGCTGCAGCCGAATCCGTAATGCTTAAGTTAGGATCCCAGGAATAAGTTGATTGCATCCCTACCAAATATGGATCAAAACCTGTTTGTTCCATCATTGGAGTTGATTTATCATCTATTAAAGAACGATATGCGGTGGTATAAACAGGCCCCATTCCATCACCAATTAATAAAATGACATTTTTGATTTTGGCTTGGTCTTCCTTTTCTTTCGCCTCTATATTTGGTGAATTTCCTATTATACTCGTAATAGCAATAGACGAAATAACGGCAACAGGTAAAAGTTTTTTAGCTAGTCCTTTCTTAAACATCCTAGATACCCTCCTAATCAAATTTTCCTACAACTAGAATTTTAATCTTATACTATTAATCTCGTATAAATTTATTGTTAAGTCCGTGTTAATTTTTCAATAGATAAAAAGCTACAAGGATGATAGTATTTTTGAGGGAATAGTAAAGCCATAAACGGGTTTGACTGGTTTGCTAGACTGAAAGTGCAAGTTTAAGTGGAATGTTTGGTGGTACTTCAGGAGAATTTGATAAGAGAAGCAGCTTTTTGGAGATTATAAATTATTGATTTGTATTATTGTCCCTAAGTAAAAATTTACTTACCATTTTAAAAGTCCCTTCTGGTCAACCAGAGGGACTTCTAGGGATCACTATGTCAATTCACTATACTCAAAAGGGCACGGATAGTTTCGTTCTCCACCATAATATATATTCCTAAACCAATAAAGACGATGGGTATAATCCATCTCCCGTAATTCTCTAGTGTTTCAGAGACATGTTTAAAGGCTGCCAAACGATATCCTATAAAGCACCAAATTGCCACCATTATAAAGAATGTAATAACCGTTACTGCTAATTGATTCATGGTCAAAGTAGAGAAAAAAGGAACATATATTCCAATGTTATCTCCACCATTAGCAAATGTTATAAATGCTACACTTAAAAAGACACTATTATACTTTCCAGAGTTTAAACTTGAAAGAATTGCACTTTCATCCTCATCTTCTCCCTTTATAAACAACATAATCCCTAAATAGATCGGAATTAGTCCTAGTAATCCCACCCATTTATCTGGAATTAACATAACTCCAAAAGTTCCTAAGAGACTGACTACTACTAACAAGACAAAACCTAGGTATTGTCCAATAACTATATCCTTAGAGGATATAGGCTTATTCTTTGTCTGCATACCTTTTAAACCTTCACTCGTTTTCACCTGTGATTTTACCTGAGAGAATAGCAACATCAAAACAAAAATATCATCAATGTTGGTAACTATAAATGCACCTATTGCAGAAATAACGTTCAAAATTAAAGCCAATGTCATCAACCCACTAACTGATTTTTTATTACGATGATTTAATTGAGAAGACTTTTAACTGGGTGTTGTTTGTCGCTAAACACCCATTGGAATTTAGGTATATTTATTTCTTACCATTTTTAATTCCATTAAGTTATTTTTTATTCAACATATGAATAGCATGTCCCATAACACCTTCTGCTGCTTCCATCAATGGCTCAGGTAAAGTTGGATGAGCATGTATAGTAAGACTAAGATCTTCTGCTGTTGCCCCTGCCTCAATCGCAAAAACTGCTTCAGCAATAAGCGATGATACTTCTGGTCCTACCATTTGTACACCCAACACCCGATTAGTTCCCTTATCTGCCACAACTTGAACAAAACCATCGGCATCTGAAACAGATAATGCTCTGCCGTTAGCTTGGAATGGAAAACGACTAGAAACTGTTTCATATCCTTTTTCCTTTGCTTCCTTCTCCGTTAAACCCGTATAGGCTACTTCAGGATCACTGAAAATAACAAAAGGCATAGCTTGAAAATCAATCACACTTTTTAGCCCACCTATAACCTCTGCAGCAATTTTACCCTCGTAACTGGCTTTATGAGCAAGAAGGTAACCACCAGCACAGTCCCCAATCGCATATACATGTTCAACGTTTGTTTGACATTTATTATTTATTTTAATAAACCCGCGTTCGTCAAGCTCTACTCCAATATTCTCTAGACCAATTTTCCCTGTATTCGGTTTTCTTCCAATCGAAACTAAGCAATAATCACCCTTAAATATTTCTTCGTTTCCATTAACCTGAACATGTACGTTTACTTCATCGCCTGTATTTTCTCCGCCTTGGACGAAAGCATTTGTTATGACTGTAATTCCAAGTTCCTTTAAATGACGTTTTACCACGTTAGTAAGCATAGGGTCCGTACCTGAGAGAATGGTATCTGATCCCTCAAGGATGGTCACTTTAGCCCCGAATTTGGCATAAGCAGTCCCCAGCTCCAAACCGATATAACCACCACCTACTACAACTAAGTGTTTCGGTACTTCTTTAAGCATCAATGCCTCAGTAGAAGAGATGATTCTCTTTTTATCAAATCGCATGCTTTTTAACTCAGTAGGTAATGATCCTATCGCAAGGATTAAGTCCTTGTATGAATAAAATTGTTCTTCATTTCCTATTTTGATTTTTACAGTATTGGAATCAGTGAGATAAGCTTCCCCACTAATAACCTCTACTCCATTACCTTTAAGCAAGGTCTTTATTCCATTCGTTAGTTTATTCACTATACCGTCCTTCCACTTCACTACTTCGGGCATATCAACTTGAACCTCACCAGAAATCTTAATTCCCATTGAACTGGCATGTTTTATGTGTTTTACTCGTTCAGAAGCACCGATAAGAGCCTTTGAAGGTATACACCCACGGTTAAGGCAAACCCCTCCTAATTCTGCTTTATCCACTAAAACCACCTTTTTACCTAACTGAGCGGCACGTATAGCCGCCACATAACCTCCTGATCCTGCGCCTATAACTAACAGGTCTAGATCCTTTTTTACCGCAACAGTCATTTCAGTATCCTCCTTTAATGATCTCATAGTGAATGAAAGGTTTTTTTATATTAAAATCGCTTTTGTTTCTATATGTAGTATTAAAACTGATGATATACTTATACTCTATTTCCTCAATTTTAATTAGATTGGATATTTAGAATTTATACTAAAATGTAATCAGTGTTAAATGAAGGCTTTCCAATCAGGCTGGAAAGCCCTTTTCACTTTATTCTTTCACTCTCATAAGTCGCAAACTATTTAATGCCACCAAAAGGGTTGCTCCCATATCTGAAAGGATGGCAATCCAGAGCGTTAACCAACCTGGGATAACCAATAGTAAAGCAATAAATTTAATAGCAATTGCAAAAGTAATGTTCGCCTTGATTACATTTAGAGATTTTCGGCTAAGTTTCACAGTGAATGGAAGTTTTCTTAAGTCGTCTCCCATTAGAGCAACGTCAGCCGTTTCCAGGGCTGTATCTGTACCAGCTCCACCCATTGCGATTCCAACTGTAGAAGCTGCTAATGCAGGAGCATCATTTACACCATCTCCAACCATGGCGACGTTTCCGTACTCGGATCTTAATTGTTTAATATAATCTAATTTGTCCTGAGGCATCAGTTCAGCTTCAATATCTGATACTCCGACATGTCTGCCTATTGCATTTGCAGTACCTTTGTTATCACCTGTAAGCATAATGGTTTTTTTGATTCCCAGTTGATGTAACTTTTGAATAATTTCCTTACTTGATTCACGAACTTCGTCTGCAACTGCAATAACTCCAAGTATTTCTTGTTTGGTCCCAATAATCATGGCTGTTTTACCTTGGTTTTGAAGAGTAGTAACATTTTTTTCTAGGTCTTTATCTAAATCAGTAGTTAATAACTCCTTGAAGAGTTTCGGGCTACCGATATAATAAGTCATCCCGTTTACAGTACCTTTGATGCCCTTACCTGTAATAGAAGAGAAATCCTCTACCAGGACATCAGAATATGAAATGTTTTCTTCTTCTGCCTTTTTCATGATAGCTGATGCAAGAGGATGTTGGGAACGATATTCTAATGCAGTGATGATCGATAACAATTCTCTTTCATTTTCTTGATTATTTAATACATTAAAATCAGTTACAGCTGGGACACCTTTTGTTAATGTACCTGTTTTATCGAATGCTATAGCCTTTAAGGCACCCATTTCCTCTAAATAAACTCCACCTTTTATAAGGACACCTTTTTTCGCTGCATTGCCGATAGCTGAAACAATCGAAATCGGAGTGGAAATAACCAACGCACAAGGGCAACCAACGACAAGAACAGCTAAGCCTTGATAAATCCACGTTTCCCAACTACCACCAAAAAATAATGGTGGAACAACAGCAACTAATGCTGCAATGATCATAATAATTGGCGTATAATATTTCGCGAATTTCTCGACAAAGGCTTGAGATGGAGCACGTTCTCCCTGTGCCTCCTCTACAAGGTGAATAATTTTAGAAATGGTTGTATCTTCAACCAGTTTCGTTATTTTTACCTCAAGTAATCCTTCTTCATTTAGAGTACCTGCAAATACTTCATCATCCACTGTTTTCTCAACAGGGACTGACTCACCTGTAATAGCTGCCTGATTGACAGCAGAGTACCCACTAACAACCACACCATCCATGGCAATCTTTTGACCAGGTTTGACAATCATGATATCTCCTACCGCGATATCATCGACATGAATCATCATTTCTAATCCATTTCGTCTAACAAGTGCTTCCTTTGGAGCAATGTCCATTAATGAACGAATGGATTGTCTTGCTTTATCCATGGAGAATCGTTCTAGAGCTTCACTGATTGCAAAGAGTATCACAACAATAGCAACCTCTGCCCATTCTCCAATAATTCCTCCACCTATTACAGCTACTGTCATAAGGGTTTTCATGTCAAATTCAAAGCGTAACAAGTTTTGGAAACCAACTTTAAAGAGGGATAATCCTCCGATTAACATGGATGCTACAAATAATACTGTTGTAACAATGTTCTCATCCCCATTAACAAACGATGAAAGGTATCCAAAAACAACCAATAAGGTTGCAAATAATAAAGTACTGTGTTTCTTATAAAATGGTTCTTTTTTTTCTTTTACATCCTCCTGTTTAGCTTCTCGAAAAGGCTTGTCAGGAGTCACTTTAAGGTTCTCAAATGCTCCTGCTTTTTCTAGTTCTTCAATCGTTGTATTACCATAAACAGAAATTTTTGATGCACCAAAATTTACTTTTGCATCCTGAACTCCTTGGAGCTGTTTTACGTTATTTTCAAATTTCCCTGCACAGTTTGCGCATGTAAATCCTTCAACACGGTACACCTGTTTCTCATCTAATAGCTTCATTGATTCACTCATTTAAATAACCCTCCTCTTATGAGCAAAGTAATGTTAAAACTTGCTCTTAGTTTCATTTAGCTAACACATAAAAAGTAGTCCACTTAGAATTTTTCGAATCCCCCTAACATTAAAACAATCATTTGAATATTAATTTATATTGTTATTTTATACACTTTTAATAAAATAGTCAAATGATTATTTGATTGTATTCGCAAAAAATTTTACTAACGATAATACAACTAACTCTGGATCCTAGGCAATAGAAGAAAACCGATTTTTCCTATACCATGGCTTTTCTAATTTTTTACACTGTTTCAGTCAAACGACTGTATTTTCGAAATAATATCTATTTATCACTACCAGGAATGATATTTAGTCAATTATGTAGAAGAACTAATTATAATAACTCCTATTTAATAATCGAACTACAAGTGGTGATGTTATCATTTGTAAAACAGCATAGAATACAGCCGGGATCAGCATGATCTCAGGTAAGTTGGCGGTGTACACTATGACTGCAGCTATACTAAATTCTTTTTTACTTACTGTAAAAAGGATCGCAACTAAATCTTCTTTCCTTTTTACAATCGGTTTTGTAAACAGGGCTATAATATAGCCAGCCATATTAAGCAAGAGTTGGGCTAGGAGAAGCAAGACAAGCATCCCTATCGAAAAGGAAAGAATAGATTCAGAACTGTCTGCAACAACGACAAATACTAAAGCAAGGTATAACAATGATGAAGAAAAAGAATAGACCGATTCAAACTTACTGATAGACGGTAATTTCGTTCGGATGAGAACAGCAAAAAACATGGGTATAACGATGATTACAAATAGTTCCAAAATCATTCCCTGAACAGGAATTTGAAATTCAATTCCAGTCAAAAATAGAAGGAGTGGAGGAAGAATGAACGGTGATAAGCTAGTAACTACACCATTCATTACTGATGCAAGTGCCACATTACCTTTACCAAGATAAACTAATAATGGAGCTGAGACATCGGTTGGCAAGGATCCAACGATGGCTTGTCCAATAGCTAAATCTTCATTAAAAAACAGTTTACCGATTCCTAATCCAATAAGTGACATGGGAATGAAGACTAAGAATATTGAAATGATTATTATCCAAGGTTTTTTTAATGCGTCCTTTAACTCATTAAAATCAAAGGTGAGACTGATAAAAAACATGAGTAGGGCAAGCAAGGGTGAAACTGTTATTTTCAATTCATCACCGATTTTTGGAAGAAATAATGCGGTGAATGTAGTAATAAGAACTAGTGGCAATAAATTGTTTTCTACAATACGTAATCTTTCTATTATTAAATCCTCCCCTCTGGCACACTTCTTATTCAAGCCCCACAACTCCAACAACCCAAGATGCTGCATAGAAGACGGCCACTCCAAGCAAAACATAAAGACCAGCTTTTCTGTTTTCAGATTGATTTACTACAGGGAGTAAATCCGTTGCTGCAACATACGGAAAAACACCAGCGGAAAAGGAAAGACCGATTCTTGCAAATGATTCGCCTAGTACTTCAGCTCCAAATCCCGTATGACTGAGTCCCCATACTAATGCCCCTCCAAATATAGTAGCCGAAGCCAGAACTACCGAGGCAACAAATGCCTTTTTCCTGTCATTAAATGCTGCAAGAACAATAGAAGAAATGGTTAAGCCATCTGGGACTTTATGAAGTAATACGGCAGCAAATACAAGAAACCCTAATTCACCACTTACCTCAAATCCCGCAACAATCGAAACCCCATCAAAGAAACTATGAATGGTCATTCCAATAAAGGCACCTAGACCGCCCGTTTTTTTATTTAGTTTTTCCTTATCTGTTTCATATCCAAAATGAAAATGAGTTGTCAGGATTCTTTGAAAGGCAAATAATACTAAAAACCCTGTTAATATGTAAATTCCATTTTCAGGTGAATTCTATAATCCTTCTGGCATCAAAGCAAGTATACCAATGGACAAAAGAAAACCCGCACTAAAAGCCATTAAATAAGTGAGGGCTTTTGGAGACCATTCTTTTCTCACGACAATAAGCCCGCCGACAAGATTGGCCAAACTTGTAATTAACACAAGCGATACTACAGTCCAAGATAACATTTACTTACCCTCCTCACTTTACACAATCATTATACATAAGAATTGGTACATCAAGGAATTATTCAGAGAAAATTAAGTAGGAGGGGGCGATTAACCCCCGACCTCTTACACCACCGTACGTACCGTTCGGTATACGGCGGTTCAATTAAGATTGGTGACGCAAAGTTTCGTAACGGGATAGCAGACTTTTGAGACCCTGGGAACTCCAATAGGAGTTTCCAAGGGTTCTGTGTAGTATTGGACTTTTGGAAATTCTCCAGTAACTTTTACGTGAGTTTCCCCATTCATAAGCCTTTCCTTTCGGAACGCCTAGCCCAATGAGTTTTCTCACCTTCGTACTTGGTTTCTTCCAATTCTTCCACGTACACATCCGAAGTCTTCTTTTAATCCACGAGTCAAATTTAGTGAACACGCTAGGCGTATCTGCCAATGCGAAATATCCGCACCACCCCATCAGATATTGATTGAGTTTCTTTATCCGATATTCCATGGAATAAGGTTTCTTCCTAGAGGTAATCTCACGGATTTTATCCTTCATCCGTTCTATACTCACTTTGGCAATCCGAACCTTCGGTTCTTTATGCGGAGTAAAGCTAAATCCAAGAAATTTTCTCTTCCAAGGACGGTCTACTGCGGATTTATTTAGATTAACTTTCAACTTAAGTTTCCCTTCAATAAACGAAGTAATAGAGTTCATAACCCGATTGCCTGCCTTCTCTGTTTTCACATAGATGTTGCAGT
>NZ_JARFVC010000009.1 GCF_029193815.1 Cytobacillus sp. S13-E01
AAAGATAAGAAAGCATTCCTGTATTAAAGCAAAATGAGATTTGAATAAAATAAGCCTCCTTGGTATGATACAAAGTGTCCAAGCTGATCAGCGCAAAGGACATTTAATAACCAAAGGAGGACATAAAATGAAGTATAAACAAAATGACAAGATTCTGCAACTTACAGAAAAAACCTTAATTATAGGGGTTGACATTGCTAAACATAAGCATGTCGCAAGAGCACAAGATTATAGAGGTATACAATTTGGAAAAGCTCATACATTTTTAAACACATATGAGGGTTTTGAAGGTTTCATAAACTGGTTAAATCAAATCAAAGCTAAACAGTCTAAGGAAGATGTCATCATTGGGATGGAACCTACTGGACATTATTGGCTTCCGTTGGCTTATTGGCTAAAAGAAAAAGGAAAAAAGGTGGTTGTAGTTAATCCAGCTCATGTTAAGCAAACAAAGGAGTTAGATGACAATTCTCCTACTAAGAATGATTTCAAGGATGCTAGAGTTATCTCTAGACTTATTGAGGGCGGAAGATATTCGGAGCCCAATTTACCGGAAGGTATATACTCGGATTTACGTGAAGGTATGAACCTATATAACCAATTGGTACAGGACCTAACAGCTGTGAAAAATATAGTTCACCAATGGCTCGACCGTTTCTTTCCTGAATATTTAACGGTCTTTGGGAAGTGGGATGGAAAAGCTTCTCTACAAGTTCTAAGAATGGGACTTTTTCCTGATGAGTTATTAGAGCGTGAAGACTTGGAAATTCTAGCTGAAATTCGTAAAGAAGTTAAAAAAGGTGTGGGAATAAAGAAGGTTGTTCAGTTGAAAAACGTTGCCCTTCGTTCAGTAGGCATTAAAGAGGGGCGAAGTCTAGCTAGGTTAAAATTAAAAAGCTTACTAGACCAATACGATCTTCTTTCAGAACAATTAGAGAGCGTCTGGAGTGAAGTAGAGAACATCATACAAGATGTTCCAGGGGCGAGAGAGATGGGAGATATTAAAGGTATTGGACAAGTTACAGTAGCCTCCTTTTTTGCAGAAGTCGGTGATTTACAAAAGTACTCACATCCCGACCAAATTGTTAAGTTAGCAGGATTAAACTTAAAACTAGCTACATCAGGAAAGTGGAAAGGGCAAACAATTATTACTAAACGAGGGCGTCCTAAATTAAGGGCACTATTGTTTAAAGTCGTGTTGCCTCTTGTAGCTCAAAATCCTGCATTTAAGGCACTACATCAGTACTTTATTACACGAAATGAAAATCCATTAAAAAAGAAGCAGTCTATCATCGCTATATGTTGTAAATTAATTCGTATTTTATTTACGATTGGAAAGAAACAAATTGAGTTTGAACCAGCTAAAATGTTACAAGATATTCCTCATTTTAGTATGCAAGAAGCTGCTTAAAAGGATAGGGTAAAGTGATCAAAAAGAAGTTAGGTGCAGAAAATAGTCGAAGATTTATATAACATAAACAGTAGTATCGATGACAATATTTAATTCTCATTTTTTATTCACTTAGTAGTCGAAGTATTTTAAAGTTGTTTCAATTTGAAGAAGACTTACAACAGAAGCTAGGAGCAGTCGGCAAGCATTTATACTATTGGGCAATGACCCCGCAAGAAAGCATCGCCGACCCCACTTCATGGATAGGCAGAACGAAGGAATGTATGCGCATATTTTTCATATGACGCCGTGAGAAATGGGAGGGTGTGCCGCCATGAACATTGTGGGATCCAATAGCGACCATATTTCTAGATATTATCCTTTTTTGTAAAAAAATAGAAGAAGAGGGTTTATTTAACTATGTCCTCCTCCTCTAAAATACAAATAAAGTTCTGTTAGTCCATTAAAGTGCAGTCTTATTGAAATTTGAAATACTGAGAAAAACAGAGAAAACAAGAGAAAAACCTTACTTTAATGAGGGAGTATAAAAGTTTGTACATAGTTTTAGTGTCTAGCTCCGGGCACCATCGGCTCTATGGTATAAGCCAATCCGTCCGGAAGGTTAAAGAACAACCTTCCAGCCGGCTTGTCTTATGCTTGTCGCCGATAGGCGGGCGCCCTGCGCTTTTCTTATGTTTATTTTAAACGTCACATCGCCTTAAACTTTTTAAACAAACAAATACCGTTAAACTGGTTGCCGCGAGTTAATTCGACAGAACCTTTAGAATCTCGTCATCTTTCTTAGTGATTATTAAATCAGCAATTGTCATGGTATTGGCAATGTACTATAATGGTAATAATCATTAGAATATTCAAAACATAATATTGTTTCGAATATAACTTTACATTAGGGGAGGGAAAGTACAAATGGCTATAACCAAACCATGGTTAGAACAATATCCTGAGGAAATACCACACAGTATTCAATACGATGACAAACCGATACAAACCTATTTAAAAGATGCAGCTGTAGAATTTCCTAACAAAAAAGCCATTCATTTTCAAGGGAAAGAACTCACTTATAGTGAATTATATGACAGTGCGTTGAAGCTAGGAAACTACTTACAAAAGATTGGTGTAAACAAGGGAGATAGGGTATCGATTATGCTTCCCAATTGCCCACAAGCTGTTATAGCTTATTATGGTGTGTTATTTTCTGGAGGAGTAGTTGTTCAAACAAATCCTCTTTACATGGAAAGAGAAATAGAATATCAAATGAATGATTCAGGTTCTAAGGTTATTATTACATTAGATATTCTGTATCCCCGGGTATCTAAAGTGAAAGCGTTAACAAGTCTGGAACATATTATAGTTACTGGTATTAAGGACTACTTACCATTTCCAAAGAACATCGTCTATCCATTTATTCAAAAGAAACAGTATGGCATTGTTGTGAAGGTTGAACATCAAGGTGAAAATCATTTGTTTACTGAAGTCTTAAATAGAAGTGCTACAGTAGCAATTGATTTAGATGTGAACCCGAGTGAAGATATAGCGTTATTGCAGTACACAGGCGGTACTACTGGTTTTCCAAAAGGAGTTATGCTCACACATCGCAATCTTGTAGCTAATACTCTTATGTGTGCAGCATGGATGTATAAATGCAAGCGTGGAGAAGAAACTGTCCTGGGTATTCTACCATTTTTCCATGTATATGGGATGACTACTGTTATGAATCTATCTGTTATGCAGGGATTTAAGATGATCTTAATGCCAAAATTCGATGCTGGTGATACATTAAAAACGATTGAAAAATTTAAACCGACATTATTTCCGGGAGCGCCAACAATATACATTGCCTTGTTAAATCATCCAGATATTCAAAAATATGATTTATCATCGATTGAGTCTTGCATTAGTGGTTCTGCACCATTGCCTGTTGAAGTTCAGGAGCAATTTGAAAAAGTTACAGGTGGCAAAGTCGTTGAGGGATATGGCTTATCGGAAGCTTCTCCTGTTACACATTCAAACTTCTTATGGGGTAAACGCGTAAGTGGAAGTATCGGATTACCTTGGCCAGACACAGATGCAATGGTTGTCTCCATGGAAACTGGTGAACAAGCTGAAGTGAATGAAATTGGTGAACTCGCTATTAGCGGTCCACAGGTTATGAAGGGATATTGGAAAAGACCAGAGGAAACAGCTGAAACTCTAAAAGATGGTTGGCTCTTGACTGGTGACTTAGGTTATATGGATGAAAATGGGTATTTCTATATTGTTGATCGGAAAAAAGATATGATTATTGCTGGCGGCTATAACATTTATCCAAGAGAAATCGAAGAAGTTTTATATGAGAATGAAAAAATACAAGAGGTAGTGGTGGCAGGAATACCAGACCCTTACCGTGGTGAAACAGTAAAAGCATATATCGTTTTAAAAGAAGGTCAAAGTTTAACCGAAGAGGAATTAGATAAATACTCGAGAAAACATTTGGCAGCTTACAAAGTTCCTAGAATGTACGAATTTAGAAAAGAATTGCCAAAAACAGCGGTAGGAAAAATTTTAAGAAGAGCTCTTGTTGATGAAGAAAAGGAGAAGCTAAAAAAAGCATAACTATTTCAAAACACTCTTATTATAACAACAAAATACTTTGCTAGATATACACCATCACATGTATTTAACAACATGCAAAGAGCCATAATAAGGTGTAATGGCTCTTCGGTTTTTAAATGAATAACTTGACAGCAGTTAATAAAGAACGTATTATAAAATTATGAATGACGATTCATTCATTTTTTGAAAGGGAGAAAAAGAATGAAACGTAACAAACCAAAATTTAAACAAATCATAGATGCAGCAGTAATTGTGATCGCTGAAAATGGCTATCACCAGGCACAAGTTTCTAGAATAGCAAAGCAAGCTGGTGTTGCTGACGGAACAATCTATTTGTATTTTAAAAATAAGGAAGACATCTTGGTTTCCCTTTTTCAAGAGAAGATGGGAAACTTTATTGAAAAAATTGAAGAAGAAATTGCAGGAAAACAGACTGCTGCACAGAAATTGTTAATGTTGGTGGAAAAACATTTTAATTTATTAGCTGCTGATCATGCTTTAGCAATTGTTACTCAATTAGAATTACGTCAATCGAATAAAGAATTGCGTTTACGAATTAACGAAGTATTAAAAGGGTATCTCCGGATTGTTGATCAAATTATCTCAAAAGGCAAAGAAGACGGCGAATTTAGAGAAGACCTAGATGTTCGTTTAGCAAGACAAATGGTTTTTGGAACAATCGATGAAACTGTTACGACATGGGTAATGAATGACCAAAAATATGACCTCATTAAGCTAACTAATCAAGTACACCAACTAATTGTGTATGGATGTGGACTTACTCAACCAGATAAATAATGGTCTGAGTCTACTATCCTTTTAAAAGGGGGAACTGAGATGACTTTATTAAATACCAAAATTGAAGAACGCATTGCTACAGTGACAATTAATCGTCCACCTGCAAATGCACTATCTTCTTCAGTCTTGAAAGAGCTTTCAGCAGTTCTAGATGATTTAGAGCATGAAGAAGAGGTTCGAGTCATTGTGATTAATGGTGAAGGTCGTTTCTTTTCTGCGGGAGCAGATATCAAGGAATTTACTACTGTTTCAACTGGAGAAGAATTTTCAAAGCTTTCTACATATGGCCAAGAGCTTTTTGAAAGAATCGAAAATTTCTCTAAACCAATAATTGCGAGTATTCATGGGGCTGCACTAGGTGGTGGACTTGAACTAGCCATGGGTTGTCACTTTAGAATTGTGAGTGAAAATGCAAAGCTAGGATTACCAGAGCTTCAACTAGGATTAATTCCAGGATTCGCTGGAACAGCACGTCTACCGAAGTATGTAGGAGTTGCAAAAGCTGCTGAAATGCTTTGGACAAGTGAGCCTATCACTGGGGCTGAGGCAGTTAAAGTTGGACTTGCTAACCATGCTTTTCCAGAAGAAAGCTTACTCGAGGAAACCTATAAGATTGCTAGAAAAATAGCTTTAAAAAGTCCTGTTTCGATTCGTGCTACTATTGAGCTACTCAATATCACTAAAACAGAACAATATCGTGCAGCGGTGAACAAAGAGGCAGAGTTATTTGGAAGTGTATTCACATCTGAAGATGGCCAAGAGGGCATTAAAGCCTTTATTGACAAGCGCCAACCTCAATTTTCGGGAAAATAAAAATTATTTAAAACTATTTTTCTATTCAATTATCTGAAATTATAGTAAAATAGTGTTATACAGTTTTAGAATCTTAAAACTAACCATGTTTTTATTATTTAGGAGGGGAAACAATGAACATCTTTGTTATTATGAAAAGAACATTTGACACAGAAGAAAAAATAGTAGTAAAAAACGGTCAAATTAGTGAAGATGGTGCTGAATTTATAATTAACCCTTATGATGAGTATGCAATCGAAGAAGCTATTCAGGTTCGCGATGCACAGGGTGGAGAAGTGACTGTAGTAACAGTTGGTAACGAAGACGCTGAAAAAGAACTTCGTACAGCTTTAGCTATGGGTGCTGATAAAGCTGTATTAATTAATACTGAAGACGATGTTGAAGCTTGTGACCAATTCACAACAGCTAAAATCGTTGCTGAATACCTAAAAGACAAAGACGCAGATTTAATCTTAGGAGGAAATGTTGCAATTGACGGAGGTTCGGGGCAAGTTGGTCCTCGTGTTGCAGAATTATTAGACATTCCTTATGTAACAACAATTACAAAATTAGAAATTGACGGAACTAAGGTTACTGTTACCCGTGATGTAGAAGGAGATTCTGAAGTAATTGAAACGTCTTTACCTCTTTTAGTTACAGCACAACAAGGCCTAAACGAGCCTCGTTATCCATCACTTCCAGGTATCATGAAGGCAAAGAAAAAGCCTCTTGATGAGCTTGAATTAGATGATTTAGATCTAGAAGAAGATGATGTTGAAGCTAAAACGAAAACAATAGAAATCTATCTACCACCCAAAAAAGAAGCTGGTAAGGTTCTACAAGGTGAGTTAGCAGATCAAGTAAAAGAACTAGTATCATTACTACACACAGAAGCTAAGGTAGTGTAATAAATGATAGATTTTTCACTCTACTAAATTAGGGGGTATAGAAAATGGCAAGAAAAGTATTAGTATTAGGTGAAGTGCGTGATAATACATTACGTAATGTTTCATTTGAAGCTATTTCAGCAGGTAAAACGGTAGCTGAAGGTGGAGAAGTAGTTGTAGTGTTACTTGGAGAAAATGTTAGTTCATTAGCAAATGAATTAATTTACTATGGTGCAGATAAAGTAGTAACAGTTGAAGATGAAAAATTGAAAACGTATACACCAGATGGATACTCTCAAGCACTATTAGCTGTGATTGAGTCTGAGAACCCTGAAGGCTTGGTATTCGGTCATACTGCATTAGGTAAAGACTTGTCACCTAAAATCGCAGGGAAATTAAGTTCAGGTTTAATTTCAGATGCTACTGATTTAGAAGTTGCTGGAGGAAATCTAGTATTTACTAGACCGATCTATTCAGGTAAAGCATTTGAGAAGAAAGTTATCACAGATGGTCTGATTTTTGCTACAGTACGCCCTAACAACATTGCGCCACTAGAAAGAGATGAATCCCGCACTGGGGCTGTTTCTTCACTATCAGTAGAAATTAAAGATTTACGTACAATAGTAAAAGAAGTAGTAAGAAAAGCATCTGAAGGTGTAGATTTATCAGAGGCAAAAGTAGTTATTGCAGGTGGACGTGGAGTGAAAAGCACTGAGGGCTTTGACCCATTGAAAGAGCTTGCTAATGTACTTGGTGGTGCAATTGGTGCCTCGCGTGGTGCTTGTGATGCCGAGTATTGTGACTACTCACTACAAATCGGGCAAACTGGAAAGGTAGTTACACCAGATCTATATATCGCTTGCGGTATATCAGGAGCTATTCAACATTTAGCTGGGATGTCTAACTCAAAAGTAATCGTTGCAATTAACAAGGACCCTGAAGCGAATATTTTCAAGGTAGCTGATTATGGTATCGTTGGTGACTTATTTGAAGTAGTACCGATGTTAACTGAGGAGTTTAAAAAATTAAAAGTACATTCGTAATCATATAGGCGAAAAAGCAAGCAACTAAATTTGCTTGCTTTTTTGCTTATTAAAGTATAAAAGTTGTCTTTCAATTTTCTTAAATAAAACATGTTTTACCTACATAGATATACACAATCTGGGATATATTACGTTTGAGACAAATAATTAGCATCTAAAAGTTCAAGGTGATATACTGTGTTTAACCAATCAGAAATGTAAAAAACATTCTGAACGGATCATGTAAAGGGCTGTATTACCAACAGTAAATGGTGATGTTTAGCCCAATTAATTACATTATCTAAGTAGTCTATTAAGGAGGAATTCAATATGGCAATTTCAAATGTAACAGATCAAAATTTCAATACGGAAACTAGTGAAGGTCTAGTTCTAGCTGATTTCTGGGCTCCTTGGTGTGGACCTTGTAAGATGATTGCACCAGTTTTAGAGGAATTAGACTCTGAAATGAGCGAGAAAGTTAAAATCGTAAAGCTTGATGTTGACGAAAATCAAGAAACAGCAGGGAAATATGGTGTAATGAGCATCCCAACTTTATTAATTATGAAAAATGGAGAAGTTGTTGATAAAGTTGTAGGGTTCCAACCAAAAGAAGCACTTTCAGAATTATTAAACAAACATGCATAAGAAAACAGCCTAGCATTTGCTAGGTTGTTTTTTTATGCATGTTTATTATACTATCTGAAAATCGTACATTTTCCTAAAAAAATAAGTAATTACTTATTTTTACAGAACAATATATAAAAGAAACATGGTACAATAATTGGTACGGTTCTAGTCAAATTTGTCTTAAAAGCTCTATTTATGTTTTGTATATGTTGAAACATTCTTTAATGCAATGGAGTGGTTACTATGCATGATCACCTTAAAGAAAAACTAGCGGTGCTACCAGATCAGCCAGGCTGCTATTTAATGAAGGATAGACAAGGTACCATTATTTATATAGGTAAAGCTAAGATCTTAAAAAATAGAGTGCGTTCTTATTTTACAGGGTCACATGATGGTAAAACATTACGACTTGTACAAGAAATTGTTGATTTTGAATATATCGTTACACCTTCAAATATAGATGCACTAATATTAGAAATGAATCTAATAAAAAAATATGATCCAAAATATAACATAATGCTTAAGGATGATAAGAGCTATCCGTTTATTAAAATTACAGCTGAAAGACACCCAAGATTAATAATCACACGAAATGTAAAAAAAGATAAAGGGAAATATTTTGGACCATACCCAAATGCACAAGCTGCTAATGAAACTAAAAAGTTATTAGACAGAATTTATCCTTTAAGAAAGTGTACGAATTTGCCTGATAAGGTATGTCTATACTACCATATTGGCCAATGCCTTGCCCCATGTATTCAGCATGTTCCTGAAGAAACAAACAAAAAACTAGTTGATGAAATAACACGGTTCCTTAATGGGGGCTATAAAGAAATCAAAACAAATTTAACAGAGAAAATGCTAAAGGCAGCTGAGGATTTAGATTTTGAAAGAGCAAAGGAATACCGAGATCAAATAGCCCATATCGAATTAACGATGGAAAAACAAAAATTGACAATGACGGATTTTATTGATCGAGATGTTTTTGGATTTTCATATGACAAAGGCTGGATGTGTGTACAAGTCTTTTTTATACGTCAAGGAAAGATGATTGAGCGTGAAGCATCTTTATTTCCTATTTACAATGAACCTGATGAAGATTTTTTAACTTTTTTAGGCCAATTTTATTCTCAAAATAATCATTTTAAGCCTAAGGAAATCCTCTTGCCTAAATCAATTGACAAAGACTTAGTTGAGCAGTTATTACAAGTTAATGTTCAGCAGCCAAGCAGAGGGCAAAAAAAGGATTTAATTGAATTGGCAAATAAAAATGCGAATATTGCAATTAGAGAAAAGTTTTCTTTAATTGAAAGAGATGAAGAGCGAACAATAAAAGCTATAGAAAATTTAGGTGAGCATTTAAATATTTATACACCACATCGCATTGAGGCTTTCGATAATTCAAACATCCAAGGAACTGATCCAGTTTCTGCAATGATTGTTTTTATTGATGGAAAGCCTGAGAAAAAAGACTACCGGAAATATAAAATTAAGTCGGTTCAAGGTCCTGATGACTATGAATCGATGCGAGAAGTTGTTAGAAGAAGGTATAGCCGCGTTCTAAAGGAACAATTACCCTTTCCAGACTTAATCATAATCGATGGTGGTAAGGGTCATTTGGCAGCTGTAACGGATGTTCTAGAAAATGAATTAGGATTACAAGTACCTGTCGCTGGCCTAGTTAAGGACGAGAAACATCGAACCTCTGAATTGCTAATAGGCGATCCACCAGAAATTGTTGGGCTTCCACGTAATAGCCAAGAGTTCTATTTATTACAAAGAATTCAGGATGAAGTTCATCGTTTTGCGATCACTTTTCATCGTCAAATTAGAGGTAAGTCTGCCTTTAAATCTGTACTTGATGATATTCCAGGCGTAGGTGAAAAAAGAAAGAAAGCATTGCTGAAGCATTTTGGATCAATAAAAAAATTACGTGAAGCATCTATTGAAGAAATAGTACAAGCGAAGGTCCCACGGCTAGCTGCGGAACTAATTTATGAAAAGTTACAAAATTAAAGATTGTTTTTAAAGTTATAGTTTGATATAATTTCAACTAATTTAATATACACTTCAACTAATGAAGTGAAGATAGAGGTGCGAACTTCAAAAGTAAGCAATGGGAGGAGAATGAGCTCTTATGAACATTGTCTGAAAGGGAAGGTCGCCGAAGTGAAAATAATCTCATGCTATTATTATCGCTGGTTCTGCATTTAATAAATGTAGAATTGTCAAGATTCGTTTATCTTGGAGGGCTATCTCACGATGTGAAACGATTTTTTTAGTCTTCACAGCAATGAGAGCCTACTCTCATTGCTTTTTTTTGTTGTTTAGGAATTTATAAAATTGTAAGGTTGTATATACCTTCGTGTCTTTTGTCTATCTACGTCTAGCTCCAGGCGCCATCGGCTCTATGGGATAAGCCATTTCCTTTAAGAAGGAAAAACCACCTTCTTGAATAAACCGTCTTATGCATGACTTGCACAGGATGTGCTGATGGCGATGTTCGCGTTCGCCACAGGACGTGGCGGGTTTTAATTGACGCGCCGATAGGCGGGCGCCCTGCGCTTTTCTTACGTTTAGCACGTGGAACAACCTCATAAGGACTATACAGAAAAGGAATGATAAAAACATGGGAATCATTGTGCAAAAATTCGGTGGGACTTCGGTCGGTTCAGTAGAAAGAATCCAAAATGTTGCTAATCGTGTAATTGATGAAGTGAAACGGGGCAATAAAGTAGTAGTTGTAGTATCTGCAATGGGAAAAACAACGGATGAACTCGTTGGATTGGCTGGACAAATAAGTAAAAATCCAAGTAAACGAGAAATGGATATGCTTTTAACAACAGGTGAGCAAGTTACAATTTCATTGCTAACGTTAGCTCTTCTTGAAAAAGGGTATGAAGCAGTATCATATACTGGCTGGCAAGCTGGAATTAGAACAGAACCGATACATAGTAATGCTCGTATCGTAGATATTGATACTAAAAAGGTTAATAATAGTCTTGAAAATGGAAAGATAGTAGTTGTTGCTGGCTTCCAGGGGGCAACATTAGATGGATCTATTACAACACTCGGACGTGGCGGTTCAGACACTACCGCAGTAGCCCTTGCAGCAGCATTAAAGGCAGATAAATGTGATATCTATACTGATGTTACAGGTGTTTATACAACTGACCCACGATACGTAAAAAAGGCTAGAAAGCTTTATTCTGTTTCATATGATGAAATGTTAGAATTAGCTAATTTAGGTGCAGGTGTTTTGCATCCAAGGGCAGTGGAATTTGCCAAGAACTACTTAATGCCTTTAGAAGTAAGATCAAGCTTAGAGCAAGAAAATGGGACGATCATCGAGGAGGAAGTGTCAATGGAAAAGAGTTTAGTTGTAAGAGGTATCGCATTTGAAGATCAAGTAACAAGGGTAACTGTTTGTGGGTTACCAAGTGGACTTCATACCCTTTCTATGATTTTCACAACTTTAGCGAAAAATGGTTTGAATGTGGATATTATAATCCAAAGTACTACAAATGAGACGGAAACTTCTATATCGTTTTCTATTAAAACAACGGATTTGGAAGATACAATTGCAGTCTTGGAGAAAAATCGTGAAGAACTACAGTTTACAGCGATTGAGCATGAGAGTGGACTAGCTAAAGTCTCAATCGTGGGCTCAGGGATGATCTCAAACCCAGGTGTTGCAGCAGAAATGTTCCAGGTGCTTGCAAATCATGAAATCCAAGTGAAAATGGTTAGTACGTCAGAAATTAAGGTCTCAACTGTTGTAGATCAAGATAATATGGTAAAAGCGGTAGAAGCATTACATGAAGCGTTTAATTTATCAGTGATAGAAAATGAAGAAAAATCAAAGGTAAACGTTTAAGAATGATACAGTGAAACTTCAATCAGCAGGGGTTTTCTTCAGCGCCAACTGATAGTTAGCTGAACTTATAACGCTAGTCGTGACCACGTCCTATGCTACTTGGACCGTTATTGGAAGAGGATCCCACACTCCAAAGTTCCTTGAATTATCAAAGTATTTAATGAGGGATCTAACCGCCACTTAAACATGGATCAAGGTCCAAAATCTAAAAAAGTCAAGCACCCCATCCATTTAGGATTCGGTGCTTGTATTGTCCTTTTTATCTGACTTTACAGTGAAAATAACCTGTAAAGCGCGTTTTTTCTGTTGCTCATAGCTTTCAGAAAGTTGACCAGTTAGTTGTTGAATTTGCCATGCTAAGAATCCAGCTTCAAGTTGAAAGGTAGCAGTTTCTTTTTTCTGAAGCCGATTTGAAATAAGGTCACCAGTTAAATGAAACTCAAATTCGTCTTTTTTTTCCTTTACAAGGATAAGATTTCCCCATCCTGCTTGGAGAAAAAATGACGGAATCAATTCTATAGAGTCTAATGGATATTTTCTAGCAAGGTTTTTTCCTGCCCAATATAGAAGTTGAGGAGTGTCCTTACCAAGTAAATCGGGAAGTAAAACTTCGCGTAGTAGTTCGTAACCAAAGCTTGGGACTTGTTTTTCATCATAAAAGCTTTTATTTTCATCAAGTAACCTATGTCTCAACACGATTCCCCTCTTTCTCTCTAAATTATTATATAACAATAGGTGAATTTAAACACATGTATTTTTCGTTGATTTTTGAATATAGAAGGATTTCAATTCATTATCATAAGTAATTTTAGCAATTATGCACAATATTTCCTTTTGCTACTATTTCTGCTGAAAATGGACAAAAAAATGCATTTATATGAACAATTTGTGTACAGGTTACCTTGACGCTACTACTTGATGGGAGTAAAATGGACATGTTACATTATACTGATAAAGAAATAGCCTCTTTAAATTTTACTTATTTCGAGATAAAGTGACAATAGTAGACCTTATTTTATGTATAATTGCAAGGGTTTCCATTTATCAGTTAAAGTTATTATTATTATTTAAAAAGTGATCTTCACAACAAAGAGTACTGTAAATTATGGTGCTACATTTAAGGGGGGTAAATTTGTGGGAGGAAATCGTGAGTTTTTTTATCGTCGTTTACATTCATTATTAGGTGTAATTCCGGTCGGATTATTTTTAATTCAACACTTAGTTGTGAATAATTTTGCTACAAAGGGAGAGGAAGCATTTAATAAGGCTGCTCTTTTTATGATGAATCTTCCTTTTCGCTATGTGTTGGAAGCAGTAATCATATTTTTACCAATATTATTTCACGCTATTTATGGGCTTTATATTGCTTTCACAGCTAAAAACAACGTAAGCAATTATAGCTTTTTCCGTAACATTATGTTTTTATTACAACGTGTTTCAGGCGTGATAACATTAATCTTTATTTCTTGGCACGTTTGGGAAACACGTATCGCTGCAGCGTTCGGTGCTGAAGTTAACTTCCAAATGATGGAAAATATTTTAAGTAATCCACTTATGTTAGCATTTTATATAGTGGGTGTGATATCAACTATATTCCATTTCGCAAATGGGTTATGGTCATTCTGTGTAAGTTGGGGAATTACAGTATCTCCGCGTTCTCAAATGATTGCAACTTATGTGACAATGGGTATTTTCGTTGCATTATCATTTGTAGGTATTCGAGCAATTTTAGCGTTCACTTAATCTAATAGTCTATTACGCCAGTTTATAAGATAAAAAATGAACTGTATTCTTAGGGTTAAAATGATTCATTCTTTGAATACAAGTCTTCGATTAGCTACTATTTTCAACAATCGTTTTGAGGGGTGAATTACAATGGGTAAAGGTAGAATTATCGTAGTCGGTGGTGGTTTAGCTGGCTTAATGGCAACAATAAAAGCTGCCGAAGAAGGTGTTCAAGTAGATTTATTTTCACTTGTTCCAGTAAAACGTTCTCACTCTGTTTGTGCACAAGGTGGAATAAATGGCGCTGTTAACACAAAGGGTGAAGGAGATTCTCCGTGGGAACACTTTGATGATACTGTTTATGGTGGAGACTTTTTAGCAAATCAACCACCGGTTAAGGCAATGTGTGATGCTGCACCTGGAATCATCCACTTATTAGACAGAATGGGTGTTATGTTTAACCGTACACCTGAGGGATTACTTGATTTTCGTCGTTTTGGTGGAACGCAACATCACCGTACAGCATTTGCCGGTGCAACAACAGGGCAACAGTTACTTTACGCTTTAGATGAGCAGGTTCGTCGTCATGAAGTGGCGGGTCTTGTTACGAAGTATGAGGGTTGGGAATTCCTTGGAGCTATTCTTGATGATGATGGCGTATGTCGTGGGATTACAGGTCAAGATTTAACTACAATGGAAATTAAAGCTTTCCCAGCTGATGCTGTTATTATGGCTACAGGTGGTCCTGGTATTATTTTCGGTAAATCAACTAACTCAGTTATAAATACAGGTTCAGCAGCTTCAATTGTCTATCAGCAAGGTGCAACTTACTCAAATGGTGAGTTCATCCAAATCCATCCTACAGCAATTCCTGGGGATGATAAGCTTCGTCTTATGAGTGAATCTGCTCGTGGTGAAGGTGGACGAGTTTGGACGTATAAAGATGGTAAACCTTGGTATTTCTTAGAAGAGAAATATCCTGCTTATGGAAACCTAGTGCCACGTGACATTGCTACACGTGAAATTTTCCATGTATGTGTTGATTTAAAAGCTGGTATCAACGGTGAAAACATGGTTTATCTAGATCTTTCCCACAAAGATCCTAAAGAGCTTGATGTTAAACTTGGTGGAATCATCGAAATTTATGAGAAATTCACAGGTGAGGATCCACGTAAGTTACCAATGAAAATCTTCCCTGCAGTTCATTACTCAATGGGTGGACTATGGGTAGATTATGATCAAATGACAAATATTCCAGGTTTGTTTGCCGCTGGTGAATGTGATTACTCACAGCATGGTGGGAACCGATTAGGTGCTAACTCATTATTATCTGCAATTTATGGTGGAATGGTAGCTGGACCTAATGCAATCAAATATATGGACGGATTAGAAAAGAGTACGGAATCTATTTCTTCTTCAGTATTTGATCGTCATGTAAAAGAACAAGAAGATAAATGGAATTCTATTATGAATCTTGATGGTAACGAAAATGCATATGTCCTTCATAAAGAACTTGGTGAATGGATGACTGACAACGTTACAGTTGTTCGCTATAATGACAAGCTTTTAAAAACAGATGCAAAGATTCAAGAGCTTCTTGAACGCTACGAAAACATTAACATCAATGATACTGCAAAGTGGAGTAATCAAGGGGCGGTATTTACACGCCAATTACAAAATATGCTTCAACTAGCACGTGTTATCACAATCGGTGCTTACAACCGAAATGAAAGTCGTGGGGCGCATTATAAACCTGATTTTGCTGAGCGTAACGATGAAGAGTGGTTAAAAACGACGATGGCTAATTTTACTGGTCCTAAGTCTGCACCTGAATTTAGCTATGTTGATGTTGATACATCACTTATTAAACCTCGTAAGCGTGATTACTCTAAGAAAAAGGGGGATAAAAAAGAATGAGTGAGAAAAAAGTAGTCCGTTTTATTATTACTCGTCAAGACGATACACAATCAGCCCCTTATCAACAGGAATTCGAGTTAGCATATCGTCCAAATATGAATGTTATTTCTGCGTTAATGGAAATTCGCCGTAACCCCGTTGATGCAAGAGGGAATAAAGTTGTTCCTATTGCTTGGGATATGAACTGTTTAGAGGAAGTTTGTGGGGCTTGTTCAATGATTATTAATGGTAAACCACGCCAATCCTGTACAGCACTTATAGATCAATTAGAGCAACCAATTCGTTTAGAACCAATGAGAACATTCCCAGTAGTTCGTGACCTTCAAGTCGATCGTAAAAGAATGTTTGATTCACTTAAAAAGGTTAAAGCGTGGATTCCCATTGACGGAACCTATGATTTAGGACCTGGCCCTCGTATGCCTGAAACTAAACGTCAATGGGCATATGAACTTTCAAAATGTATGACATGTGGTGTTTGTTTAGAGGCGTGCCCTAATGTTAATAGCAAATCAGACTTTATCGGACCTGCACCACTATCCCAAGTTCGCTTGTTCAATGCACATCCAACTGGTGCAATGAACAAAGGTGAACGTTTAGATGCAATTATGGGTGACGGTGGATTATCGAACTGTGGTAATTCACAAAACTGCGTTCAATCATGTCCAAAGGGTATTCCTTTGACAACATCAATCGCAGCGTTAAATAGAGATACAACAATTCAATCTTTCAAAAACTTCTTTGGAAGCGATCAAGTATAAAAAGTATAAAAAACAAGCCTCTTCATTAGTTGGAGAGGCTTGTTTTTTGCATTCTACATCTGTATATAGACTTAAGTTTATTTGGAGTATTAGATCCAATCTAAAAAACAGACAAATATTTAGTACTTCCTGTACTTTATCAGTCACAGTAAGCTCACTATCCTCATAGTATATGGTGACTAAAAATATACCCATCCGGTAGTTCAGCTCTGGCTAAAGCAAGGAGGGTTACAATACTTGAAGGAGAATGAATTTCAACCAAAGCCACTACTCACAAAGAGAGAAAGAGAAGTATTTGAACTACTAGTTCAAGACAAAACGACAAAAGATATCGCCGGTGATTTATTCATTAGCGAAAAAACGGTTAGGAATCACATTTCGAATGCGATGCAAAAGCTGGGAGTTAAGGGGCGTTCTCAAGCAGTTGTTGAGCTCCTTCGAATGGGCGAACTAAAGCTTTAAGAATAATCAGCTACTTTACATTTTGTAAGGTAGCTGATTCATATTTACATAGTTTCCCTAAGCTACAGTGATTTGGATAGTTAACTAAACCTAGGCTAAAAGTGTGCGCGCGGTGGAATAGTTTGTTAGCATGAATTAAGGCTAATAAGAGGTGTGTATATAATACTTCGCTTTATACTAAAACTAACTTGCATTTTTCGCTAAAAAAGTAGAAAATAAAATAAAATTAGTAACGATAAAATTAGTCCTATCGATTAAGGAGGATTTCATGACTTTGCAAGATAATAAAGTAGTTAGTGATAGTGTAGTGGTGGCTGATTTAGAAAAGTCATTGAGATATATTTCAGGGATTATCAAACAAAAGGGCCGTGAAATTTTAAGTAATTATACAATCACTCCACCACAATTTGTAGCTTTACAATGGTTATTCGAAGCTGGTGATATGACGATTGGGGATCTTTCGAATAAAATGTTTTTAGCATGTAGTACAACTACGGATTTAGTTGATCGGATGGAGAAAAGTCATCTCGTTATGCGTGTAAAAGATCCGAATGATCGCAGAGTAGTAAGAATTCATTTGCTTGAAGAAGGCGAACGAATCATTGAAGAGGTTATCTTAAAACGCCAAGATTATTTATCAAAAGTACTTAAAGATTTCTCTAACGATGAAATACTAGTTTTAGAGAGAAGCTTAGCGAAATTACATCAAGAAATGAGAGAAGAATGAGGCGATTTTTTTGTATAGACCTATCGGTATTATCGACTCGGGAGTTGGCGGATTAACGGTAGCAAAAGAAATTATCCGTCAATTGCCAAAAGAAGAAGTAATCTACTTAGGTGACACGGCTAGGTGTCCATATGGTCCAAGACCAAAGAATGAGGTAAGTCAATTTACATGGGAAATGACAAATCATTTAATGGCATATAATATAAAATTGCTTGTCATCGCTTGTAACACAGCGACTGCTCTTGTTTTGGACGATATTCAAGCAGAATTAAATATACCGGTAATTGGTGTTGTCTATCCAGGGGCTAGAACTGCACTGAAAGTGACTAAAAATCACCATGTAGGTGTTATAGGGACAAATAATACAATTAATAGCGGTGCTTATGAGGCAGCATTAAAATCAATTAGTAATCAAATAGAAGTTGAAAGTCTAGCTTGTCCTAATTTCGTACCACTTGTTGAAAATGGCGAGTTTGAAGGCGAAAAGGCTGAAAGAATAGTGGCAGATTCCTTAGTTCCTATAAATGGAAGTAAGATTGATACCTTAATACTTGGTTGCACACACTATCCCTTACTCCGACAGATCATTCAGAAGTATGTTGGTGATAAAGTAAGCCTAATATGCTCTGGAGATGAGACTGCTCGCGAGGTAAGCACAATTTTGTACTATAGTGGATTATTGAATAATGGTAACAGGAAAACGAATCATTTATTTTTAACAACAGGTAAGAAAGACACCTTTCAGAAGATCGCAACACAGTGGTTTGAACACCCAATCGAAAATGTAGTATCAGTAAAACTTGACTCCAGTAAATAGCTGGAGTTTTTTGTTGATATCAGAATTTATATATGAAAGCGTTTGTCCTGGTTTTGATGTCTAGCCCCGGTGCCACCGGGGCCTAAGGTCAGGAAGGAGTCTTTAAACACAACACTTTGAAGGTATGTACTATTTTCTTTTTATAAAAACGGTCTAAAAATAAAAATAGCTCGTATACATAGTAGTACAAACTACCATGGGAGGGATTATGTATGCGTGATTTAACGAAAGCAAAAATAGCAGCAACAGTTGTTGCTTCTTCAGTATTACTATCAGGATGTGGACTTTTTGGGGGAGAACCAGTTGTAGAAGAGATAGATCCACCACAAGAAGTTACCTTAACAAATGATGAAACATCGACAACAGAAACTACTACTGGAGAGTCGACAGAAACGGTAGATGAGGCTACTACTGAAACGGTAACAAGAGAGCTATATCTAGTTGATAAAAATGGCATGGTAGTACCACAAACAGTGCAATTACCTAAAACTGAAGGTGTAGCAAAACAAGTGCTTGAATACTTAGTTGTTGGTGGCCCTGTTACTGATATGTTACCAAACGGTTTTAGAGCTGTGTTACCACAAGATACTCAGTTGAGTACAAACATGGATGGAGATACGGTCATTGTTGATTTTTCAAAAGAATTTGCAAACTATGAACCTGAAGATGAGTTAAAAATTTTGCAGGCTATTACATTTACGTTAACACAGTTTGATACAATTAAAAACGTTAAATTAACTATTAATGGTCATGAACAAGATGAAATGCCTGTTAATGGAACACCGATTGACGATGGTATGAACCGTGCAGATGGCATCAACCTTGATAATGGTGAGGTTGTCGATATAACAAATACGAAACCTGTCACATTATATTTTCTAGCCGAGAATGCAGAGGGTGTTTACTATGTTCCTATTACAAAGCGTATAGACAAATCAGAAAATGATAATTTTGCAGCTATCGTTAATGAACTAATTCAAGGACCGGATTATGATTCAAGTTTACTTAGTGGTTTTCAATCTGATGCTAAATTGCTAGGAGCTAAATATGAAAATGGAAAAGTGACACTGGATTTTAATGAAAATATTTATGGTAGCTTTGAAGAGAAAATGATTTCCAAACATGTTATCAATTCTTTAGTACTTTCACTTACCGAGCAACCTGGTGTTGAAAGTGTAGCTATTACTGTACAAGGAAATGCTGAAATTGTCACAGATGATGGAGAAAAAATAACAGAGCCTGTAACTCGTCCGGAAAAAGTGAACACTGGTAGTTTTTAATAGATAAACTTTGATATACTATATATAGAATTAAAGAAGAGGTTGGCTTATGCCTACCTCTTCTTTAATGTAGGCTGTTTTCGTAAATATTGTAGGCATATAAATTCCTAGTTAAGAAAGTGGGGAACAAACTTGAAACAAGTTCTTATAGCTACTACGAACAAAGGAAAGGTAATTGACTTCGAAACACTTCTAAATCCGCTAGGGATAAAGGTGAAATCTTTGTTAGATTTTTCAAATCCTGTCGAAGTTGAAGAAACAGGTGTAACCTTTTTAGAAAACGCAATTTTAAAAGCAGAAGCCATTTCAAATCACTTTAATGCAATCGTTATAGCTGATGATTCGGGTCTAGCAATAGATGCTTTAAATGGAAGACCAGGGGTTTATTCTGCAAGATATGCAGGAGAACAAAAAAACGATCAAGCCAATATTGAAAAAGTTTTGGACGAGCTAAGAGGAATACAAGCTGAAAAGCGAACAGCAAGATTCCATTGCGTCCTAGCATTAGCGATTCCAGGTAAAAATACAATCACTGTTGATGGAACATGTGAAGGCGTAATATCTGAGTCACCAATAGGAGAGCATGGCTTTGGCTATGATCCAATATTCTTTGTTCCGAAACTAAATAAAACAATGGCACAATTGACAAGGGACGAGAAAAATAAAATCAGCCATCGTGCAAAAGCCTTAAACCTATTAGTAGAACAACTACACTACCTAGAATTAGATAAGGATACAAGCGTATGAAGGCTTTAATCATAAGTGACAGTCATGGATTAACAGATGAACTCTTAAAGATCAAGGAAAGGCATAGGGTT
Organism: Cytobacillus sp. S13-E01; assembly: GCF_029193815.1. Lineage (GTDB taxonomy): Bacteria > Bacillota > Bacilli > Bacillales > Bacillaceae_L > Bacillus_BV. The sequence goes on from NZ_JARFVC010000009.1 coordinate 20,511, forward strand.
GATGTAGATGTGATGATTCACTGTGGTGATTCAGAACTTGATTATAATTCAATTGAAATGAAACAATTTTTTTCAGTTCGTGGGAATTGTGACTTATTCAAAGAATATCCAAATGAGCTTACGTTAGATTTTGCTAATAGACGGGTTCTGGTCACACATGGACACTTATACAATGTTAAAATGACATTAATGAACCTAAATTATCGAGCAAAAGAAATTGAGGCCTCGATTGTTTGTTTTGGGCATTCTCACATCGCTGGGGCAGAGCTAATTGATAATGTATTATTTATCAACCCTGGGAGTATTCGCTTACCAAAAATGAGTCAAAAAAAAACGTATGCTATTCTTGAAATTAGCTCTAGCGATGCCATAGTTACTTTTTATGATCTTGCTGGCAATATAGTTGAATCATTGACAACTGTGGCTAACATAAAATAAAATGTAAATAGGTTGAGTATCGATTTGGTACTCAACCAAAAAAACTTTCGAATAAGTATTGACTTTAAATTTTACTTTGAGTATAATAAAAAATGTCGCTAATGAGTAACAATGAGTGATCGAGACCGATTACCAGAATTGGATAGAGCACGACCGAATAAGCTACCTGAATAAACTTCAGCGTACTGATCGAGCCGCCTCTTGAATAATCTTCCTGAGATCAGGACGAAAAATAACTGAGTAAAGATTTCGCACACAATCTTATATTTATTTACTATGTCCCAGTAGCTCAGCTGGATAGAGCACGACCGAATAAGCTACCTGAATAAACTTCAGCGTACTGATCGAGCCGCCTCTTGAATAATCTTCCTGAGATCAGGACGAAAAATAACTGAGTAAAGATTTCACACACAATCTTATATTTATTTACTATGTCCCAGTAGCTCAGCTGGATAGAGCACGACCGAATAAGCTACCTGAATAAACTTCAGCGTACTGATCGAGCCGCCTCTTGAATAAACTTCCTGAGATCAGGACGAAAAATAACTGAGTAAAGATTTCGCACACAATCTTATATTTATTTACTATGTCCCAGTAGCTCAGCTGGATAGAGCATACGCCTTCTAAGCGTACGGTCGGGAGTTCGAATCTCTCCTGGGACGCCATTTTATAAATCCTGTTATGTTATTATTTATGAATATTTTGTCCTTCAAAATATTGATAAATAATAAATACAACAGGATTTTTTGTGTTTTTAAAGTTCTCTTTGCTATCTCGAACAAATATAAAAATCAGGTCACTAAAAGGTTAATATTTGCACAAATCCTATTGAAATTCGATTGTAAACAAAAAGTAAGACAGTCCTCACAAAGGGGAAGCTGTCTTATTGACATTTCTTCAGGAAATTTGAAACGAAAAATAGAAAATATTTTAAAAAATTTAAATTTGTTAAAATCCTAATCTATCAATAATGTAAGCGAATACATTTAGTTCGACTAATCTAAATTATCTAATAATTCATAAAAAGGGTGTTGACTCTTTATAAAAATGGGCGTAAGATAGGCTCAACCAAAGGTAATCAAACGAAATTGAATGTAAAAATAGCAAGAAAATTTTACAACAATAGATCCCTTTACAATAGCATAATATCATTCAATAATTGGGTGTTTTGCCAGCTTAATGGATTATTTTTTTACCTTTTATTTTCATTGGTTTAAAGCATCAATTTGCAAAAGTCTAAAGGGGTGTAGATTAGTGAGCGATCAATGGATTTATTTAAATGATCAGTTCGTTAAAAAAGAGGACGCCAAGATTTCGGTATATGACCACGGTTTCTTATATGGTGATGGTGTCTTTGAAGGAATTCGAGTGTATAGTGGAAACGTTTATAAGCTGGAGGAACATATTGAAAGATTATATGATTCAGCGAAGTCAATCTTATTAACCATACCCTACTCGAAGGATGAATTCACTTCACTTGTCGTAGAATCAGTAAGGAAAAACGAAATTGAAAGTGCGTATATAAGAATTGTCGTTTCACGGGGTGTTGGTGATTTAGGCCTGGATCCATACAACTGTAAAAAAGCTCAAGTAGTTATTATTGTAGAGCCTTTATCAATTTTCCCAAAAAAATTATATGAAACAGGGATAGATATAGTAACAGTTGCAACAAGAAGGAACAGACCAGACGTGCTGAGCCCAAAGGTAAAATCATTAAACTATTTAAACAATGTATTAGTTAGAATTGAAGCCCGATTGGCTAATGTGAGTGAGGCTCTTATGCTTAACGATCAGGGCTATGTAGCAGAAGGATCAGCTGACAACGTCTTTATCATAAAAAATAATAAAATCCTGACACCGCCAGGCTATGTTGGAGCGCTAGAAGGAATAACACGAAACGCAATTATTGAAATTGCAACTGAGCTTGGATATGAAGTTCGTGAAGAGCCATTTACACGTCATGATGTTTATACAGCGCAAGAAGTATTCTTAACTGGGACAGCTGCTGAAGTAATAGCTGTCGTTAAGGTTGATGGTCGCCCGATTGGCGAAGGTGTTCCTGGTAAGCATACAACTAGGTTACTAGAAATGTTTAGACAAAAAGTTGTTAGTGATGGTGTGAAGGTTTATGAAGTCCACAACAGTAGTAATGTAGGCTGACAAAAAAATATTGAAAACGTTGAAGAGGAAAAGTAGTCAGTGGGATTGGTTTCAACAGAGAGCCGGGGATGCTGAAATCCGGTGTAACCAACACATGATGAACTCGCCTCGGAGTACCGGCTTGAAAGTTTACGAGTAAAGTCGGTCGGGTGTTGTCACAACTGCACTCGTTAGCAAAACGAACAGTATTTAAAACTGTTCATAAGGTGATCAAATGGTGATCATGAATAAGGGTGGTACCGTGGAAATGCAATTTTGCCTTTTCACCCCTTAGTCCTACTAGCAGTATGTAGGTCTAAGTGGTGGAAGGCATTTTATTTTTATCTAAATTCAGGTAAAACTTGAATTTCTAGGGGGAGGAAGAAGATAAATGGGAGCAAAAGCGAAGGTGGAGGAAAGTAAGGATACTTCCACTAAACTAAGCGGTGCGATGATGCTTGTGGAGGCTTTGAAAGAGGAAAAGGTAGAAGTGCTTTTTGGGTATCCTGGGGGGGCAGTTCTACCTATCTATGATAAATTATATGATTCAGGAATTTTTCATGTACTTACTCGCCATGAGCAAGGTGGGATACATGCTGCTGAAGGCTATGCAAGGGTATCGGGTAAGCCAGGAGTCGTAATTGCTACGTCAGGTCCGGGAGCAACTAACATTGTTACAGGACTTACCGATGCCATGATTGACTCCTTACCACTAGTTGTATTTACCGGTCAAGTAGCTTCAACAGTCATTGGTTCTGATGCTTTCCAAGAAGCTGATGTATTAGGAATCACAATGCCAATTACAAAATATAGCTATCAAGTTAGAAATGTTAACGATTTACCAAAAATTATTAAAGAAGCATTTCATATTGCGACAACTGGTCGTCCTGGTCCAGTATTAATCGATATTCCAAAAGACATTACAACACAGGAGGGAGACTTTTCATATAATCAGGAGATTAGTCTCCCCGGCTATCAACCAACAATTAAACCAAACCATCTACAAATTCGTAAGCTTGTTGAAGCAGTAAGTCATTCAAAGAGACCAGTTATTCTAGCAGGTGCCGGAGTACTACATGCCAAAGCTACAGCTGAGTTAAAGCTGTATGCTGAACAACAGAACATACCTGTTATTCATACCCTTCTAGGTTTAGGTGGTTTTCCGGCTGATCATCCGCAATTTTTGGGTATGGCTGGTATGCATGGTACATACACAGCAAACATGGCGCTATATGAATGTGATTTACTCATTAGCATTGGGGCACGGTTTGATGATCGCGTAACTGGAAATTTAAAGTCTTTTGCACCAAAAGCAGTGGTTGCTCATATTGACATTGATCCTGCAGAAATTGGTAAAAATGTCCCAACGCAAATTCCTGTGGTTGGAGATGCGAAAGAAGTCATTGAACAATTGATCCACCAAGATGGTAAACAGAGTGACAACAATGCTTGGTGTAAATTGTTAGACGAATGGAAACAGGAGTATCCACTTTGTTATAAAAATGAAGAGCAAGTGCTAAAACCACAGAAGCTAATTGAACTAATCTATAAACATACTAAAGGAAACGCGATTGTGACTACTGATGTTGGTCAGCATCAGATGTGGACTGCACAATATTATAAATTCAAAAACCCAAACCATTGGGTAACATCCGGTGGATTAGGAACGATGGGATTTGGTTTTCCGGCCGCAATTGGTGCCCAGCTTGCCGATAGATCTGCATTGGTTGTTGCAATTGTTGGTGATGGTGGCTTCCAAATGACCTTGCAAGAGCTTTCAGTTATTCAAGAACTTAATTTACCGGTTAAGGTAATGATAGTTAACAACCAGGCACTTGGTATGGTAAGGCAATGGCAGGAAATCTTCTTTGAACAAAGGTATTCACATTCGTTAATCCCAAATCAGCCTAACTTTTTAAAGCTGGCAGAAGCATACAGTATCAAAGGGCTTCAAGCCCATACAGAAGCTGAAGCAGAGCAAGTATTAAAGGAGGCGATGGAATACAATGGACCAGTATTAATGGATTTTAGAGTCGTTGCAACTGAAAATGTCTATCCGATGGTTGCACCGGGAAAAGGTCTTCATGAAATGGTAGGTGTAAAGCTGTGAAACGAATTATTACATTAACGGTTCATAATCGAGCTGGTGTATTAAATAGAATTACTGGGCTGTTTACTAAACGGCATTACAATATCGAAAGTATAGCTGTTGGTCATACAGAAACAGAAGGAATATCAAGAATGACTTTTGTAATTCATGTTGAAGATGAAAGAGGCATTGAACAAATTTCGAAACAACTTAACAAACAGATTGATGTACTTAAGGTAATGGATATCACCAATCAAGCCATTGTTGCAAGAGAACTAGCACTTATAAAGGTTGGAGCAACTACTGCTTCAAGGAATGAGGTTTATAGCCTTATAGAACCTTTCCGTGCATCAATAATTGATGTCAGTCGTGACAGTTTAATCGTCCAAGTAACCGGAGAATCAGAAAAGGTTGAGGCATTGATTGATCTATTGAGGCCTTTTGGGATAAAGGAAATAGCTAGAACTGGTACGACAGCATTTACACGTGGGAATCAAAAACAAGTGACAACGATTAAACCATACTCAATCGTTTAAATAAATTAAAAAAAAAGGGAGAGATTTATAATGGCAAAGGTTTACTATAATGGAGATGCAAATGAATTAGCTTTATCAAATAAAAAGGTGGCAGTAATTGGCTATGGTTCACAAGGGCACGCACATGCTTTAAATTTAAAGGAAAGTGGTGTAGATGTAGTTGTTGGTATTCGAAAAGGGAAGTCATGGGATCAAGCAGTAGAAGATGGTCACGCTGTCTATACAGTACGAGAAGCAGTAGAAAAAGCGGAAATTGTGATGGTTTTATTACCGGATGAACTTCAGCCTAAAGTATATAAAGAAGAAATTGAACCAGGTCTTGAACCAGGTAATTCATTAGTATTTGCCCATGGTTTCAACATTCATTTTAATCAGGTTGTTCCACCAAATTTTGTTGATGTATTTTTAGTTGCACCAAAAGGCCCAGGACATCTAGTTCGCCGTACATATTCAGAAGGCGCTGGAGTTCCTGCACTTATTGCAATCCATCAAGATGTTTCAGGGGATGCGAAAGAAGTAGCTTTAGCCTATGCAAAAGCGATTGGTGCAGCACGTGCAGGTGTTCTTGAAACAACATTTAAAGAAGAAACCGAGACTGATTTATTTGGAGAACAAGCGGTATTATGTGGAGGTTTAACTTCGTTAGTTAAAGCAGGCTTTGAAACATTAGTGGAAGCAGGATATCAGCCTGAAGTTGCATACTTCGAATGTTTACATGAACTGAAGCTTATCGTCGATCTTATGTATGAAAATGGATTGGAAGGAATGCGTTATTCCATTTCAGATACGGCACAATGGGGTGATTTTGTATCAGGTCCAAGAATTGTAAATGATCAAGTTAAGGCAGAAATGAAAGAAGTCTTAAAAGATATTCAAACAGGAAAATTTGCTAAAGGATGGATTTTAGAAAATCAGGCAAATAGACCAGAGTTTACAGCTATTAATAATAAAGAAAATGAGCACCAAATTGAAGTAGTAGGGCGTGAGTTAAGAAAGATGATGCCGTTTGTTAAGCCAAAACAAACGAAAGAAGTGGTCGTTAGTGCAAAAAATTAAGATATTCGACACAACTTTACGAGATGGTGAACAGTCAGCAGGAGTAAACCTTAACACTGGTGAGAAGCTTGAAATTGCAAGACAGCTAGAACGGTTAAATGTAGATATTATTGAGGCGGGCTTCCCGGCATCATCTAAAGGTGACTTACAATCCGTGCAAGAAATAGCAAAAATTATTAAGAATAGTTCAGTTACAGGCTTATCCAGGTCAATAAAGAGTGATATCGATGCAGCTTGGGAGGCATTACAAGGAGGAGCAGAGCCAAGAATTCATCTATTCTTGGCAACATCCCCAATCCATATGACATATAAGTTAAAACAAACTCCTGAACAAGTGATTGAAACTGCTGTAAATTCTGTTAAATATGCGGCAAACTACTTTCCAATAATTCAATGGTCTGCCGAAGATGCATGTCGCAGTGATTTACCATTTTTAGCGAAAATCATCACTGAAGTAATCGATGCTGGTGCAAAAATTATTAACATTCCTGACACGGTAGGATATATCAATCCTAAAGAATACGGGGAAATCTTTTCTTACTTACAAGAAAATGTACCAAATATAGGACGTGTTAGTTTATCTGCACATTGTCATGACGACCTCGGAATGGCGGTTGCTAACTCATTAGCAGCCATTGAAAACGGAGCAACGCAAATCGAATGTACCATAAATGGTATTGGTGAACGAGCGGGTAATGCTTCTTTAGAAGAGATAGCTGTCGCACTTCATATTAGAAGTGATTATTACAAAGCGAAAACAAGGTTACACTTACAGGAAATTAAAAGAACTAGTAGTTTAGTTAGTAAGTTGTCAGGTATGGTTATTCCACCTAATAAAGCAGTTGTTGGTCAAAATGCTTTTGCACATGAGTCTGGTATACACCAGGATGGCGTTCTAAAAGAAAAAACAACTTACGAAATCATTTCTCCTGAATTAGTGGGCGTTCAAACAAACTCAATGGTTCTAGGAAAACATTCGGGAAGGCACGCATTTCGTAATCGTGTGGTGGAGCTTGGCTTCCAATTAAATGATCAAGAAGTAAATCGATATTTTAAAATGTTTAAGGAATTAGCAGATAAAAAGAAGGAAGTTACAGATGATGATATTTTTGCATTGTTAATGGAAGAAAAGCTGTCCAATCACGATATTTCAAATTATCAATTAACTTCTTTACAAGTTCAATATGGTACAAATCATATACCTACAGCAACAATTAATCTTAATGATTTAAATGGACAGCAAATTCAAGAAGCTGCAACAGGAGCAGGGAGTGTAGAAGCAATTTATAACACATTAGAACGGTGCATAGGCTCCCAGGTTACGTTAGAGGATTATCGTATCCAATCTGTTGGAGCAGGTCGGGATGCGCTAGCACAAGTATATGTTAAAATGCGTTTTCAAGATGAAGTTTCTACCGGAAGAGGAACTGCTCAGGATGTTTTAGAAGCCTCAGCGAAGGCGTATCTTAACGCAGTTAATCGAGTTTTATATATCAAGAATAATAGACAAATAGCAAAAGAAGTTGGCGTATAAGTTAAGGTTTAATTAAATACAAGATTACAATATTTTTGTACTTAGTTTTAGTGTGTAGCTCCGGGCGCCATCGGACCAGAACTCATAAGCCAGCCGCTTCTAAAAGGCAAAGAACGCCTTTTTTAGAAACGTTCGTCTTATGGTTGTCGCCGATAAACGGGCGCCCTACGCATCTTATTTAAAAGGAGGAGATCTCATGGGTAAGCGGAAGATTGCAGTTTTACCTGGTGATGGTATTGGAAAAGAAGTAGCACGTGGTGCAGTAGAGATTTTAAAAGCTGTCGGAGAACAATTTCATCATGAATTTCAGTTCAGCTATGGCCTGATTGGTGGGGAAGCAATCGATGTTGAAGGTTCTCCTTTACCCCAAGATACAGTTTCACTATGCCAAAACGTTGATGCGGTACTACTAGGTGCAGTAGGAGGACCGAAATGGGATGAAAATCCTCCACAACTTCGCCCTGAAAAAGGGTTGCTACAAATTCGAAAATCACTAAATCTATTTGCTAATATTAGACCTGTTTCTTCTCATAGTAGTTTATCGGATTCTTCGCCGCTTAAAAAGGAAATTATTGAAAACGTGGATTTCGTCATTGTCCGAGAACTAACAGGAGGTTTATATTTTGGTAAGCCTAGTGGAAGATCTGTAGAAAATGGTGAGGAATTCGTTGTTGATACTCTTTACTATAAGAGAGAAGAGATGCGAAGAATTTTAACCACTGCTTTCGAATTAGCAATGTCTAGAAATAAAAAGGTTACTTCAGTTGACAAGGCGAATGTGCTTGAGTCAAGTAAAATGTGGCGTGAAGTTGCAGTGGAACTATCTAAAGAGTATAAAGAAGTAACGCTTGAACATATGCTTGTCGATAATGCAGCCATGCAACTAATTCGTAATCCTAGACAATTTGACGTTATTGTCACAGAAAATATGTTTGGAGATATTTTGAGTGACGAAGCTTCGATGATAGTAGGTTCCTTAGGAATGTTACCTTCTGCAAGTCTTTCAACTTCGGGGCCTAATTTATATGAACCAATTCATGGCTCGGCACCTGATATTGCAGGTAAAGAAATCGCAAATCCAATTGCGATGATTTTATCAGCATCAATGATGTTAAAGCATTCGTTTAACATGGTAGAAGAAGCTGAGGCAATTGAAAAAGCAGTAGATTCAGTTTTGGCAGCAGGCTATAGAACTGCGGATGTTCAACAATTTGGAAAAAGAACAGTCTCAACTACCGAGATGGTTGAGCTGGTAAAAGCAGCGTTAGCTGAAGATAACGCTATTACAAACATCATGTCTGCATATGCGTGATAAATGATAATATCAGAATATGTGCAAATATAAAATTGGGTAGCTAGTTTAAGTGTCTAGCTCCGGGCGCCATCGGACCTGAGGTCATAAGCCAATCCCTTCCCGAAGGCAAAAAACGCCTTCAGTCAGGGCTCGTCTTATGCTTGTCGCCGCAAGGCGGGCGCGCCTTGCGCTTTTCTTAGAAATTATTAATAAAAAGATGCACTTTCTAAGTTACCGCTAGAAAGTGCATTCTTTTATCAAAGGCTCTTTTCTAACAGCCTTATCACAAAAAAAGAGGTGGTTGTGCATGAAGCCAAAAACTATTATCGAAAAAATATGGGATCAACATATTGTTCATTTTGAAGAAGGAAAACCAGACTTACTATATATAGATTTACATCTCGTCCATGAAGTAACCTCCCCACAAGCTTTTGAAGGATTGCGTATAAAAAATAGAAAAGTGCGACGCCCAGATTTGACGTATGCAACGATGGATCACAACGTCCCAACTTTGAATCGTTACATTATCCAAGATGATATTGCGCAAAACCAAATGAGTGCACTCGAACAAAATTGTCAAGAATTTACAATTCCACTAGCCGATTTACATAGTCCAGATCAAGGGATTGTCCACGTAATTGGGCCAGACCTTGGTCTTACCCAACCTGGAAAAACAATCGTCTGCGGTGACAGTCATACTTCAACGCACGGTGCTTTTGGCTCTCTAGCTTTTGGAATTGGGACAAGTGAAGTTGAACATGTCCTTGCAACTCAAACACTATGGCAGCATAAACCTAAAACACTTCAGGTTAACATTACTGGTAAATTAGCAATCGGTGTATCAGCAAAAGACGTTATTCTAGCAATCATCAATAAGTTTGGTATTGATTTTGGCACAGGTCATATTATCGAGTTTACTGGCGATGTTATTAAAAATTTTTCAATGGAAGAAAGAATGACTGTCTGTAATATGTCAATTGAAGCTGGTGCAAAGGCTGGGTTAGTTAGCCCAGATGAAACAACATTTTCTTATTTAAAGGGAAGAAAATATACTCCTATTGGTGATGACTTTGATGAAGCAGTAGCTTTGTGGTCAAGGCTTGCAACTGATGAGGGCGCTTCTTATGACAAGGTTGTGGAAATTGAAGGAGAAAGTATTGCTCCGACTGTCACTTGGGGAACAAATCCAGGTATGAGTGTTTCAATTGATCAAAGTCTTCCCAATCCGCTAGATTTTGATAATGAGGACGATCAAAAAGCGGCTTATCGTGCATATGACTATATGGGATTAACACCAGGAACATCTCTTTTGGATGTACCTTTAGAGCATGTTTTTATTGGATCGTGCACGAATTCACGAATTGGTGACTTAAGAGAAGCAGCTAAGGTAATTAAAGGAAAGAAAGTGTCAAAGAATGTTCGTGCAATGGTTGTGCCAGGTTCGCAAGAGGTTAAGCGCCAAGCTGAAGAGGAAGGCTTGGCCAGCATTTTTATAGAGGCTGGATTTGAGTGGAGAGATTCAGGCTGCAGTATGTGCTTAAGTATGAATCCGGATATCGTACCAAGTGGTGAAAGATGTGCCTCAACATCTAATCGAAATTTTGAAGGAAGACAAGGAAATGGTGCCAGAACCCATCTTGTAAGTCCTGCGATGGCCGCTGCAGCAGCGATTTATGGGAAATTTATTGATATAAGAAAACTTCAAGAACAAGTCGTAAACTATGGGGGGAAGTAAATGTCTTCAATAAAGGTACACACAGGAAAGGTTGCAGGTTTAAATCGAACGAATGTCGATACTGATCAAATCATTCCGAAGCAATTTTTAAAAAGAATAGAACGTACAGGATTTGGGCAATTCTTGTTTTATAATTGGCGTTACAACCAAGATGGTATCTTAAATTCCGATTTTGAGCTAAATCGTCCAGAGAATGCTGGAGCAAGTATTTTAGTATCCAGTTACAACTTTGGCTGTGGTTCTTCAAGAGAACATGCTCCATGGGCATTGTTAGACTACGGTTTCCATGTGGTTATTGCTCCCTCGTTTGCAGACATTTTTTATAATAACTGTCTTAAAAACGGTATTGTACCAGTCGTTTTACATAGTGATGATACCAATTATTTACTAGAAAGATCACTAGACAAAGACTATCAGTGTACAGTATCACTTGATGAACAACGGGTATTTGATAGCTTTGGATTTGAAAAGACTTTTGAAATTGATCAGCACTGGAAGTCGATGTTGGTAAACGGACTCGATGAAATCGGTTTAACACTCTCATACGAAGAACAAATCACTAATTTTGAACAGAAATCAACTACCAATTAATATAAGTAGCATTTGATAGGGGACACCACATGTCCCCTATTGTTTTATTTAAAAGACATTGTTAAACTAATACCCAAGTTTGTTACTTGAAGCAAAGTATTAAAATCAGTAACTTAAGTGATGTTCGAATCCTTCTATTATAAAAAATTGTATTTGGTTCGTACTAGAACATCGAATATGATAAGTTAAAGTTTGGGGTTGTATTAGGTGGGTAATCAATCAAATGAAAAAAAAGCAAAAATCATCCAATTTCCTAATTTAAAAGAACGCTTACTTGAAAAAGGGATGGAAGCAATTCAAAATAAGAATTTTTCTAAAGCGTTGGACCTTTTGTCTCAAGCGAAGGAAAATGAAATTCAAGATCCTGAATTAGAATTTGGAATCGTTCTCTGCTTATTTGAATTAGGAAGACTAGCTGAAGCCAAATTAGCATGTAAAAAAATGTTGCTAGAGGATGTAGGCGACTATTATAAAGTTCTTCAATTTTATTTAACAATCCTTATCCAACTTGGAGAATATAATGAGGTCCAATCAACACTCGAGGCTGTCTTTGAAGAAGATCGAGTTCCTCCTCAGTATGCAGAAAATTTATTTAACCTTCTGGAATTCAGTAGGAAATTCAATAAGCCTATTGAGGAACCAACCGACAAATACGATTTGCCTGATAAAATTGACACAATTCGACAAACCCTATTAGTAGGAAAAGATAAAACTGCACAACTGAAAGTCATACAATCGTTAAAGGATAGTAATATTTCAAAATATATGGAGTTAGTACAAACCTTTTTAGAAGATGCAGATAAGGATTTAATTTTAAAAACAATGATCCTTCAATTATTGATCGACCATTCTATTGATAAAGAAGTTAACGTTGAAAAAATGGGTAAGTACATAATTGTTATTCCTTCAAAGCTAAGAGACATTTCAGAGGAGGAATATGCAATTAAAGTCCTAGATTGTTTAGAAGATAACTTAGGTAACGACAACCCAAGTCTCTTTGAGGTAGTTAAAGAAATATGGCTAAGGCACTTATATGTTATTTATCCATTTACTCCAAATGACTACGAAAGTAACGTATGGTCTGCAGCTCTTCATATGTATGGGAATGAACTACATGGTGCTATAATTGAAAATGGAGAAATAGAGAATTTGTATGGTGTTAAGGAGCAAAAAGTTAATAAGGCACTGATCCTGATTAAAAAAATAGAAAAAATTTCTTTTTTTGAAATCTAATTCAAGCTGTTGAAAGGAAGATAGAGTGTGTTATAATGTAATGGTTGTAAAATACTCGTATGCCTACATATAAAGTAAAAAAGATTACTACATAAGCATGGCGGTATAAATAGATAATGACTTGTTAACAATGGGCAAATATACAGTTTGTCCAACAGTCGACGGTTAGATATGTGCAATCATTTAGAGGATCACCCTAATTTTATGACAGCATATTCATTATCTGACAAAGTAAATTTACTATCATAATAGATGCTGGAGGGAAATATATGTCTGTAAAATGGGAAAAATTAGAAGGAAATGAAGGTGTCTTAACTATTGAAGTTGACGCCGATAAAGTAAATCTTGGAATTGACGAAGCTTTTAAAAAGGTTGTTAAACAAGTTAACGTACCTGGTTTTCGTAAAGGGAAAATGCCACGTAACTTATTTGAGAAAAAATTTGGTGTAGAATCATTATACCAAGATGCACTAGATATTATTTTACCAGATGCATATGCTAATGCGATTGACGAAGCTGGTATTGAGCCAGTAGACCGTCCAGAAATCGACATTGAGCAAATGGAGAAAGGTCAAAACCTTATCTTTACTGCAAAGGTAACAGTTAAGCCAGAAGTTAAACTAGGTCAATACAAAAACCTTGAAGTTGAAAAAATTGACCCAACTGTAACGGATGAAGATGTAGAAAATGAATTAAAGTCTATCCAAGAGCGCCATGCTGAATTAGTTGTAAAAGAAGAAGGTTCAGTAGAAAACGGAAATACAGTAGTCATCGACTTCGAAGGCTATGTTGATGGAGAAGCATTTGAAGGCGGTACTGCTGAAAACTATACATTAGAAATTGGTTCAGGTACATTCATCCCAGGTTTCGAGGAGCAATTGGTAGGTCTTGAAGCGGGTGCACAAAAGGATGTAGAAGTATCTTTCCCTGAAGAATATCATGCTGAAAACTTGGCAGGAAAACTAGCAACTTTCAAAGTGAAATTACATGAAATTAAAGCAAAAGAACTTCCTGCTTTAGATGACGAATTAGCTAAAGATGCTGATAATGAAGTAGAAACTCTTGCTGAATTAAAAGCAAAAACGAAACAACGTTTAGAAGAAACAAAAAAGAATGAAGCAGAAAATAGCCTTCGTGATACAGTAATTGAAAAAGCTGCTGCCAATGCAGAAGTTGATATTCCTGAAGCAATGGTAAACACTGAGCTTGATCGTATGTTAAAAGAATTTGAGCAACGTTTACAAATGCAAGGAATGAACATGGATCTTTACTTCCAGTTCTCAGGACAAGATGAAAATGCACTTCGCGAACAAATGAAAGATGATGCAGGAAAACGTGTTCGCATCAACTTAACATTAGAAGCAATTGCAAAAGAAGAAAATATTGAAGTTACTGATGAAGAAGTTACTGAAGAATTAGATAAAATGGCAGAAATGTACCAAACACCACTAGCCAACTTGAAGAAAATGCTAGGTAGCCTTGAAGGAGTTAAAGAGGATCTAAAAATCCGTAAGGCAATCGAATTTCTTGTAGAAAATAGCACTGATGTTGCATAATAGTAAGTAAGGGAACAAGGCGCGACTTGATCGTGCCTTGTTTTATAACTATTTTATTACATAGAGACTTGGATACGGTTGTTTTTTAAACAAAAAATAACTTTTAAGCCAATCCGTCCGGAAGGTAAAGAACAACCTTCCAGTTGGCTTGTCTTATGCTTGTCGCTCAGGTAGGCGGGCGCGCCTTGCGCTTTTGTTGTATCAAAGTAAGTAAACATAAGTTTTATTATTGAATTAATGGGAAAGATAAGATTAGGGTTATCTATTTTTGGTTTCTTGATCTTTCTTTACCTACATAATCTTTTTGCGCTAAGCAACATAATTTTCATATTTTTTCACTACATATTAACAAAAGAGTTATTACTACCAGTTTTATGTGTGAGTGTGGTAAAATCCACTACATAACTATTTTTATTAGACATAATAAAAAGGTCTGTTTACTAAAAAATAAGATATAGACATTTATAAGGGGTGACAGGATGTTTAAATTTAACGACGAGAAAGGGCAATTAAAATGCTCCTTTTGTGGTAAAACACAGGATCAAGTTCGTAAATTAGTAGCTGGTCCAGGCGTTTATATATGTGATGAATGTATCGAATTGTGTACCGAAATTGTAGAAGAAGAACTTGGTACGGAAGAAGAAGTTGAATTCAAAGACGTTCCGAAGCCAAAAGAAATAAGAGAAATCTTAGATGAGTATGTTATTGGCCAAGATTCTGCGAAAAAGTCTTTGTCAGTTGCAGTTTATAATCACTACAAGCGTATAAATTCTAATAGTAAAATCGATGACGTGGAATTATCAAAAAGTAATATTGTTATGATCGGACCAACTGGTAGCGGTAAAACGTTACTCGCTCAAACTTTAGCGCGAATTCTTAACGTTCCATTTGCAATTGCAGATGCAACTTCATTAACAGAAGCAGGTTATGTAGGGGAAGACGTAGAAAACATTCTTTTAAAACTTATCCAAGCGGCAGATTATGATGTGGAAAAAGCAGAAAAAGGAATTATCTACATTGATGAAATTGATAAAGTTGCACGAAAATCAGAAAACCCTTCTATTACACGTGATGTTTCCGGTGAAGGTGTGCAACAAGCCTTATTAAAAATTCTAGAAGGTACTGTTGCAAGTGTTCCACCACAAGGCGGACGAAAACACCCGCATCAAGAATTTATTCAGATTGACACTACCAATATTCTTTTTGTTTGTGGTGGTGCATTCGATGGAATAGAGCAAATTGTTAAACGTCGTTTAGGTAAAAAAGTAATTGGGTTTGGGTCAGAAGCAAAACAAGATGATTTAAACCAAAAAGAATTACTGTCAAAAGCTCTACCAGAAGACTTATTAAAATTCGGGCTGATTCCAGAGTTTATTGGAAGACTTCCGGTAATTGCAAGCCTTGAGCCACTTGATGAAGAAGCATTGGTGGAAATTCTAACCAAACCGAAAAATGCATTAGTTAAACAATATCAAAAAATGCTTGAATTAGACGCTGTAGAGTTAGACTTTGAAGATGGTGCCCTACTTGAAATTGCTAAAAAAGCAATTGAAAGAAAAACGGGAGCACGTGGATTACGTTCAATTATTGAAGGAATTATGTTAGATGTTATGTTTGATCTACCTTCAAGAGATGACATTACAAAATGTGTAATTACTGCTGAAACGGTAAGAGATAATATTGCACCAAAACTACTTTTAGATGATGGAACTGTTGTGGAAGACGCAAAAAATTCAGCATAATTTTAAAATGAAACGTAGCATGGCATGGCAACCCCATACTTTGCTACGTTTTTTCTATTTTTACAGGACTTTAAAGGACGGTAAAATAGTCGGTTAGTATAGTGATTTTGATAATAACTAGCTAACACAAACGACATTTCTTTAGGCATTAGCCTATTTCTTGTTTATTACACCCTTACATCGGAAATACTAGCTTATAACAAAGACAACTATGAGCTTAGGGAGGGTTTTTCATGAGTTGGACAGGTATTGCATTATTTGTACAGCTATTTTTTGGAGTTATAATTGGTCTCTATTTTTGGAATTTACTTAAGAACCAGCGAACACAAAAAGTTTCTATCGATAAAGAATCACGTAAAGAAATGGATCAACTTCGTAAAATGAGAGCAATCACTTTAACTGAGCCACTATCCGAAAAGGTTAGGCCTACAAGCTTCAAAGATATTGTTGGACAAGCAGATGGAATTCGTGCTTTAAAGGCAGCATTATGTGGACCAAACCCGCAACATGTAATTGTTTATGGACCTCCGGGTGTTGGGAAAACAGCTGCTGCTAGATTAGTTTTAGAAGAAGCTAAGAAAAACGCAAAATCCCCATTTAAACCATCTGCTGTTTTTGTAGAATTAGATGCGACTACCGCGCGGTTTGATGAACGTGGAATAGCTGATCCGTTGATTGGTTCTGTACATGATCCAATATACCAAGGAGCCGGCGCAATGGGCCAAGCAGGTATTCCCCAACCAAAACAAGGTGCAGTGACACATGCACATGGTGGCGTTCTTTTCATCGATGAGATAGGAGAGCTTCACCCTATTCAAATGAACAAAATGCTAAAAGTACTAGAAGATCGCAAAGTATTTTTAGAAAGTGCTTACTACAATGAGGAAAATACACAAATTCCAACACATATTCATGATATTTTCAAAAATGGTCTTCCAGCAGATTTTAGAATGATTGGTGCAACTACGAGAACTCCAAATGAAATTCCACCAGCAATTCGATCGCGCTGTCTAGAAGTGTTTTTCAGGGAATTGGATCAAGATGAAATTTCAGCTGTTGCTAGAAATGCTGCCGATAAAATTAATATGAATATCACTAATAAAGGGATTCAAACGTTATCTTCATACGCAAGAAATGGGCGAGAGGCGGTTAATATGGTACAAATTGCTGCTGGCTTAGCCATTTCAGAAGATCGTGACGGGATACTAGAAGAAGATATAGAATGGGTTATCCACTCAAGCCAAATGACTCCGCGTTACGAAAAGAAAATTAATAAATCGTCTAGAGTAGGTCTTGTAAATGGATTAGCTGTTTTTGGGCCTAATACAGGTGCTCTGTTAGAAATAGAAGTAACTGTAATTCCAGCGATAGATAAAGGGACGATTAATATAACTGGCATTGTAGAGGAAGAGAGTATAGGGGATAGGGGGAAATCAATTCGCCGTAAAAGTATGGCAAAAGGTTCAACTGAAAATGTGATCACAGTATTACGATCAATGGGGGTACAAGCAGCTGATTTTGATATTCATGTTAATTTCCCCGGTGGAGTTCCAATAGATGGGCCTTCCGCAGGAATCGCAATGGCAACAGGAATTTATTCTGCAATCCACGAAATTCCAGTTTATAATACGGTTGCTATGACTGGTGAAATTAGTATTCATGGTAATGTTAAGCCAATAGGTGGAGTAATAGCAAAAATTAAGGCAGCAAAACAAGCTGGTGCAAGTAAAGTGATTATCCCTGCTGAAAATATGCAATCTATTCTGCGAGAGATTGAGGGGATTGAAATAATTCCTGTTACGCAATTAGAGGAAGTATTTAAAATTGCACTTGATCGATCAAGTTTTCAACAAACAGAAAAGATTATTCCAGCTGCAGCCAACTATTCTAAAACAGAATCAGTCTAATGTTTAAATAATTTGACTTCGACATACTATAATGGTGAACTCCATTTTTTTAGGAGTATAGGTCGGAGTCAATTTTGTGTTTACGCATTATCATAGGGTAGCAAAATCTTTCGAAACCTATTTAAAGGTACAAGAAAATAAGTTTGAACTTAGTTATGGTGTCTAGCTTCCGGCTCCTTTGCGCTTTTCTTAAGTTGTAGCTCTTAGAATAGACACTAGCAATTAAATAAGATAGAATTGTACAAAGAATCGTATTTTCTGACCATAAGCTAGAATGATGTGAAAAAACAAGATTGATCTTAGAAATAAATATGTAACTTAGAGGTGTTTTTTGCAATGGAAAATAACAAGGAAATCATTGTTCCTCTTTTACCACTACGGGGCTTACTAGTATATCCAACCATGGTACTTCACCTTGATGTTGGTCGTGATAAATCTGTACAGGCACTTGAAAAGTCGATGGTAGAAGATCATAAAATCTTTTTGACGACACAAAAAGATGTGGCGATAGATGATCCAACCGAAGATGATATATTTGAAATGGGTACACTGACACAGGTTAAACAAATGCTTAAGCTTCCAAATGGAACAATTCGTGTATTAGTTGAAGGCTTGTCTCGTGCAAAATTAATGGAATTTTACGATGAAGGCGAGCATGTTGCTGCTAAGGTAGCAATTTATGAAGATGATGGGGAAAAGGATGTAGAAAGTGAAGCATTAATGCGAACAATGCTTGAATATTTTGAGCAGTACATAAAGCTTTCAAAAAAAATATCTGCTGAAACATATGCAACGGTAACAGATATCGAAGAACCAGGTCGTTTAGCTGATATTATTGCTTCACATTTACCCTTGAAGCTTAAGGAGAAACAAGAAATTTTAGCAACACTAGATGTAAAAGAAAGAATGGATAATGTAATTACTGTTATTAATAATGAAAAAGAAGTACTAACACTAGAAAAGAAAATTGGACAACGTGTTAAACGGTCAATGGAACGGACACAAAAGGAATACTACCTGCGCGAGCAAATGAAAGCCATTCAAAAAGAGTTGGGTGACAAAGAAGGAAAGACGGGTGAAGTATCTTCCTTAAAGGAAAAAATTGAAAAAGCTGAAATGCCTAAAAATGTTGAAGAAATCGCTTTTAAAGAACTAGAACGCTATGAGAAAATTCCTTCTACATCAGCTGAAAGTGCGGTCATTCGGAATTATATTGAATGGCTACTTTCACTTCCGTGGACAAAAGGAACTACCGATCAATTAGATATTAACCGTGCAGAGGAAATTTTAGAGAAGGATCATTATGGCCTTGATAAAGTAAAAGAACGTGTTCTAGAATACTTGGCAGTTCAACAATTGACGAAGTCATTAAAGGGACCTATCCTATGTCTAGCAGGACCTCCTGGGGTAGGAAAAACATCATTAGCTCGTTCGGTAGCTAAATCATTAGGTCGACATTTTGTTCGTATCTCTTTAGGTGGAGTACGAGATGAATCCGAAATCAGAGGTCACCGGAGAACGTATGTAGGGGCAATGCCAGGTCGTATTATACAAGGAATGAAGAAAGCGGGAACCATAAACCCAGTATTCCTTCTTGATGAAATCGACAAAATGTCAAACGATTTTCGTGGTGACCCATCATCAGCTATGCTTGAGGTACTAGATCCCGAACAAAATAATGCCTTTAGTGATCATTTCATTGAAGAGCCATATGATTTGTCAAAAGTAATGTTTATTGCAACTGCAAATAATTTGGCAACTATTCCGGGACCCTTACGTGACAGGATGGAAATTATCACCATTGCTGGTTACACAGAGCCAGAGAAGGTACATATTGCGAAAGACCATTTATTCCCTAGACAGATTGAAGAACATGGGCTAAACAAAGGTAAGATACAATTGCGCGACGAAGCTATACATTGTATCATTCGCCAGTATACCCGTGAAGCAGGGGTTCGTAGTCTTGAAAGACAATTAGCCAAAATTTGTCGTAAGGCTGCCAAAATCATTGTTGGTGAAGAGCGAAAGCGTGTAATTATTACAGAAAAGAATATCGAGGAATTTTTAGGGAAACCAACCTTCCGTTATGGTCAAGCAGAAATTGAAGACCAAGTAGGTGTGGCAACTGGATTAGCCTATACAGCATTTGGCGGAGACACTCTTTCAATTGAGGTTTCAATTGCACCTGGCAAAGGTAAGTTAGTATTAACAGGTAAACTTGGTGATGTAATGAAGGAGTCAGCACAGGCTGCTTTTAGTTATATCAGGTCCCGTGCTTCAGAGTTGAAAATAGACCCTGAGTTCAATGAGAAAAATGATATCCATCTTCATGTCCCTGAGGGTGCGGTTCCAAAGGATGGACCATCAGCAGGAATAACAATTGCCACTGCTTTAATATCTGCATTAACAGGTCGAGCAGTACGGAAAGAAGTGGGCATGACAGGGGAAATAACCCTACGCGGTCGTGTTTTGCCAATCGGAGGTCTAAAAGAAAAATCATTAAGTGCCAACCGGGCAGGTTTAACGAAGGTCATAATACCTAAAGATAATGAAAGGGATATAGATGATATCCCTGAAAGTGTTCGGAAAGAATTAGAATTTGTTCTTGTATCACACTTAGATGAAGTACTTGAACACGCATTGGTAGGAGAGTAAATAATGAAAGTTATAAGTGCGGAAATTGTCATCAGTGCAGTGAAGCCTGATCAATATCCTGATGTTACATTGCCTGAGTTCGCATTAGCAGGCCGTTCAAACGTAGGAAAATCATCGTTTATTAATAAAATGTTAAATAGAAAAAACTTAGCACGCACATCTTCAAAGCCAGGAAAAACACAGACCTTAAACTTTTATTTAATTAATGAAATCCTGCATTTTGTTGATGTACCTGGGTATGGCTATGCAAAAGTTTCAAAAACAGAGCGTGAAAAATGGGGCAAGATGATTGAAACTTATTTAACAACAAGAGAGCAACTTAAGGCTGTTATACAAATTGTTGATTTACGTCATCCTCCTAGCAAAGATGATGTTATAATGTACGAATTTGTGAAGCATTATGATATACCTGTGATTGTAATAGCAACAAAAGCAGATAAAATCCCAAAAGGAAAATGGGATAAACATTTAAAAATTGTTCGTGAAACCTTGAATTTTGATCCTACTGATCACCTGGTCTTGTTTTCTTCAGAAACAGGTCTTGGGAAAGATAAAGCGTGGGGTGTAATGCAGAGTTTTATGGAATAATTAGAGAAGCTGGTTTCGGGTATTTAACCTTGGAGTCAGCTTCTTTTATTTATAGAGGATCAATATCTAAAGTACCCTAGTATCAGTGATCTCTAAATGGAGTCGGGTATCAAAAAAATGTAACTCCAAAAAATAAAAAAAAGTAAACAAAAGCGCAATCTGTTGCCTGAAACCGTGCAAAAAATTGAAAACGGTAACGAAATAAGCAATCTGATGCCCGAAACTTCGTAAAAAATAGAAAACGGTAACCAAAAGAGCAATTTGATGCCCGAAATCGCGCAAAAAGTAGAAAACGGTAACCAAAAGAGCAATCTGATGCCCGAAACTCCGTAAAAAATAGAAAACGGTAACCAAAAGGACAATCTGATGCCCGAAATCGAGAAAAAAATAAAAAACGGTAACCAAAACAGCATTCTGATGCCCGAAACTCCGTAAAAAATAAAGAACGGTAATCAAAAGGACAATCTGATGCCCGAAATGGTGAAAAAAATAAAAAACGGTAACCAAAACAGCATTCTGATGCCCGAAACTCCGCAAAAAATAAAAAACGGTAATCAAAAGGACAATCTGATGCCCGAAATCGTGAAAAAAATAAAAAACGGTAACCAAAACAGCATTCTGATGCCCGAAACTCCGCAAAAAATAGAAAGCGGTAACCAAAACAGCATTCTGATTCCCGAAACTTCGTAAAAAGTAGAAAACGGTAACCAAAACAGCATTCTGATGCCCGAAACTCCGCAAAAAATAGAAAACGGTAACCAAAACAGCATTCTGATGCCCGAAACTTCGTAAAAAATAGAAAACGGTAACCAAAAGGACAATCTGATGCCCGAAATCGCGAAAAAAATAAAAAACGGTAACCAAAACAGCATTCTGATTCCCGAAACTTCGTAAAAAGTAGAAAACGGTAACCAAAACAGCATTCTGATGCCCGAAACTCCGTAAAAAATAAAAAACGGTAATCAAAAGGACAATCTGATGCCCGAAACCGCGCAAAAAATAGAAAGAACAACCTCCAAGCCGGGGGCCGTCTTATGATTGACTTGCGTAGGATGTACTGGTATCGGTGTTCGCCTCAGGGACCTGGCTGGTTTTATAATCCGACGTTCCTGAGGAAGCAGTCGTCATCGGCATTGCCATCAGGAAGGAAAAACCACCTTCTTAAAGGAACCGTCTTATGCTTGTCGCAGGTATGGGGGTGTCCTGCGCTTTCTAACCAATATCTTCTGTATATGGGTATAGATTATTTCTTTTTGATGAATAATAAATAAAAACCAGAAGCAATAAGAATTACTGGCCAAAATTTTATCACAAAAGAGAAGTCACTCTCAAGAAAACCGAGCGATTGAATAAACTTATCATAATATAGAATTAGAAACGACATAGCTAATAATAACAGTCCTTGAAATAAGCCGGATTTTGTTTTTACATAACGTAGTAAAAAGCCTATAGCGATAATTAGTATAAGCATTCCATAATGTTTTGGCCAAAATGAAAGAAGATTTGCGCTGTGAAAATGAATACCGAATCCTACTAAGATTACACCAGGCAAAATAATGCTATGGTCATTACCCGAGTAAGCTTGGACAAGCAATGCGATTCCGATAATAATTACTAGTGTTTGCCATGTGAAAAAACCATTGATTATTGTTATGTTAAGTTGTTGTAAGAGGAAATAGCTACCCATTCCAATTAATATAATCCCAGGGAATATACTCTGTTTCTTCATATAAACCTCCTTATGTATGTGCAGGTTACTTGATTATCTTCTTATTTTTTGGTATTGTACTTGATGTAATATACGACACGATTCGACGATTTTAAAATTGAACAAAAAAAGAATCCTCTTAATATTATCATACGATTTCATAATCTGTTCACATTTTTTTAATCGCCCTTATTATAGACATGTTATACTATAATAAGGTCAATTTTGTTAATTATTAAAGACTTTTTGGGGGTGTAATTACACATGCATATAATAGTAGTTGGATTAAATTATAAAACTGCCCCTGTTGAAATTCGAGAAAAGCTAACGTTCAATGAAAATGAATTAGCTGAAGCCATGAAAACCTTAAAGAATCAAAAAAGTATTCTTGAAAATATAATCGTATCAACATGTAACCGTACTGAAATTTACGCGGTTGTTGATCAATTGCATACAGGGCGTTATTATATAAAATCATTTTTATCTGAGTGGTTTGGAATTAACAAAGAAGAGTTTACTTCGTATTTAAGTGTTTTTGAGAATGATGGTGCAGTTGAACACTTGCTTAACGTGTCCTGTGGGCTAAACTCGATGGTTGTTGGAGAAACACAGATATTGGGACAAGTTCGTTCTAGTTTTTTGTTAGCACAGGATGAAAATACAGTTGGCACTGTGTTTAATCATTTATTCAAACAAGCGATCACACTTGCAAAGCGTGCACATTCAGAAACTGAAATTGGTGCCAATGCTGTTTCTGTAAGCTATGCGGCGGTTGAGCTTGCTAAAAAAATATTTGGTAATTTAGCAGATAAAAATGTACTTATTTTAGGTGCTGGAAAAATGGGCGAGTTAGCGGTTCAAAACCTTTACGGAAGTGGTGCCAAAAAGGTTACGGTTATCAATCGAACATTAGCCAAAGCAGAAAGCTTAGCAGAACGATTTTCTGGTAAGGCAAAGTCTTTTACCGAGCTTCAATGTGCATTAATAGATGCAGATATTATCATCAGTTCTACAGGGGCAAAAGAGTTTGTCATTACAAAAGACATGATGGTACATGTGGAGCGTTTAAGAAAAGGACGTCCATTATTTATGGTTGACATTGCCGTTCCCAGGGACCTTGACCCTAGTTTGGCCGAGTTGGATAGTGTCTTTTTATATGATATCGATGACCTAGAAGGTATTGTTGAAGCCAATTTGCAGGAGCGTAAAAAAGCGGCAGAAGTTATTGACTTGATGATAGAAGCTGAGATCGTTGAGTTTAAGCAGTGGCTAAATACTCTTGGTGTTGTACCTGTTATTTCTGCCCTTCGTGACAAGGCTCTTGCGGTTCAAGCTGAAACAATGGTAAGTATTGAACGCAAACTTCCAAATTTAACAGACCGTGAGAAGAAGGTTCTAAATAAGCATACAAAGAGTATTATCAACCAGCTTTTAAGAGATCCAATCTTACGTGCTAAAGAGCTTGCAGCAGAACCAAATGCTGAAGAATCACTAAAACTATTTATGAAAATTTTTGACATTGAAGAAGCAATCCAGGGTGAGTGTAACACACAAAACGTTCAGAAACCAATGAAAACGGATCATGTGTTAGTTCCTTCAAAGCAGGCTTCTCTACAATTATAAAATAGTAAAGTCTCCGGTAGGGTTATATTTCTACAAATGATAATAGTTAATTATACGCTAAACAACCCACATGCTCACCCTATTTAGCGGAGACATGATTGTTAGGCTATAGACTAGTTATCCCCCACTTAGTGATATTTAAGGTGGGGGATTTAGCCTGTTAAGTGGTATAAAAGATTCAGTAACGAAGATTCCATAATTGAAATAGATAAGGAATCCATTGTTCAAAATCTTTTGGAGAGGAACTTTTTAATGGTAGAGATGAATATAACAAGGTTGCACGAGTTTATAATCATTATTTATGCTGTATGTGTCTTACTATATTTTATAGACTTTCTTCATAATAACCGGAAGGCTAATCGTACAGCCTTCTGGTTACTTGCATTTGTATGGCTATCCCAAACGTTTTTTTTAGTTTACCGAGTGATAGAAACTGGAAGATTTCCAATACTAACTATCTTTGAGGGTTTGTATTTTTACGCTTGGGTACTTATAACACTATCATTGGCAATTAATCGGTTACTAAGAGTAGATTTTATCGTTTTTTTTACAAATGTGTTAGGATTCTTTATTATGGCCTTACATACATTCGCACCTGTACAATATGAGTCCAGTGCAATGGCAGGTCAACTTATATCAGAACTACTAATCATCCATATAATTATGGCGATTTTGTCTTATGGGGCATTTTCACTTTCTTTCGTTTTTTCGATCCTCTATTTAATTCAATATAATTTGTTAAAGAAAAAGAAATGGAGTAAAAGACTTACACGAATACAAGATCTAACTAAACTTGATCATATGTCATATGTATTAAATGTCATCGGAGTACCGATGCTTTTACTAGCGTTAATCTTAGGAGTATTATGGGCGTATATAACAATTCCGGATTTTTATTTGATTGACGCAAAAGTATTGGGCTCATTTACAGTATTACTTGTTTATAGCTTTTACTTGTATAAAAGGGTTGTTCAACAACTTCAAGGAAAGGCAATTGCTATATGGAATGCTGGTTCTTTTTTGGTGTTACTTATTAATTATTTCTTATTTGGAAGTCTATCACGATTCCATATTTGGTATTCATAAAATTAGGAGGCTACTATGCGAAAAATTATTGTTGGTTCTCGTAAAAGTAAGCTTGCACTAACTCAAACAAATTGGGTTATAAGCAAGCTAAAAGAATTAGGTGCACACTTTGAATTTGAAGTAAAAGAGATTGTAACAAAAGGTGATCAAATCCTAGATGTGACTTTATCTAAAGTAGGCGGTAAAGGTTTGTTTGTTAAAGAAATTGAACAAGCTATGCTAGGTAATGAGATAGATATGGCAGTTCATAGTATGAAGGATATGCCAGCAGTTTTACCTGAACATTTGATGATTGGTTGTGTTCCAAAGCGTGAGGATTACCGCGATGTCCTAATATCAAAGGATCATATTAAGTTTAATGACCTTCCAAGTGGTGCTGTTGTTGGAACAAGCTCACTACGTCGCGCAGCCCAATTGTTAGCACAAAGAGACGATATTGAAATTAAATGGATCCGCGGTAATATTGATACAAGACTTGCGAAGCTTCAAAGTGAAGAGTACGATGCAATTATTTTAGCGGCAGCTGGATTAGTAAGAATGGGTTGGTCGCAGGATGTAGTTACAGAATATTTAGATGCCCAAGATTGCGTCCCAGCAGTTGGGCAAGGTGCATTAGCAATTGAATGTCGTGAATCAGATCAGGAATTACGAGAAGTGCTGTCATTATTAAATGACGAAATTACAGCTAGAGCAGTAGCTGCCGAACGAGCATTCCTTCATAAAATGGAGGGGGGATGCCAAATTCCAATTGCTGGCTTTGCGCAAATAGCTGAGAATGATGAAGTTGTTTTAGCTGTACTAGTTGGATCTCCTGACGGGAAAACAATTTATAAAGAAATAGTAAGAGGAATGGATCCGGTTGATGTTGGGAATATAGCCGCTAGTAAGTTAACAGCGATGGGTGCGAAAGACTTAATTGACAAGGTAAAAGAGGAGCTTGACAAATAATGGAGCTTGATAAACCTCTGAACGGTAAAAAAATCATTGTTACTAGAGGTGAAAGTCAAGCAAATGAGTTTTCCGAAAAAATTGAAGAAGTCGGAGGGATCCCCATTAAGGTCCCATTACTTTCTTTTCAATATCCACAAAATATTACAAGTATAAAAGAGGAAATTGAAAACATCTCTACATATGATTGGCTTGTTTTTACTAGTAAAAATGGAGTCGAATACTTTTTCGACTTACTCAAGAAATATTCACCATTTAAACGTGACTTACCAAAAATTGCAGTTGTTGGCCCTAAAACTGAGGAAGTCCTTAACGAGTATGGATTTAAAGCAGATGTGGTACCAGTAGATTACGTTGCGGAAGGGTTGTTAGAGGCTTTGCTACCTCAAATTCAACAGAATGACCGTA
Organism: Cytobacillus sp. S13-E01; assembly: GCF_029193815.1. GTDB lineage: Bacteria > Bacillota > Bacilli > Bacillales > Bacillaceae_L > Bacillus_BV. The sequence continues at coordinate 47,377 of NZ_JARFVC010000009.1, forward strand.
TATTGTTGGCAAGAGGAAACCTCTCAAGGGAGCATCTTGTGATGGAATTAGAAAAAACAGCTGCATATGTTAAGGATCTAATCATATATGAAAATGTAGAAAACACTGAAATTCAAGAAGAATTACTTACGATACTACGAAACGAGAATGTTGACGTTATTACGTTTACTAGTTCATCTACTGTAAGAAATTTTATAAGAATGGTTGAGGGTTCTAATTGGACCGAATACAATCAAAAATGTGCTGTTGCGTGTATTGGCCCAATTACGAAAAAATCAGCTGTAGCAGCAGGTTTACGGGTTGATATCTGTCCAAATAATTACACGTTAGATGATTTACTTGAAGAGATAATATCGTTTTATAAAAATTGATAAAAATAAGGGAGGTATACGAAATGAAAGAACTTCAATTTACCCGCCATCGTCGTTTACGTCATAGTGAAAATTTACGTGGTCTAGTAAGAGAAACACATCTACAGAAAGAAGACTTAATTTATCCGATTTTTGTTGTTGAAGGAGAGAATAAGAGAAATCCTGTTGCTTCCATGCCTGGTGTAGAACAAGTATCTTTAGATATATTAATTGGAGAAATGCAAGAGGTTGTTAATCTAGGCATTAAATCAGTTATTGTATTTGGCATACCTGCTAATAAGGACGAATTAGGTACACAAGCCTATCATGATAATGGTATTGTCCAAAGAGCGATTACTAAAATTAAAGAGCATTTTCCTGATTTAGTTGTTATCGCTGATACTTGCTTGTGCCATTATACATCACACGGGCATTGTGGCATTGTTGAAGAAGGAAAAATTTTAAATGATCCAACATTAGATTTACTTGCGAGAACAGCTGTTAGCCAAGCCAAAGCTGGGGCCGATGTGATAGCACCGTCAAATATGATGGATGGATTTGTAGCAGCGATTCGTTTGGGGTTAGATGAAGCAGGCTTTGACCATATTCCAATCATGTCGTATGGAGTCAAATATGGTTCAGCTTTTTATGGACCTTTCCGTGACGCTGCTCATAGTTCACCACAGTTTGGCGACCGTAAAACCTATCAAATGGATCCTGCCAATCGTGCAGAAGCATTACGTGAAGCAGAATCTGATATGCTTGAAGGAGCAGACTTTTTAATTGTGAAACCTGCATTATCATACCTAGATATTATTCGTGATGTTAAAAGCAATTTAAATGTACCCGTTGTTGCTTATAATGTAAGTGGAGAGTATTCTATGGTTAAAGCTGCAGCAGCAAACGGATGGATTAATGAAAAAGAAATTGTCCAAGAAATGCTAATTAGTATGAAGCGCGCTGGGGCAGATTTAATTATTACATACTTTGCAAAAGATGTAGCATGTTGGATATCTGAAGAAAAATAAGAACGCGGTAATAGGATCAGTCATCTTTTAAAAATAATAGGCAGCGTAACTTGCTGCCTTTTTCCAAAGATAAGAAAGTATAAAAGTTTGTACCTAGTTTTAGTGTCTAGCTCCGGGCGCCACCCGGCTCTATGGTATAAGCCAATCCGTCCGGAAGGTTAAAGAACAACCTTCCAGCCGGCTTGTCTTATGCTTGTCGCCGATAGGCGGGCGCGCCTTTCGCTTTTCTTAACCATAAACATATTTTAATTTGAAGGGAGTTTGAATATATGCGTAGTTATGATAAGTCCAAAGCAGCATTTAAAGAAGCAGGGAAACTAATGCCTGGAGGGGTTAATAGCCCTGTTCGTGCATTCAAACAAGTAAAAATGGACCCAATTTTTATTGAACGTGGTGAAGGATCTAAAGTATACGATATTGATGGAAACGAATACATAGATTATGTACTTTCATGGGGACCACTTATTCATGGGCATGCAAATAGTAGAGTTGTTGAGGCATTAAAGAAAGTAACCGAAATGGGGACAAGCTTTGGTGCACCGACTTTAATAGAAAATGAATTAGCTAGGCTTGTAATTGAACGTGTCCCTTCAATTGAAGTCGTTAGAATGGTAAGCTCTGGAACGGAAGCAACAATGAGTGCACTTCGCTTAGCTAGAGGCTATACAAACCGAAATAAAATTATGAAGTTTGAAGGGTGCTATCATGGGCATGGTGACTCATTGCTCATAAAAGCAGGTTCAGGCGTTGCTACACTTGGTTTACCTGATAGCCCAGGTGTACCAGAAAGTGTTGCTAAAAACACCATCACAGTCCCATATAATGACCTTGAGAGCGTAAAATATGCGTTTAAACAGTTTGGTGATGATATTGCATGTATCATTGTAGAACCAGTTGCAGGAAATATGGGTGTTGTGCCCCCGCAGCCTGGCTTTTTAGAAGGACTACGAGATATAACGAAACAAAACGATTCGCTACTTATTTTTGATGAAGTTATGACTGGGTTTAGAGTGGATTACAATTGTGCCCAAGGATATTATGGTGTGACTCCTGATCTGACTTGTTTAGGAAAAGTAATAGGTGGGGGACTACCAGTTGGGGCTTATGGTGGACGAGCTGAAATCATGGAGCAAATCGCACCAAGTGGGCCAATCTATCAAGCAGGTACTTTATCTGGAAATCCTTTGGCGATGACTGGTGGGTATGAGACACTCATCCAACTCACTCCAGAATCCTACCAAGAATTTTCAAGAAAAGCTGATCGTTTAATAGAAGGTTTAGGTGCTGCAGCAAAAAAATATCATATCCCTCATCACTTTAACCGTGCTGGTTCAATGGTGGGCTTCTTTTTTACAAATGAAGAGGTAACAAACTATGAACAAGCTAAGACATCAAATTTAGACTATTTTGCGACCTATTTCCGAGAGATGGCCAACCAAGGTATCTTCCTTCCACCTTCTCAGTTTGAGGGTATGTTCTTATCAACTGCGCATACCGATGATGATATTGAAAAAACAATTATCGCAGCAGAGAATGCCTTTGCAAAGCTTAATGTTTAATTAGATTGACACTTGGAATGACTTCCGAGTGTCTTTTTTTTGTTAATAAATTTATAAAATTGTAAGGTTGTGTATAACTTCGTGTCTTTTGTCTATCTACGTCTAGCTCCAGGCGCCATCGGACCTGAGGTCATAAGCCGATTAGCGGGCGCCCTGCGCTTTTGCTCTGTTTCTTAAATTAGATAGCAAGCAATATTTTAATCCAATGTTTTGAAGTTTTATTCATAAAAGTATTATTCCTAACATAAATCTGTATTGTCATAGTAAAAAGTTTCGTATTGGAACTGAAAGGAGGAATAGGCTTTGGCATCAGATAACCAATCGTGTTTACGATTTTCTGTAGAAGAGTCAGTCTGGTTTCAAAAAGGACAGGAAGTCTTAGAACTTGTTTCAATTACATTAGACCCAGATATTGTGATTCAAGAGCTTGATCAATATGTGTCAATTAGAGGGGCGTTACAACTATCAGGAGAATATCGTATAGATGATACCCGCCGAACAGAAGAAGATACAAATGACTATACATCAGTACGTGTTGTAAATGAGGTAACAACTCGTGACGATGGAATTAGTGAGTTAAAGCACCGTTTTCCGGTGGATGTTACAATCCCTAAGAATAGAATTCAAAATCTTGATGAAGTATATGTGGCAATCGAATCATTCGATTATGAATTGCCGAAACGGGGTTGCTTACAATTAGTAGCGGATCTGTCAATTAGTGGCATCTACGGTAGTCAGCAAAGTGTTCCTTCTGTTGAAAGTGAGCAAGAGGCGCGCGAAGAATATGAAGTAGTTAAAAAAAGTAGTGCAAATAATGAAAATCAAACAGATGTGGAAGAAGAAGCTAATACCCCGGTTGTTGAAGCAAGGGAAACACCTACACAAGAAGAGCAGCAAGAAGTTGTGGGTTATGCTTTAGAAGAGGCTAACTATGTAGCTAACGCTAGAGCAGAACAACCAGAAGGTGTAGTTGTCGAAGATGAAGGAGATGTTCAGGAACAACCAATAAGTGCCGGGTATGATTATAATCACAATTATGAAATAGAGCAGACTGAAGATAGTGATGACGATGACCTGTTCTCACCTTTTGAGGTAGAGGGTAGAAAAGAAGCATATCATGAAGATGTTGATAAAGGAGATGTGTTAGCTGAGGTTTTAAAACAGCCTTCCCCTCAAATTGAGATGAAGGGAAGGGTTGAAAATAATAACAGTTGGACTCCTCATGCAAAACAAGAAGAAGAAAAAGGCAAAGAAAAAGTTACAGCGAATGCCAGAGAAGTACATGAAACAGATGAAAATCAGCAACAACAAGCCGTCACTCAAAAAAGTGAAAATAGACTGTACTTAACTAAGATTTTCGCTCGTGATGATGAAGAAGATTTTACAAAGATGAAGATATGTATTGTTCAGCAAGATGATTCTTTAGATTCGATTGCTGAACGTTATGAAGTTAATGTTCAACAGTTATTAAGGGTTAATCAATTAGACTTAAATCAAGATGTTAGTGAGGGACAGCTTTTGTATATTCCAGTCCCTGTAAATAATAAATAAAATGAGTTTCATTAAAACAGTGTGAGTGAGGTGTGTCTTCCCTCACCTGTTTTAATTTTTATAAGAAAGAGAGGGAGTGGCCCTTATGACTGAGAATTTAATTAACTATTACGGGCCGATTCTGGAACGTTATAATATACCAAAACCTGATTTTATTGAGGAAAATGGCAAAGTGAAAAAAGTGTCTACCAAAAATGGCATATATGCGTTGAAATCTATTTCGTCTAAGGAAGCTAAACAATTTCCAACTATAATAAATAAGCTTTATCATCAAGGGTTTACGAGAATAGTTCCGTTGTATTCTACAAGGGAAAATCACTATATTACGCAATATGACAATAAATATCACTATTTAATGCCTTGGTTCAGTAATGAATTAAGAAAAGAAAGAGATGAACGACATCAAATGCTCTTCCGTGAATTAGCAAGGCTACACACATATTCGGCTAAGGAATCAGCTATTAATGAAAGTGATGTAACTGAGCATTATCAGTTTCTGACGGATCAGTGGGATAAGCGGTTGACGTTCTTAGAGAAATTTGTCACAAATTGTGAAGAAAAATGGTATATGTCACCGTTTGAATTACAATTTTGCACTTTTTATCATGAAATGGTTCAAGCGGGAAATTTTGCTCGTGTCAAGTTTGATGAGTGGTACGAAATGATGAAGGAAAAGAAGAAAGTTAGAACAGTATTAAATCATGGAAAAGTATCAGTCAAACATTTCCTTTTTGATGAAAAAGGCAACGGATATTTTTGCAATTTTGAAAGGGCAAAAGTCGCTTCCCCAATTAACGACCTTATTTCTTTTTATTATCGAACTCTTCACACCTATCCAGTCCAAAGCTATGAATGCCTTGACTGGCTATCAACCTATCGAAAATCCTTTCAATTAAAAGAAGAGGAACTAACACTATTATTAAGCTACATGACATTTCCAGAACCCCTATATAGATGTGCTCTGAATTATTCATCTAAGAATCGAAACAATAGTGAACGTCAGTATGTTAGAGAATTACAAAAATCCTATTGGCAAATGAAGAATATAGAATTTATAGTGACTGCTTTAGTGGAAGAGGAAAAAAGAAAACAAGAGCAAGAACAACAAGAACTGCTCCAAAAAGAAGAGCAATCCCATACGTAATATGATGTATGGGATTTTTTGTTGCTAAGGAATTTATAAAATTGTAAGGTTGTGTATAACTTCGTGTCGTGTCTTTTGTCTATCTACGTCTAGCTCCAGGCGCCATCGGACCTGAGGTCATAAGCCATTTCCTTTAAGAAGGAAAAACAACCTTCTTGAATAAACCGTCTTATGCTTGACTTGCACAGGATGTGCTGATGTCGATGTTCGCCACAGGACGTGGCGGTTTTTAATCGATGCGCCGATAAGCGGGCGCCTTGCGCTTTTCTTATAGCCATTCTAAAAACAATGAACAAGCTAACAATATAAAAATGGCAAGTAAAATGACATCAAAAGTAGTTGGGAGAAAAATAGTGCGGATACCTTGGAATACTGTCAGTGGAATAATGAATTGAACGCAAATAGCACGAGTTTGTCGTAACCAAGGTGGGTAAGAGTAATGTTTAAATTTTGACACCTTGAATTCCTCCTCTTAAGATTACATTATTTTCTAATTGGATATTACTAAGGTATGCCTTTTTTATAAAAACAGTTCCAAACGAATAAACTTTTAATATAATGTTGTATAATTTAATAAAATGTGGAGAAGAATATTGACGTTAAGAGTATTTTTTAGGTACTATATGGTAAGAGAAGAATTAAATGTTGATTTTCAAATTCGCACAATGTATTATCAATATACTTACATACATCACATACAATGAGAGGGAAGAGTACAACGGTTTTACTCCTTCAGAGAGAGAAATCAACTGCTGAAAGGTTTCTCAGGTTAGTAACGTTGGAAGGTCGCCCTTGAGTAGCTATTATGAACTGAGTAGTTATACTCAAAGTAGTAAAAGCCGGCTAATGCCGTTATCGTTTGAGAGCTTAGACAATTGCTTATTAACTTTGGTTTGCATTGTTTAAGAACAAAGGTGGCACCGCGGAATGTAACTCCTTTCGTCCTTTATTGGATGAATGGAGTTTTTTATTGTGTTTAAGGGGAAGAAAATTAACTTTAAGAGGCAATTAGGAGGAAACACTATGGATAAGATTCAACAGAGTTTACCAACAAAGTATGATCCTAAGGCGATTGAAGCAAATCGTTATGACTATTGGCTGAAGGGTAAGTTTTTTGAAGCGACAGGAGCGCCAGAAAAGAAGCCCTATACAATCGTAATACCACCACCAAACGTAACTGGTAAATTACACTTAGGCCATGCTTGGGATACTACATTGCAAGATATATTAACGAGAATTAAGCGTATGCAAGGCTACGATGTTCTATGGTTGCCAGGAATGGACCATGCCGGGATAGCGACACAAGCTAAGGTTGAAGGGAAATTACGTGAAGAAGGTAAATCACGCTATGATCTTGGTCGAGAAAAGTTTGTTGAAGAAACATGGAAGTGGAAAGAAGAATATGCATCTCACATTAGAGAGCAATGGTCAAAGCTTGGGTTAGGCTTGGACTATTCACGTGAGCGTTTTACACTAGATGAAGGTTTATCTAAGGCTGTTCGTGAGGTATTCGTTTCTTTATACAAAAAAGGACTAATCTATCGTGGCGAATATATCATTAACTGGGACCCTGCAACGAAGACTGCCCTTTCAGACATTGAAGTTATTCATCAAGATGTTCAAGGTGCATTTTATCATATGCGTTACCCATTAGCTGATGGTTCAGGTCATATCGAAATTGCTACAACCCGTCCAGAGACTATGCTTGGTGATACAGCAATTGCGGTTCATCCAGAAGACGAGCGCTATAAGCATCTAATAGGTAAAAAAGCGATTTTACCGATTGTAGGACGTGAAATTGAAATCGTTGGTGATGATTATGTTGATATGGAATTTGGATCAGGTGCTGTTAAAATTACCCCTGCACATGACCCTAACGACTTTGAAATTGGAAACCGACACAACCTAGAGCGTGTTCTCGTTATGAATGAAGATGGAACAATGAATGCTAATGCTTGCGAATACCAAGGCATGGATCGTTTCGATTGCCGTATCAAAATTGTGAAGGACCTACAAGCTTCTGGAGTCCTTTTCAAAATTGAAGAGCATATGCACTCAGTTGGACACAGTGAGCGAAGTGGTGCTGTAGTTGAGCCTTATCTTTCAACTCAGTGGTTTGTTAAAATGCAGCCTCTTGCTGATAAAGCAATCGAATTACAAGCAAATGTTGAGAAGGTTCAATTTGTTCCGGATCGTTTTGAAAAAACATATCTACGTTGGATGGAAAATATTCGTGATTGGTGTATTTCTCGTCAGCTGTGGTGGGGACACCGTATTCCAGCATGGTACCACAAAGAAACTGGGGAAGTTTTTGTGGATCATGAGCCACCAGCAGATATTGAAAACTGGACTCAAGATAATGATGTATTAGACACATGGTTTAGCTCAGCATTATGGCCATTTTCTACTATGGGATGGCCGAATGAAGAAGCAGCTGATTATAAGCGCCACTACCCAGCTGACGTACTTGTTACAGGATATGATATTATTTTCTTCTGGGTTTCAAGAATGATTTTCCAGGGACTTGAATTTACTGGAAAAAGACCATTTAACGATGTATTAATTCATGGATTAGTACGTGATGCACAAGGACAAAAAATGAGTAAATCACTTGGTAATGGTGTAGATCCAATGGATGTAATTGCCAAGTATGGTGCTGACTCGCTTCGATACTTCTTATCAACTGGAAGCTCACCAGGCCAAGACTTACGTTTTAGCATCGAAAAGGTTGAAGCGACCTGGAACTTTGCAAATAAAATTTGGAATGCCTCTCGCTTTGCGTTAATGAATATGGATGGCTTATCATTTGAAGAAATCGATTTAACTGGAGAAAAGTCAGTTGCTGACAAATGGATTCTTACTCGATTAAACGAGACAATTGAAAATGTTTCGAAGCTAGTTGATAAGTATGAATTTGGTGAAGTTGGCCGTCTACTATACAACTTCATTTGGGACGATTTCTGTGATTGGTATATTGAAATGGCGAAACTGCCTTTATATGGGGATAATGAATCTGCCAAGAAGACAACTCGGTCTATTCTTGCCTATGTTTTAGACAATACAATGAGGTTGTTACATCCGTTTATGCCATTTATTACGGAAGAGATTTGGAAAAACCTTCCACACGAAGGCGAATCAATTACTATTGCTAAATGGCCAAACGTTCGTGAGGAACTTTCCGATATGCAAGCAGCAAGTGACATGCGTCTACTTGTAGATGTAATCCGATCTGTCAGAAACATTCGAGCGGAAGTAAATACTCCAATGAGTAAACAAATAAAACTACAAATTAAAGCTAAAGATGAACAAGTCCTAGAGCAACTAGAATCGAATCGTTCATACCTTGAAAGATTCTGTAACACAAGCGAACTAACAATCGCTACTTCAATTCAAACATCTGAAAAATCAATGAGTGCCGTAATAACAGGGGCGGAGCTTTCTCTTCCACTTGAGGGCTTAATCAATATTGATGAAGAAATAAACAGATTAAACAAAGAGCTAGAAAAACTGGATAAAGAAGTTGCCAGAGTTCAAAAGAAACTAAGTAATGAAGGATTTGTTAAAAAAGCACCTGTTAATGTTATCGAAGAAGAACGCTTAAAAGAACAAGATTATATCGAAAAACGAAATGCAGTTCGTGTGCGAATTGAAGAATTAAAAGTATAATTTAGTTAGACGAATCCTACTGCTGGATTCGTCTTAAATTTGTTATATACTTAGTAAGTAGATTAAGGATTTTCTTGGAGGGAAAGATGTGTTACAGACATATGAGGAAGCACTATTTTGGATACATTCAAGGCTAAGACTTGGAATCAAGCCGGGATTAATGAGAATGGAATGGATGTTGGACAGGCTTAACAATCCAGAAAGAAAATTAACAGCTATACATATTGCTGGAACAAATGGAAAAGGGTCAACTGTTAGTTATTTACGAAATATGTTACAAGTAGCGGGTTATCGAGTGGGGACGTTTACCTCACCCTATTTTGAAGTATTTAACGAACGGATCAGTGTAAACGGAAGGCCGATTGATAATGGAGACATCCTTTCTCTAGCACAAGTCATTCAACCTCTAGCTTTAGAATTAGAGAACACAGAATTAGGCCCACCTTCTGAATTTGAAATTATAACAGCAATGGCTATTTATTATTTTGGAACTCATGAAGAGATAGACGTGGTACTTTTTGAAACAGGTTTAGGAGGAAGATTGGACTCTACAAATGTCATTGATCCTATTCTTTCTATTATTACGAACATAGGTTTCGATCATATGAACTTACTAGGGGAAACACTTCCTGAAATTGCTTCCGAAAAGGCGGGAATCATTAAAGGGAATATTCCGTTAATAACAAGCGTTGAACAGAGTGAAGCATTAGAAGTAATTATAGAAAAAGCAACAACTTTACATGCGCAAATGTATCGAAAAGACAAAGAGTACCAAATTATAAATCAACAACCAGTATTAGATGGTGAAGTTTTTTCACTTAGAACACCCTTCCAGACCTTTGATGATTTGAAAATAACCATGATGGGTGAACACCAGGTTAAAAATGCTGCCTTAGCTGTAATGGCGGTAAACTATTTACAAAGTCAATCATTATTTGAGCTAACAAATGATCATATTCAAGAAGGCTTATTACAGACACGATGGATCGGTAGATTTGAACAATTATGCAATGATCCGACAATTATAATAGATGGAGCACATAATCCAGAAGGAATAAACAGTTTAGTTAAAACTTTGTCATCTCGTTATTCAACGAAAAAAATTCAGATTATCTTTAGTGCTCTTCGTGACAAAAAACTTGCTGATATGTTGATCCCTTTAGAAAGTGTTGCAGATTCAATAACATTTACTAGTTTTGATTTTCCAAGGGTATTTACAGCGAAAGAGCTATATGAGATGTCAACAATTCATAATAAATCCTATGATGAAGACTGGAAAAGCTGTATTGACACTAGTCTCCATAAAATATCAGAAGATGAAATACTAATCGTTACTGGATCTCTTTACTTTTTGTCAGATGCACGACCATATATTGTCAAACTCACAGAAAATGTCGAAAAGTATTCTTGAATACGGGTAATTTGACCTATTTTTTATATGACAACTGACTGAAAATTTGTTAGAATTACAATTATTGTTTCTTTTTCATAAAAATTACTATAACTGTTAGTTAAATGGGAGGGAGGAGTGGCATGAAAGTCAGTACACGAGCTCGAAGTACGATATGGATTTTGTGGGCATTTACTACGCCCTTATTAATTTGGCTTACCTATCAGAATACAAAACCAGATATTCTCAGTTATGGAATGGATATCATTGGCTTTGTTATATTGACCTCAATTGTCTCTTTCCTTCCTATAATAATAAAGGATACGCCTATCTTTCTTTATGAAGGTATTTCTTTAGCTGTATTTTTATCATTTGGCCTTTTTGCAGAAATATTTGTCGCCCAGATTGCGCTAACGATTGTATTAATTTCAGTTAGGGTAGGCTGGCGAGACAATCACCGTATACCACTTAATTCTTTGATTTTTTTGTTCACTTCGATTATCAGTGCCATTGTATTCTACCTATTAGGTGGAACACATGATGAGAAAGATCTAGCAGCTCTTACGTTTTTAATTCCACTTATTTCTTATGAAATTATCAAATTTTTTTCAAACCAGTCATTAATTCATATTGCTCACCGAATATTATATAAGAAAAAAGATCATTTCATCACAAAAGATTTACTTAGGCAAGCACTAATTTCTATGCTCCAATTTCCAGTTGGGGTTGTTCTCTACATTTTATATGTTGATATGGGACCAATAGCAACATTATATATTGGAATACCCTTAGCGACCTTTTCCATTATATTTAAACACTATCATGCAAGTCAGAAAGTTAACTATTATTTGCAAAAGGCAAGTGAAATCGGGCATCAATTAGCAGGTAGATTAAATGTAGATGAGGTATTAGATTTAATAATTGAGAAATTATCTACAGTCCTTCCTGTTGATTATGCATATATATTGGACGTTGTAGAAGAAAAAGATGAGCTTCAATTAATAAAATATATGGAACGAGGCAAGGCACAGGCTATTAATATCGGTCCATTAAAGAGAAATGAAGGTATAGGTGGCACTGTATGGCAAACAGAAAAAGCAGTGCTTTTTAATAAAAGAAGTGAATGGCAAGATATCACACAAGGTTATCTTCCTACCTCTGTCGAGAGTGTTATATGTGTTCCGATTGTTAGGAATAAACAAGTAATTGGAGTAGTAGCACTTGCCTCAAATAAAAGACGTGCATATGAAAAATATCAATTAATGATCGTTGATTTGCTCGTTTCTTATCTTGCTGTCGCAGTTGAAAACGCAAAGCATTACGAAGAAACAAAGAATAAAAGTGAGCGCTGTCCATTAACAGAATTATATAATTATCGGTATTTTGAAGGGGTGCTTGAAAAAGAGTTTTCAAAATTAACGAATCCGGACAATTCACAGACACTGTCCTTAATCTTACTTGATATTGATCATTTTAAGGCTGTAAATGACACATATGGTCATCAAAGTGGGAATGAGATACTATGTGAGCTCTCAAATAGGCTAGTAAGCACTATTGATAATCGTGGAACTGTTGCTCGGTATGGAGGAGAAGAATTTGTTATCCTTCTACCAAATACAAACAAGGAAGATAGCTATGACATTGCGGAAAATGTTCGTAAAATGATAGCTAACAATCCATTTACGCTTTATAATGACCTTGATAAATATCGAAAACAAATCCTTGTTCCAATTACAGCAAGTATTGGTGTTGCAACAGCACCTGAGGATGCCGATGACCCATTAGCACTAGTAAGGCATGCGGATAGAGCCATGTATACCGGTGCAAAACAAGCTGGAAGAAATAAAGTTGCGCAATATGTAAGTTAGGACCTCTGTAGCAAGTATCTATGGAGGCTTTTTTCAATTTAAAAAATAGATAATAAACTCTACCCTAAATTGTATTGTTTGATATAATAAAAATAGAATAGGACTTTTGTATGTATCTTAATGGAGGTTGGCGGCTAATGCTTAGTAATCGTTCTACTTATATAAAATTAATTGTTGCTTTACTGTTAGTTGTTACACCGCTACTTCATTCATTTAAGGTACTTGCAATGACTAATGTTAATTCTTCACAACCGTCGTTAGATGCCATAATTCGACCTGAAAAGCCAATTATAGAAATGAACGAGAATGGGATTACAGAAGGTAACATCCTTATCGATTTAATTCCGAGCGGGGTTGCCGAAAAAAAAATTTCTCGCAATCCTATTGATGTTGTTTTCGTTTTTGATAAATCGGGGTCAATGAGTGATTTTGTCAAAGACGGTACCAAGCTACAATATGCGAAAGATGCTGTTGAGATAGCAACAAATATATTTAAAGAAAATGGAAAAAAAGGGCGTGACCGTGACCGGTTTGCACTTGTACCATTCGATACTGATATAAATATAATCAATTCTATTGATACACTTAAAAATAACCCAACCTTAGTTAGTAATATGGTGGACAAGTTGTCTGCTCAAGGTGGAACAAATTATACACAGGCACTACAGAAAGCACGAGAGATTTTGGTAGAGGATTCAAACAACAACAATGGTAATCCTCAGGAAGAACGAGATAAATTTATTATATTCTTAACGGATGGGATTCCGACGAATTCTCAAAAAGAAATGTGGGTAAATGGTCATTACCGTGAGATAACTTATCTCGGTGGTATATTCGATTTATTATTTGGACAAAGAATTACTTTACCTGGACAATATAAAAACGTCTATTATGATGCTAATCCAGGCAGAAACTATGCGTATTTTGAACATTCAAGTAAAATATTTCGTTATGAAAACCGATTTGATATTAGTATAAATGACTCTATAAGGAGCCAAGCCAGAGAAGAAGCGGCTAAATTAGCAGGAGAAGATATTACACTTTATTCAATTGGTTTTGGTAATGAAAATGACTTAGATATGTCTTTTCTTACAGAGCTTTCTTCAATTTCAAACGGAAAAGCTGTACAAGCTAATGTCGATACCATTTCTGAATATTTCCGAAAAATATCAACGAATCTTTCTTCAGAATACCCATCCTTCAATGAAGGATTTGTCCGCTTTGTCCCACCTGATAATGTAATCATTGAAGAAGGTCATTCTATTAAAAAAATTGGCAATGAAGTCATTATGGATTTAGAGGATATACCGTTTGATCCTAACCCACCACAGTTAAATGATCAGCGGTTACGTTACACATTACCTGTGAAATTACTAAGTGAAGGAATATATAGTTTCAGCTTTGATATAGTATACAATGGTGGGGCAGTTGTTGTTAAAAAATCTGCCGTCATAGAAGTAAAGAAATCTAAGATTCCTTTAAGTAAGATCGCATTTGAGCCTAATACTAAAACGATGTTTATCGGAGAAAAAATTAGATTAGATAATTTACTTATTTTTTCTCCATATAATGCAACAAATAAAAAGATAGAATCCCTAACACCGCTGAATTCTAAATATGTTTCATTAGAAAAAGTAGACAATGAATGGTGGATAGTAGCGGAAAAAAGTGGTACTGAAACCATAACTGTTAATGCTGAAGAAAAAGATGAAAAGAATCAAGCTATCTCTGCCTCGTTGCTGATATTTGTAAAGGAAATAGATGATCAACCAGGTGAAGGTGGAGGCCAGAGTGACCCTGATATACCAAATGAGCCAGGCGAGGGGTTAGATTATCGCTGGTAGTTAATAGAATGAAATTTGACTACAATAAAAGCCAAATCCAAAAGTGGATTTGGCTTTTATTGTATCATCATATCGTCTAATATTAGCTGCAATCTATCTACTCTGGGTAAAGCATCAAGTTGATCAATAATTACGGATCGATCATAATCGATTATAAATCTTGAATATTGACTTTTTTGTGCCGCAGATGAAATAATATTTGGTGCTAGATTATAGCTTTTTTGAATCGAATTTTGTCTAATTGCATTAATAGTAAGGCTTTCTTTAGCGAATAACCCTCCTTTTATATTAAATAGTGAACCTACTCCATACAAAGTCGCAGAGGAATCTGTATAAAAGTATGCTTCTAGTGGTGTATTTGCAGGATTAGTATAATCTCTAAATTCATTTATTCTAGTAATAATCATGTCTTGTTGTGCAAGTAGAACAAGCTGTTTGTTATTTAGACCACTTATTTTCGTATTATATACTTCTGCTTTACCTAGTGTATAAATAGTAGAAGCAAATTGTACCTCATCATCTTCCTGTAATTCTTCTTTACCATCTGGAGTTAAATTGTCTCCTCTAATAATTAAATCACCAGTAACTAAAATATTTCCATTTATCTCGATTGTGGACTGTAATGAACTGTCTATTACTAAATCACCATGAACGACTAGCCAAGCATCCTCTATGTCAAGGTTATTAGTAACAAATAATGGAGCATTCTCAACATGATTAGGGCTTCTTATTTCAAAATCGTTTTCAGCTTCATCTAAAGATATATCTGCATATACTACTGTGGTATATTTTGGTTGAATGGCACTGTTAATATCTAGATAGTTTTCATCCTTTTCAATTAAGTATAGTGGCGAATCGCAATTGTTCGTTCCACTAATAGAGTCTTCGTTCGAATTTATGATAATTTCACGACATGGCTCTAGTAGAGATTTTATCGCGAAATTGATACTATTTTCATCGTTAAAATTATCTTCAGTAGTGGGTGTGCCACTATAGCCTTGGAGCTGGTTTATTTTTTGAGCAAAGGTTTTTTTGAAATTGACATCAACATATTCGCTTGTCGCCCTCTTAATAATTGGCACACCATTTTCGGAAGAAATATTTGATTTAAAAAAATAATTTGATAGGCTCGGATCACTTAACAACTCATTCCCATTAATAGTCCCTCGTACACTTAGTTCCCCTTGAAGTGAAGGATAAACACTTGGTGCTTGGTTTTCAATTTGGCCGTTTCTTTGTGAGACTTCATCGTTGAAATATACAGTATTAGAGATATTGAAGGTATTGCCATACATATTTCCAATAATCTTTGAACCACCATTTAAATTAACTATCCCTTCAGGACTAGAACCGGCTGCATATTGGAGAAAACTAGGTGTTGGTGATAGAAATAATCTTCGGCTTGCTGTTCGAGTTCTTCCATCAGCATTCGTCGCGGTAACAGCAATGTTATATACCCTTGTAAAGTGTTCTAAAGGATTAATATCATATTCATTAGACAGGTTTGTGATTTTAAGTGAGGGATTGTATTGCGATTGAAGATCTTCAATAAATGTAGCTAACTGTGCTTTGTACCTAGTATCTTTAAGCATGGCTTCATTTAATTTGAACGAAGGTTGACTAATCTCATAATGAAATTTGGCAATTACTTCTTCCATGATCTTAACTGCTTCATATGTTGTTGCGATATCTTCTTTTCTGATTTCCGTTCTCTTTGCACCACCAATTGTTGCTGCGACAATTGTGAGTCCTAGTGTCATAAAAATGAGGCTGACCAGTAACACTAGGATTAAGCTAGAGCCTTTTTCATTCCTGGTAATCATTAACTTTCCTCCTATTAAAACCCAAATTGACTCTCTAATTGTAGTGGCTCAACATACAATGGACTACCCTCTTTATATCGAGAATGACCAACCTGTAAATTCATATTTATAATCGCACTTTTAAACATTGGAGTTTCACTCAGATCTTGCTGATAGACTTCTTCTATTCCTAGAATTTCTATTTTTGAGTTAGTAAAGGTTGAATTAGGAGATGAAAGGGTAGAACTTTCTGTTAATGTTTCATTTTCTTTAGATTTATTAATTTCGATTACTTCTCTCACAACTGTATCATTAATAATAAATCTAATAATTACAGTAGTTTCTTTTTCAGACTCACCCACTAATTCCTTAGCATCGTTATTTACATTTATCTGTTTACTATCAATGAGCTCAATACAGTTCTCTGTTGCTTCACAGTATTTGATAATATCAACTGAGGATTGATTCATTTCATTAATAATCATACTTACAACGTAATCGGCTTCATCCCTAAGAAATCCTTCAATGCCAATTTTTTGATAGACTTTGACTCCTGATAGAAAGACACTATAAATAGTAAGGATAGCAATTGATGATAGGGTCAATGCAACTAGAAGTTCTACAACCGTAATGCCTACTTGTTTATTATCGAATAGCTTCATTTATAACATACCCCTCAATTGAAGTAGTATTTGTTCCCCAGTTTACTGTAATTGTTGTTGGTATGAGGTATTCTCTTAACTTCTGATCTATATGCTTTTTCATTTTTACAGAAACAGAATATTGAACATTATTAAATGTTTGTAAAAACACTTCATCACAATATTGATCAAAAACGGTTTCCCCTGATTTATGAGTATCGCTACAATTAGTTACAGTAAGTGTAATAGCACCATCAGATAGAGGTTCTGTTAAAGGCTCTATGTATTGTTCATTTAATTTAGTGAAATTTTGTCTTTCCATATATACTAGCATATTTCTTGCCACATATATTCCAAGCGTTTTATCTTCATTTATTTTTGAATAGGAGTAGGCTTGAGTGAAAAAAGAAAACATGCCAAGTGAAATTATTCCGAGAATCGTTATGGAAAGCATTACTTCAATTAAAGTAAATCCTTTTGAGTTAGCTAAAAATTTGTTTGGAATCATTTCGTCCCCTTCTTTCAAAATACGTAAGTTTATTATACAATAACTAATAGTCGATAATTGTCTAATTAAGACGGATTTATGAACTTTTTGCCGAAAAAGGAAGTGATTCCTTACCTGATTAATATAAAAATATCGAAAGAGGTGAGAAATTGGGGACCATCATATTTACCGTCACTGCACTTATCATTCTTATACCCTTACTATATTTTTTACCGCTTGGCTTTAAGAAGCAAGGTAAACTCATTATCATTGCAAGTTCTTTATGTCTAGCACTTATTGGGTTATTAGCTAATACAGTATTTGAATTATGGCAAACCTCATTACTATTGTTATTATTTGCATTAGCAGCTACATATTTAATTGAAAAAAAACTAAGCTCTTTTGTTTTTGCTGATACCTCTACCGAAGAGGTGAAGACTGTTGAAGATGACGCTTATTCGAGTGATAATAAACAATCCCTTGATTCTGATAGATCTGAGCCGGCAGTAGCTTCACCAGCACTTCAAGAGAATATAAATAGTAACGATCCCAGCCTTAATGAAGATGAGATCGAGGAAGTTAAACATAATGAAATCTTAGATGGTGTTGTTCTTGCTCAGACATCCCAACAAGAAAATACGAATGACAGCATTTTACCTGTGGACGCAGTTTTAGAAAGTGATGATGAAGATCATCAGGACATACTAATTGAAAATGACCAAGAAACATTGGCTGCTAGTAACGATGAAGAGTCTCAGAATTGGGCTGATTTAGAAGAACTAAATGATCTTCATAAGGTTAACGATGAACTTGATCTGAATTTAGAAGAGCCGACAACAAATACATTAGATGATAATAGTATCGTAGATTACAATATCGATGAAATTATTGAAGAATCAAAAACACAAGCAAGCTACAACAATGACTTAAATATCGATGAAATTGAAGAAGTCGATCATTCTATAACAGAATCAGTTAATGCTGATGTATTTGCAGAAGAAGATACAGTACTCGATGAACCTGAAAACGATGTTGATGAATATGACTCAGTGATAGAACCTGCTAAAGGAGATAGTAGTTCATCTGATGAAACACTATCAGATCCTATTAGTTTTGGGGAAGAGGTTGAAAGTGGCGGACTAGAGGAAAGTGCATTAGTAGCTCAAGAGAACATTAACGACTTAGATTTAGTTAAGGAGAAACGAAAGAATCGGTTACAAAAACAAATGTTTCATACTATGGTTTCACAGTTACAGCTGAGCAGAAAATATCTGTCTGTTACAGAGTATGAGAAACGTGTCAAAGATCATTTGCACCCAAATCTACCAGCCCAAGATTATTATACATTCTCATATTTATTAATTGAACATTACATTTCTGAACATAATGAGAGAGAACTACATTCCTTAATAAACCATTTAAAAGATAAATTTACAAATTTCGTAATCATTCAACAACAATTGCATTTTTTAGAGCAACATTATTGTAAAAAATGACTATTTTTTTGTCGATACATGGTACAATGATAGACATGAATCAGTCGTGAACTAAATAGAACAGGTGTGGTGAAAAGAATGAAAAAAAGTACCGAAATAGTAAGTCTGCCGATTATTAGCATTTCTGAAGGTCAACAAGTAGGTAAAGTAAAATCGCTAGTAATTAATCCAGATAAAGGTTCAATTGATTTTTTAACGATTGAGCATGAGGACTGGCAAGTAAGTGTAAAAGCGATTCCCTATAAAAAAGTCGTTGGTATTGGAGAATATGCTGTTACAGTTGAAAGTGATAGTGCTGTTATTGATTTAAACGAAATTCCTATTGCTAATCAGTTAGTGAATAAGAAAATAAAAATCACGAACACTAAAGTTATGACCCGCAAAGGAGAACTACTTGGTGAGGTTACAGAATATTTTGTAGATGATGAAACAGGAAATATTCTAGGTGTGTTGTTAAATGTAACAAACCGTGAAGTAACGCTTGCTTCAGATTCAATTTTAACATACGGAAAAGATATCATTATTGTAAAAGAAGATGCTTCTTCACTCTATCTTGAATCAGCTGATCAATTAATTCATCCAGTACCAGCTACTGATGACGTTATTGGCTCATTTGCAGGTGATGTTGTTAAATCTCAAGTTGATCCATTTGAAGGACTTACATTGCTTGATGAAGATGACGAAGTTAAAGCTCTAAAAGAAAAACAAGTAGAAATATTGCTTGGAAAGACAGTGATAAAAGATATTGTCGGATCTGATGGTCAGGTGCTGTTTACAGAAGGTACTGTATTAACAGAGGATGATATCCTAACTGCACTAGAGGACGGCCCAAGTGTTGTTGTTGAGTTATCTATGCACGTTGAAGCCTAAAAAGGAGGCAGATGAGTGAGAAACTTGCGTGAACTAAAGCTGCTCGCTGCTATAATTTTTTGCACAAGTTATATTTTTAGTTTCTCACAATTAGGTGCTTTTGCATATGAATCTGTATTCAGCCCTGGTAATAGCTTTGAGGAAGGAACGATGATCGGTCCTATTAATGTCTCAAGCTTAACAAAAGAAGAAGCGATAAAGAAGATAGAGAATGAAATACTTGATTGGGAAGCCAAAACTCAATTATATATAAAAAATAAAGAAAACGATAAAGTAATCAATACTTCATTGTTTTCTTTTTCAGTTATAGAAAGTGTTTCAAATGCTCAGGATAGAAGTGTTTCGCCTCTTCTTGTAGCCATATCTGACGAACATTATACAGCAGTTCTCAAGGACATAGCTGATGATTCACTTAGAGAGAACCTAGATGTCGACAAGCTGCAAAGCGATCTTGAAAAAGTTGCTGAAAATCTTCAGACTGGAGAATTTACTTTCCAGTTGTTAAATTACGGAAAGAATAAAGAGAAAAATGAAATTGTTTCAGAGAGTATTGTTGCAACTACAGCATATCATGATGAAATATCGAAATTTATTAATCGTATAAATACAATAAAGGTCCCTCCTAGGTCTCAAGTTTCTTTGTTAGAAATGATTGGTGACGATGAATTACCGGGCTATTCTCCAGAGGCTTTAAGTATTATTGCTTCAGGTCTGTATAAAGCTGTTCTAGCAACTAATTTTGAAATAATTGAACGCCATTATAGCCGAAATTTACCAACTTATGCAGAATTAGGTTATGAAGCTAGAATTCTACCAGAAAATAACGATTTTGTCTTTTATAACCCAAATACAACAGAGTACACTTTTCAACTTGAGTTGTTTAAAGATCGCTTATATACGTCCATAACGGGTGTACCTTTCATATTTGGTTATCAGGTTATAATTGATACTATTCAAGCATTTGAACCTAGAACTGTCCTCCAATATAAAAGTACGGTTTCCATTGGAGAAGTAGTTGTTAAGGAAGCAGGAACAAAGGGCTTTCTTATCCCGATATTTCGTTTAACCCTGGACGAATCATTTGATATTATTGAAAAAATCAAAATTGCTGAAGATTTCTACCCACCTATTCACAGGGTTGAAATCCATAGCTTAGCGAGTAAACCCGGTAACACAAGGGAAAACAAAGCTAGTAACCCAGGAAATGGGAATGATTTAACATTGGTTCCTGAAGGGAATGAACGTACTGATGGTAATAATTCCGTGGCGGAAGACAATGTTGGTGTAGAAAAAAATCATAAAGATGACGAGCTTTGGGGGACTCCTGGAGCTCCAATGAAGGGCGAATAAGTCTAAAGTAGGGATGTCAAATGAAACAAAGTCGTAAAAGATTAGGTGATTTATTAGTTGAAGCGGGTCTAATAACTGTAGACCAGCTTCAACTTACATTAAACGAGAAAAGTGAGTCCCAAAAGCTTGGGGATGCACTACTACAACATGGATATATCACTGAACAGCAATTAATCGAAGTATTGGAATTTCAATTAGGAATACCACACATTAGTTTATTTCGTTTCCCATTTGATCCCAAGATGACGAGCTTAGTACCTAAGGAATTTGCAAAGCGGAACTTATTGGTCCCGCTCAAAAAAGAAGGGGACAAACTTTTTGTCGCTATGTCGGATCCAATGGATTTTTACGCAATCGATGATTTACGGTTAGCAACGGGGTTTCAAATTGAAACCGCAATTGCCACAAAGGACGATATCCTTCGTGCTATTTCAAAATACTATGATGTTGACGATAGTATGGATGAATTGCTAACTAACCTTAAAACAGGGCAAGAGGTTGAAGAAGACAAAATTACAGATACTGACTCACCAGTTGTTAGATTAGTTAATCAAATACTGCAAAACGCGATCCAACTTCGTGCTAGTGACATTCACATAGATCCACAAGAGACAAAAGTTGTGATACGCTATCGTGTAGACGGTGTACTACGTACAGAAAGATCACTGCCCAAGCATATGCAGAACGTTTTAATTGCTAGGATTAAAATTATGTCTAACCTTGATATTACTGAACACCGCATACCTCAAGATGGCCGTATGAAAATGAACCTAGACTTTCATCCGGTCGATTTACGTATCGCCACACTACCTACAGTATTTGGAGAAAAAATTGTCTTACGTATTTTAGATTTAAGCAGTGCGTTAAATGATATCAATAAATTAGGCTTTAATAAGCTGAATATCTCACGCTTTTTAAGTCTTATTGAAAAGCCAACAGGTATTGTGTTAATCACAGGACCAACTGGTTCTGGAAAATCTTCAACTCTATATGCCGCGTTAAATCGACTTAATCGTGAAGAAGTGAATATTATTACGATAGAAGACCCTGTTGAATATCAACTTGAGGGAGTAAATCAAATACAAGTGAACCCTACTATTGGAATGACATTTGCAAAAGGCTTGAGATCAATTTTACGGCAGGATCCAAATATTATTATGGTTGGTGAAATAAGGGACCGGGAAACAGCAGATGTAGCGATTAGAGCATCCCTAACAGGGCATTTAGTTTTAAGCACACTGCATACAAACGATTCTCTTGGGACAATAACTAGACTAATGGATATGGGGGTAGAACCATTCCTATTAGCATCATCTTTAAGTGGAATTGTTGCTCAACGTCTCGTTAGAAAGGTATGTCGAGATTGTGCCCAAAGCGAAGAGCCGACTAAGAGAGAGCTTGAAATATTCTCTAAAAGAGGAATTGCAATAACTGAGATTACACGCGGTAAAGGCTGCGGAACGTGTAATATGACAGGCTATAAAGGCCGTTTTGCAATCCACGAACTACTTGTTATAAATGATGACATGCGACGTGTAATTATGAACGGAGAATCTTTTTCAAAGCTGAGGGAAATTGCAATGAAAAATAAAACAATCTTCCTGCTAGATGATGGCTTGTTAAAAGTTAAACAAGGGTTAACAACTACAGAGGAGATACTAAGGGTTGCTATGCCAGAGTAGGTGATAAAAGTGAAAATGAAAATGGATAAACTTCTACGTGCAGCATTTGAATTAAAAGCTTCTGATATTCACTTAACTGTTGGAGTACCTCCAGTTATACGTATTAATGGTGAGTTGAAAAAATATGGACAAGATGTGCTAAAGCCTGATGACACAGAAGGAATGGCAAAGGCAATCATCTCAGAAACAATGTGGCCACAATTCATCGAAAAAGGTGAACTAGATTTTTCCTACGGCATTACAGGTGTATCTCGTTTTCGAGTAAATACCTTTTTTCAGCGTTCATGTATTGCGCTAGCTATAAGAATTGTCCCAACACAAATTCCAACTATTGATGAGCTTGAGCTGCCCCTAATCTTAAAAAAGATTTCAACGAAGCCACATGGACTTATACTTGTAACAGGTCCTACAGGAAGTGGTAAATCCACTACAATTGCTGCAATGCTAGACTATATGAATCAGACAATGCGTAAACACATCATCACCCTTGAAGATCCTATTGAATATTTACATAAGCACGGTAATTGTATAATAGACCAGCGCGAAGTAGGCTTTGATACAAAAAACTTTGCAAATGGATTACGTGCGTCTTTAAGACAAGATCCAGATGTTATTTTTGTTGGCGAAATGCGCGACCTAGAAACAATTCATACTGCCCTAACTGCTGCTGAAACGGGACACCTAGTTTTTGCTACCTTACATACATCAAGTGCACCCACCACGATTGACCGAATTATTGATGTATTCCCTGCCACGCAGCAAGCCCAAGTTAGAATTCAGTTAGCGTCAGTTCTAGTTGCAATCGTTTCCCAACGTTTATTTCCGACAACCGATAAAAAAGGCAGGAAAGCTGTAACTGAAGTACTGCTGAACAATTCAGCAGTTTCGAACTTGATTCGAAATGAAAAGATTCATCAGATAGTAAATGTGATGCAAACAAGTCGAGCACAAGGGATGCACACACTCGAAAGTCGACTTAAAGACTTTGTACAAGCAGGTGTTATATCAAGAGAAGCAGCCCTACCTTTTATACGGGAGAAGATTGAGTAATGCCAAAATATCGATATCAGGGTAGAGGTAAAGAAGGGAAAAGGTCAGGAAATATAACAAGCCCTTCAAAACGAGAAGCAATTAGTAAATTACGTGAAACAGGGATACGTGTAATAGATATTCAAGAAGTACCTGAAACCTTTTTAACAAAAGAGATAACAATTGGAAACCCAGTAAAATTACAAGATTTTGTGATTTTTATGCGCCAATTTTCTACGCTATTAAAAGCTGGTGTTTCCGTAGTAGAATCGACAAAAATATTGTCGAATCAAACCGAGAGCAAACCACTTAGAAGAGTATTAACAGAAATTGAAACAGACCTGCGTGAAGGTAACCCTTTATCAGCGGCGACTGCAAGACATAAGAAGATTTTTTCACCTATGTTTACGAGTATGATCAAAGCGGGAGAAGCAGGTGGGAATATGGACGAAATACTTGATCGCCTTGCTCTCCACTATGAAAAGCAGCATAGAACGAAGCAGAAAATACTATCTGCTCTCGCCTATCCAATTACAGTAGGAATAATTGCAGTGATCGTAGTTGTCTTTCTGCTTGTTGCAGTTGTTCCGACATTTGTAGAGATGTTTGCGGGGTTTGGAGCTGAGCTACCTGCTATAACCAAATTGGTTTTGAATGCAAGTGGTTTTATGCAGAAAATGTGGTGGCTAATTATCCTTCTAATAATTGGGATATACATTACTTATCTTCTACTAAAGCAACAAAAGAAAAGTAAATATTACATTGACTATTTCTCGCTAAGAATTCCGATATTCGGAAAAATGCTCCAAAAAGCAGCACTAGCAAGAATGACACGAACATTAAGTTCACTGTTTTCTAGTTCAGTCCCAATTTTGCAAGCATTGTCAATAGTAGAAAGCGTAGTCGAAAATGAAGTGATCACAAAAGTGCTACGTGAATCAAAGGATTCTCTAGAGAAAGGACAATCCTTAACAGAACCGATGAAAAAGCATTGGGCATTTCCACCGCTGATCACACAAATGATTGCAATCGGTGAAGAGACTGGATCACTTGATGAAATGCTAGGAAAAGTTGCAGATTTCTATGAGGCAGAAGTCGAGAGTAGTACGGATCGATTAAAATCATTGATAGAACCTTTGATGATCGTTTTCCTTGCTGGAATAGTCGGGACTATTGTAACATCTATTCTAGTTCCTATGTTCGACATATTCAATCAAATTCAGATGTAAACATCCATAAAAAAACAGTAACTTGTTTAAATTTGTCATGATATAATCAAAACAGGACAAATTTACTATGAGGGAGAGGTTTTATACATGCTAAAAAAGATGAGAAATCACATAAAAAATCAGCGCGGATTAACATTAATAGAATTACTAGCAGTAGTTGTAATCTTAGGGATTATTTCGGCTATTGCGGTGCCTAGTATTGGTGGCTTGATTGATAATACTAAGAAGGATGCGCATGTAGCAAATGCACAGCAGATGATTAATGCGGCGAAGATTCATGTTACTAGTCAACCACCAACTACAACAACAACATTGTTATTAAGTGATTTAATAGCAAATGGATTATTAGAAGAATTTAAAGATCCCGATGGCGGCAATAATACTTATGATAAAGACGATAGTAAAGTTGTAATTACTAAAGATGGAACAAAATACACATATACTGTAATCCTAAAGGGCAGTGTGAGAACTGTATCAGAATCAACCAGTGGGACTGCTAATGCAACACCAGTTGCTGAAGGTGCTTTTGATCGAAAGAACGTGGGGAAAAATTCCTAAATTGAAACCAACCCATAAATTCACAACTAAATAGTCCTGTTATAGGACTATTTAGTTGATTATAAGGAGTTAATATATGGAGTCACTTTTCATAATTACATACATATTCATCACAGCACTCCTCCTAGGCTCTTTCTTCAACGTTGTAGGCCTTCGAGTACCCAACAATCAATCAATCGTGGCACCACGCTCTGCCTGTCCTAATTGCAAGCATCAATTAACAGCAGTGGAGTTAATCCCTGTTTTTTCGTTTTTACTTCAAAAAGGAAGCTGTAAGTCTTGTAAGGCGTCTATTTCACCAATCTATCCTGTTGTTGAGCTTATCACTGCAATTCTTTTTACGATTTCACCAATGTTGGTGGGCTGGTCAAAGGAATTGGTTATTTCTTGGACATTGATATCATTATTTATGATAATCTTCGTTTCCGATGTACATTATATGATTATCCCTGACAAAGTCTTGCTTTTCTTTTTTGGACTCTTTTTTATAGAAAGAATCTTAATCCCTCTTACGCCTTGGTGGGATTCATTGCTAGGAGCGATAGTAGGATTTACATTACTTCTTGTCATTGCTATTGTAAGTAAAGGTGGCATGGGTGGGGGAGACATTAAGCTATTTGGTTTAATAGGCTTTGTCGTAGGGTGGAAGTTAGTGCTACTTTCCTTCTTCCTATCAACCTTAGCGGGTGCTCTTTTTGGAATAGTTGGCATCCTAATTGGAAAAGTAAAAAAAGGCAAACCCTTTCCGTTTGGGCCATACATCATCCTTGGAACGCTATTAGCCTACTTCTTTGGTGACCAACTAATCCGTTTGTACCTTACAATGTTTATATAAAACTCTTTATAAAAGGAGATTTGCAACATGGTCTTTAACTTCTTTTCGAGAAATCACAAAACTGCAAATATCGTCATAAAAGACCATGTCATCCGTTTTATTGAATTAAAACAGCTATCACCTGTTGTTGTGAGTCATTATGGAGAACGGTTTATACCTGAAGGGCTTATTCGAGATGGTAAGATTATTGACCGTGAAACATTAGAAACAATTTTAGAGCAATGTATAGAAGAATGGGGTATAAAAAGACGCAATGTTCGCTTTGTAGTTCCTGATCAATATGTTGTAATTCGAACACTTCAAGTCCCTTCAGACTTACATGATGATGAAATAAAAGGGTATTTATATATTGAGTTAGGATCCACCATACACTTACCATTTGAGGACCCTGTGTTCGATATACTCGTAACAGGTGATTCCAGACAGAGGAAAACTGTTCTTCTTTTTGCAGCACCAGAAGATATCGTAATGCAGTATTCTACTCTTTTTGAGGAATTAAAATTAAAACCAATTGCCGCAGATATTTCTCCACTTTGTATGTACCGATTGTATCATGAAATCGATCACACTAAATCAAAGGATCACACAATGATCCTTCAATTTGATCAACACATGGTAAATATCAGTATTTTCCATCATCACAAACCAGTTTTTATGCGTCATTTATCAATTGATGGAGCACATGATAAGTGGGAAAGTCAGAATACCAGAACAGGTAATACAGAATTCAAGTGGATTGGTGAAGAAAATGAACTATTATTAAGCTTATTAGATACGTATAAAGAAATTGAACATGTTATGAACTTCTATCGCTTTTCTCTAAATCAAGGAAAGGAAAGGGTTAGTAGAATATTTCTATGTGGAGACCATCCTTATCTTTCAACTATTTATAAAGAAGTAAAAGAAAGATCGGAAGTTCAGGTAGATACTATAAACTCGGAGCACTTTACAACTAGTGATGGCGGCCTACTTGATTCTAATCTTCATTTGGCACTAGGTTTAGCGTTAAAAGAGGTGCGATAATGTTAGTTGACATAAATTTACTTCCACAAAGAGAAACAAAAAATAAGTCAAATTACATCTTAACTGGTGTCTTTATTCTTTTATTCCTAGTAGGAACTACTGTGTTTTTTTCTATCTATAGTAGTTCTAAATCGAATAGTAATGTTTTGGAAAATGAGTTAAACACACTTAGACAAATGGTAGCTCTTGAACAACAAAAAATATCCGAGTTTGAAGCTTCTTCATCTGTTGTTGAACTTGAAAATGCAGTTTTATGGGCAGAAAGTTATCCAACTAAAACCGTCCCATTATTAAATCATATTATTCGACTGTTACCAGAAAGAGGATTTCTACGTACATTTTCTTATGCGGTGGATGGTACAATTTCAATTACAGTGCAGTTTGATACAAACCGGGAAGTTGCTTATTATTTAAAGTCATTAACTGATTCCAAACTTTTGCTTGAAGTGACCCTATTAGGTATACAAACTGAAGCAATCTCAAATGAAGACGTGAATACCAACACTAGCTATTTACCGAGGTATATCGCTCAGTTTAATTTAAAAATAAACAAACAGGCCATAAACGAACTCCAAAAGGGGGATTGAGTAAATGGCAGTAAAATTTTCTAAAAAACAGATATCAGTTTACATTATTTCAATACTATTTATCACATTACTTTTTTTGCTTTTATATTTTACTCTTTTAAAACCGGTACAAATTGAGACCGCAAGACTTGAAAATGACCTTGCTACACAAAGGCGACTTTTAGAAGTTGTTCAGTCAAAAGTTAAACAAACTCAAGATCAAACAGTTGAAAGCACGGTTGAGTTACAAAAGAAAGTTCCTGTAAAGCCAGTAGTAGAGCAATTCTTATTAGATCTTGAAAAAGCTGAAGTTGTTTCAAACAGTTTCATCACTAATATGGGATTTGGAGATGCAGAGGTAACCGATCAAAGTACTTTAGAAGAATATGTCGAATCAACTCAAGATGACAATGAAGACGAAACCAATGGTGAAAATCAGCCTAGTGAAGCGATACAGCTTCCTCAAGGTATAAAAAAGCTGACGGTAAACCTTTCCGTACAGTCACCAGATTATTATGCGATGGAACAATTTATCAATACTCTAGAAACACAAACACGAATTACCCAAATAGAAAATCTAGCATTTTCTGGACAAGAAGAAATTACTTCTGTCGAACAAGAGATAGGTCCAATTGCTTTCACGCTTTCAGTTTCTACATTTTATTTACCAAAGTTAACAGATTTAGTTGACCAATTACCTGTATTCGAAATACTACTACCAAGTAATAAACAAAACCCATTTCCATCAGGTATAAAAGACAATGAGTAGGCCGAGGTGAATTAAAGCCTTTTTATACCTAGTTTAGGTGGTTAGCCCCGGGCGTCACTAGACCTAGTTGCTCCTAGATTCTATTTTTAAAAAGAATAATTGAAAAATTTGACGAAACCTTTTCCGACAAGACGACAAAAGTCTTGTTATTTTTTTTTGTTCATATGGTAGCATGATAGAAAGTAATTGTCCTGTTCGACAATGGAAGGGTGGGAACGACTATGGACAAGCCCAAACAAGGTATCTCTATTAAAATTAATGGTAAAGAGCGAAAATTTAAAGAAAATAAATCAGAGCAAATTAATCAAGAAGAAAGAAACATAGCAGATACAGAACTTGAGGCATATGGAAATCATGAAATCGCTGCTGCACAAGAAGCAAAAGAGGATGACTTTTCGTGGGTACTTCCTAGTGATGTCGGTAAAGATGAACACAAATTGCCAGTAGTACCAATTGAAGATCTACGTAAATATAATAGTAAGGGAACGAGCAAAAAAGGTTTTAGACCTAAGTCAATTACAAAACGAACATCTTTTTCAAGTAGACCTTTTTTTCTTTCGATCATTATGGCGGTAGGTATTGGAACAATATTTGGAATTATTATTTTAAATTTATTAACTGAGGTAGATCCCGAGGAACCTGTAACAGCCACACCGCAAGAACAAAATCAACAATCTCAGCCTAATGAAAATACTGACCTTCCTGTGACACCGGATGGGAAAGAAACGGTTTCTTTAGAATTAGCTCCACTAAATACGTTCGTTATTCAAGCTGGAGTATATTCAAATGCGTCTGCAGGACAAGTTATTGTTGATCAAATTAAAAGCAGCGGTTTTTCTGCTGCTATGCTAGTGAAGGATGGTTCGTATATTGTGTTAGCTGGTATTGGGAGTATTCAAGAAAAAGTTAAAGCGATGAGTTTACTCTATCAAGAAAATAACCAAGAGACATTTGTAAAAGCCTATACGATTGAGGGAGGGACCTTCAAAAATGTTGCACAGGCCGATAGCAACTTTATTGGGAAAGCAGCACTGCTCTATGGAAAACTAGCTACACTTTCTGTGAATGCAATATCAGGAGATGGAATAACAGATGAGGGCTGGAAAGAAGCTTCTGATATACTAACTAGCTTACGAACAGAAGAAATTAAAGGGTTAACTGAGCCTTTACAAAGCCTATCACAAAATATAACTACTGCATATGATTCACTAGAAACGTATAAGAATAATGGGGATAAGCTCAGCCTTTGGAAATCTCAGCAGGCATTACTAGATGGATTTACAAGTTACCATAAATGGGTTTTTGGTATATCGTAAGGCTGCAACTTTTTAGAATAAACTTATTAAAATTCAATTTTCCGCGAGCACTATGAAAGAAAGGAACGCCAGGCGTTGCTTTCTTTTGTTTTATCTATCAGCTTAAACATAAAAACACGTTCTTGTTAAATAATAAAAATGGCTTTAAAATTCAATTTTGATAAATTGTTTAAGGATGGAAGATTTGATACGATACAATTGTATCTTCCAAACTGAACGAAATACTAAAAAAGGTGGTAAAAAAATGAAACGCCTCATCTTAGCCTCTAGCTCCCCACGAAGAAAAGAGCTACTAAGTAATCTACACTTATCTTTTGAGATATCGGTTAGTAACATTGAAGAAATTATTGATCCTCACTTAACACCAGACCAGATAGTCCTGTCATTAGCAGAACAAAAAGCAGCAGAAGTTGCACGCAATTACCAAGCTGATTTTGTAATCGGTGCAGATACGATAGTTGTCTTTAATAATCATATTTTAGGAAAACCTAAAGACAAAGAAGATTCATTCTCGATGCTTAAAATGCTTTCAGGTAATACACATGAGGTGTTAACAGGGGTAGCCATTTTCCATAAAGGTAACTCTGTAACCTTTTACGAAAAAACTGAAGTTGTTTTCTGGGAACTAACCGAGGAAGAGATATGGGAGTATATTAATAGCGGTGAACCAGCAGATAAAGCTGGCTCATATGGGATTCAGGAGCTAGGTTCAGCATTAGTAAAAAGAATTAATGGTGATTATTTTTCAGTCGTAGGCTTGCCCGTTTCACGTACTATTCGTGAATTACAAAAAGCAGGATATAGAAAATAAGCGATTAGTAATATTTACCTGTACATTCTAGCAACATGATTGGCAAGGGGGGCTCCTAAAGGAGGAAGACAATATTGACACTGGAGACTCCAATTATGATTCGTGATTTTCCACAAGATGAACGACCGCGAGAGCGATTAATGTCGGAGGGGTCCGCAAACTTATCAAATCAAGAATTATTAGCGATCCTACTACGGACTGGAACAAAGCAGGAATCTGTATTACAGGTTGCAAACCGATTGTTAATGCACTTTGATGGATTACGATTGTTACAAGATGCAAGTGTTGAAGAAATCACAGCTATAAAGGGAATTGGTTTAGCAAAAGCAGTTCAAATCATGGCATCGATTGAAATTGGACGACGGATTGGGCGTTTACAATACGAGGATCGGTATGTAATTAGGTCGCCTGAGGATGGAGCTAAATATGTAATGGATGACATGCGCTTTCTGTCCCAAGAGCATTTTGTTTGTTTATATTTAAATACTAAAAATCAAGTTCTCCACCGCCAAACCATCTTTATTGGTAGTCTAAATGCAAGTATAGTGCACCCTAGAGAGGTGGTGCGCCCATAAGGGCATTTAGAAAATCTGCCTTAGCAAAGTAGTAGGGAAATATCACAATTAGTACCCTATCATCAGTCAACTTATCCGTGAAGGAAACCGAACGGGGAGTGTAGCATGTTGGCAAAGTCATAAGTTGTCTAGTTACCAAGACACGACTGAATGGCAAGATGAAATTCATAGACAAGGATGAAAGCTGAATTGCTTGAATGATAGCTCAAGGGGGACTACTCGGACCTTCAGCGGGAGGTAACGATATACGCTGTACGAAATATGCAAGTTTCTTAAATACCTCGAGAAACCTGAAGTGATACTATTTCGACCATCTTCTATATGGAAGAAACGAGCGAAAGTCACATCCGAAACTATTGATTTGCTATGTTTCTAAATGTCTAAATGGGGATTGCCTAAGTTGGAAAGCCATAAAATGGCTATGACATGTGTGTCTGAATATCCAATATGGCAACGGAACTCTCGTAGTAGTCTGAGATAGGGAAAGCCTATTACATGGCGAAGGAGAGTAGTTCATCGAGTTTAATACAAAATTGGGAAGGAGCGTGAGGCTCTATGAGAAATCCAAAAGTAGTATTAAGCAGTCTGACTTCCAAAGCAAAAGAGGAAAATTATTCTTTTGAAAGACTGTATCGAAACCTTTATAATATTGAATTTTACTTGGAAGCCTACGCTTATCCAAATAAAGGAAGTAGCACCAAAGGTATTAATAACGATACAATCGACGGAATGAGTATTATCAGAATTGAGAGTCTAATTGGGAAACTAAAAGACCAAACATATCAGCCAAAACCAGCACGAAGAACGTATATTCCAAAGAAGAACGGAAAACTAAGACCTTTAGGTATTCCAACTTTTGAGGATAAGCTAATCCAAGAAGTCGTAAGGCGCATTCTGGAAAGTATCTATGAACCACAGTTCTCAAATCACTCACATGGTTTCAGAATAAATCGAAGTTGTCACACTGCACTTAAAGAAATACGCAACACATTCACCGGAACTCGATGGTTTATTGAAGGGGATATTAAAGGTTTCTTTGATAATATTGACCATCACGTATTGATTCAACTTTTACGAAAAAGGATTAAAGATGAAAAATTCATTAATCTAATTTGGAAGTTTCTACGAGCAGGATATGTAGAAGATTGGGTTTTCCACAAAACTTATAGTGGCACACCTCAGGGGGGAATCATAAGTCCATTATTGTCCAATATTTATTTACATGAGTTAGATAAATATGTGAAGCAATATACTGAGCGTTATAATAAAGGTGAAAAACGTATTCATAACGTGGTTTATCATAATATCGCTTCCAAAATCGCAAAACGTAAAAGTAATAATAAACGTGATTGGGAAACATTATCTGAAAAAGGAAAATCAGAGAGACTAAAAGAATTAAAGGTACTTTACAAAGAACTTCAAAGTCACGACAGTAAAGACCTTTTTGACCCTAATTATCGTCGAATGAAATATGTTCGTTACGCAGACGACTTCATCATTGGTGTCATAGGAAGCAAGAATGAGGCTGAGCAAATCAAACAAGATTTAACAGACTTCTTGGCAATGGAATTAAAATTAGAACTTAGTGCTGAAAAAACGTTGATTACACATCGTGAAAAAAATGCTCGTTTCCTAAGTTATGATATTCGTGTAGCAAGAGATTGGCACAGAATGAAGATGCCAAATGGTACAAAGAAACGAAAGTTTAATTATCAAACAAAGTTATTTGTACCTCACGAAAAATATATCAAGAAACTCGTCGATTTGGGCGCTTTAAAAATAGGCAAATGCAATGGGTGGAAACCTGTCCATCGACCGTATTTAGTGCATAACGATGATTTAGAAATCCTTCGTACTTACAATGCTGAGATTGAAGGCTTATACAACTACTATTGTTTAGCTAGTAATGTTCACGTCCTTCAATCATTTCGACAAACAATGAAATACAGTATGATTAAAACTTATGCCAATAAATATAAGTCTACCGTTAGTAAAACAATCACCAAATATAAAATTAATGGGAAGTTCGGTGTACGTTACGAAACGAAGGAAGGTATTAAAACTGCTTATTTTGCGAAAAAAACGGATGGAGAAAAGTAGGGAAGTAAAACATCAGAAAATAGATACAGTTGAACTTACGTTCGCTTATGGTGGCAGGACAAGCTTAATTGACCGTCTTTTAGCAGAAAAATGTGAGTGGTGCGGTGCTAGTGGTGTACCTCTAGAAATGCATCATATACATAAGCTAAAGGATTTGGATGGTAAGAAGTGATGGGAACAACATATGAATGCCCGACGTAGAAAAACCATCGCAATGTGTGTTCCTTGTCACCATAACCTTCACAATGGGAAGTTAGACTGATAAATGGAAAGCCGTATACTCTGAGAGGAGTACGTACGGTTTGGAGGGGAGTTTTCGGAAACCTACTTAGGTAACTAAGAAAGGCGCTGGGTTCTCACCCTACTACAAAGAAGCCTTTAGACGATCAGCTGCTTCAATTATATGCATTCATAATCATCGTGCGACACGTTCATAACTTAAAAAGGTTATGCACGCTATCCGAACGTCAATTTGACAAGTAAGAGAGTCGTGAACTCTTAACTCGATAGGTAGAATGATAGGGTAACGCCTTGAAATGCCTACTCTAATACTCCGACATGCGTTATTCGAATGTGTAAAAGAATAGGGTGTGAAGCTCGGTGAAGTCGGCTGAAAGTTGCCGTAGTGACAATTGTTGCCGAAATCCAACCAGAGGTGGTTGGTGCAACTGATAGGTCGGGAGTCGCAAAAATCCTAATATGGTGAGAATGTGGTAAAACACTGACGAACTAGCGAATGAAATATCTGTAAGTAGCAACCATTCAGAAATGAGTGGACTTGATGAAAAGACTCAAGTGCGTTCCGTGGGCGAGTAAGTATGGTGGTTTCGAAAGCTCCATGCATCGTTATAGGCGGTGGAGAGGACGTCAGGTAAGAGCTAGCACCTAAGTTAGGACATTGATAGAGTTAAGGGAACGTGGAAAGCTACCAACATGGAGTGTACACACACTATGAAGTGGTAGGAAGGAAAGGGAATATTTCTATAACTTCCTCTTATGGTAGTGAGAGTAGAGGCAGGAGCGTAGAAGTTTCTGTAATGGAAATGGAGCAATAGCCTCAAGTCGTTACGCCTAATTTATTTCAACTCAATCATTTCAAGGATTCTCGTATGACTAAAAAGGTCACGAGCCAAAGCTTAATACCCATGAGTTTATTTAAATGTGTAAGGAAAGATTTACACATTACAACCCTCGAAAAGTGAGACGTGTGGAGATTCCAAAACTGAATGGAAAAATTAGACCACTAGGTATTCCATCTATGTGGGATAGAATTGCACAACAATGCATCTTACTAGTGCTAGATCCTAAGCAAAATTTTTAAATATAGCTTTGGATTTAAACCGACAAAATCAGCAGAAAATACGATCGCTGCATATGCTGGGCGAATAAACAACAACAAAATGTCTAGCACTAATTACTAGAAATATTCATCAACTAATTCATGCCACAGAAACAGAAACTATCCAAAGCTATCTTAAATTTCTCAATTTAAATGAGGAACAACTAATGAAGTTGAACAAACTAAGATTGTTTATTGGGAATCAAATAATCAAATAAATCAGGGATTCAAATTAAATTAGGCAGATTGAGGAAAGTGAAATAGAAGGCAAACGATGGAATGCCGTGTGCGATGAAAGTTGCATGCACGGTGTGGAGCAGGGGAAAAGGTGGAGATAACTTCAAAGCCTTACCTATTGCTATCATCAGGGGACCCCACTCCAAGTAAAGAAGATATCGAAGTCACAAAAAGACTTTCAGAATGTGGTAAAATTATTGGCATTGAGCTTTTAGACCATCTCATTATTGGTGAACATAAATATGTTAGTCTTAAAGAAAAAGGGTATGTGTAACCCCTATTCTTTTTTTAACTAGTACGATATAATATTTGTTATGGGTTTTTGAAGGATAAAAATAGTTAGATTAACTCTAAAATCACTCAACATTTAGCATTTCGTATCAGAAAGGAAGATACATAACATGTTTGGAATTGGTACACGAGACCTTGGAATAGATTTAGGAACAGCTAATACACTTGTCTTTGTGAAGGGCAAGGGGATTGTTGTGAGAGAACCATCGGTTGTTGCTATGCAAACAGATACTAAGCAAATTGTAGCTGTTGGAAATGACGCAAAAAATATGATTGGTCGTACACCAGGTAATGTAGTTGCACTTCGTCCGATGAAAGACGGTGTAATTGCTGATTATGAAACAACTGCGACAATGATGAAATATTATATTAGACAAGCTGTGACTAAGAGTTATTTCGCACGTAAACCATATGTAATGGTATGTGTTCCATCAGGAATTACTGCAGTAGAAAAACGTGCTGTAATAGATGCTACAAGACAAGCCGGGGCTAGAGACGCATATACAATAGAAGAACCGTTTGCAGCCGCAATAGGTGCTAACCTACCAGTTTGGGAGCCCACAGGAAGCATGGTAGTAGATATTGGTGGTGGTACAACTGAGGTTGCGATTATTTCTCTTGGCGGTATTGTTACTAGTCAATCTATTCGTGTCGCTGGAGACGAAATGGATGATGCGATGGTTCAATATATAAGAAAGACATATAACCTAATGATCGGTGATCGAACTGCAGAGGCTATTAAAATGGAAATTGGTTCAGCAGGTTCACCAGAGGGTGTAGAGAATATGGAAATTCGTGGCCGAGATTTGTTAACTGGGCTACCAAAAACCATTGAAATTACTGCTGAAGAGATTTCTAAAGCGTTGCATGATACGGTCTATGCAATCGTTGATTCTGTTAAAAATACATTAGAAAAAACACCACCAGAGTTAGCTGCTGATATTATGGATCGTGGTATCGTTCTAACTGGTGGAGGAGCACTATTACGAAATTTGGATAAGGTAATTAGCGAGGAGACAAGTATGCCTGTACTTATCGCGGAAAATCCTTTAGATTGTGTTGCGATTGGAACAGGAAAAGCTCTTGACCATATACACTTATTTAAAAAAGATAGATAATTACTTTGTAATGATAAGAACAAGAGGGTGTTAATCTTGCCACAATTTTTCTTGAATAAACGTCTTATATTATTGCTTGTAAGTATTATTGTATTAGTGGCATTGATTGGTTTTTCACTAAAAGATCGTGAAGGCTTAACATGGCCAGAACAATTTGTTAAAGATACAACGGGCTGGGTACAATCAATTATCCACACGCCAGCCCGTTCTATTTCTCAATTCTTTAGTAATGTGAACGATATCAAAAATACATACGAAGAAAATAAAATCCTTAAATCAAAGCTTGATGAATATGTAAAGCTTGAGACAGAACTACAAGACTTGAAAGATGATTATAAAATATTACAAGAAATTTTAGATAAAACAGAAAGTCTTCGTGATTATGAGCCAATACAGGCATCTATTATTGCAAGAAATCCAGACCGATGGCAGGAACTAATTACAATTAATAAAGGTGGACAACACGGTGTTAAAGCAGACATGGCTGTAATTACAGCTAAAGGATTAATTGGTAAGGTAAAATATACTTCTCAGTTTACATCCACGATACAATTGTTAAGTGCACCTGATCGGATGAATCGAATTTCTGCATTTGTACAAGGTGATGGAAGCAAGGTGTTCGGATTAATTGAAGGCTATGATGAACAAAAAGAAGCCCTTTTATTAAAAAGGATTCCATTTGATGCAAAGGTTGAAATAAAGCAGCAAGTATTAACATCTGGACTTGGAGAGGTATTTCCGGAAGGATTGCTAGTTGGAGAAGTAATTGAAGTTGTACCTGATGATTATGGGCTTACAAAAACGGCATATATTAAGCCGGCTGCTGACTTTTATCAAATTGACCATGTAATTGTGGTAGAACGAACAATGATCTCTAAAGAGGAAGAGGAGGAAGAAAGTTGAAAAGACTTATCCTTCCCACTCTAATAACCTTCTTATTTGTTTTTGAGAGTGTTTTTGTTGACATTTTACCACCATCCCTTTTTGGTGTGGATCGACTATTTATTCCTCACTTTGTCATGATAGCTATTATTTTTATCATGATTTACCATAATCATTTAGTTGGGTTACTTTATGGTCTTATTTTTGGATTATTATTTGATGTTGTCTATACAGAAATTACTGGTGTTTATATGTTTGCATATCCAGTAATTTCTTATATTCTCTCAAAAGCAGTAAAGATACTACAAACGAATATCTTTATTATCTCGCTACTGAGTATAATTGGAGTTACAATGCTTGAGTTTTTTATATATGGAGTAAATTTATTAATTGGGTTTACTGATATGCCAATTACTTATTTTATTAGTAAGCGCCTTTTTTCAACACTAGTATTAAATAGTGTATTTGTCATTTTACTTTGCTCTCCTTTTAAACGATTATTTCTCAAGCTTGCAGTAACAGAATAGTAATAAAAAAACTTATCATTTTAATAGAGGAAAACGGAAACTCTTTGTTGAAATATTAATCGTTGAGGTGAACGTCGTGAAAGGACAAAAACAGCAATATGTGACAATAAAAGGCACAAAAGACGGTTTAACGTTACATCTCGATGATACTTGTTCATTTCAAGATCTAGTAGCTGAGTTAGAAGAGAAATTAGCATTAAACCAACGTCACGAAGAAGGCGGCCCTTATCTACCTGTTCGTTTAAAGGTAGGAAACAGATATGTTACTAGTGACCAACGAGAAGAGCTACAAGCCCTTATTAGAAGCAAAAAACACCTTGCTGTGGATTCTATAGAGAGTAATGTAATATCAAAGGAAGAAGCACTTGAATTAAAGAGAGAAACTGAGATAGTGTCTGCTTCAAAGGTTGTTAGATCTGGGCAGATTCTTAAAGTTCAAGGGGATTTATTGTTAATTGGTGATGTTAATCCTGGGGGAACCGTTATTGCAGAAGGAAATATATTTATATTGGGTGCTCTAAGAGGTATAGCCCATGCAGGCTGTAATGGAAATAGACAGGCGGTAATAGCAGCATCGATCATGAAACCTTCGCAGCTTCGTATTAGTGATATTATGAACAGAGCACCAGACTACCATCAAGACGATCGTAATGAGATGGAATGTGCGTATATTGACGAGTTCGGGAAGATAGTTGTAGATCGATTACAATTATTGACTCATTTAAGACCTAACTTGACAAGGTTTGAAGGGGGAATTTAGCGATGGGAGAGGCAATTGTTATTACATCGGGCAAAGGCGGCGTCGGGAAAACAACTACAACAGCAAACGTTGGGACCGCTCTTGCGCTAGCCGGAAAGAGAGTTTGTTTGGTTGATACAGATATAGGGTTACGTAATCTCGATGTTGTCATGGGACTAGAAAACCGAATTATATATGATTTAGTAGATGTGGTTGAAAACCGTTGTAAAATCCATCAAGCTCTAGTGAAAGATAAGCGCTTTGATGACAACTTATACTTACTTCCTGCAGCCCAAACAAGTGATAAATCTGCAGTTAATCCTGAGCAGATGAAAAAACTTATTACTGAATTAAAGCAAGATTATGATTATATTATTATTGATTGCCCAGCAGGAATAGAACAAGGCTATAAAAATGCAGTAGCGGGTGCTGATAGAGCAATTGTCGTAACAACACCTGAAATTTCTGCAGTCAGAGATGCTGATAGAATAATAGGTTTATTAGAAAAAGAAGATATTGAACCAGCAAAATTAATTGTTAATCGAATCAGGAATCATATGGTTAAAAATGGTGATATGCTAGATGTGGATGAGATTGTTACACATCTTTCAATTGACTTAATTGGAATAATTGCAGATGATGATAATGTTATTAAAGGATCAAATAGTGGTGAACCGATTGCATTAGATGCTACTAGCAAGACCGCAATTGCCTATCGAAACATTGCAAGAAGAATCTTAGGAGAGTCTATTCCACTTCAATCATTAGACGAAGATGATAAAGGGATGTTTACAAAACTTAAGAGGTTTTTTGGTGTACGTTAAGTCTTGCATTTGCAGGACTTTTTATTTTTTCAAAAAAGCAGACAACACTAACACAACTTTCTATTTTGTTTGAATATAAGTCATATCTTAGCCGGACAAGTCATAAAATTGTACAAACTCGTCTAAAGGGAATGGTGTAAAGATATGAGCAATCGTACGGATGACATTAAAAAAAGAATAGCAAAACGAAAACAAGCTAGACAGGCTGGTGGTGTGTCAGGCCTATCGAAAGACTCTTCTTCGTTCATCGTAAGGGATGAAGAAAGATATGGACATGAACGATTTTCATCAATTGAAGGAGGCCCTAATGATTCAGGACACCCTTTATTTCGAAAAGAAGTCTTTATGTTTAAAATTCTTCTCTCAGTTTGTCTTGTTCTAATTGTAGCAATACTCTATAAAAATCAGTCGCCACAGTTTGATTCTGCCAGACAATTTGTTAAAGGAACGATGGAAAATGACTTTCAATTTGCGGCGATAACGAAGATGTATGAAGAACGATTTGGAAGTCCGTTAGCCATTTTTCCAAAAGATAAAAATGACAATGGGGAGCAGGTCGCACAAAATGAACCGACGACTCCTTACGCTGTCCCAGTAAATGCGAGGGTTCTTCAGGGATTTGAGGTAAACGGTCAGGGTATAACAGTAGAAACGGGAAGCAAATCTGCTGTAAAAGCAATGAATGAAGGAGTTATTACCTTTGTTGGTAACAAAGATGAGCTTGGTAAGACCGTCATTATTCAACATGCTGATGGTAGTCATACATGGTATGCAAAGCTCCAATCTATTGATGTCTCATTATATCAATTTGTAAAAACTGGTCAGGAACTAGGCAAAGTCATGGACAGTGAAGATGGGCAAACAGGGACGTATTATTTTGCCATAAAAAAGGGTGAAACGTTTATTGACCCAATCCAGGTGATATCCTTTGAGTAGATTACTCCTTACTTTATCAAAAATAAAAATACATCCATTATTCTGGATTGTAATAGGAATAAGCATAATTACTGCTCAATTTAAGGAGCTAATTATGCTATTTCTAATTGTATTAATCCATGAACTGGGACATGTTGCAGGTGCCCATTTTTTTTCATGGAGAATTAAAAATATTCAATTGCTACCATTTGGTGGGGTTGCTGAAATGGATGAGCATGGAAATCGTCCATTAAAAGAAGAATTAATTGTTATATTAGCAGGGCCGATTCAACATATTTGGCTTGTCGCACTAGCTTTTATTTTACATGAATCCTCGATTATTTCTCAGGAAACGTTTCAAATCTTTATGTTTCATAATGTTGTTATTCTATTATTTAATTTACTTCCAATATGGCCGTTGGATGGCGGTAAGCTTCTATTCTTGGTATTCTCACTAAAGAACCCATTTATTGAAGCGCATAAATTAACAATACTTTTTTCGATCGTCAGTTTATTGATGTTCATTTTTCTCATTCTATACTTTGAGCCTTCACAATTACATTCATGGATGATTGTTATGTTTCTGCTTTTTTCAATTATAATGGAATGGCGCCAGCGGCATTTTCTATTTATGAGGTTTTTACTTGAACGTTACTATGGGAAACGACAATCAATCTCGAAGCTTAAGCCGTTGGTCGTTGACGAAACAGAAACAATCCACCAAGTTTTACTAAAGTTTCACAGAGGTTATAAGCACCCTATCATAGTCAGAAAACAAGGAAAACAGCAAACACCCCTTGATGAAAATGAACTTTTACATGCCTATTTTAAGGATAAACGAACCTCCCAGCCTGTCGGTGAACTCCTTTACTCTTATTGACCTAAAGGTTTAAAATCGGTACATTGGTCGTAGAGAATAAGTAAAGTGAGGATAAATAATTGGATAGGTTAATTTTAAATCTAACAACGAGGGAAAAGCGTGTTGCGGTAATAGAGAATGATCAGGTTGTACAATTTATAATCCAACAACCTCAAAGTAACAGCGTTGTAGGCAATGTTTATATTGGGCGAGTTATGGATGTAATTCCAGGAATTCAGGCAGCATTTGTAGATATTGGTATTGATAAAAACGCATATATTTCCAGGGAGAAGCTACTGTCATATCAAAATTTGGCACTGGCACTTGAGGATAAAATGCAAATGAGTATCTCACAGTTCGTCCATCAAGGTCAGGAGATCCTTGTTCAAGTTACGAAGGATAGCAGTGAATTAAAAGGTCCGACTCTCTCAGAAGTTATTGAGCTTCAAGGAGAATACCTTATCTATTTACCAGAAAGCAAAACAATTACTATATCACGTAAAATAAAGAATGAAAAAGACCGAAAAACATGGCAAGCCTTCACTACTAAAGAGTGTACGGAGAATGAAGGACTTATAGTAAGAACTTCATGTGAAAATCAAGATACTGCTGATGTACTAAAGGAATTACAAGATTTAAGAACTAAATATAAAAAAATCATCGACATGTGGAAAACGACAACGAAAAAACCGAGCTTATTATATGAAAGAAACGATACCATTGATCGTGTGTTAGAAACATATCGTAGTGGAAAATCAGGTGAAATAATTGTAGATGACTTTAGCGCATTTCAAAATTTTAAAGGTAAAGCAGAAGATGGCATTGTTAAATATTACAATGGTAAGGAAAATATATTTTCACATTATGGAATCGAATTTGAAATAGAAAATGCTTTAAAAAGAACTGTCTGGTTAGAAAGTGGAGCCTACTTAGTTATTGATAATACGGAAGCCATGACTGTAATAGATGTAAATACTGGCAAGTTTCAAGGGAAATCAAGTTTAAGAGATACTGTTTTAAAAACAAATGTTCAAGCAGCGAAAGAAGTTGCTAGACAACTGCGTTTAAGGGATATTAGTGGGATGATCTTAGTAGATTTCATTGATATGGGTCGCCGTCAAAGTGATAAACAATTGGTTATCGATACAATTAAAACCTCCTTACAAAGGGATCCAATGGTTACAAAAGTTCTAGGCTTTACATCTCTTGGCATTCTAGAATTAACTCGTAAAAAGGTTCAGCATAGCTTAGATCAGACTATCCAGATAACGTGTCCAATGTGTAAAGGAACAGGACGGCAACTATCTCCTGAATCGATTGCTTTTAGACTTGAACGTGAATTATGGGAACTTAGAGGTATGGAACACGAAGCTATTTGGATTGAAGCTCCAAAGACTGTAA
Organism: Cytobacillus sp. S13-E01; assembly: GCF_029193815.1. Lineage (GTDB taxonomy): Bacteria > Bacillota > Bacilli > Bacillales > Bacillaceae_L > Bacillus_BV. The sequence goes on from NZ_JARFVC010000009.1 coordinate 90,048, forward strand.
TTGATTTTGTAAAAGGAACAAATAATGAGCATTTAGAGAGACTTCAAGAAGCATTAATGATCTCAATTTACATCACTGAACGCTCTACAGAAAATAGGTCTTATTCTATTCGTCACATTGGCTCAAAAATGGAGATTGAAGAACGAATAAAAAAGTGATAAAATAGATAGTACTGAATTGGGAGGTCCAATGTAGACTATTGGACCTCTTAATTAGTTGTGTCGTTATATTTTATATTGACATATTTTTTTATTAATGATAATATTTTAATGTTATTGTTTGTAGCACCCAATGCTACAACCGCACAGAACAGGTAGTAAGAACTCACTTTGTGGGGCGCCTGTGTATGGCGAGTCTGAGTCTAAATTAGGAGGTGCAATTATGTACGCTATTATTGAAACTGGTGGAAAACAAATCAAAGTTCAAGAAGGTCAAGAGATCTACATCGAAAAGCTTGACACTGAGCAAGGTGGAACAGTTACATTTGACAAAGTTTTATTCGTAGGTGGAGACAATGTTAAAGTTGGTAGCCCTACTGTAGAAGGAGCAACTGTTACTGGTAAACTTGAAAAACATGGTCGTGGTAAAAAGATCACTGTTTTTAAATACAAAGCAAAGAAAAACTACCGTCGCAAACAAGGTCACCGTCAACCTTACACTAAAGTTGTAATTGAAAAAATCAACGCGTAAGGTAATTCGATGATAAAAGTAACGATAGAACGCCTAAGTAATAGGCTTATTGAATCGTTTACAGTTAGTGGACATGCTAATTTCGCAGAACATGGTTCAGATATTGTTTGTGCGGGCGTGTCGGCAGTTTCGATTGGTACAATAAATGCAATAATAGCACTAACTAATATCACCCCTCATATAGAGCAGGGTGGCAAGGGTGGCTTTCTCCGCTTTGTGGTTCCGAAAGAATTATCAGAGGAAACGGATGAGAAAGTGCAATTGCTTTTAGAAGGTATGCTTATTTCTTTACAAACCATCGAAAATGATTATGGGCAATATATAAACATTACAATAAAGTAGGAGGTGAATGTCATGTTAAGATTAGACCTTCAATTCTTCGCTTCTAAAAAGGGAGTAGGTAGTACTAAAAACGGTCGTGATTCAATCTCGAAACGTTTAGGTGCTAAACGTGCTGATGGTCAATTCGTTTCAGGTGGATCAATCCTTTACCGTCAACGCGGTACAAAGATTTATCCAGGTGAAAACGTTGGCCGTGGTGGGGACGATACTTTATTCGCTAAAGTTGATGGAGTAGTTAAATTTGAGCGTTTAGGTCGTGACCGCAAACAAGTAAGTGTATACCCAGTTGCACAAGAAGCGTAAGCTTTCTTAAGAAACTCTAACCTGATGTGGTTAGAGTTTTCTTTTTTGAAAGATAATAAAGTATAAAAGTTTGAACCTAGTTTTAGTGTCTAGCTCCGGGCGCCATCGGACCTGAGGTCATAAGACAATCCGTCTGGAAGGTCAAAGAACAACCTTCGAGACGGCTAGTCTTATGCTTGTCGCCGATAGGCGGGCGCGCCTTGCGCTTTTCTTAAAAGATAAGAAAGTATAAAAGTTTGTACCTGGTTTTAGTGTCTAGCTCCAGGCGCCATCGGCTCGAGGTCATAAGCCATTTCCTTTAAGAAGGAAAAACCACCTTCTTAAAGGAACCGTCTTATGCTTGTCGCCGAAAGGCGGGCGCCCTGCGCTTTTCTAAGTTATAAACATATTAGGTATCGATTTCAAATTCGACAATATCGAGAAAATTTATTACTTAAGTTAGTTTTATTTGGTATTGTTTGTTATAATTTTTTAAATAAGATTCTAATTATGTAGGAGTTTATAATGATGAAAAAGGACTGGGAGATTGTTGAAGTACTAAGTCATTCAAGACATGATTGGCTCAATAAAATTCAATTAATTAAAGGAAACCTTTCACTAGGTAAGATTGATAGAGTAAAAGAAATTATCGAAGAAATCGTTATTGAATCCCAAAATGAATCGAACCTGACAAACTTACGTTTACATTCATTAGCTGAGCTTTTAATGACCTACAATTGGGAACAGCATCACTTTCGGTTAGAGTATGAAGTTTTAGGTGGTATTAAAGATTTGTCTTGGTGCGATGAGCAAATACATAACTGGTGTGTACGTTTCTTTTCAATTTTAGACATTTCGATTGATGTAAATAGTGATAATCATTTGAGCATGTCTATTGAGACTTTTAACGAAGAAGTCCGATTCTTTTTTGATTTTAGTGGAATAATAACAAATATTGAACAACTAAATAATTGGTTTCATGAACAACAGTCTAACCAAGATTTTATCCAATTAACTGAATTTCAAATTCATAATGGGGAACTGATGGCTGTTATAAGTACTATTTAGAAGCTTCTTTAATGTTGCGGCTAAAAAGTGAACGGAGGGAAAGTATGTTTGTCGATCAGGTCAAAGTATATGTAAAAGGCGGAGATGGCGGTAACGGGATGGTTGCATTTCGCCGTGAAAAATATGTACCAAATGGGGGTCCAGCAGGCGGAGATGGTGGTAAAGGTGCAGATGTAATATTTGAAGTTGAAGAAGGTTTACGAACGCTAATGGATTTCAGGTACAAGCGTCATTTCAAAGCCGACCGTGGTGAGCACGGAATGTCCAAGGGGATGCACGGGAAAAATTCGACTTCAATGCTTGTAAAGGTACCACCAGGGACGATTGTGACAGATGAGGCAACTGGACAAGTACTAGCAGACTTAACAGAACATGGTCAACAGGCTGTCATTGCAAAAGGGGGGCGTGGTGGAAGAGGAAATACCCGATTTGCAACACCAGCTAACCCTGCTCCTGAGATTGCCGAGAATGGTGAACCAGGTCAAGAACGTAATGTCATTTTAGAGTTAAAAGTATTAGCAGATGTCGGACTTGTTGGCTTTCCAAGTGTTGGGAAATCAACGTTATTATCAATAGTTTCATCTGCAAAACCAAAGATTGCTGAATACCATTTTACAACGATCGTGCCAAATCTAGGTGTTGTTGAAACAGATGATGGAAGAAGTTTTGTTATGGCAGACCTACCTGGATTAATTGAAGGTGCCCATCAAGGTATTGGTCTTGGACATCAATTCTTACGTCATATTGAACGTACCCGTGTAATTGTTCACGTCATTGATATGTCTGCAATGGAAGGCCGTGATCCGTACGAAGATTATTTAACAATAAACGCTGAGCTAAAAGAGTACAATCTTCGCTTAATGGAAAGGCCGCAAATTGTTGTAGCAAATAAAATGGACATGCCTGAATCAGAGGAAAATCTTACATTATTTAAAGAGAAGCTAGGCGAAGATGTTAAGGTCTTTCCTATTTCAGCAATAACCAGGCAAGGTCTACGAGATTTATTGTTTGAAGTGGCTGACTTGGTTGAAACAACTCCTGAGTTTCCAATGGAAGAAGTCGAAGAAGACGATTCAGAACATAGAGTGCTTTATAGACATGAAAAAGAAGAAATTGATTTCGTAATCACACGCGAAAGTGATGCTACCTTCGTTATAACCGGGGATCGAATTGAGAAGCTCTTTAAAATGACAAACTTCCAACGTGAGGAATCAATAAGACGTTTTGCCCGACAACTTAGAGGAATGGGCGTTGATGCAGCACTTCGCGAAAAAGGTGCTAAACATGGGGACACTGTTAGGCTTGAAGATTATGAGTTTGAATTTGTCGAATAAAGTTTTTCTGATACTGTGTTAAAAATAAGGCACGTCAATTAAGAACGTGCCTCACTTGAATATACTTAAATCAATCAGTCAACATTATAGACCCGAAGGTGGTGGTATTCTGAACAATAATAAGAAAAAATTAGATGAAAAATTTTATCTTGTCCGTGAGGATGTTTTACCTGAGGCAATTAAGAAAACGCTCGAGGCAAAAGAACTGTTAGAACGAGGCAAAGCAAATTCAGTTGCAGATGCAGCTCAGTTAGTAGATTTGAGTAGAAGTGCTTATTATAAATATCGGGATACCGTTTTTCCTTTTCATACCGTGGTAAAGGAAAGAATCATTTCTCTTTTTTTTCATTTAGAGGACCGGTCAGGTACACTCTCTCAACTATTAGGGGTGGTAGCTGCCTCAGGCTGTAATGTGTTAACGATTCATCAGACGATACCGCTTAGAGGTAAGGCAAATGTTACGTTATCACTAAATACAGCTGGTATGACAGAGGAAGTTACCGAGCTCCTTACTAAGCTAAAGCGACTTGAGTTTGTTGACAAAGTAGACGTTCTTGGAACAGGGGCATAAGGGGAGAATATTATATGGTAAATAGAAAAATTAGTTTTTTGGGACCTAAAGCAACGTTTACAGATATAGCTGTAAACAGTTTATTTCCTGATGATGTTGGGGTACCATATCATACAATCCCAGAATGTATAGATGCTGTAGAAAATAATGAGGTCGAATTTACAGTTGTTCCTCTTGAGAATACGATTGAAGGCTCTGTTAACCTAACAATTGATTATTTAGTGCATGAACAGCCATTACATATAGTAGGAGAACTCGTAGTACCAATTCGCCAACATTTAATGGTTCATCCTGCTAACCAAGCTAAGTGGGAAGAGATAATTACAATCTATTCTCATTCACATGCTATTGCTCAGTGTCATAAATTCCTTCATAAACGATTGCGCCAGTCTACCTATGAATATATGACATCAACAGCAGCAGCAGCAAAGCATGTATGTGACCATCCAGAAGAGAATATAGGGGCAATCGCAAACGAATTAGCTGCAAAGGAATATGGATTATCTATAGTAGAACGTAATATTCATGATTATGACAATAACCATACTAGATTTGTAGTCCTACATAAAGATAGGGTCAACATTACTCCCACTAATTTAGTTCCAATTGGTGATAAAACTACCATTATGATTACCTTACCTTCAGACCAAGCAGGGGCATTACATCAGGTCCTATCAGCTTTTGCTTGGCGAAAGCTAAATTTGTCTAAAATAGAATCTAGACCTATGAAAACAGGTCTTGGAAATTACTTTTTTATTATCGATATAGAAAGTAAATTAGACGATATCCTTATCCCAGGGGCAATTGCTGAACTAGAAGCATTAAGCTGCTCGGTAAAAATACTCGGCACTTATCCATTCTTTCTTAAAAAGTAACAAAAATCCTTACTGGTTGTAAGGATTTTTTGTTGTTTAGGAATTTATAAAATTGTAAGGTTGTGTATAACTTCGAGTCTTTGTCTATCTACGTCCAGCTCCGGGCGCCATCGGCTCTATGGTATAAGCCAATCCCTTCCCGAAAGCAAAAAACGCCTTCAGTCAGGGCTCGTCTTATGCTTGTCGCCGAAAGGCGGGCGCCCTGCGCTTTTCTTAAAAGATAAGAAAGTATAAAAATTTGTACCAAGTTTTAGTGTCTAGCTCCGGGCGCCATCGACTCGAGGTCATAAGCCAATCCGTCCGGAAGGTAAAGAACAACCTTCCAGCCGGCTTGTCTTATGCTTGTCGCCGATAGGCGGGCGCGCCTTTCGCTTTTCTTATTGTTACTCCAATAAAAAGCCAGCCTTTTTTAATGATTGACAAGCTGCATCTAGTTTCGCGGTTGAATTTGCTTCAAGGGTATGTAGGTGTGTACCATCTGTAAGTTCCGACAGATAAGAAGATTTCGTTTCTTTAATTTTAGTCATAAACGTATCAACTTCTTTTCGGCTACTTACCATGATTGATGCAGTTAAATCCCCGTATACGGGATGCTCAATCCTCACATCCTTTACTGTAACTCCATGGTCAACAATCATTGTAAGCTCATCAATTGTTTGACCAGGAGTATGATAACAAGCTACTACACGTTCAAAAGTATCGCTAGTCGATTCGGTGTTTAAGTAGATGTAGCCTTGACTTGTCGCTAAAATTGGCTCATTTCTTGCTTTGAGAAGTGAAATATCTTGAACAATTACTTGTCTACTAACATTTGTCTTTGCAGCCAATTCACTACCAGTCATAGGTTCTCTCGTATCCTTAAGCCATTCAAGAATTAAATCTCGTCGACTCTCACCTAGGATTTTTTTTTCATCCTTCATTTTCCCACTCCCTCCCTACTTTTTATTTTCTAGTAAATTTTTAAACACATCTATTGTTTTATCGATATCATCAGTAGTTGTATATTTTCCGAATGATAACCGAATAAATTGTTTAGCATTTTCTGGTGATTTGCCAATTGCAAGCATAGTCTTAGAGGGTGTCTGTTGCCCGACTTGACATGCACTACCAGTAGATATTGCAATGCCGTAGCGATTACATTCTAACATGGTATATTGCCCTTCAATGCCTATTAATAGTAGTCCTAGAATATTAGGTAGCTGTTTAAAAGAATCATTCAACATTTCAAACGGATAATTTAAATTTTCAACACCATCTATGAGTCGCTTCCTAAGCTCAAGTATACGACTTTGTTCAGAGGTCATTTCATTATATATCAGTTGTGCAGCAGTTACAAAACCAGAAATGCCTGGTACATTCACAGTTCCAGGACGAAATCCACCTTCATGTGTAGTGAATGGAAATTGTCCTTGCCATTTTACAATAGGATTGATGTAAACAGCTCCAACACCTTTGGGGCCATATATTTTATGACTAGATATTGAAATACTATCAACGCCTATGTCAATTACATCTAATGGAAGTTTACCAAAGGATTGTACACAGTCACTATGAAAGATAATGTTATGCTTTTTTAGAATAGCACTAATTTGCTTTAAGGGCTGAATCACACCTATTTCTGAATTGACATGATGGATAGAAGCTAAAATTGTTTGATCTGTAATGGCGTTTTCTAGTTCATCTAAATCAACCTCACCATGTGAGTTAACGTGTAAATAAGTAACGATATACCCATCACCTTCAAGTCTTTTACAAAGATTTAAAATGGAAGAGTGTTCTAATTGAGTCGTTATTATTTGGTTACCTCTTTTTCTATTAGCGCTAATTAACGATTGAATGGCGAGGATGTTGGCATCAGAACCACCACTTGTAAAATAGATCCCCTTTGTATCAGCATTAAGTAATAAAGCCAATTCTTCACGGCAACCCTCAAGAAGGTTTTTAGCCTTTGTACCAATGTCATGTAAGCTACTTGGATTTCCATACATTTTTTTCGCAACGTCACTATACACTTGCAATGCCTCATCTCGCATTGGCGTGGTTGCGGCATAATCTAAATAAATCATGGTCTAACACCCTTTCAAAAAGCTTAATACCATTGTATACCTTGATAGTAACTGATTTGAACATACATATAAATAAAAATAGCTTGTTATTATTTTAAATATGTGTAAATATAGTTGTCAAGACAGTAGTAATGAAGAGGTGACAAGATGCCTTGTGAAGATAGAGATGTAATCATTGTTGGCAGTGGTATTTCAGCACTAATGCTAGCTGACAAAATTACTGCATTTAAAAATGTGGTTATTCTTACAAAGTCAAAAAATGATAAAAGTAATTCCATGCTCTCACAAGGAGGTATCGCGGTATCTATTAGTTCCTCTGATCATTGGTATAACCATTTCAAGGATACTTTGAATGCCGGCTGTAACCATAATGATCCAACTGCTACAAAGGTCCTTGTAGAAAATGGCCCTCCTTCTATAAAAAAGTTAATAGACGGAGGTATGCAGTTTGATCGGATCATTCCTATTACATATGTAAATTCAACAGCTGCAATTAAGGCTTTTGTTGGTGAAAATGGTGGAGCAACAGTAACTTCTTCAAACGCAAAAAAAATGCTTAAATGGGCATTTACACAAAAAGAGCGGATCTTATTTTTACCTGATCAGCATTTAGGTAGGAATACTGCTTTTGAAATAGGAGTCCCCTTAGAGAAAATGGCTGTGTGGAATCCTACTTCCGATCAGATTGAATATGTTGGTAATCTTCAAGACGTAAAAGTTATCCTATGGAAAGGTCATTGTTCTGTTCATGAAAATTTTACTGTTGAAAATGTAAATGAAATTAAAAAAAACAAACCGAGTATGAACATTATTGTTCACCCAGAATGTAGCAGAGAGGTTGTTGCCTTAGCTGATTATGTTGGGTCTACAAAATATATTATCGAAACAATCGAGAATGCTCCAAATGGCAGTAAGTGGGCAATTGGAACGGAAATGAATCTTGTCAATCGTCTGATAGAAAATCATTCAGATAAAGAAATAGTGTCACTTAACCCCCATATGTGTCCCTGTCTAACAATGAATAGAATTGATTTACCTCATCTTTTATGGGTACTTGAATCACTGAAAAGAGGAGAAATTATTAATCAAATTTCAGTCAATGAGACAATTGCCAAGGGTGCAGTTCTAGCTCTCAAACGGATGCTTACAAGGGCATAGATAAGTAAGTAAAGCGTTAAGACACCAGCTTCCGAGGCACATTGAGTAAATCCCTGTAGTGATCATCGACATCACCACATCTGGTGCAAGTAAAGCTTAAAACGGTCGGTCTCTTTAAAATGTTAGTTTTTCCTTCTTAAAGTGATCGTCTTATGACCTCGGACTGATGGTGCCCTGTCCGGACACTTAAACTAGGTACAAAAGTTTATACTTTGTACAAAGACGATCTTCACACATGTATGTGAAGGTTAGTCAAACTTATAGAAAAGTAATGGTAATCCTAAGTGTGTTATTTTTTGGGAATTATAACTTGTAAAAAAATTTTTTTCTAGCTTTCTATAAGCCCTGACGCTCTTTTTACTCATATTACTTCCAAAAAACGCATAAGTTGTGATGAAGCATAGTGGCAATTTGCCTACCGTCACATAGTATGTAAAGACTTATGTACAGGAGGGGAACTATAAGTGAAAATCCATGTTGTGCAAAAAGGGGATACTCTTTGGAACATTGCTAAAAAATATGGTGTAAACTTTGAAGAGTTAAAACACATGAACACACAACTAAGTAATCCGGACATGATTATGCCAGGTATGAAAATAAAAGTTCCAACCGGAAATGTACCTGTGAAAAAAGAAGTTCAGAAAAATGTCGGGATGGTTAAAGAAAGTGTTAAAAAAGAAGCGCCAATTGTTGCACCAAAAGAAGTAAAGAAGAAAGTTGAACATCCATATGCTGATATCACACCACCGCCAATACCAGTAGTTGAAGAAGTAGCACCAATTAAAGAGCAAAAGAAGGTAGGTCCATATATTCCAAAAATGCCTAAACCAATGCAGCCGGTTGAAATAGATATTAATAATTACAACTTAATGCAAATGTCAATGCCACAAATTCCACAAGTACCACCAGCACCTACAAACATTTTACCAGGTATGATGGCACCTGAAAAAGAAGAAGAGCCTGAAGTAGCCGGAGTTCAAGAAGAGATGCCAGAGGCACCTCAGCAAATACCTTATACTCCTCCACAGCCACAGCTGGCAGAGTATCCTTGTGTACCTATTTCACCTGTTTTACCAGGATCTGGTTTGGGTCCGTTTGCATGCCCACCACCTACTCCTCCATTTCCATATCAAGGGGCACAAATGCATCCTTATGGAGGATACCCAGTACCAGGATACCAGCAGGCAGCGAATCCAGAAATGTTTGATGATGCCGAGGATGAATTACCACCAGAAATGCCCAATTTACCACACGGAATGGGTGGAGGACAGCCGGTAATGCCATATCCAAATGCTGGGTTAGGAGGTTTTGGTGGTTATCCACAGTCATCGTACCCACAAGGTGGAAGTCCAGAAATGTTTGATGAGGATCAATTCCCGCAAGGACTACCAAATGATGCTGGAGTATTTCCACAACAAGGTTTTCCTGGACCAGCGCAACCATTCGGAGTTCCACAAGCAGGCTTTGGAGTTCCTGGTTATCAATATGGAGCACCACAGCAAGGACCTGGAGTGCCAGGTCAGCAGTTTGGAGCACCACAGCAAGGTTTTGGTGTACCAGGTCAGCAGTTTGGAGCACCACAGCAAGGTTTTGGTGTACCAGGTCAACAGTTTGGAGCACCGCAGCAAGGTTTTGGTGTACCAGGTCAGCAGTTTGGAGCACCGCAGCAAGGTTTTGGTGTACCAGGTCAACAATTTGGAGCACCACAGCAAGGTTTTGGTGTACCAACTCAGCCATACGGAACACCATATCAAGGCTACGGAGGTGTACCAACTCAGCCATATGGAACATCACACCAAGGCTACGGAGGAGCACCAGCTCAGCAATATGGAGTGCAGCCTGGATTCCCACAAGCCCCAGGGGGAGCAGTTCATCCATTCGGATACGGAGGTCCTGGAGGAGCGCCAGTTGGTGTAAACCCTTATCAACAAATGCCATTTAATCAACCATACAACCCGATGTTTGCAATGCCAGATTTTGATGAAGATGATTTCGACGATTAAAATACGAAGAGACGATTTTTTACCTAAGTCGTCTCTTTTACTTTTTAATAAATTTAGTAATTCACTGCTTAAATTGTTGACCAGTTAAAAGATATGCTACTATAAACAAAAGGAATTCATGAAAGGAAGTAATAGCCATGGAAGAAAAAATTTCAAAGCTGGTTAATTGGATTAAAGGAGAGGTCGAAGGTGCTGGGTTAAAAGGAGCTATCGTTGGGGTAAGTGGTGGTATTGACTCCGCAGTCGTTACATATTTAATAAAAAAGGCATTTCCAGATTCTTCGTTAGGACTAGTACTGCCTTGTAAAAGTAGTGAAAATGATAAAGTTGATGCTTTGAAAGTAATTGAAGCATCCGGCATAAGTCATCATGAAATAGACCTAACAGCAACCCATCAGACTCTTTTTTCTGAAATAGAGAGTCAACTTAAAAAAAGCGGAGATTGGAATAAAGAAACAGCTAAACTAGGAGATGCTAATACTAGAGCAAGACTTAGGATGACCACATTATATGCTGTTGCAAATAATTATGGTTACCTTGTGGTAGGTACAGATAATGCTGCCGAATGGCATACAGGCTATTTCACCAAATATGGTGATGGTGGCGTTGACTTAGTCCCACTTGTTCATTTTACAAAAGGTGAAGTAAGAGAAATGGCAAAGGTACTAGGTGTACCGCAAGATATAATCACAAAACCACCAAGTGCTGGCTTATGGGAAGGTCAAACAGACGAAAATGAGATGGGAACAACCTATAACATGATTGATAAATACCTAAAGGGCGACGAAGTGCCAAATCATGATAAACAAATAATTGAAAAGCTGCATGAAAGATCTCATCATAAACGTAGCTTAGCAACTGCACCACCCAAATATTAATTGATGAAAAAATAAAGGTAGGTGTTCACGAAACTACCGAAAGTTTACAGATATATTATACCCGCTTAAATGCCAACCTATATTTGAACGTCGGAAATGTTGATGTTCACGAGGCTAAATAAGGGGGTATTTCCATTGAGGAAAAAAATTCTTACATTATCAGCGACAGCATTAATGTTAGGTGGTCTGGTTGCGTGTAATACCGACGAAGGAGCTATGGGTACACGAAACGCAGATAACGCTAGACCAATCGGTTATTATTCAAATGAAAATAATAATCGTGGCGTAGGTGACCAAAACGGAAATGCCTACACTCTAGATGATAATGATGGTCCTTTAACAGAGATGTTTGACCGAAATGGAAACAATAACGGTAACAATAATACGCGTTATGGAACCTTAAATAGAGATAATAATAACAACCGAAACGACAATAATCGGTTTGGAACCCTAAACAAAGATAATAACAATAATTCCGGGATCTTTAACAGAGATAATAATAACAACGGTAGAAACAATACTATTTTAAACCGTGATAGAAACTTAATGGACGGCAATGGCGCCAAAAGAGATAATAATCGATTTAGCCGTGGAGATGCTAATTATCATGGTCATGTAAATGACAATAATGACCGAAGAAATTCTACAGGCTACACTAACAATTATGATGGTGACCTTGTCAGACGTATAACAGACCGTGCAGAACAGGTAAAAAATGTCGATGATGTTCGTGCAGTGGTTATGGGAAATAATATCATTGTTGCTGTTGATACCGACGATAAGAACGATAAAAATGTTAAAGATGAAGTTCGAAACGTTGTACAAACACTTGCTAAAGGTAAAAATATAAATGTAGTAACAGATGAAGCAACATTCAGCCGAGTGAGAAACCTTGATAATGATATCCGAGAAGGTAACAGTAGAGATACAATAAACACAGATATGAATGATTTGTTTGAGAATATTGGCGATACTATTCGTCGTCCCTTTACAAATAATAATAACAGTTAAACAAAGTGGTCGGTCCAAACTTGGGCTGACCCTTTTTAAGCTAATCAGAATTTATAAATTCTAAAAACGAATAAGTGCTTTGTCCTTTCGGAACGCTACTCGGAGAGTTTTCTTTAATTTATTTGGATAACTCTGCTAATTTTGGGTCACACTATTTAGTGAGTTGCTGGAAATATAAGCAAGAGGTGAGGGAATAATGAAAAAACTAATTAATCGTGTTACGATTTGGACTGCCATAATCTTATTACCTATTTCGTTGTCAAACATTTCATTTTCAGAATCAAATAACAATGGAGCAGAGATTAATGCATTATTGGCTGCTTCAGACAAAGTACATGAAGTGAACGGTCCGTTAACTGTTACCGTAATTTTAGAACGACAATATATGGATGGAGAAGTAAGTGAAGAAATTGTTGAAGAGACAATTTGGTCCATGGAAGATTTTTGGGCACAGTATGAGAACTGGCAACTTGTTCACCAAGATGAAGAACAAGTTGTTTTTCAACAAAAAATAGATGATATATCACCTTTATTAAAGTCAAACGGATATTTTGGTATTACTGATGATGGGGTGCTATCCATCTTTGAAGGTAAACCAGATAAATCGACAAAGGTTATACAATCCTTCTTTCAAATAGATATTGAGAAACTAGAAAGTCACCAACACAACCAGTTAAAGGAAGGCATAAGAGTTGATTCAAAAGATCATTATGTAAATATAATCGAGACCTTTAAAACCTTTTCTGCAACACCTATAAGCAAAACGAGTAAAGACTAGTTCAATACGCTAGTCTTTCTTTTAATTTTATCAATAAAACGAAATGCTGGTTACCTTAACTTTTGGATGAAAAAGGTATTATCGCCACCCTCTAAAAAACAAGTAGATTTTCTTCATGTTTCTAAATCCAATATGATAAAATGGGTTACAGATAGAAAGAGGAGAGAAGCTATTTGATTGAATTTATTAAAGGCTATATTAATTACATAAATCCAGAATATATCGTTGTCGAAAATAATGGTATTGGATACCAAGTATTTGCCCCAAATCCGTTCGCATTTAATAAAAGTGATGACCAACTCATTACGATCTATACATATCATTATGTTCGTGAAGATACATTAGCCCTTTACGGATTTCAAACACGTGAGGAACGTGCTTTATTTGTCAAACTTCTTAATGTGTCTGGAATAGGTCCAAAGGGTGGTTTAGCTATTCTAGCATCAGGACAACCAGGGCAAGTAGTTAGAGCGATTGAACATGAAGATGAAAAGTTTTTAGTTAAGTTTCCTGGTGTTGGTAAAAAAACAGCTCGCCAAATGATTCTTGATTTAAAGGGAAAACTTCATGATTTAGTACCAAATATACAGCATGATTTGTTTAATCCAAATGACAACACTCTTGCTGATCCTTCATCCTCTGTTGCGTTAGACGAAGCAATTGAAGCGTTAAAAGTACTAGGCTATGCAGAGCGGGAAATCAAAAAAATCATCCCTGAGTTATTGCAAGAAACAATGACAACTGACCAATATATAAAAAAAGCATTACAAAAGCTTTTAAAATAGCAGGGGGGTTTAAATACTAATGGAAGAACGAATTGTCTCCAGTGAAGCGGATATTGACGACTCGTCACTTGAACAGAGTTTACGCCCACAAACGTTACAGCAATACATAGGACAAGATAAAGTGAAATTAAATCTTTCCATTTTTATTGAAGCAGCAATAATGAGACAGGAAACATTAGATCACGTATTATTATATGGTCCTCCCGGATTGGGGAAAACAACATTAGCAACCATTATTGCAAATGAAATGGGTGTAAATATTAGAACAACATCTGGTCCAGCTATTGAGCGACCTGGAGATCTTGCAGCTGTATTAACTGCATTAGAACCAGGAGATGTTTTGTTTATTGATGAAATTCACCGTCTGCATCGATCTGTTGAAGAAGTCTTATATCCCGCGATGGAGGATTTTTGTTTGGACATCGTTATTGGTAAAGGTGAAACAGCAAGGTCTGTTCGGCTAGATTTACCTCCATTTACGCTTGTAGGTGCAACAACGAGAGCAGGTTCGCTTTCAGCCCCTCTACGAGACCGGTTTGGGGTGTTAAGTAGACTTGAATACTACAATGAAGTTCAACTAACAAATATTGTGGAACGAACGGCGGAAATCTTAAATGTTCAAATTGATTCTAATGCTGCGATAGAAATAGCGAGACGCTCCCGGGGTACACCAAGGATCGCAAACCGATTATTACGTAGGGTAAGGGATTTTGCACAAGTACGTGGCAATGGAATTATCACACTTGATCTGTGTAATAAAGCGTTGGAACTCCTTCAAGTGGATAGTTTAGGATTGGATCATATTGACCATAAATTACTTAAAGGTATCATTGAAAAGTTTCGTGGTGGCCCAGTAGGACTAGATACAATTGCCGCTACCATTGGTGAAGAATCCCTTACAATTGAAGATGTTTACGAACCATACTTATTACAAATAGGCTTTTTACAAAGAACGCCTCGAGGTAGAGTCGTGACAGATTTAGTATACAGACACTTTCAAATGGAAATTCCTAAGGAGTGAGGACACATTGGGTAAAATGTTAATGATCGTGGGTATCGTATTATTGATTATTGGTATGATATGGCAGTTCATTGGCAAACTGCCTGGTGATATCGTAGTTAAGAAGGGAAACACAACATTTTACTTTCCAATCGTAACTTCAATAGTAGTAAGTGTAGTCCTTTCATTTATTTTTTACGTGATGGGACGATTTAGATGAGAAGAAGGAAATAGGTGATAATGATGAAGGTAGATTTATTTGATTTTCATTTACCAGAGGACCTAATTGCCCAGACTCCTTTAGAGGATAGGGAGGCCTCGAGGTTACTCGTTCTTGATAAGAAGACGGGTAAGTTGCAGCATGAGACCTTTAGAGCAATTCTTTCCTATTTACAGGAAGGTGATTGTCTTGTTTTAAATGACACTCGGGTCTTGCCTGCCCGATTATACGGCGAAAAGGAAGATACTGGTGCAAAAGTTGAGGTTTTACTTTTAAAACAAGAAAAAGAAGATACATGGGAAACACTTATTAAGCCAGCAAAAAGGATCAAAACGGGTAGTGTTATATCATTTGGTGATGGACGTTTAAAAGCTATTTGTACAGGAATTAGTGATCATGGTGGAAGAACACTTACCTTTCAATATAAAGGTATATTTTATGAAGTGTTGGATTCATTAGGTGAAATGCCGCTGCCACCATACATAAAAGAGCAGCTTGATGATAAGGAACGTTATCAAACGGTGTTTGCCCGAGAACGGGGATCGGCGGCTGCTCCAACAGCTGGATTACACTTTACGGAGGGTTTATTAGAGGAAATTAAAGCAAAAGGTGTACATATAGCATTTATAACATTGCATGTGGGACTAGGAACGTTTCGACCAGTAAGTGTTGAATCAATAGATGAACACGATATGCACGCGGAGTTCTATCAAATGACAAAAGGGACAGCACATTTATTAAATGATGTGAAAAAATCTGGTGGACGAATAATCTCGGTTGGGACTACTTCAACGAGAACGCTTGAAACAATTATAAATGAGCATGGGAAATTTGTTGAATCAAGTGGCTGGACAAGCATCTTTATTTTTCCAGGTTATGAGTATAAAGCAATTGATGGATTAATCACAAACTTTCATCTGCCAAAATCAACATTAGTGATGTTAGTAAGCGCACTTGCGGGAAGAGAAAATGTGATAAATGCTTATGGGCAGGCAGTGAAAGAACGATACCGCTTTTTTAGTTTCGGTGATGCTATGCTTATCGTGTAAGGGCAGCTCACGCTAAGGTATTCCAGCTGGATATGTGTCTTTATATTGTAATAAAGTACTTTAGAAACTAAGAGCAAGGATAACCGGAGAGTTGAAGGGAGAATATAGCAATTGACAGCAATTCGATATGAATTAATTAAAACATGTAAACAAACTGGAGCAAGACTTGGAAAGGTTCATACACCACATGGATCATTTGATACTCCTGTTTTTATGCCTGTTGGAACGCTAGCAACAGTAAAAACAATGTCACCTGAAGATCTGAAGGAAATGGGTGCTGGGATTATTTTAAGTAATACGTATCATTTATGGCTTCGTCCAGGACATGATATTGTTGAAGAAGCAGGAGGTTTGCATAAATTTATGAATTGGGACCGCGCCATTCTAACAGACTCAGGTGGCTTTCAAGTGTTTAGTTTAAGTGAATTTCGCGAGATCAAAGAAGAAGGAGTTCATTTTCGCAACCACTTAAATGGCGATAAATTATTTTTATCACCAGAAAAAGCAATGCAAATTCAAAATTCACTTGGCTCAGATATCATGATGGCATTTGATGAGTGTCCACCTTTTCCAGCAGAATATGATTATATGAAAAAATCGGTGGAACGTACGAGTCGCTGGGCCCAAAGGTGTTTAGAAGCTCATAAACGAACTGGGGATCAAGGATTATTTGGAATTGTTCAGGGCGGGGAATATGAGGAGCTACGTAAGCAAAGTGCTAAGGATTTGGTATCTTTAGACTTCCCGGGCTATGCTATTGGAGGATTATCTGTTGGTGAACCAAAAGATGTGATGAACCGAGTGTTGGACTTCACTACACCTTTATTACCTACGAATAAACCAAGATATTTAATGGGTGTTGGTTCACCTGATTCGCTTATCGATGGTGCGATTCGAGGGATAGATATGTTTGATTGTGTATTACCAACCAGGATTGCACGCAATGGTACACTAATGACTAGCGAAGGAAGATTAGTTGTTAAAAATGCTAAATATGCAAGGGATTATCGTCCAATTGATGAAAATTGTGATTGTTATACTTGCCGAAACTATAGTCGTGCTTATATTCGTCACCTAATAAAATGCGAAGAAACGTTTGGAATTAGATTAACGACTTATCATAACCTTCATTTTCTGTTAAAATTAATGGAGCAGGTTAGACAAGCAATTCAGGAAGATCGACTTGGTGATTTCCGTGAAGAATTCTTTGAGCGCTATGGTTTTAATAAACCGAATGCAAAAAACTTCTAGCTGCATATGAATTATTGAAAGGGGTGAACAGAATGGATTTATTAGGAACGGTTGGGCCATTAGTATTAATGTTTGCAATTTTTTACTTTTTGTTAATTCGTCCACAACAAAAGCGTCAAAAAGCAACACGACAAATGCAGTCAGATCTTAAAAAAGGTGATAAAATTGTCACTGTTGGTGGACTACATGGTATTGTTGACGGTATTGATGAGGACAAGATAGTTCTAAAAGCAGGCGACGGAGCAAGACTTACATACGATCGTCAAGCGGTACGTGAAGTGAAAAACGATTAATCAAGAAAAGAGCATTCCGACTTTGGAAGGCTCTTTTTTTAAAAGATAAGAAAGTATAAAAGTTTGTACCTAGTTTTAGTGTCTAGCTCCGGGCGCCATCGGCTCGAGGTCATAAGCCAATCCCTTCCCGAAGGCAAAAAACGCCTTCAGTCAGGGCTCGTCTTATGCTTGTCGCCGAAAGGCGGGCGCCCTGCGCTTTTCTTAATTATTATGCCCTTGAAGGTGTTGTCATATTAACACCAATTATCCCTCCCAAGATAGCTGTTCCGAGAAATCCTAGATTATAGAATAATTGTTCGGTTGAGAAAGTAGTATCGTAGCCAAGATATTGAAACAAAAAAACAACTAGTATATATAAGATTCCAGTTGCGCCTCCCATTAGCCACCCTTTTTCTTTACCTTTTCCTCCAGAAACAAAGCCCCCAACGAAAAGTGCTAGAAAAGATATGATTAAAATAACCCATGTTAAAGAAGATTCCTGCATTGACGTAAACCTCAATAATAGTGAAAATATTAGACTGGAACCAAGTATTACAATAAATGTTGCCAACACTCCATAAACCATAGCGATACCCATGTTTTTCAATTTGATCATTCCCCCTACTTAAATAAATTGAGTTGACAGAAGTGTGTTAGCTTTATAAGTTTGATAGTTACTTATGCAACTCTTTATTCGTTTAGTTCTTACAAATAGAACTAGCCTTAGTACGAGCATATTCATGTCCAAAAAAAATTAGAATAGAAATATTTTTTGGGACTACCATCATATGATGTAAAGAGGTTTATGCAAAATCGCGGGACAAAGTGGGTGGAAGGAGACCAATATACATGACAATAGTTCTTGCACTATTGATTTTTATTATTAGCTATCTTGTCATCATGACGGAAAAACTTGATCGTGCACTAATAGCTTGTATTGGTGGAGTTATGATGTTACTTGTTGGGATATATGATATTGACTCAGCATTTTTAGAATACATAGATTGGAGTACGATTACATTATTATTTTCGATGATGATTATTGTAACAATTACTAGTCAAACAGGTGTGTTTGAATTTGTCGCAATTGTCGTTGCCAAGCTTGTAAAAGGTAAGGGTATTCCATTGTTATTTGTGGTGTCGTTGTTAACCGCAATAGGTTCAGCCTTTTTAGCAAATGTAACAACGGTTCTGCTTTTAGTGCCAATCATTTTAACATTGGTGAGAATTCTTGAGGTCCCTGCTGTACCTTTTTTAATTGCAATCATCCTATCTTCGAATATTGGTGGTACTGCCACACTGATAGGCGACCCACCTAATATAATGATAGGGCAAGCGGTCGAGCATTTAACGTTTAATGCTTTTTTATTCAACTTGTCACCAATTGTGTTACTTATTTTTATCGTCATTATAGGTGGTTTAGCACTTCTTTATTGGAATAAGCTTCATGTAACACCCACAAATCAAAAACGCTTAAAAGATATTGAAGCCATATCCTATTTGAAAAAAGATCAAGTTCTCTATAAGTCTGTTGGTGTTTTATTACTTACTGTAGTGGGATTTATTTTGCACCCTTTCCTACATGTAGACCTAACTAGTGTGGCGATGGCAGGGGCGCTATTACTATTATTGTTAACACATGAGCAATACAAGCCAGATGATGTATTTAAACAAGTTGATTGGGGTACATTATTCTTCTTTATAGGTTTATTTTTACTTGTTGGTGGTTTAGAGGAAGTTGGAATAATTGATGAAATGGCACGAGGAATACTTTATTATACAGAAGGTGATCTACCCAAAACGGCCCTACTGGTGCTATGGCTAACAGGCTTATTGTCAGGCTTCGTCGATAATATTCCATTTGTAGCAGCGATGATTCCAGTCATATTTGAGTTCCAGGACTATGGGATGACTAACTTGGATCCCTTATGGTGGTCATTAGCATTAGGCGCATGTTTAGGTGGGAATGGAACCTTGTTAGGGTCATCCTCAAATCTCGTAGTAGCTGGATTAGCGGCTAAAGCCAAGGAACAAGTAAATTTTATTGAGTTCCTAAAGATAGGCATACCGGTCGTGGTTGTCTCGCTTCTTCTTTCTACAATTTACGTTTATTTTCGTTATTTAGTAGATTTCATATAAATGGAAAAATATACGGATTATTATTTCTGAATTTTTGTAGAAACTAATGTTGATGGAAGAATATAGTCTGCATTTTCAATGTTTATCCCGCATTAACGTGCAGTAAATCCCCCACTTTAAAACTTAGAGTATTCGAAGAAGTTTAAGTGGGGGATGATAGAAACCCCCTTTGGGAAGTTTCAACTATAAGTTTTAGAGAATGGATAAGTACGAAAGAAAAGAGGATATAGGTTTAGTGTCTAGCTCCTGGCGCCATCGACTCGGAAGTCAATAGGAAATCCCGTCCCGAAGGCAAAAAACTCCTTTAGTCAGGGCCCGTCTTATGTTTGACTTCAGGATTTGCTGATGTCGATGTTCGCCACAGGACGTGGCAGGTTTTAATCGACGCACAGGTAGGCGGGCGCCCTGCGCTTTTCGTAGAAGGAGGCTACGGTGTTGGAAGAGTATTTAATTATTAGTGCACGGACACTTTTTCTCTATTTTGTCATTTTATTTGTATTTCGGTTAATGGGGAAAAGAGAAATCGGTGAATTAAGTATTCTTGATTTAGTTGTTTCAATTATGATAGCTGAAATGGCAGTCGTGGCTATTGAAAATACCAAGGACCCACTTTTACATACCATTTATCCTATGATTATACTGATGGTCATCCAAATAGGTTTAGCGTATCTTTCGCTTAAAAGTCAAAAATTACGTGATATTATTGATGGAAAGCCAACTGTTATAATAGATAAGGGGAAAATTGACGAACATGAAATGAGAAAACAAAGATACAATTTAGATGATTTGCTGCTTCAATTACGTGAAAAAGATATCCGAAATGTTGCTGACGTGGAATTTGCTATTTTGGAGCCATCAGGAAAATTATCTGTGTTTCAAAAAGACAAAACCAAGCCTCAATCTGAAACCTTTGATTTTGAATGGCCGGTGATTTTGGATGGCATTGTCCAGGAGGAACAGTTAGAAAGACTGAATAAAACAAATCTATGGCTACGGCAACAATTACGTAAACTTGGCTATAAAGAAATAAAAAAAATTTCCTATTGTACATATAATAACAATAATGATACGTTCTACATTGATATAAAAGACGAGAAAAAGTAAAAATAACCAAACCTAAATCGGTATGGTTATTTTTTATTAGGAAGCAGTAGCGAAAGTCTTGCTCCGATATAAGGAACTCGTTTAACTTCATCTCTTTTTACAAGTCTAAATAGTATTAACAACACAAGATATATAACGGAAGTTACACCAATCGCAAACAATGTTCGGGCTGCTAAGGAAGCTTCTACTAAGAGATTTATAAAAGTATAATGTCCGACAATTCCCGACCCAATCATAGTTATCAGACTTTTTACATAATCACGAATATAAAAGCTATATGAAATTACCTTTATTACGGTACTAAAATGTAGTAACGTTACGAGCATCATTCCTGATACAATAGCTAGAGCAGCACCCATAATACCTAACTCAGGTCTTGTAGCTAGAATAAATATAATGGCTGTCTTTACTGCTGCACCAATAAAGCTATTAATCATGGCTGCTTTTGCCAAATCCATTGCTTGTAAAGTTGCTTGTAGTGGACCTTGAAAATAATAGAAGATAAAGAATGGTGCCATTACTTTTACAAAAATAGCTGCATTGCTACTACCGTACATTAGTTCCATAATTGGTGCTGCAAATACATAAAGAGTGACAACAGCTAATCCACCTGTTACTAGGGACAACCGAAGTGCTTGTTGTAGCCGATGTTCTATTAATAAAGTCTGTTTATTAGCAGCAGCTTCGCTTATCGCTGGAACCAGAGAAGTTGCCAAGGAGTAGGTAATAAATGATGGTAATAATAACAATGGCATGGCAAAACCAGTCAATTCACCATATTGCCTTGTTGCAAGGGTAGTAGCCACACCTGCAATTGCTAAGCTTTGTACAACAACGATTGGCTCAAAAAACCATGAAATCGACCCTATTAATCTGCTACCAGTAGTTGGTAGTGCGATTGACATTAGTTCATTAAAGGTATTCTTACCAGCTTTAACGGATTTTAAAAAGTGTGTTCTTACCTTCACTCGTTTTTTTGTCTTAAACATCCAAAACATATAGAGGAGTGACATTAATTCACCGATAACTGCCGATATCATTGCACCTGCTGCAGCATACTCAATACCATAGGGAAGAAAAGCTTTTGTGAAAATAGCAACTAAGGTTATCCTAACGACTTGCTCAATAACCTGGGATATAGCAGCTGGTCGCATATTTTGTCTACCTTGAAAATAGCCACGTAATACTGAAGAAAGCGCAACTATTGGAACAATAGGCGATATGGCTAGCAACGGATAATAGACCCTTGAATCCGTAAATAATGTTTCTGATAAAATCGGGGCTAACAATATCATCAAGGGTGTAAAAATTAAGCTTAGAGTACCAGTCGTAGTAAGCGAAACAACTAGGATCTTCTTAATTTTTCTTCGATCACCCTTTGCTTGTGCTTCAGCAATTAACTTAGAGATGGCAACTGGTAGACCAAGCTGTACAATTGTAATTGTGAGGACAAGTGTAGGTACTGCCATCATATAAAGTCCTACACCTTCTTCTCCAATAAATCGTGCGACAACTATTCGGTTAATAAAACCAAGAACCCTGGTTATTAGACCAGCAATAATTAATATTAATGTCCCTTGCAAAAATGTTTGTTTAGACATGTGTTTCCCTACCTTCTCAAACAAGGTTATATCATTTACAATTAACTATATGCGAGGTAGGGGGCCAAGCATGACAAGTATTATTTTAACCAATCCGTCATAAGGTTTTAGAAATGGAAAGACGCATATTAAATGTATAGTGTCGGTACATTATATAACTAAATGAAGGAGATGTTTAAAATGAAAGAAAAACTAAAAGAATATCTTGTTCAAAATTTAGATTTCCTCCCACCTGAGTTAATCGTGTTAATTGTCTCAGCAATGCCGATAGTAGAATTAAGAGGTGGCTTACCATTAGCCTACATTCACTACGATTTCAGTTTAGTAAAATCTTTTGTTCTAAGTGTTATAGGCAATTTACTACCATTAATCCCACTATTACTATTGTTTCAACCAATTAGTAAGTGGCTGATGAGATTTGGATTATACCGTAAAATGTATGATTGGCTTTATAACCGAACTCTAAAAAAAAGTAATAGTATCGAAAAATATGGAGCAATTGGATTAATGCTTTTTACAGCATTACCACTACCAACAACAGGTGCTTACAGTGCATGCGTAGCCGCTTCAATATTTTTAATCAGGATGAGATATGCGTTTATATCGATTGCACTTGGTGTAGTAATTGCAGCTATTATCGTCAGCTTTGGTATGTTTTCGATTTCAATTTTATAAAGGGGAATGATGATGAATAACAAAACGATGCATCCTTTACAGAGATACCGTACTGAAGTGGAACCAGCAATAAACAGCAAATTAGAAGAATTCGAGTTGTATGGTTATGATAAAGTGACTGAAAATGAACTATGGGATTTTTTAATTAAAAAGAGATGGAAACGTGATAATGAAGAAAAGCAACTTCATCAAGTTGTAAATGATATATTAAGAACAAATGTTAGTGACTTTATCAGTTACGCAACGATCGAAGCTTACAAATCTCCAAATATATTTAGTAAAGAAAGCAAAGAAGCGTTTAAAGATTTATTTTAGGATAAAATGATACATAGTGATCAAAAAATCTTCCTTGTTTTCTGACATTGACAGGTCATGAGTGTTGTCTCATAATGGCATTATTGGTGTTTTTTTTACTAGACTAGCTAGGATTGTTAGACAAAATATAAAATTTTGAATTAAGTTTTGGTGTCTAGCTCCGAGCGCCATCGGCTCTATGGTATGAGCCAAGCCCTTCCCGAAGGCAAAGAACGCCTTCAGTCAGGGCTCGTCTTATGCTTGTCGCCGATAGGCGGGCGCCCTGCGCTTTTCTTAATTGAAGGAGGATTATTTTTCAAATGGTTAAAAGAGGTCGTATAGTTGCGTTTTTCCTGCTTGTACTACTTATTGGTAGTTTAATGGGGACAACGCTAAATGGTATAGTGAATAATATTAAGCTTGGGTTAGACCTTCAAGGTGGATTTGAAATCTTATATGAAGTGAAGCCGGCTAAAGATGGCGATGTAATTGATCGCGAGGCATTACTGAGCACAGTAGAAGCACTTGATCGACGTGTTAACGTTCTAGGTGTGAGTGAACCCAACATTCAAATTGAGGGAGAAGACCGTATTCGCGTTCAATTAGCAGGTGTTGATGATCAAAGTAAAGTACGTGAAATCCTCTCTACACAAGCAAAACTTTCATTCCGTGATGTTAATGATACTGTAATGTTAGATGGTACAGACCTTGTTGAAGGAGGAGCAAAACAAACGTTTGATGATAAAAATCAACCAATTGTTAGCTTGAAATTAAAAGATGCTGATCGATTTAAAAATGTAACAGAAAAAATTGTAGCTATGGGTATTGGCAATAATCTTCTAGTGATTTGGTTAGACTTTGAAGAAGGTGTCGATTCCTATATGGCTGAAGCACTCAAACCTGATCCTAATTTTATCTCGGCACCAAGGGTTACACAAGTACTTAATACTTCTGATGTCCAGATTGAAGGCAATTTTACAATTGAAAGTGCTAAACAGCTAGCTGATCTATTAAATGCTGGATCATTACCGGTTGATCTTGAAGAAATGTACTCAACCTCGGTAGGTGCAAAATTTGGTGAAACAGCCTTACAGAAGACTGTTTTTGCAGGTATAATCGGTGTTGCAATTATCTTCTTATTTATGCTTATTTATTACCGATTCCCTGGGATCATCGCAGTTGTTACATTAAGTATTTATATTTATCTAATTTTACAAATATTCGATTGGATGAACGCCGTTTTAACTTTACCGGGTATTGCGGCATTATTACTAGGAGTAGGAATGGCAGTTGATGCCAATATCATTACTTACGAGCGAATAAAAGAAGAGCTAAGACTAGGAAAATCTGTGATGTCTGCGTTCAAATCTGGCAATCGTCGCTCTTTATCAACGATTTTAGATGCAAATATTACTACCCTTTTAGCTGCGGTCGTGTTATTTAGCTTTGGGACAAGCTCTGTTAAGGGTTTTGCTACTATGTTAATCGTCAGTATTTTAGTTAGCTTTTTAACGGCAGTTTATGGTTCACGTCTGTTCTTAGGGCTATGGGTAAATAGCCGATTCCTTAATAAGAAGCCAGGATACTTTGGTGTGAAACAAAGTGAAGTTTCCGATATTGCAGATGTTGATGATGATGCTGAAGTCGTTACAAAATTTGGTGGCTTAGACTTTGTAAAACATAGAAAGAAATTTTTCTTTGCATCAGGGTTGATGGTTGTTATTGGAATTGGCTTATTATTAACTCTTAAACTAAACTTAGGAATTGATTTTGCTAGTGGTACTCGTGTAGAGATACTGGCTGACAAATCTTTAACTGCTAATGAAGTGTCTGAAGAATTTAAGCAGTTTGGTCTCGAGCCTAAAGATGTAGTTTTATCAGGAGCGGATAAAGAAATTGGTGTCGCTCGTTTCCTTGGAGTGTTATCAAAAGAAGAAATTGCAGAAATAAAAGCACACTTCCAAGATAAATATGGAGCTGAACCAAGTGTAAGTACAGTATCACCTACAGTCGGTGAAGAGCTAGCTCGAAATGCCTTTATCTCAGTAATGATAGCATCACTTGGGATTATCATTTATGTCACGATTCGCTTTGAAATCAGTATGGCTATTGCTGCTATTGTTGCATTAATGCATGACGCATTCTTTATCATCGTCTTCTTCAGCTTAACTAGACTTGAGGTTGATATAACTTTCATTGCAGCAGTACTAACGATAGTTGGATATTCAATAAATGACACAATCGTGACATTTGACCGAATCAGAGAGCTTTATAAGAAGAAAAAGAAAGTTAAAACCTTTGAGGATCTACAAGACATTGTTAACCGTGCACTTCAACAAACACTTGGAAGGTCTATTAACACCGTAATAACAGTAGTATTTGTAGTTGTAGCATTGTTGTTCCTTGGTGCTGAATCAATTCAAAACTTCTCATTTGCCCTATTAATCGGGTTAATCGCAGGAACTTATTCTTCACTATTTATTGCAGCTCAGTTATGGCTTGTTTGGAAAAGCAAAGAGCTTACTAAGAAGCGGAATGTAAAAGTAGAAGAGCAAGACCCAGAACCAGAAGTATAAATAGTATTAAAAGTCGTGGAGCACCATCCACGACTTTTTTATATAGAAAACAAAGTGCTTTTTGGTGGTGAGAGGTATCTATTTTGGTTACAATAATCAAGTGTTGTATACTGTTGAAGAAGGTCACAGGTTGGGAAAAGAAGTGAAGGCAAGACTTATTGAGGTTTCGAATGTATAGGATGTTTTTGTTCATATCAATCCCTACTCTTGATGAGGGAATTAAGGTACATTAGGTTACTAATTTCGATTAAGGGGGCACCAAAATATGAAGGGACAATGGAGTTTAATTCTTGCACTTATTTTTGCGTTACTCGTTGCCTTGTTTGCTGTTATTAATGTAGAACCAGTGGAGGTGGATTATCTCTTTGGGACTTCACAATGGCCACTGATCTTAATTATCTTAGGATCTGTTCTTATGGGAGGAATTATCGTTGGCTCAGCAGGACTGTTTAGAATGTTTGTTTTACAAAGAAGAGTGAAGAATTTAAATAAAGAAAATGCTAATTTACGCCAACATGCACAAACGGATACGAATGTGTCTGGTCTAGAAGAAACTGAAATAAAGGAAGAGAAGGATAGTATAGAAAAAGAAGATGGAACTAAAAAGAAGCATACCTAGACTGTTTAGAATTGTTGGTATTAGTATCTAGATTGAAACCCCATTGCTACTCTAGTATAATAGGGTGGGTTAAGGGGTGACAGAATGTTAAAGGCAAAATCTCGTTGGGATATTTTAAAAATAGATGAAACAAAAATTAATACACTTTGTAGTGGGCTTAATATAGCACCTCTAGTTGCTTCGCTTCTTGTAAATCGAGGGCTTGATACAGTCGAGACAGCGAAAGCATTTTTGTTTACTGATAGACAAAACTTTCATGATCCTTTTTTGTTAGACGACATGGAGAAAACAGTAACTAGAATCGAGAAGGCCATAATAGAAAATGAGCCGATATTAGTTTTTGGCGATTACGATGCTGATGGCGTTAGCAGCACAACAGTGTTAATGACGGCATTACAAGATAAAGGTGCTATTGTTGACTTTTATATACCAAACCGTTTTACCGAGGGTTATGGACCGAACGAGAAGGCTTTCAGGTGGGCAAAAGAGGAAGGCTTTGCGTTAATCATCACAGTTGATACAGGTATATCTGCTGTCCATGAAGCGGACATTGCAAAGGAATTAGGAATTGATTTAATCATTACTGATCATCATGAGCCAGGACCAGTATTACCAGATGCTTATTCAATAATCCATCCTAAAAAAGAAGGATGTTCTTATCCATTTAAAGAACTAGCGGGCGTAGGTGTAGCATTTAAACTTGCTCATGCTTTACTAGGTGAAGTTCCTACTTCATTGTTAGAGGTTGCTGCAATTGGCACTATTGCCGATCTCGTTCCCCTACATGGAGAGAATCGACTTCTTGCTAGTCAAGGAATTAATATGCTTCAATCAACAAAGCGGCCTGGGATAAAAGCGTTGCTAAAGTTATCCGGGATTGAACCTCGAGAAATTACCGAAGAAACAATTGGTTTCGCACTTGCCCCGAGGATAAATGCAGTCGGTAGATTAGAGTCAGCAGATCCTGCAGTTCATTTATTAATGACTAAAGACCAGGAAGAAGCGGATATGCTAGCTGAACAAATTGACTTATTAAATAAAGAACGACAAAAGCTTGTTAATGACATGACAGAGGAAGCTATTAGAGAAGTAGAAACAATGCATCAACCTGACTCTAACTCTGTTTTGGTTATAGCTAAGGAAGGCTGGAATCCTGGTGTAGTAGGGATTGTTGCTTCGAGATTGGTAGACCGTTTTTATCGGCCTACAATCGTTCTTTGCATAGATAAAGAAAAAGGAATCGCTAAAGGGTCAGCGCGTAGTATTGTTGGCTTCGATTTATTTGCAAATTTATCAACCATTCGGGATATATTGCCTCATTTTGGGGGGCATCCAATGGCAGCAGGTATGACATTAAATATCGCTGATGTCGATAATCTAAGAATACGACTAAACCGTTTAGCAAATGATATTTTAACAGAAGAAGATTTTATACCAGTAACAAAGGTTGATGTCGTTTGCAAACTTGAAGAAGTGTCAATTGAAACAATCGTGCAGCTCGGAAAGTTAGCTCCTTTTGGGATGAGTAACCCAAAACCACGAGTTCTGATTAATGATGTTCTATTAAATAGTATCCGTCGAATTGGTTCTAATCAAAATCATCTTAAGATGATTGTCGAAGACAATGGGGTTACTCTTGACAGTATTGCCTTTGGTTTTGGTGAGTTATATGATCATATTTCTCCAATATCAAAAGTTTCAATGCTTGGAGAACTGTCAATTAACGAATGGAATAATTTTCGAAAACCACAGTTGATGTTACAAGACATGGAAATTTCAGAGTGGCAATTATTTGACATACGAGGCACTAAGAATATTAAAAAAGTTATAAAATCAATTCCTTCAGAGAAATGTAAACTTGTAGTGTTTAATAAAGAAACATTAGACAAACTTGAATTACAAGAATTTAATAACTTGATAATTAACACTTCTGATATGATGGGAAATGACAAGTATGATTTCCATGAGTCTTATGTTGTTCTTGTAGATCTCCCTAGAAGAAGGGAAAGTCTGCAAGCTTTATTTAAAAATTCTTTTCCTAGCCGCATTTATACATTTTTTTATAATGATCAAAATCACTTCTTTAGCACAATCCCAACCAGGGAGCATTTTAAATGGTATTATACATTTTTATCGCAGAAAGGTTCATTTGATATGAATCGACATGCAGAAAACCTCGCCAAACATAGGGGATGGTCGAAAGAAACAATTGATTTCATGTCAAAGGTGTTTTTTGAATTGGAATTTGTTAAAATAGACAAGGGATTTATTTCATTATCAAATAGTGCTGCAAAACGAGATTTGAGTGAATCAGAAACATATCGTTTAAAGCAAGATCAAATTGAGCTTGAAAATGAGTATTTGTATTCTTCTTTTCAACAATTAAAGCAAATGTTTGATGCTCTTGATATAGGTTCGTTAAAGTACGAGGAGGCCATAAAATAATGGATTTAAAGAAATTTGTAACGGTCGTTCCAAACTACCCACAGGAGGGTATTCAGTTTAAGGACATTACACCACTGATGAATGACGGTGAAGCATATAAATATGCCACTGATCAAATTGTGCAGTATGCTCGTCAAAAAGATATTGATCTGGTTGTTGGACCAGAAGCAAGAGGGTTCATCATCGGATGTCCGGTTGCGTATTCTCATGGAGTAGGGTTTGCACCAGTTCGTAAAGAAGGTAAATTACCAAGAGAGGTAATTCGCCAAGAGTATGGACTAGAATATGGAAAAGATGTTTTAACTATTCATAAAGATGCAATTAAGCCTGGTCAACGGGTTTTAATTACAGATGACCTTTTAGCAACAGGAGGCACGATCGAAGCAACAATTAAGCTTGTTGAAGGACTAGGTGGAATTGTCGCTGGCATTGCCTTTATTATTGAATTAACCTATTTAGATGGACGCGATAAACTAGATGGTTATGATGTTTTAACTTTAATGCAATATTAAGAAACGGGAGCACTCTATAGATAACGGGTTCTCTTTAAAGGTGCAAAACAGTAAATCACAATGCAAATAGGGTGCGAAATCGTAGTGATTTTCTCACCCTATTTTTTATTGCTAGATCAATGTTTTTTTTGCAATTTAACATATAAAATCGCATGATAAATCACATAGTAAATAACTATTTGCGAATAGCAATTCTATATCTTATAATTGGTTTGCTAAAATAGATGTAAAATTACTATGTTAAATTATGTATAAGATCGGATTATCAGAAATTTCGGCTCCATTATAACTAAATGCTGTTTTTACCGTGTTTAAAAAATAAACGGAAAAATTCCGTTTAAATTGGTAAATACGCATATTTCCCTAAAAATAAGGGAAGTTTTTCCGTTTATATTATCCAAATCCTTGGATTTTGTCTTATTTAGAGCAGTTAATCGGAATATCTCCGCTTATATCTGCATCTTAAGCCTCCACTATATACATTAGCAGGAAATTCTCCGCCTATGAATTCTTATTCCTACACGAAATTCAACGATGAATAATAATAGAGCCTTGATTTTAAGGACATTATTTATATACCTTAAACACTATAAATTCTTAGGTTTTATTTAGGTTTAAAGAAATATAAAAAGCATGGCGACTTACCACGCCTTTTGTAAGTTATATACCCTGTTTTTTCACCTTTTGCACTCCAAAAGGGAACCCGTTAACTCTACAGATGGAGTGCTCTTTTTTAAATTAGCTTCTTTCATACTTGAGTTAACAACTATTTGCCATACTCTGTAAAAAAATAAAAGATTAATTATATTATTTCTTAATTAAGGTATGGAATCTGGAACTCAAAAGTCTAATAGGAAATATTTTTAAGGCGGTAGCCCTTTACATCTTTCCGAAATTTCATGATAATAGTAATAATCATTATTTTATTAAAAAAACTTTTAAGTTAATGTGATGATAAGCTAAAACATAAAAAGGTGATTTCATGGCAAATGAACAGGTGTTAACTGCTGAGCAGGTAATCGAAAAGGCGAAGCGTTACTTGATTGATAAAGATATTGAATTTATTCAAGAGGCATACAATTTTGCAAAAGAAGCTCACCGTGAACAATATCGTAAGTCCGGTGAGCCTTATATTATCCATCCTATCCAGGTGGCAGGGATATTAGTAGATTTAGATATGGATCCTTCTACAATTGCTGCTGGATTCCTTCATGACGTTGTCGAAGATACGGATGTTTCCCTACAATATATTGGAGAAACATTTAACAAGGAAGTGGCAATGCTTGTTGATGGTGTAACAAAACTAGGGAAAATAAAGTACAAGTCCCAAGAAGAACAACAAGCTGAAAATCATCGCAAAATGTTTGTCGCGATGGCGCAGGATATTCGTGTCATTTTAATTAAGCTTGCTGATCGATTACACAATATGCGGACACTAAAGCATTTACCACAAGAAAAGCAAAGAAGAATTTCAAACGAAACACTAGAAATATTTGCACCACTTGCACACCGCTTAGGGATCTCTAAAATCAAGTGGGAACTAGAAGATACAGCTTTACGATATTTAAACCCGCAGCAATACTATCGAATCGTAAATCTTATGAAGAAAAAACGTGCGGAACGTGAACAATATTTAGAAGATGTAATCGAGGAAGTCAAAGGAAGAGTTAAAGAGGTTTCAATAAAGGCTGAGATTTCAGGTAGACCGAAGCATATATATAGTATTTACCGTAAGATGGTCATCCAAAATAAACAATTTAATGAGATATATGATTTATTAGCAGTACGAATTGTGGTAAACAGTATAAAAGATTGCTACGCTGTTCTAGGAATCATTCATACTTGCTGGAAACCGATGCCTGGACGATTTAAGGATTATATTGCGATGCCAAAACCAAATATGTATCAATCCTTGCATACAACGGTAATTGGCCCAACTGGTGATCCTTTAGAAGTTCAAATTCGCACCTTTGAGATGCATCAAATAGCTGAATTTGGGATTGCGGCTCACTGGGCCTACAAAGAAGGTAAACCTGTCCACCAAACATCATCTTTTGAAGAGAAGTTAACATGGTTTAGAGAAATTTTAGAATGGCAAAACGATGCGAGCAATGCAGAAGAATTTATGGAATCATTAAAAATTGATCTATTCTCTGATATGGTTTTCATATTTACACCAAAAGGCGATGTAATCGAATTACCATCCGGATCTGTGCCAATTGATTTTGCATATCGCATCCATTCAGAGATAGGTAATAAAACGATTGGTGCCAAAATCAATGGGAAAATGGTAACCCTTGATTACAAGCTCAAAACAGGTGATATCATTGAGATCTTAACGTCAAAGCATTCATATGGACCAAGTCAGGATTGGTTAAAACTTGCCCAAACCTCACAAGCCAAAAATAAAATACGTCAGTTTTTCAAAAAGCAACGACGTGACGAAAACCTTGATAAAGGCAAAGAGCTTGTAGAAAAAGAAATAAAAAACCTTGAGTTCGATGTTAAGGAAGTTTTAACAACAGAGAATTTAAGAAGAGTTGCCGAGAAGTTTAATTTCTCAAATGAAGAGGATATGTATGCAGCCGTTGGTTATAATGGGATAACTGCTGCACAAATCGCAACTAGACTAACAGAGAAGTGGCGTAAAAAACGAGATAAAGAACAAGATAAAAACGTCGCTGATGCAGTTTCAGAAATGAGGCAATTTCCAGCAACGAAAAGACGGGAATCCGGGGTGCAAGTTCAAGGAATCGATAACTTATTAATCCGTCTGTCTAAATGTTGTAATCCTGTTCCTGGTGATAATATTGTAGGCTTTATTACAAAAGGACGTGGAGTATCAGTTCACCGCGATGATTGCCTAAATGTGCACACGAGTGATGCACAGGAGAGATTAATACCTGTTGAATGGGAAAGTAAGATTCATGAACGACGTGAATATAATGTTGAGATCGAGATTTCCGGATTTGACAGAAGAGGACTTTTAAACGAAGTGCTTCAGGCTGTAAATGAAACAAAAACAAATATAAATGCTGTATCTGGAAAATCGGATAGAAATAAAATGGCAACTATTAATATGACCATCTCCATTCATAATGTAAGTCACCTTCAAAAAGTTGTCGAGCGCATAAAGCAAATCCGAGATATTTACTCAGTAAGAAGGATGATGACATAAAGGAAACTTCCCTTAGTGGGGGTTTTTTTTCAAAAGATAAGAAAGTATAAAAGTTTGTACCTAGTTATAGTGTCTAGCTCCGGGCGCCATCGGACCTGAGGTCATAAGCCAATCCCTTCCCGAAGGCAAAAAACGCCTTCAGTCAGGGCTCGTCTTATGCTTGACTGCACAGGATGTGCTGATGTCGATGTTCGCCACAGGACGTGGCGGGTTTTAATCGACGCGCCGATAAGCGGGCGCCCTGCGCTTTTCTTAGTCCCCACTGAGGGTTGGTTGACCTTACCCGGGCTTTTACGGGAAGTTTCCCCCACTTAAACTTCTTCGGATTTCAAAGTTTTGAAGTGGGGGTATTACTGCCCGTTAATGCGGGATGAAAGGGGGTATTTAAAATATGAAGGTAGTAGTTCAACGTGCAAAGGATGCAACTGTATCAGTAGAAGGCAGCATTGTCGGGAGTATTGACTATGGTCTAATGCTTCTCGTTGGAGTGACTCATTCTGATACGGTTGAAGATGTGAAATATATCGCAGACAAAATTGCTAATTTACGTATTTTTGAAGATGAAGATGAAAAGATGAACTTGTCCCTACTAGATGTAAAAGGACAGATTCTATCAGTTTCGCAATTTACATTGTATGGGGATTGTCGAAAAGGGAGGCGCCCTAACTTTATGGATGCTGCTAAACCTGAACACGCAAAAGAAGTCTATGAATTATTTAATCAAAAATTACGAAGCAAAGGATTAACAGTTAGTACTGGTCAGTTTGGTGCCATGATGGATGTCAAATTCACGAACGTTGGACCTGTTACATTGATAGTGGATAGTAAGGATTAAAAAAATGCGAGTCATAGGACTCGCATTTTCTAGTGGTTTAGAGTGTGTAAAAGTTTGTATCTAGTTGGTGTCTTGCTCCGGGTGCCCTACACTTGTTCTTATTTTGCTTTAAAGTATTGTGCAAGACCATAAAAGATCCCATTTGAAACGTTTTCTTGATAATTGCTAGAACCGATAGTTAATTCTTCACTACTATTACTGAGAAAGCCTAACTCTAATAAGGCTGCAGGACGTTTATTTTCGCGGATTACATGATAATTACCACTACGAGGCCCTCTATCTTTTAAATTCGTATATTTAATCATTTCCTTTTGAATAGCAGAGGCTAGGGGTGCATCCAAGTTAGTTTTATAAAAATAGGATGTAATTCCATTGACACTTCGATCGTTCACACTATCATAGTGAATACTAATGAAAGCATCGGCATTTCTATAGTTGGCTAGACTTACCCTTGATCGTAAGCTAACATATACATCACTATTTCGAGTTAAGATAACATTAGCTCCTGAAGCATTTAATTTATCAAATAATAATTTAGAGGTTCTAAGCGTCATTTCTTTTTCTAATGTGCCTCTTACCCCAATAGTACCGCTATCTCTTCCACCATGCCCAGGATCTATCACGATTGTTTTATATTTTAAATATTGATTGACTCCAGGCTTTTCGATGTTGGGAGTATTCCCTGAGGTTTCAACAATCCAGCCTGCAATATATCCTTCTTTATTAGAAGGTAACTTAATTTTGAACCAATCTCCTTCGACCGTAAGAATCTCAAAGGATTCCCCCTCATTCACCCTCATCACAACGTCTGTACTGGTACTTGGGCCAGAACGCACATTACTACCATTTTGTAAAATCCTAACCATTGAAGATTTATTACTATTATCATTTTGAGTAGGAGGAACAGCTATGTCTTGAATTTTTTCTAGGTACCAGCCAGCAACCCAGCCCCTACTCTTATTAGGAAGCTCAATTTCATACCATTGATTACTTTCTTGTAAAATCAACACAACGTCACCTTGAGCAACTTTGCTAATAATTGAGCTAGCCAATGAGCCCTTGTCACGTACATTTAGTATTGATGCCGTAACTTTGGCAGAAATTGGTGTGGTCGTTTCATCTTCAGGAGTATTATTTTCATCCTCAGTGTTAGGTATATCTGTTTTTTCATTTTTATTTGGCTCATTTTTTTTGTCTATATCAACAAAATCTCGTGAGATCCATGCTTTTGAATCATTGAAGGTAATTTCAAGCCAGTCTTCTCTTTCATTAACAATTGTAATACTATCACCGCTTTTTAACTTTCCTACAATTGGACCCTCTAGTGATGGTTCACTCCGAACATTTAATATAGTTGCAGAAATTTTACCCGTTGCGGTTTCTTGAGGTGGACTAGGTTTTTGTTCAGAATTATTGTCGCTTTCCATTACCTCAAAAGATAAATAGTTGGAAGAAATCCAGCCTTCTTTATTATTTATAAAGATTTTAGTCCAGTTTTCATTTTTATCGATATACTTTGCTTTCTGGCCTTTATCTAAAAATCCAATGACTTGAAAGCTTGTCCCAGGTCCAGTACGGATACGCAATCCGTCTACAGTTATTGTTACATTACCACTTTTCGGTTCACTAGTTACTTCATTAGTGTTTTCTTTAATAAGCCATGAAGCAAGCCAGCCTGATCTATTAGTTGAGAGCTGGACTTTAACCCAATCATTTTTTTTCTCGATAATAGAGAACTGCTCCCCTTGCTTGACTTGCCTAATAACATCATAGGACAAACCTGGCCCTTGCCTACTATTTAATGTAGGAACGTTTATCGTAGCTGTTTGATCATTTGCTGATACCTCTGCTACATGTGATGAGACTAGTGATGAAATCACTAGCAGCAATATACAAAGTAGTATACGAAAAGTTGAGTACTTCAAACGAATAATCCTCCTTCTCACAAAGCTGTGCCCTCTTTAGATTCGATAAAAATTATAAAAATCCTGTAATTATTGAAAATAAATTATCGAAAAAGGGCATGATATGTTATAGACCTTTAAAAAAAATAGCTAGCTCCGGCGCCTTACGCTTTTGGTAGCACATCAGAAAGGATGAACATTACGTGAGATTTGGTGAAAAAATACAAATGTCTCAGCAAGGAACAAATGAAGTTTTTGGTGTGGATTTCCATGATTTTATCCAAAAAGAAAATAATTCTACTTCAGTAGAGTTAGCTACAGAGTTTGGCTTAACACTTGGAGATGTTAGAAAATTAAAGAAGCAGCTCCATCGAAGTTGAATTTTCTAGATATGATATGACAAAACAAGCTTGACAAGAAACCAGTTCATACGTATGATTATATAAAATTCTACCATGAGCAAGAATAGTAGCAAATGGATAATAACCAATGATGGAGAATAGTAATTAAGAATACACATGATAGAGAGGAAATGCCCTGGCTGAAAGCATTTCTACATGATGCCTTAATGAATGAACACTCCGTAGGTTTCTCTCTGAAAAAGAATTTTCTTTAGTAGGAGCTGAACGTAATCAGGCGTTAACTGACTAAAGTGGAGATATTACTTGTCTCAACTAGGGTGGTACCACGGGATTTAACTCTCGTCCCTACAAAATTGTTTTGTAGAGACGGGAGTTTTTTATTTTTATAACCATCCCTATCTACATTAAACAATAAAATTAACAGTCTATATAGGATTTAGGAGGAAAAGGGTATGTCAATTCAAATACCAAGAGGGACTCAAGATATATTACCTGGTAATGTAGAAAAATGGCAGTACATTGAAGCCGTAGCTAGAGATATATGCCGCCGTTATAATTACAAAGAAATTCGCACACCAATTTTTGAGCACACTGATTTATTTCTAAGAAGTGTAGGTGAAACAACTGACATTGTTCAAAAAGAAATGTACTCGTTTGAAGACAGGGGCGGACGAAATATTACACTTCGCCCTGAGGGTACAGCAGCGGTTGTTCGATCATTTGTTGAAAACAAAATGTTCGGTAATCCTACACAACCAACAAAACTATACTACAATGGCCCAATGTTCAGGTATGAACGTCCACAAGCGGGACGTTATAGACAGTTTGTTCAGTTTGGCGTAGAGGCTTTAGGTAGTGATGACCCGGCAGTTGATGTGGAAGTCATATCCTTAGCGTTGGAGTTGTATCGTACACTTGGGCTGAAAAAGATTAAGCTTGTTATCAATAGTTTAGGTGATTATGAGAGCAGAAGAGCTCACCGTGATGCTTTGACAAAGCATTTTTCTTCAAGTATTAGTGAATTTTGTATGGACTGTCAGTCACGGTTAGAAAAGAATCCAATGAGAATTCTAGACTGTAAAAAAGATCGCGATCATAAACTCATGAAAAATTCTCCATCTATTCTTGATTATCTTAACGATTATTCAAAAACATATTTCGACAGTGTTCAACAATACTTAAAAGACGTGGATATTGAGTTTGAAGTGGATCCTAGTCTAGTTAGAGGTCTTGATTATTATAACCATACGGCATTTGAGATTATGAGTGATGCTGAGGGCTTTGGAGCCATTACAACGCTATGTGGTGGAGGTAGGTACAATGGACTCGTTGAGGAAATAGGTGGTCCGAATACACCAGGAATAGGCTTTGCTTTAAGTATAGAGCGGTTAATTGCAGCATTGCACGCTGAGGGCATTGAATTACCTGTGGAATCAATGATTGACTGTTATGTAGCTACATTAGGTGATCTAGCAAATCAGAAATCCGTGTCAATAGTAAGTCAATTAAGAAAAGCAGGACTCAGTGTAGAAAAAGACTACCAAGGTAAAAAAATAAAAGCACAATTTAAAACAGCAGACCGCTTACAAGCTAAATATGTAGTTGTATTAGGTGATGAGGAATTAAATAGAGATGTAGTCAATGTTAAAGAAATGTCCTCTGGTGAGCAAAATGAGGTAGCAATTGACTCGTTAGTTTCACATATAACAGATAAATTATCACGAGGTGAAATGTAATGTATGGTAGAACATATTATTGTGGTGAGGTTACAGAAAACGTCATTGGTGAAAAAGTAAAGTTAAAAGGCTGGGTTCAAAAACGTCGTGACCTAGGTGGCTTGATATTTATTGACCTTAGAGACAGAACGGGTATTGTTCAAGTTGTCTTTAATCCTGAGGTTTCAAAAGAGGCATTAGCGATTGCAGAGACTGTTCGCAACGAATATGTATTAGATATTGAAGGAACCGTCATTGCTCGTGAGCAAGGTACAATTAACGGAAATATTGCAACAGGGAAGATAGAAATCAAGGCAGTAGAAATCACAATTCTAAATTCTGCAAAAACACCGCCATTTATAATTGCGGATCAAACAGATGTATCAGAAGATGTACGATTAAAATATCGTTATTTAGACCTACGTCGCCCTGTTATGTTTGAAACATTTAAAATGCGTCACAACGTAACGAAAACGATACGTGATTTTCTTGACTCAGAAGGGTTCTTGGATGTTGAAACGCCAATTTTAACAAAGAGCACACCAGAAGGGGCTCGCGATTATTTAGTACCAAGTAGAGTACATCCTGGAGAGTTTTATGCTCTTCCACAATCACCACAATTGTTTAAACAAATGTTAATGGTATCAGGATTTGAACGCTACTATCAAATTGCTCGTTGTTTCCGCGATGAGGACTTACGTGCAGACCGTCAACCTGAATTTACTCAAATTGACATTGAGACTTCCTTCATGAGTCAAGAAGATATTATGGCAATGATGGAAGAAATGATGACGAAAGTAATGAAACAGGTTAAAGGGCTAGATATTGATGCTAAGTTCCCAAGACTTTCATATGCTGATGCTATCAATAGATATGGTTCTGACAAGCCTGATACACGCTTTGATATGGAATTAATTGATCTATCAGAATTAGTACAAGATTGTGGGTTTAAAGTATTTACGTCTGCTACCGGAAACGGTGGTCAAGTAAAAGCAATTAATGTTAAAGGTAAAGCAGATTCATACTCCCGAAAAGACATTGATGCCCTAACAGAGTTTGTATCAATATATGGTGCAAAAGGGCTTGCTTGGTTAAAAGTAGAAGAAAATGAATTGAAAGGACCAATTTCTAAATTCTTTAATGAAGAGGAGCAGAAAGCGTTTAGGGTAACATTATCCGCTGAAGCTGGCGACTTGTTATTATTTGTGGCAGATAAAAAGAGTGTCGTTGCAGATGCTTTAGGTGCGCTTCGAATAAAACTTGGCAAAGATCTAAAATTAATTGATGAAACAAAATTCAACTTTTTATGGG
Source organism: Cytobacillus sp. S13-E01 (assembly GCF_029193815.1). Classification (GTDB taxonomy): domain Bacteria; phylum Bacillota; class Bacilli; order Bacillales; family Bacillaceae_L; genus Bacillus_BV. The sequence goes on from NZ_JARFVC010000009.1 coordinate 128,951, forward strand.
TTACAGATTGGCCATTACTTGAGTATGATGAAGAAGCAGGGCGTTATTTTGCTGCCCATCATCCTTTTACAATGCCTGTAAGAGAAGATCTAAAATACCTGGATGTGGATCCAAAGAAAGTTCATGCCCAGGCCTATGACCTTGTTTTAAATGGCTATGAGCTTGGTGGAGGTTCATTACGTATCTATGAACGTGAAATCCAAGAAAAAATGTTTAAAACTTTAGGATTTTCGGATGAGGAAGCAAAGGAACAGTTCGGATTTTTATTAGAAGCTTTTGAATATGGAACACCTCCACATGGTGGAATTGCTCTTGGTCTTGACCGCTTAGTAATGTTACTAGCTGGAAGTTCAAACCTAAGAGACACTATTGCATTCCCGAAAACGGCAAGTGCAAGTGATTTATTATCAAAAGCGCCAGATTTCGTCAGTCAAGAACAACTTAAGGAACTAAATTTGTCGGTAACTGTTGAAAAAAGGTCTTAAAATCATATTCTAATCACCTTGAAAACGCTTTAGCACTATGTTATTATTTTGACATAGAGTTAAAGAGTCCTGATGTGTTCGTCGTATAATCTATTGTTTTGACCGAACAATAAGTTATACGGGAGCCCGGAGTTTTCTTGCCGCGTACATGCCTCATGGATGAGGACTTACAAAGTTGAAACAGGGCACCCACCTGCCGAGTGCGGGTTCAAAACGAAGGCATCGACGGCACAATTGGGACTCCCTTTTATTACTATAATGCTAATTAATTAGCCCTGTGTAAGTAATTTTGTACTTATACAGGGTTTTTGTTTGCACTTTTATGTAACCTTTAATTTCTCATATAGATTTACTTGCAATTCAGTTCAAGTATGATATAGTTCTATTCGGGTAAAATACTGCAACAGGTTCGTTAAATAGCAGTCGTGTTGCACTGCTAAGTATACATAGTAAAATTACTAATGGAGTTGATAGAATGTTACACCAGTTCTCTAGAAATGAATTAGCAATTGGAAAACAAGGATTAGAGACATTAAAAAATAGCACAGTAGCAGTACTAGGTATTGGTGGAGTAGGGTCATTTTCAGCAGAAGCACTAGCTCGATCAGGAGTAGGTAGGCTAGTTTTAGTTGACAAAGATGATGTAGATATAACAAATGTAAACCGCCAGCTGATAGCGCTTCTTTCAACAGTAGGAAGACAGAAAGTTGAACTTATGAAGGAACGTATTGCTGACATTAATCCTGATTGCGAAGTTATAGCGTTAAAAATGTTCTATACTGAAGATACGTACGAGCAGTTCTTTAGTTATGGACTTGATTTTGTAGTTGATGCATCTGACACGATTTCCTATAAAATCCATTTGATGAAACAGTGTTTAGAACGCAATATACCAATAATCTCAAGCATGGGTGCTGCAAATAAGATGGACCCAACTCGTTTTAAAATCGCTGATATTTCTAAAACGCACACAGATCCAATTGCAAAGGTTATTAGAACAAGATTAAGAAAAGAAGGAATTCGTAAAGGAATAAATGTCGTATTTTCAGATGAAAGTCCAATCGTGATTAGAGAAGACATTCGTGAAGAAATTGTTCCGGACTTGAACGCAAAAATTCGAAAGGCGAAGCTTCCGCCATCATCCAATGCTTTCGTTCCATCTGTCGCAGGGCTCGTTATGGCTAGTCATGTAGTTCGTGAAATGTTAAAGGATATAAAAATATCACGTGTATCAGAAGAATAAGGAATGCGCAGGCCGCCCGGAGCTAGACACCAATACTAGGTACAAAATTTTATCTTTTTATATTTTAAAAAAATCGTGGCATGATGCCACGATTTTTTTATTTAGCTACTTCTAGATTCCCATTCTTATCCATTCTGAATGATGGTGCTTTTCGATCTTCATTTTCCTCAAATAAAACCATTCGACGAGCTCGGTCCATTATCTGAACAAGTGCCTGATAGTCTTCTTGAATCATAGCTTGCTGTTCTGTTAATTTTTGGAGTTTCTTTTCCAATTCTTTATTTTTTTGTAAAAGATCACTATGCTCATGTTTTAATCTTTCATTTTCATTCATTAATTTATAAGAATTCTGGTCTTGTTTCTTTAAGCTAGTTAAAAATGAAATACAATCCTCAAGTGTAATAGATTTTGGAGTAGCTGGAATTAATTCAGTTGCATACTCTTGTTTATATTCAGTAGTCGTATCATTATCTTCCAAATATTGATTATGTTCAAATGGATCAGATTCCTGTTCATTAGTAAGCTTATTCATAATAGTATTGAGAAATGTTTGATTGGATTGTCCAACCTCTTGAATGAAGTTTTGTTTATTATTATTCTCCATTGCTCGTTTCCGTTCTTTTCTCTGCTTTTTCGCAATCGCTATCGCTTGTTCATATTGGTTCCTAACTTCTGCATTCCAGCGAAATCCACAAGCGGCTGATGTTCGGTTTAGTTTATCTCCAACTTCATCAAAAGCAGCTAGTTGAGTGCCACCTTCACGTATATAACGTAGTACCGTTTCAGCCAATAATAAATCATCTTCATGTGACCAAGCATCTTGTCTTACTTTCATATGTTTCAACTCCCTGTTCATGCTAGTTTTTTATCTATCATGACCAACAAAGGAGCGATTTATACATTTTGATAGTTTTATAAAGTATTACAACATCACTTCCGTCATAAACTTGGTTAAATCTAGCACTTTTAATTATAGCAAAAACTAGATACTGCAAAAGTAAATAGTTGAATAAGATCAACGACCATCAAAATCGTTAAGAGGATGAAACAACATCCGTTTACCGATTCTTTTGAAGTTTTTCATATAATTGAGCAAGTGCTTGTTCAAATTTCCCAGTGTGTTTTGGCTCAAAATAAGTTTTGTTTTTAAGCCTGTCAGGTAAATATTGCTGTTTGACCCATCCGTTTTCATAGTTGTGAGGATATTTATACTCTATTCCACGGCCAAGCTTTTCAGCTCCTTTGTAGTGAGCATCCTTTAGATGATCAGGGATGTCTCCTGAAAATCCTGACCGAACATCTTGAATGGCTGAATCAAGAGCTTTATAGGCGGAATTGGATTTAGGTGATAGACATAGTTCAATAACAATATTAGCAAGTGGGATTCGTGCCTCTGGAAATCCTACTCTTTCTGCGACTTCAATAGCAGAAAGTGCGCGTGGCCCTGCTTGTGGACTAGCAAGCCCGATATCTTCATATGCAATAATTAATAACCTACGACTAATGCTAACCATATCACCTGCTTCAATTAAGCGAGCTAAATAATGTAATGCAGCATTAACATCACTTCCACGAATCGATTTTTGAAATGCAGATAACACATCATAATGGGCATCACCGTTTTTGTCATGAACAAAGCTCTTATTTTGCATACACTCTTCAGCAATTGGTAAATTAATCTTAATTATACCGTCTTCATTTGCATCTGTTGAAAGTGCAGCAAGCTCGATTGCTCCGAGAGCGGACCGAACATCGCCGCCTGAGGAATTAGCAATATGTGATAAGGCTTCTGATGTAATCTCAACATTAAGTGAACCTAGGCCGTGTTCAGTATCACTGATAGCTCTAACCAATGCTAGCTCAATCTCATCTGGGAGTAGGGGCTTAAGTTCGAATATTTGACACCGACTTCGTATAGCAGGGTTTATTGCATGGTAAGGGTTACTAGTTGTAGCACCTATCAGAGTAATTAAACCACTTTCTAGGTGCGGTAGAAGAAAATCCTGCTTAGCTTTATCTAGACGATGAACCTCATCCAAAATTAAAATAACTTTACCTGACATTTTTGCCTCTTCAACGACAATTTCCATATCTTTTTTGTTGTTTACAACCGCATTAAGCTTTCTAAATGCTGTCTTTGTGCTTCCAGCAATAGCAGTTGCTATTGAGGTTTTACCAATACCAGGAGGTCCATATAGTATCATAGAAGTAAGGTGTTTTGCTTTTACCATTCGATGTAAAATTTTACCTTCACCAACAAGGTGTTGTTGGCCGATAATTTCGTCTATTTTAGTAGGTCGCATTCGAAATGCCAACGGTTTTTGTTTCACTTATATTTCCCCTCAATCGGCTAAGTATTTTCTTTTTCTTGTTATTTAGGAATTTATAAAATCGTAGGGTTGTGTATAACTTCGTGTGTTTGTCTATCTACGTCTAGCTCCAGGCGCCATCGGCTCTATGGTATAAGCCAATCCGTCTGGAAGGTCAAAGAACAACCTTCCAGACGGCTTGTCTTATGCTTGACTTGAACAGGATGTGCTGATGTCGATGTTCGCCACAGGACGTGGCGGGTTTAAATCGATGCGCCGATAGGCGGGCGCCCTGCGCTTTTCTTGTTATTGATTCCACTAAGGACGATATTCGTTAGAACTGCATTTGATTAATTAACTTTATCATATTTTATGGAGTTGTTAAAATACATTAGTTGTTCAATATATGCTATAATTGCAAAAGCTTATGGTAAAGAAAACTCACCGAGTAGCGGGCCTAATAGGCAAAGACAGAGGCGTAGTTGCCCTTATGCGTATAGAATTTATGGATAATTTCTGATTAGCTTAAAAAGCGTATATAAAATCACTGTAAACTGACTACTACCTAAGATCAGAACGGAGTGAAAGACTAGATGAGACTGAAAGGGCAATATAGTTTACCTAATTTACTTACTAAATGGAGTATCTATTTTACAGGTTTATTAGTAATGTCCCTAGGTATTGTACTAACAATTAAAGCCAATTTTGGCGCATCACCATGGGATGTGTTGCACATTGGTTTATATAATCAGTTAGGACTCTCGATTGGTTCTTGGTCAATTATTGCAGGCTTCGTCATATTAGCACTAACGGGACTGATGACAAAGACCTTTCCCCAACTAGGAGCATTTTTGAATATGCTAACAGTTGGATTGTTTATCGATATGTATATGATGATTCCTTTTCTACAAACACCAAGCACAATTTTCGGGAAAATTATCATGCTTCTATTTGGTATTGCAATCTCAGGGTATGGTATAGGGTTATATATTTCAGCACGATGCGGTGCAGGACCTAGAGATAGCTTAATGATTGCACTGACTGAAAAAACAGGCTGGAAGGTACAATATATACGAGGAGCTATGGAAATTGTCGTTCTTACAGTTGGGTGGCTACTTGGGGGACCGGTTTTTATTGGAACGATCATTTTTAGTTTTACTATTGGTACAATAGTTGGGCATACATTACCGCAATGTCAAGGTATAGCGGACAGTCTACTAAATAAAGTATCTAAACGATATGAACCAGTTATAAAAATCAACAATTTAAGTAACTAGGGAATTAGGGGTGTAAAAGATGAAGATCTCGACAAAAGGTAGATATGGTTTAACAATCATGATTGAACTTGCAAAAAAGCATGGAGAAGGACCAACCTCCTTAAAATCTATTGCTCAAACCCATAATTTATCAGAGCACTATTTAGAACAACTTGTAGCACCATTACGTAATGCAAGATTGGTGAAAAGTATCCGCGGAGCATATGGTGGGTACATATTAGCAGATGAACCAACTAAAATTACAGCGGGTGACGTTATCCGTGTTCTAGAAGGACCTATAAGTCCTGTAGAAGTATTAGAGGATGAAGAACCTGCTAAACGTGAACTTTGGATTCGGATAAGAGATGCAGTTAAAGAGGTATTAGACAACACAACTCTTGATGATTTAGCGAGCTATACTGATGGTGAACAGGAATCATACATGTTTTATATATAACAAATATCTAAGTTTGTATTGTTATGATAACCAAACTATAAGGTTAAAATAAATCTAATCATTTTTTGTATTATTTTTGCAGAAGATATTGGCGCCCGGAGCTAGACACTAAAACTAGGTACAAACTTTTATACTTTCTTATCTTTTAAAAAATGACCGGTTGTTAAAAGGAGGGGTATTATTTGGATAGAGTATACTTGGATCACGCTGCCACCTCACCTATGCACCCTGATGTTGCCTGCAAGATGCTACCGTATATGACTGAAATATTTGGTAATCCATCAAGTATTCATCACTATGGACGTCAAAGCCGTCATGCACTCGATGAGGCTAGACAAAGCATTTCACATTCAATTGGAGCAAAACCAACAGAAATCATTTTTACTAGTGGGGGTACTGAAGCTGATAATTTAGCTTTAATTGGCGTTGCTTTAGCAAACCGTGAAAAAGGAAACCATATTATTACAACCGTGATTGAACATCATGCTGTACTTCATACTTGTGAATTTTTAGAAGCAGAGGGATTTGAAGTTACCTACCTACCTGTTGATGAAAATGGATTGGTTTCGATTAAAGACATTGAAGAAGCGTTAACTACTGAAACGATAATAGTTTCAATTATGTATGGTAATAATGAGGTCGGTGTCGTCCAACCAATTAAAGAAATCGGTGAACTTATTCAAGATCACCAAGCTGTTTTACATACCGATGCCGTCCAAGCTTTCGGTTTAATTCCAATTCAGGTAAATGAACTTGGAGTTGATTTACTATCCGTATCAGGACACAAGATAAATGGTCCTAAAGGTACAGGTTTTTTATATGCTAGAGAAGGAATCAAAATAACACCGAACCTTTATGGTGGAGAACAAGAAAGAAAAAGACGTGCTGGTACAGAAAATGTGGCTGGTATTATTGGTTTAGCTCATGCTGTACACCTTTCTAAACAAAACCTACAGGAACGAAGGGCAGATTATCTGAAATTCCAAGAGATATTTACAGGAACGTTAAATCAACATAAAATTGTGTTTAACATCAATGGCAAATCTGTAGAATCCCTGCCACACATCATTAATCTTTCTTTTCCAAAAACCAATGTAGAATCCATGCTAGTGAACTTAGATTTGGCGGGGGTTTCAGCTTCAAGTGGATCAGCTTGTACGGCTGGCTCCATAGACCCGTCACATGTGTTAGTTGCGATGTTTGGTCGTAATTCTGATCGTGTAAAATCATCGATCCGCTTTAGCTTCGGACTAGGTAATACAGAAGAACAAGTTAGAAAAGCTGCAGAGGAAACCGTAAAAGTAGTAAAGCGTTTAACAAAATAAAACTTTTAGTAATGGAAGTGAAATAAATTGAATAAAGCACCTAAAGACACACGTGTTGTGGTAGGAATGTCTGGTGGAGTGGATTCATCTGTAGCAGCTCTTCTCCTAAAAGAGCAGGGTTATGATGTAATTGGCATCTTCATGAAAAACTGGGATGACACCGATGAATTCGGTGTGTGTACAGCTACTGAGGACTATAATGATGTTATAAGAGTGTGTAATCAAATCGGTATTCCTTATTATGCTGTTAATTTTGAAAAGCAGTATTGGGACAAAGTTTTTACGTACTTTTTAGAAGAATATAAAGCGGGTCGAACTCCAAATCCGGATGTAATGTGCAATAAAGAAATTAAATTTAAAGCATTTCTTGAGCATGCCCTTACCCTAGGAGCAGATTATTTAGCGACTGGTCATTATGCACGTGTTGAATATATTGGTGGAGAATATAAAATGCTACGTGGGTTAGATGAAAATAAAGACCAAACCTACTTTTTAAATCAACTAGGACAAGACCAACTTTCAAAGGTTCTTTTTCCAATAGGAAATATTGAGAAATCAATGGTGCGTGAAATTGCGCATAAAGCCAATCTAGCTACTGCAGCTAAAAAAGATAGTACTGGAATTTGCTTTATTGGTGAAAGGAACTTCAAAGATTTTTTAAGTAACTATCTTCCTGCACAGCCAGGTAACATGGAAACACTTGCTGGTGAGGTTAAAGGTAAACATGATGGACTGATGTATTACACGATTGGCCAAAGACAGGGTCTAGGTATTGGTGGAAGTGGGGAACCTTGGTTTGTAGTTGGTAAGGATCTTAAAAAAAACATTTTGTATGTTGAACAAGGATTTCATAATGAATTACTGTATTCTGACTCAATTATTGCAACTAACATTAGCTGGGTTTCAGGTAAACAACCAAACGAAGAGATAAAATGTACTGCTAAATTTAGATACCGTCAGCAAGATAATGATGTTACTGTCCGTTTTATTGATAACAACAATGTAACTGTTGTTTTTGATGAACAGATTCGAGCCGTAACACCTGGACAAGCAGTCGTTTTTTATCACGATGAAGTTTGTATTGGCGGGGGTACTATTGATGAAGTATTTAAAGAGAATGAAAAAATCTGGTATGTTTAAATAAATAGTAGAAAACTCATATGAAGCCTCAACTCTATTTTGTCGAGTTGAGGTTTTCGGCTTTTTAAGAAAAATATATTGTTTTAGTATAGAAAGCTTCAAAATCCCAGCTATGCTATAATAATTAGACAAAAATAGTTAGAAAACTAATGTTTGGAGTGTATATAATGCTAGATAAAAATAAACAAGGTATTAAATATATGCAAGAAGGGCAATACGAGGAAGCAGCGAAAGCTTTTGCTGAGGCAATAGAAGAAAACCCAAATGACTCACTCGTCTATATTAATTTTGGCAATTTATTATCTGCTCTTGGTGAGGAAGAAAAGGCTTTGAATTTTTTTAATAAAGCAATAGAACTAGATCCAGAAGCTGCAACTGCATACTATGGTGCGGGAAATCTTTATTTTAATGATGAGAACTTTGCAGAAGCTAGAAAAATGTTTGAAGAGGCGATGAAAAAAGGCTTGGATAATTCAGATCTTTATTTTATGTTAGGAATGACGATTCAACAGATAGACCAGCCACGCCTTGCTATGCCCTATTTTCAACGAGCGGTTGAGTTAAATGTAGACGATATAGAGGCACATTTCCAATTCGGACTAAGCCTGGCCAGTCAATCGATGATTGACGAAGCAATAGAACAATTTAATAAAGTAATTGAACTAGATCCAACACATGCAGATGCTTATTATAATTTAGGGGTAGCATTTGCAGGTTATAAAGATGATGGTGAAGCCGCGATATTAATGTTTGACAAAGCACTGTCACTTCAACCTGATCACCTTTTGGCCGGACATGGAAAAAAATTAGTTGAAGAAGCAGGAAATAACAATAATTAAATCATAAATAATTTGTGGTGATGTTAGGAGGGAAATAAAATGGAACAACAAAACTCCCTTGATCTATTTCAAGAGCAACAGAAATACATTAAAGGTACACATTTAGTTACTATTTTTCATAACGAGAAAAATCTTTATTCTGTTGTTAGGGTTCGTGTTCAGGATACAAATGAAGAATATACTGAGAGGGAGGCAGTTGTTACAGGTTATTTCCCGAGAATTCATGAAGACGAAGTATACATATTTTTTGGAGCGCTAAAGGAGCATCCTAAGTTTGGACTTCAATTTCATGTTGAACATTTTAGGAAAGAATTACCACAATCAAAGCAAGGTATTATCCAATATTTGTCAGGTGATTTATTTAAAGGTATTGGTAAGAAAACGGCTGAAAACATTGTTGAGACATTAGGTGAAAGTGCAATTTCAAAAATTTTAGAAAACCCTACTGTATTATCTAAAATCCCAAAATTATCGGATGAAAAGGCTAAAGAAATATATAAATCCTTAATTGAACACCAAGGTCTTGAACAAATCATGATAGGCCTGTCGCAATATGGTTTTGGTCCGCAATTGTCAATGAAAATCTATCAAACGTATAAAGATCAGACATTGGAAATAATACAAGAAAATCCGTACAAAATGGTTGAGGATGTTGAAGGGATTGGTTTTGGACGAGCAGACGAGCTTGGACATGTTTTAGGCATATCAGGGAATCATTCAGATCGAATTCGCGCTGGCTGTTTATATATCCTTGAACAGGATTCTATCCAAGAAGGACACGTTTATTTGTTGCAAGCCCAATTACTACATAAGGTAAAGCATCTTTTAGAAGAAAATAAACGCGATGTTATTTCAGAATTCGACATTTCTCGGGAAATAACGTGTTTAGCTGAAGAAGGAAAGCTTATAATTGAAGAGGAACGCGTGTATGTCCCTTCTCTATTTTATTCTGAGAAAGGACTAGTAACAAATATTACAAGAATTCTTGAGCAAACAGAATACGCAGATAGCTTTCCTGAGAGTGAGTTTTTATTGGCATTAGGAAAACTTGAAGAAAGATTGAAAGTAGAATATGCACCATCTCAAAAACAAGCCATTCAAAATGCGTTAATGTCTCCAATGCTTTTATTAACAGGCGGTCCAGGAACAGGAAAAACGACTGTTATTAAGGGTATTGTCGAATTATATGGTGAATTACATGGATGCTCTTTAGAACCGAAGGATTATAATGACGAAAATCCTTTTCCTATCCTTTTAGTTGCTCCAACAGGTCGAGCAGCTAAAAGAATGAGTGAGGCGACAGGGCTGCCAGCTGTGACGATTCATCGCCTCCTTGGGTGGAACGGAGTTGAAGGCTTTGTACATGATGAAGATAATCAGATTAATGGAAAATTACTTATTGTTGATGAGGTATCGATGGTCGATATTTGGTTAGCAAACCAATTATTCAAATCATTACCACCTTCCATGCAAGTGCTCCTTGTGGGTGATGAAGATCAATTGCCATCGGTTGGTCCAGGACAAGTATTGAAGGATTTATTAGCCTCCAAGGTTATACCAACTGTGCTTCTAACTGATATTTATAGACAAGCACAAGGCTCATCAATTATTGATCTCGCTCATGATATTAAAACAGGCGGTTTACCACCAGATATTACCAATCCTAAACCTGATCGGTCATTTATAAAGTGCAGTCAAACACAGGTTTTGGATGTGGTACGAAAAGTATCACAAAATGCTAAGGAAAAAGGCTATTCCGCAAGAGATATTCAGGTACTTGCTCCGATGTACCGGGGATCAGCTGGGATTGATCAATTAAATATCATGTTACAGGACATGTTTAATCCAAAGTCCGATCAAAAACGTGAAATGCAATTCGGGGATAGCATCTATCGGGTTGGTGATAAAGTACTTCAATTAGTTAATCAACCTGAAAGCAACGTCTTTAATGGGGATATTGGTGAAATTGTTTCAATCTTTTATGCAAAAGAGAACACTGAGAAACAGGACTTAATAGTTATCTCGTTTGACGGAAATGAAGCCACCTATACGAAACAAGAACTAACGCAAATTACACATGCATATTGTTGCTCAATCCATAAATCTCAAGGTAGTGAATTTCCAATTGTTATCCTTCCAATTGTGAAAAGCTATTATCGAATGCTAAGAAGAAATCTAATTTACACTGCAATTACAAGAAGTAAGAACTTCTTAATATTATGTGGAGAAGAAGAAGCACTACGTCAAGGAATTCGTAGGAATGATGATGGACTTCGGCAAACAACACTTGCTACAAAACTTCAGCATGATTTAAAAGCCCCATTAGAAAAATTAGTCATACCCACTGACGCTGAATCTGGAGTTGATGTAGTACCTTTTATGAGGGATGCAAATATTGGCATGGAAAACCTTTCACCGTATGACTTTATGGATGAAAGTGAAAGATAAGTAATGTTCGGAAGGTGGTTGATATCTTTGCGGACATTATCATTATTAAAAGGTGTACCAGTATATAACGAAAAAACAGGTAAATTGTTAGGGAATGTCTCAGATATATGTATCACCACAACTGGGGAGGTCAAATCGTTAGTTTTAGATGGAAAAGGCCTTTTCAGTCGAGATCGATTAATTCCTATAGCGAGTATCGCATCGATTGGTTCCGGTGGAGTAATGGTTAAATGTAACCTTGAAACCTTACCAATGGTACAGCAAAATAAAACCACACATTTTATAAGCTCTCATCATGGTCTTTTTCGAAAACCAGTATTATCCGCTGAAGGTGAAAAGCTTGGGCTTTTGGAGGATGTATATTTTCAAGAAGAATTGGGCACTATTATAGGGTATGAGCTAACGGATGGCTTCTTTGCAGATATAACTGAGGGGAAAAAGGTTGTAAGAACTAATCAACCAATCACAGTTGGTAAAGATGTCATCGTCGTTGATGTAAAACCATGATGAGAGGTGTACACCTGTGTTAAAGTGCCCAAATTGTAAAAGTAAAGATATTGGAAAAATTGGCGTAAATCAATACTACTGCTGGACCTGTTTCATTGAACTTTCAGTTTTAAAAGGACAAATATATACCCATCAGGTTGAAGAGGACGGGTCTCTAAGCTCACTTGACGATTTGTTTGCTGAAGATGACAGAACACTAAGTATGTAATCTAAAGCTAGGGGGAAGCAGAATGAATAAAACAATGACTTCAATAATTGCTCTTGGGTTAGGTGCGGCTGCATACAGCATGGCTCAAAGAAACAATATGGGGAATATGATGAACAATAAAACAATGAAACAAATGCGTAAACGACTTTCTAAAGCGATTTATTAATGGCAAAGCCCCACTATTTTAGTGGGGCTTTCTTCAAATATAAAGAAAGTGTAAAAATTTTGTTCAAGTTCCCAAGCAATTTTCTAGTCTTTTTAATTAGATAAAAATAGAGGGACTTGTGTTAGGCATAAAACCGTAAATAAGAGTGAAAGGAGAAATAATATTGAATGAATCTTCAATAAAGTGGCTACTTAGATTTGGTGTTTTATTACTTTTTTTTCTAGCACTGTTTGTGTTTTTGAAATTAGCCCCAATATGGGTTCCAATTGTACATGTGATAAAAATAGTATTACTTCCCTTTCTTATTTCCAGCTTTATTACCTACCTGCTTCATCCGTTAGTTGAAAAAATCCATTACCAGGGACTCCCTAGATCAATGGCCATCCTTATTATTTATATTTTATTCTTTGGAGGCATGGGGTTTGGGATATATCGTGGTATACCCATTGTCATTACACAGTTGAGGGAGTTAGTTGAAAATTTCCCATTAGTTCTAGAAACATATCGTGAATGGCTAACAAACATTCAAAATAAGGCATCGTATTTACCGAGTGGACTAAATGCAAAACTTGAAGAAGGCCTTATTACGATTGAAGAAGGAATGGACTATATTTTAAATAAGGTTATAGGTACATTGAAGATGCTGCTTAGCTCTATTTTATTATTAGCAATTATCCCTTTTATTGTATTTTACATGCTTAAAGACTATGACGAGATAAAAAAAGCAATTTGGTATATAACACCCAGACGTTTCAGGCAGTCTGGGCAATTATTTATTAAAGACATCGATGAGTCATTAGGAAATTATATTAGAGGTCAATTACTGGTTTGTCTAATCATAGGACTTTTTGCTTCAATTGCATTATGGATTTTCGGAATGAAGTACCCTTTATTACTTGGTGTCGTGATTGGAATTACTAATATCATTCCCTATTTCGGTCCATTAATTGGTGCGATTCCGGCGGGGCTTATTGCAGCAACAATATCGATTGAAATGGTTATTGTAGTTCTTATTATCGTTTTTATTTTACAATTTATTGAGGGTAATCTTCTTTCGCCAATAATTGTAGGCAAAAGCCTGCATATGCATCCAATCATGATTATGGTGGCTTTACTATTGGGTGGAGAAGTTGGTGGTGTGATTGGGTTAATAATTGCTGTACCAGTCTTAGCAATTATAAAAGTCATTATTGTGCATGCTAAATCACACTTTATTAAAGGAGTCGAGTCATAAGGACCAATACAAGTAATAAGTATCATAAGTCATATCAACTAGTAACGTTTAATTTATTTCAACTCAACAAACATTGACAAATAGCAAACGCTTGTCTATAATCGGATTTAAATTATCATTACAATATATGTATTAATACATAAAACTATGAAGGACCCGAGTACGTTTTTAAACCATCTACCACGTGATTTTTCACGTCAGAGAGGGATTTCCTAAGGCTGAGAGAAATTCTAGGGTGGAGGAAAACGGAACGCTAATCCTGAGTGTAGGGAAAAACTACCGGTAGGCACCGTTACCAAAGCTGTATTGAGGTGATGAACATATAACTCTATGTTCATAATCAGGGTGGTACCGCGAGAATACTCTCGTCCCTGTTTTGGGATAAGGGTATTTTTTTATGCAGTTTTTTGTCCAGTTTAGCGCCTCTAAAAGCAAATGCCGGTTCTGTGTTGGTGTCTTTTAAGAACCTGCTATGCGGATGTCGACTAGAGAGAGTATGTTGGCCACTTTTATTGTTTCTGACTGACTAAGGCGCATACGCTTATTTAAACCAAAATTGGAGGTAAAGAGATAATGAAGAATTTAACATCTGCTCAAGTACGTCAAATGTTTCTTGATTTTTTTAAAGAAAAAGGTCATGCTATTGAACCTAGTGCACCATTAGTTCCACATGAAGATCCTTCCCTGTTATGGATTAACAGTGGTGTTGCAACATTAAAAAAATATTTTGATGGTCGAGTTATCCCAGCGAATCCTCGAATTTGTAATGCACAAAAATCAATTCGTACAAATGATATCGAAAACGTTGGTAAAACAGCTAGACATCATACATTTTTTGAAATGCTGGGTAACTTTTCCATAGGGGACTACTTTAAAGAGGAATCTATCATCTGGGCTTGGGAATTTTTAACTAGTAAAGACTGGATTGGCTTTGATCCTGATAGGCTTTCAGTTACAATTCATCCAGAAGACAACGAAGCTTTTGATATTTGGAAAGATAAAATTGGTGTTCCTGAGGAACGAATCATCCGTTTAGAAGGGAATTTCTGGGATATAGGTGAAGGACCAAGTGGACCAAATACTGAGATCTTTTATGATCGTGGGGAATCCTATGGTAATAACCTAGAAGACCCTGAACTATATCCAGGCGGGGAAAATGAGCGTTACCTAGAGGTATGGAATTTAGTATTTTCACAATTTAACCATAATCCGGATGGAACTTATACACCGCTACCAAAGAAAAACATTGATACTGGTATGGGATTAGAGCGAATGGTTTCGGTTATTCAGAATGTCCCAACAAACTTTGATACCGATTTATTTATCCCGATTATAGAGGCAACCGAACATGTATCTGGTGTGAAATACCTGCAAGATAAAGAAAAAGATGTTGCTTTCAAAGTGATTGCAGATCATATCCGTACAGTAACTTTTGCAGTTGGTGATGGTGCACTGCCTTCAAATGAAGGACGTGGATATGTATTACGTCGTTTACTACGTCGTGCAGTCCGTTATGCGAAGCAAATCAACATTAACAGACCTTTTATGTTTGAACTGGTACCTGTTGTAGGAGAAATTATGGTTGATTTTTATCCAGAGGTTCAGGCTAAGAAAGAATTTATCCAGAAAGTGGTAAAAAATGAAGAAGAGCGTTTCCATGAAACCTTAAATGAAGGTTTGGCTATCCTTTCTGGCGTCATAAAGAAAGAAAAAGCAGCAGGGAATGACACTATTGCAGGCGAAGATGTTTTTAGATTATATGACACATATGGTTTCCCTGTTGAACTAACAGAAGAATATGCAGAAGAAGAAAAAATGAAACTTGATCATGACGGTTTTGTAAGTGAGATGAATAGTCAACGTGCGCGTGCAAGAGCGGCTAGGCAGGATGTTGATTCAATGCAGGTTCAAACAGGTGTACTTGGAGAAATTCGAGTAGAAAGTGAATTTGTAGGCTATGAAAACCTTGAAACGACATCAGTTGTAGATGTTATTTTGAAGAATGGTGAATTAGTTGACCGTGCAGTAGTTGGAGACGAAATTCAGATTATTCTCAATAAAACTCCATTTTATGCAGAAAGTGGGGGTCAAGTAGCTGACCAAGGGGAACTTGTTAATGAAGATGTAAGGCTACTAGTTAAGGATGTTCAAAAAGCACCGAATGGCCAAAACATTCACAGTGTTATTGTAGAAAAAGGTTCAATTCAAAAAGGCGCTTCTGTTACATCAAAAATAAATAATGAAAAAAGAGCAAACATTATTAAAAACCATACAGCGACACATCTTTTACACCAAGCTTTAAAGGATGTATTAGGAGAACATGTTAATCAAGCAGGTTCTCAAGTGTCTGCCGAGCGTTTACGATTCGATTTCTCACATTTTGGTCAAATTAAAGATGATGAGCTTGAAAAGATTGAGTCAATTGTAAATGAAAAGATTTGGAGAAGTATAGCTGTAGATATTCAATATAAGTCTCTAAATGAAGCAAAAGCAATGGGTGCAATGGCATTATTTGGTGAAAAGTATGGAGATATCGTTCGTGTTGTCCAAGTTGGAGACTATAGCTTAGAGCTTTGTGGTGGTTGTCATGTTCCAAACACATCAGTAATTGGCTTATTTAAGATTGTTTCAGAAACAGGAATTGGAGCTGGAACTAGAAGAATAGAAGCTTTAACTGGACAAGCTGCTTACCAAATAGTGAGCGACCAAGTAAAGCTATTACAAGATGTTGCTTCCATGTTAAAAACAAAACCAAAGGAAGTGCCAATTCGTATTGAAGCACTTCAATACGAATTACGTAATCTTCAAAGAGAAAATGAGTCCTTGTCAGCTAAGCTTGGTAATATTGAAGCAGGAAACCTCGTTGATAAGGCAAAACAAATTGGAGATGTTACCGTTTTATATAGCAGAATAAATGGGATTGATATGAATAATCTGCGTACAATGGTAGATGATTTAAAACAAAAGCTCGGCTCTGCTGTCATTGTACTCGGCAGTGTAAATGAAGATAAAGTAAATATTACAGCTGGAGTCACGAAAGACCTAATTGAAAAAGGCTTCCATGCTGGGAAGCTGGCTAAGGAAGTAGCAACTAGGTGTGGTGGCGGTGGTGGCGGACGCCCCGATATGGCACAAGCGGGTGGTAAGAACCCTGAAGAACTTGATCGCGCATTACAATTTGTCGAAGAATGGGTAAAATCAGTTTGATAAAGTTTTTATATTGTCTTTAGTTAGTGTACAATGGATATAAGAGATGACATACCAGATTCATGCAGCAGAATCTGAGAGTGAGGTGCAGAAGATGAGCTCATTTGATAAAACAATGCAATTCAATTTTCCTGAAGAACCGATTGAAACAAATGTTAATGAGGTATTGATTAAAGTTTATGAAGCTCTACAGGAAAAAGGATATAATCCTATTAATCAAATTGTAGGTTATTTATTGTCAGGAGACCCAGCTTACATTCCTCGTCATAAAGATGCACGTAATATTATTCGCAAGCTTGAGCGTGATGAATTAATTGAGGAATTAGTGAAATCATACTTAAAGAGTCATCGAGAGGGATAAACCAGATGCGTGTACTTGGCTTAGATGTTGGATCAAAAACCATAGGTGTAGCCATTAGCGATGAAATGGGCTGGACTGCACAAGGTATTGAAACAATAAAGATTAATGAAGAAAGACAACAATTTGGCTTGGACAGACTTCGCCAACTAATTGACGAGTATGGTGTAGATTCAATTGTCATCGGCTATCCCAAAAATATGAATGGTACAATTGGACCTAGGGGTATAGCTAGTCAAGTGTTTGCAGACATGTTAAATGAACAGTTCGGACTTCCAACTATACTGTGGGATGAACGTCTTACTACAATGGCAGCGGAAAAAATGTTAATTTCTGCTGATGTGAGCAGAAAAAAACGCAAAAAGGTAATTGATAAAATGGCTGCAGTTATGATTTTGCAAGGCTATCTTGATAGTAAAAATTAGATGAGGTGAAAGATATGACACATGATGATAACCAAATTACTGTAATTGACGAAAACGGAAATGAACAACTATGCGAAGTACTTTTTACATTTGATTCAGAAGAATTCAAGAAATCATACGTTCTTTATTATCCACTAGGGGCTGACGAAAATGATGATGAAGAAATTGAAATACATGCATCAAGTTTCGATAGTAATGCTGAAAATGAAGAAGGCGAACTACAACCAATCGAAACTGAAGAAGAATGGGATATGATTGAGGAAATGCTAAACACATTCCTTGCTGAAGAAGACGAAGAGTAATAGAGTTGATCACTATAGAAGATTAGTCCTTTAAACACGGGCTAATCTTTTTTTTTGAAAGATAAGAAAGTATAAAAGTTTGTACCTAGTTTTAGTGTCTAGCTCCGGGCGCGCCTTTCGCTTTTCTTGAAAGATAAGAAAGCATTCCTGTATTAAAGCAAAATGAGATTTGAATAAAATAAGCCTCCTTGGTATGATACAAAGTGTCCAAGCTGATCAGCGCAAAGGACATTTAATAACCAAAGGAGGACATAAAATGAAGTATAAACAAAATGACAAGATTCTGCAACTTACAGAAAAAACCTTAATTATAGGGGTTGACATTGCTAAACATAAGCATGTCGCAAGAGCACAAGATTATAGAGGTATACAATTTGGAAAAGCTCATACATTTTTAAACACATATGAGGGTTTTGAAGGTTTCATAAACTGGTTAAATCAAATCAAAGCTAAACAGTCTAAGGAAGATGTCATCATTGGGATGGAACCTACTGGACATTATTGGCTTCCGTTGGCTTATTGGCTAAAAGAAAAAGGAAAAAAGGTGGTTGTAGTTAATCCAGCTCATGTTAAGCAAACAAAGGAGTTAGATGACAATTCTCCTACTAAGAATGATTTCAAGGATGCTAGAGTTATCTCTAGACTTATTGAGGGCGGAAGATATTCGGAGCCCAATTTACCGGAAGGTATATACTCGGATTTACGTGAAGGTATGAACCTATATAACCAATTGGTACAGGACCTAACAGCTGTGAAAAATATAGTTCACCAATGGCTCGACCGTTTCTTTCCTGAATATTTAACGGTCTTTGGGAAGTGGGATGGAAAAGCTTCTCTACAAGTTCTAAGAATGGGACTTTTTCCTGATGAGTTATTAGAGCGTGAAGACTTGGAAATTCTAGCTGAAATTCGTAAAGAAGTTAAAAAAGGTGTGGGAATAAAGAAGGTTGTTCAGTTGAAAAACGTTGCCCTTCGTTCAGTAGGCATTAAAGAGGGGCGAAGTCTAGCTAGGTTAAAATTAAAAAGCTTACTAGACCAATACGATCTTCTTTCAGAACAATTAGAGAGCGTCTGGAGTGAAGTAGAGAACATCATACAAGATGTTCCAGGGGCGAGAGAGATGGGAGATATTAAAGGTATTGGACAAGTTACAGTAGCCTCCTTTTTTGCAGAAGTCGGTGATTTACAAAAGTACTCACATCCCGACCAAATTGTTAAGTTAGCAGGATTAAACTTAAAACTAGCTACATCAGGAAAGTGGAAAGGGCAAACAATTATTACTAAACGAGGGCGTCCTAAATTAAGGGCACTATTGTTTAAAGTCGTGTTGCCTCTTGTAGCTCAAAATCCTGCATTTAAGGCACTACATCAGTACTTTATTACACGAAATGAAAATCCATTAAAAAAGAAGCAGTCTATCATCGCTATATGTTGTAAATTAATTCGTATTTTATTTACGATTGGAAAGAAACAAATTGAGTTTGAACCAGCTAAAATGTTACAAGATATTCCTCATTTTAGTATGCAAGAAGCTGCTTAAAAGGATAGGGTAAAGTGATCAAAAAGAAGTTAGGTGCAGAAAATAGTCGAAGATTTATATAACATAAACAGTAGTATCGATGACAATATTTAATTCTCATTTTTTATTCACTTAGTAGTCGAAGTATTTTAAAGTTGTTTCAATTTGAAGAAGACTTACAACAGAAGCTAGGAGCAGTCGGCAAGCATTTATACTATTGGGCAATGACCCCGCAAGAAAGCATCGCCGACCCCACTTCATGGATAGGCAGAACGAAGGAATGTATGCGCATATTTTTCATATGACGCCGTGAGAAATGGGAGGGTGTGCCGCCATGAACATTGTGGGATCCAATAGCGACCATATTTCTAGATATTATCCTTTTTTGTAAAAAAATAGAAGAAGAGGGTTTATTTAACTATGTCCTCCTCCTCTAAAATACAAATAAAGTTCTGTTAGTCCATTAAAGTGCAGTCTTATTGAAATTTGAAATACTGAGAAAAACAGAGAAAACAAGAGAAAAACCTTACTTTAATGAGGGAGTATAAAA